>NZ_PDYS01000001.1:0-570547 GCF_002743155.1 Sporosarcina sp. P1
GCTCAAGCCACGCCCCTCGGAAAGCGTGCCTTTCGGAGTGCAAGGAAACGGGGTGAGATAGTTATGTCTCAGTCTCTTCTCTATTTATTTTTTGTTATAGGCTGCTATCGTGACACTATTTAAGAAGTTCTTGCAGATTCTATAAGTGACTTGTTGTTTCTTGCCCAGTATAAAGCGAGAATAAAGCAAAGTAGGAGAATGATTGTGCCGACTATATAGGGTGATTCCATATTCATATCGAATATGTATCCCGCTGTAGCTGGACCGATCATATTTCCGAGGCTCATGTAGGCATTCATCATCCCAGCTGCGTACCCTTGCTCTTTACCGGCTAGTTTCGAGACTAAGGTGTTGACTGCTGGTCGCAACAATGAAGTAGCAGTTGAGAAAATCGTTGCTACCAATAGAATAGTGAAGAATGTGTTGACGAATAAAATACCTAACATAGCGAAAGCAGCTATGACTAAATTGATGAGAATGACACGCATTTCACCAAAACGTTTGAACAAACGATCGATGACAAATGTCTGGATGATGACCCCGACAAATCCGCCAACCGTAATGATGACTGCGATTTGGGAAGGTGTGTAATTGTATTTTTGATCTACATACAACGAAATGGTTGATTGGAAATTAGCTAATCCAAAAGAAAATACAAACATGACAATCAGCATGACGAAATACGACGTTTGCGTAGATCTACGCATTTGCTGAAAGATGTTTTCATTCGTTGCAGCACCTTGCAATACGGGCTTAGGGTTAGGTAGCAGTAATAAAGATACAACCGCTGCTACCATGGATGCCGCTGCTGCAAAGTAGAAAGGGAAGTATAAGCTGATATTAGAGAGAAAACCGCCAATTCCGGGACCTATCATAAAACCTAAAGACATCGAAGCGCCAAGTAATCCCATTCCGCGACCGCGGTTTTTCGGGGATGTAATATCCGCCACAAATGCCATAGTAGGTGGAATAATAAAGGCGGCACCGAAGCCGGAAAAGAATCGTGCGAGATAGAGCATCCATAGTTCAGTTGATAAACTAAAAGCTAATTGAGAAAATCCGTAAATAATCAAGCCGAAAACAATAATGCTTTTTCTGCCGTATTTATCTGAGAGATTTCCTGCAATAGGAGAAAAAATAAATTGTGCAAAAGAGAACATGGCAATCAATAGTCCGAGTGCGCGTCCTGCAACTCCAAAAGTACCTAGGAATTCGGGCATTATGGGGATGATCAAGCCGACACCAGCCATAGCGATGAACATATTGAACATTAAAATATAAAGTGCGATTTGTGTAGATAGTTTGTTCATTCGGCAACTCGCTTTCCAAAAAACTTTTTACTAATCGTATCATAAAAAAATCGACAATGTTTGTATTGTGTTTGCTACGGAGTGTTTTGAGGAAAAGGGATATGAAAAAACGACTCCCTTAAAGCAAGAGTCGTTGGTACAATTAATCTTCTTTTTTCATTTCATCTAGTACACGATTCACACGTTTTTCAAGCATTTTCATACCACTACCGCCCGCTTGGAAGTGACGTAATGCACCATCTTTGTCAAAGACATAGTAGGCAGGGACGTATTGGTTTTCAAATGCATCGTTCAACTTCAATTCGCTATCAACGAAAATCGGTTGTGTAATATCATGCTCAGCTGCTACTTCCTTGATTTGTTCCAAATCGACATCATCTTCTGAACGAGGCATATGTACAGCCACAACATTCAGTTCATCTTTGTATCGATCTCTGAAATTGTTTACATCCGGCATCGCTTCTTTGCACATATGACAACTAACAGACCAGAAGTGTACAAGTGTCGGTTTTTCTCCAACAAGTTCCGATTTGGAAGTTTCACCATTCAACCAAGTTGTAGCACCTTGAAGTTCAGGCATTTGTTCACGTAATTTCATCAAGAATTCCTCCTAGCTAAGTGGGTGTATATAGTAGTTGATAAAAAAATCCCCACGATTAGTGTAACGCGTGGGGATGGTTGTCCAAAAATTAAAGAGTTTTTTGACCTGGACGCCAGTTTGCTGGGCAAAGACCGCCAGTTTGTAGTGCTTGTAGTACACGAAGAGTTTCGTCCACGTCACGACCGATATTGTTGTGGAATACTGTCTGATATTGAAGTTCGCCTTCAGGATTGATGATGTAAAGGCCGCGCAATGCAATACCTTCTTCTTCGATCAATACACCGTAGTCGCGTGAAACAGAATGGTTAGTATCCGCTGCAAGTGGGTATTTTAGTTGTTCAAGACCATTGTCTTTACGATCCGTGTTGATCCAAGCTAGGTGAGTGTGGATAGTATCAGTAGAAACACCGATTACTTCTGCATCCAAGTCTTCGAACTCATCGTAACGATCCGACATTGCAGTGATTTCTGTTGGACATACAAAAGTGAAGTCCATTGGATAGAAGAAAAGAACTGTCCATTTGTCGTTTTTAATGTTCTCTTGTAAACTAACTTTACCAAAAGATTTGTCAGCTAGTACTGCCTCCATTGTAAAATCTGGAGCTTGTTTACCTACCATACGTTCAGCCATTATATAAAACCTCCAATTAGTCTTTTGTACAACCACATGACTGTGTTGCACAATTCTTATCTAGAATAACAAAGTTTCAAGTTAAATTCAATTAGAATGACTCGAAGATAATAATAATTATTATAAAGAGCGATAAACTTCATATATTTAGGATTTGAGCATCTGATTACTCAAAGTCTTGTTTACAGTCAGAAGGTTTCATAGGGCGTGTTTGGCATGTTTTACAATTAGGATCACATATCAATTCTCGCCATTCATCACAATCTTTGCAGTACCGTGCGTCAAATTCATCGCTATAATGTAATGGTTCCATGCATTCTACGCAATGAGAAGCCATCTCTTTCCACGTTCGTATTTTCTTATTTTGTACTAGAAAAATTCCTTCTAGATGATTTTCTCTTGTTGCGGGCTCGACTTTTCGATTCCGCTTGTCATCAGAGTCCAGATAAAAAAATAAATGGTCTTCCAACTGAATCCCTCCTCAATATATGGTTTCATTCTACTATGTCATTTGCGAAAAAACAATTTTCATGACTATTTTCCTGTGGGCTGTTTTGTTATTCGACATAAAATGATAGTTGATTTCATTATCATTTTGGGTATAATGAGTAAGTTTACAACTATTCATTTATTATAAGAAATAATATGGTATGCAAGGAGGAAACCTATTGACTACTGAACCGATTATTCGTTTTGAGAATGTTACAAAACGCTATAATGAATCTACAACTGTCCTCGATCGTGTTTCATTTGAAATGGAACGCGGTAAGTTTTATACATTACTTGGACCTTCGGGCTGTGGAAAAACGACTATTTTACGTTTGATCGCTGGTTTTACGGAAGCGACGGATGGATCGATCTTCTTCAATGGAAGGAAGATCAACTCTGTACCCGCAAATGAACGTCAAGTGAACACGGTATTTCAAGATTACGCATTGTTTCCTCATTTGAATGTGTATGAAAATGTTGCATTTGGTTTACGCATTAAAAAAGTGAAAAAAAATGAAGTGGATCGCCGAGTAAAAGAAGCGTTGAAGTTCGTGAATTTAGAGGGATACGAATCCCGTGAAATAACTGAAATGTCCGGCGGGCAGCGTCAGCGCGTTGCGATTGCTAGAGCGATCATCAATGATCCTGAAGTGATTTTACTAGACGAGCCATTGTCGGCGTTAGATTTGAAATTACGTTCTGAAATGCAATATGAATTGCGAGAGCTCCAGCAGCGTCTTGGCAAAACATTTGTTTTTGTTACGCATGACCAGGAAGAAGCACTTGCGATGTCCGATGAAATTTTCGTTATGAATAACGGTGAAATTCAACAGTCGGGGACACCGATTGATATTTACGATGAGCCCATTAACCGTTTTGTAGCAGACTTTATTGGCGAATCGAATATAGTAACAGGGAGAATCATTGAAGATTATCTAGTGGAATTTACTGGCAAACAATTTCCATGTGTAGATGGTGGATTCTATCCTAATGAAAAAGTGGATATCGTCATTCGTCCTGAGGATTTGGAAATGACAACCGTCGAAAAAGGAAGGTTAACTGTCACTGTAGATACGCAATTATTCCGGGGAGTACACTATGAACTATCAACGTATGACTCTGACGGTAATGAGTGGCTAGTCCATTCAACTAAACCAGCGGATGTAGGGACGTTAATCGGTTTGGATTTTGAACCGGCAGACATTCATGTTATGCGTCTGAATGAATCTGAAGCGGACTTTGATGCACGTCTGGAATCGTTTGGAGTGGCGGAAGATGAGGAATAAAAACCCGTTACGTTTTATATATGCCACACCGTATGCAGCGTGGTTATTATTATTTGTGCTAGCACCGATTGCTGTCATTGTGTATTACTCGTTTTTTGATTTATCGGGTCATTTAACGTTGGCTAACTATCGAAACTTCTTTTCATCGATCTATTTCAAATTAACAATGAGTTCGTTTTGGTATGCATTTCTCATAACTTTTTTTGCTTTATTGATATCCTATCCGACAGCCTACTTCTTAACTAAGACGAAGCATAAGCAGTTATGGTTATTACTCATTATCATACCTTCGTGGATTAATTTATTGTTGAAGACCTATGCATTTATTGGGTTGATGGGGATTTATGGACCCATTAATGCCTTTTTGGAAACTGTCGGTATAGGCAGTCAGCAAATATTATTCACCGATTTTAGTTTCGTGTTTGTTTCCGTGTATATATTTATTCCATTTATGATATTGCCTATTTTTAACTCTTTGGATAAAATTAATCCTACTTTATTGGATGCATCCAAGGATTTAGGGGCGAATGCATGGGTAACATTTAAACGAGTGATTTGGCCAATGACTACGGATGGTGTGAAATCAGGTATACAAGTTGTATTCATACCGGCCTTATCCCTATTCATGATTACTCGTTTAATTGCTGGTAATAAAGTAATTACACTTGGAACCGCGATCGAGCAACAATTCCTCGTTACACAAAACTGGGGAATGGGTTCCACGATTGCTGTCTTTCTAATCATTTTCATGTTCTTAATTATGGTACTGACGTCTGGAAAAAAAGGGGGCATCATTAAATGAAGAAACTGGGGATCTTGCCGAAAGTTTATTTGGCAGCAGTCTTTGTAATTTTATATGCTCCTATTTTTTATCTCATATATTATTCATTTAATTCCGGAGACGGGATGTCGAATTTCGAATCATTTACTTTAGATCACTATCAAGCGGTATTTCAAGATACGCGACTTCTAATCATTGTCTTGAATACGGTCATTATCGCATTATTATCCGCCTTACTATCCACTACAATCGGCGTGATGGGTGCACTTACCATTTACTTCATGAAAAATAAATCTGCGCGTCAGACCGTATTATCTCTGAACAATATATTGATTGTCAGTCCTGATGTAATTATCGGTGCATCTTTCTTAATCTTATTCACGCTGATCGGTGTGAAATTGGGCTTTGCTTCAGTGCTCATTTCCCATATCGCTTTTAGTATACCGATCGTCGTCATTATGGTGTTGCCCAAGTTGCTAGAAATGAGTACTACGTTAATAGATGCAGCGCGGGATTTAGGAGCTTCACGTAAAGATATACTGACGCGTGTTATATTGCCCTATATCAAGCCGGGAATTTTCGCAGGGTTCTTTCTTGCGTTAACGTATTCATTGGATGATTTTGCAGTTACTTTTTTCGTAACAGGAAATGGATTCTCGACATTGTCCGTGGAAATTTACTCCATGGCACGCACAGGAATCACGTTAACAATCAATGCGCTATCCGGATTGATTTTCTTACTCACAATAATTCTAGTACTGGGTTATTATATTATCGGTAATAAAGCAAAATCACCTCAGGGGGTGAAAAAATGAAAGGATTAATAAGTAGTGCATTTGTAATTTTACTCGTTTCTGGTCTCCTGTTGTTTGCCAATTATCAGCTCGAGCATAAAGCGGGGAGTGCGGGTAAAGATACGATTACGGTATACAACTGGGGCGAATATATTGACCCGGATCTTCTGAAGCAATTTGAGGAACAAGAAGGCATCAAAGTGATTTATGAAACATTTGATTCCAATGAAGGAATGATGGGGAAAATCGAACAAGGGGGAACTGCTTACGATGTGACAGTCCCGTCTGAATATGCAGTGCAGATGATGGAAGAGAAGGATCTTTTACTGCCATTGAATTTCTCGAAAATTCCGAACGTTCAACACATCGATCCATACTTCATGAATTTGCCGTTTGATCCAGACAATCAATATTCGATTCCGTATTTCTGGGGAACTGTAGGTATCGCATATAATGCATCCTTATTGGAAGGTCAGACGTTTGAGAGTTGGGAAAGTTTATGGGATGCTTCATTGCGACAGAAGCTCATTTTAGTAGATAGTGCGCGTGAAGTGATCGGAATATCATTGAATTCACTCGGCTACTCATTGAACTCAACTAGTTTGCAGGAACTAAAACAGGCAACAGACAAGCTGGAAACGATGGGTCCGAATGTTAAAGCGGTTATAGGTGATGAAGTTACCCAACTCATGATCAATAACGAAGCATCCGTTGCGCTCACGTGGTCTGGCCAGGCGGCAGATATGATCTCTGAAAACGACGACATTAATTATATCGTGCCAAGTGAAGGTTCGAACTTATGGTTTGATAATATTGTCATCCCGAAAACCTCTACGAATGTTGAAGGTGCATATAAATTTATTAATTTCATGCTTGATCCTGAAGTGGCAGCGCAAAACGCAGAATACGTGGGGTATTCTACACCGAATACTGCAGCATTGTCATTTATGGATGAAGATATTACAAGTGATGAACGATTTTACCCTGATGAAGAGGCGAGGAAAAACCTTGAAGTGTATGAAAATTTAGGTTTAGAAACACTTGGAGTGTATAATGAGTTATTCCTGAAATTTAAAATGGGATTGCGATAAGACATGTGACTATTCGCAATGGCGAGGAGTAATGAGATGAAAAAGGAATTTGTAGTAATTGGTTTAGGTCGTTTTGGTGGCAGTATCGTTAAAGAACTAATTGAACTGGAAGCTGATGTTATGGCGATCGATAAGTCACAAGAACGCGTGGAGGAATTTGCGAATATTGCCACGCAAGCTGTAGCTGTCGATACGACCGACGAAGCGGCATTGCGTTCATTAGGCATACGGAATTTCGAACATGTGGTGATCGCAATAGGAGAAAATATACAAGCGAGTATTTTGACTACGCTGATTTTGAAAGAAATCGGTGTACAACGTATTACTGTGAAAGCGCAAAATGACTATCATGAAAAAGTATTGCGAAAAATTGGAGCGGACCAAGTCGTTCACCCTGAGCGAGATATGGGGAAGCGTATTGCAAATAACTTGGTCTCAAACAATATTTTGGATTATCTAGAGTTATCCGACGAATACTCGATCGTGGAGATTCAAGCTAATAATCACATCGCAGGTTCTTCGCTGATCGATTTAGACATTCGTGCCAAGTACGGTGTGAATATTGTAGCGATCAAGCGTGGCACACATATACTAGTTTCTCCGCAAGCGATTGAGCAAATAGAAGTTAATGATGTGTTGATTGTGATTGGTTCTGATCTGGATATTCATCGGTTTGAACGGAGAGCATTGCATTAATGAATAGAAAGTGGAAGAAGAAGAGAACGTCGATCAACTAGTGTTGTTTTTCAACTTGGAACATCTAGTAAATGGTTAAAAGATATTATAAAAAATCCAAATAAAAAACTGAAGGCAACCCCTGATTTATCGGAGTTGCCCTCAGTTTGGAGCAAGTGCTAAAGTGCACTTGCTTTTTTTGTATGTTTTTTTAGAGTTCCATAATTACAGGAAGGATCATCGGTTTACGTTTCGTTTTTTCGTATAAATACGGAACGAGTGTATCGATGATGTCGCCTTTTAGGTTGTTGATGGAATCAGGTTTAGCAGCCAGTTTGCGCTGTAATGTTTTCGAAAGCATATATTGTGCTTCGTTTATCATAGCGCCAGATTCCCGCATATAGACGAATCCGCGTGAGATCAGGTCGGGACCAGATACTAAGCGGTTCTTTTTGGTGTCGATGGTTGCTACAACGATGACCAGACCATCTTCAGAGAGAATTCGTCTGTCACGTAGTACAACGTTACCGATATCGCCGATGCCGCTTCCGTCGATGTAAACATCGCCTGACGGTACACGTCCAGCAAGTCTTGCGGTTGAGTCAGTGAGTGCAAGTACATCACCGTTACCCATAATGAAAATGTTATCAGGTTCGACATCACAGTCTACAGCAAGTTGAGAGTGCATATTCATCATGCGATATTCCCCGTGGATTGGCATGAAGTATTTAGGTTTGATTAAACGCAACATAAGCTTTTGCTCTTCCTGTGACCCGTGACCGGACGTGTGGATGTTGTTTAAAGGACCATGAATAACTTCTGCACCTGCACGGAACAATGAATTAATCGCTTTGTTCACGCTAAGTGTATTTCCTGGAATAGGTGAAGATGAGAAAATAACGGTATCGCCAGGTTGGATTTGAACTTGTCTATGCGTACCGTTTGCGATACGAGATAGTGCAGCCATCGGTTCACCTTGGCTACCCGTACATAAAATCATCACTTTATTAGCTGGAAGTCGGTTGAGTGATTGGGCATCTACGAATAAATCTTTTGGAGCGTCAATATAACCGAGTTCGCGACCGATAGTAATTGCATTATCCATACTACGACCGAAGACAGCGATTTTACGGCCAAATATCTGCGCCGATTCAATCACTTGTTGCAATCTGTGGATATTCGAAGCGAATGTAGCGAAAATAATCCGACCATCTACAGTACGGAAAATATCGTTCAGGCTTTCTCCAACTTTACGTTCCGACATCGTGAAGTTAGGTACTTCTGCGTTTGTACTGTCTGATAATAAACAAAGGACACCTTCACTACCGATTTTCGCCATCTTATGCAAGTTAGCAGGTTCACCGACAGGCGTAAAGTCGAACTTAAAGTCACCTGTATGGACGATGTTACCCGATGGAGTTTTGACCACTACACCGAATGCATCAGGAATACTGTGCGTAGTTCTGAAGAAGGACACTGCAGTTTTACGGAATTTGATAAAATCATCTTCTTCAATTTCATGAATTTCCGTAGTGCGCAATAATCCGTGTTCTTCCAACTTATTGCGAAGTAAACCAATTGCTAGTTTACCGCCATAGACGGGAACGTTCACTTTGCGTAATAGATAGGGAATTCCACCGATATGATCTTCGTGACCATGTGTGATGAAAAGTCCTTTAATTTTATCGATATTGCGTTCGAGGTAAGTGTAATCTGGAATTACATAGTCAATACCTAGCAATTCGTCTTCAGGAAACTTGATTCCAGCATCAATAATGATGATTTCATCTTGGAATTGTACACAATACGTATTTTTACCGATTTCACCTAGTCCGCCTAGGGCAAAAACGGCTGTTTCATTGTTTTTAATAGATTTCATTGATTAGACCTGCTCAACGCGAAAGTCTGGGGAGGCTTGTTCGTATGTTAAATGCTCGCCCTCCAGCTTTTGTACGTATTCAATCATCAGATCGCGACCTTTTAATTGATCACGGACTTCTTTTTCTGTTTCAGCTTCTACATACAAGCTGAGTGTGTTCTCGCGGACTGGAACTTCTTGTACGTTTAAATGGTAATATACTTTGAAAATCATGTTTAACTCTCCTTTTTACGTTCCTAATAATACATATCATCAATAATAGCATGCAATTTCCCTAAAATAAAGAAAAGCCCACCAATTTAGTTGGCGGGCGTAAAAGTCTAAGCAATTGTCTTTTTACCGAGCAGGCCATTAAGTCGTCTTAGCAGTTTGCGTTTTAGACGTTTATACATGGCATCATCACTCCTTGACAAGACTATAACAGAAAAACTCCTGTCTGTCAAGTATAAGAGCTTTACTCTCTATCGAATGCTATGGCACCGGCAATCTCCTTGTAAGGGGCATTTTTGTCGATATGATCATAGAACATAATGCCATTCAAATGATCAAGTTCATGTTGGAACGCAATGGCGGGCAATCCTTTTAAACGTTTCTTGATTACGTTACCTTCCTTATCGAAAGCTTTTACGGTAATTCTTGCGTAACGCGGAACATACCCAGGCACTTCACGATCTACCGATAAACAGCCTTCACCGTTCTCTATATATGTTTTTTCTACGGAATGGCTAATGATCTTAGGGTTAATCGCTATAAAGTCTTCCAGTAGAACCTCGCCGTCAGGAATATGCAGGGCGAAAATTCTTTTGGATGCATTCACTTGTGGTGCAGCCAATCCGATGCCCGAACGTAAACCGTATTTTTTTGCCAACTCATCATGTTGGCTATTGACTACATACTCCAACAGATCATCGCATAATTGACGGTCTTCGTTACTTAAAGGAAAGCTCACCTCTTTTGCTTTTAGGCGCAACGTCGGGTGACCCTCTCGGATAATATCATTCATTAAAATCATTTCTACTCTTCCTCTCGGATATATTAGGTATAGTACAATCTGCAATAAACTGGTAACAGACGTGCATTAAGGGATATAATCGTAAAAAACAATTTCCTCTTATACAGTATAGACGAATGATAAAAATGGTGAAAGAAAAAAGTATATAAAGCATCAGGAGGGTAATTAATGAAGAAAGTAATTTGTTTATTGTTCATATTCCTTCTACTAACTGGTTGTTCCAAAGAGTCTGAAGTAACTCAACAACTTACAGATTTACTTGTGGCTGTGAATGAAAAAGAAAAACAAGGGAACAACTTTGGGATGAAGTTACTTGAGAAAGAACAGAAAGAACAAGTCTTATTTGTTGAGACCATGGAACTGACTCAACAGCAATATCAAGAAGTGAAGCAGCGTGTGGTTGCGATGAAGAAGTCTGCACATGAACGGGCTCTGCTAGTAGAAAAAGAGGAAAATTCTTTACGCGAATCGAAGAAAGAGATAGACCGTATGTCTGAATGGATGGAGCAGATGGATTTACATGATCAATTAGGTGTAGTAATTGAAACACTTTATGAACGTTCGGATATACATGAGACGTTCATCATGCAGTATAAAAAGTTGATAGATAGTCAGACGCAATTATATACGCAAATTGAAGATCACTCTATCCGTGAGCATGAACTTCAAAAACAAGTCAATGAAGTAAACGAGTTAATCACTTCCAGTCAACAATCACTTATAGAATTTAATGAAGCGACTAGGGAAGTAAACAGATTAGCTGCTCGTGCTTTGAAAAGTTTAGAAACACATTAAAAAGGAAATGTAAAGTATGGAGTAAATACTATTAAAAGGAACAAGTAGTACGCCATAATCGATTGTTGGAGCAGATCAAGAATGAGAATGAGGCTGTAATCTGAGTTGCTGTATGGATATCTAATGATGAATTTTAAGGCTGCGGAATGCTGAGTGTCAGTTAAGAAAAAACGCATCTGTACCAATACAGAATGGATATTGTGTTAGTACAGTATGTTTTTAGAAAAATATAAAAAAGACTAAGAAGTCTTTGATTACAATGGTTGACCAAGTGCTCAGTTTTGCGTATACTAATATTTATAAGAAGTTGTATTAACTTTATTTGAAATCGATATAATACAGATATGAAGGAGAGATCAAGATATGGTAGCTAAAAAAGGTAATCAGTATGATCCTGTGAAAGCGCTTCAACTGATTGAAAGTCAATTTGATATGGTACAAATATTGAATGAAGAAGGAAAGATCGTAGACAAGGACTTGGATCCGAAACTTCCCGATGAAGAATTAGTGGAATTGATGAATCGCATGGTTTATACACGTATCCTTGACCAACGATCCATTTCTTTAAATAGACAAGGACGTCTCGGATTTTATGCTCCTACGGCAGGACAAGAAGCTTCCCAGTTAGCTTCTCAATATGTGTTGGAAAAAGATGATTTCATTCTCCCTGGATATCGTGACGTTCCTCAGTTATTATTCCATGGTTGGCCATTGCATATGGCATTTCTATGGTCAAGAGGGCATTATGCAGGAAGTGTGATTCCTGATGGGCTTAATATTTTCCCACCCCAAATCATCATTGGTGCACAATATGTCCAGGCTGCTGGTGTAGGTCTAGGCTTTAAGAAAAAAGGGCAAAAATCAGTTGTCATTACGTACACAGGTGATGGCGGAACATCACAAGGTGATTTCTACGAAGGATTGAACTTTGCAGGGGCATATAAAGTACCTGCTATCTTCGTCATTCAGAATAACCAATATGCGATTTCCACACATCGTGATGTACAGACAGCAGCAAAAACACTCGCTCAAAAGGGTGTAGCGGCAGGCGTGCCAAGTGTACTGGTAGATGGAATGGATCCATTGGCAGTATATGTGGCAACACGTGATGCAAGAGAACGTGCAGTCAATGGAGATGGACCAACGTTGATCGAAACAATGTGTTACCGTTATGGACCTCATACGATGGCTGGTGATGATCCGACACGATACCGTACATCGGATATTGATAATGAATGGGAAAAACGTGACCCGATCGTGCGTTTTAGAACATATTTGGAAGCCAAAGGTATTTGGTCTAAAGAACAAGAGGAAAAAGTAATTGAACGTGCGAAAGAAGAAATTAAAGAAGCTATCAAAAAAGCAGATGGACAGCCTAAACAAAAAGCGACAGACTTTATGAAGATTATGTATAAAGGCGAAATGCCATTTAACTTACAAGAACAATTAGATGCGTATGCTGGAAAGGAGTCGAAATAATCCATGGCAGAATTAACAATGATTCAAGCGATTACAGATGCGCTTCGTACTGAGCTGAAAACGGATGAAAATGTATTGCTATTCGGTGAAGACGTAGGCGCAAATGGAGGTGTCTTCCGTGCGACGGAAGGCCTTCATAAAGAGTTCGGTGAGGAGCGCGTATTTGATACGCCGCTAGCTGAATCTGGTATTGGTGGATTGGCAATTGGCCTAGCACTTACTGGTTTTCGTCCTATTATGGAAATTCAATTCTTCGGTTTTCTATTTGAAGTAATGGATTCAGTGAGTGGACAAATTGCGAGAATGAGCTTTAGAACAGGTGGCCATTTCAATGCACCGATTACGATACGTGCTCCATTTGGTGGCGGTGTAGCCACTCCAGAAATGCACGCAGACAGCTTAGAAGGTCTAGTGGCATCACAACCTGGTTTAACAGTGGTTATCCCATCTACTCCGTACGATGCAAAAGGATTACTTATATCTGCAATCAAGAGTGATGATCCCGTAATTTTCTTGGAGCATATGAAACTATATCGCTCATTCAGACAAGAAGTTCCTGAAGAAGAATATACTATTCCTTTAGGAAAAGCTGATATTAAGCGTGAAGGTAAAGATTTGACGATTGTCACATATGGTGCAATGGTGCAGGAAAGCTTAAAAGCTGCTGAAGCGCTTGAAAAAGAAAATTACTCAGTGGAAGTCATCGATTTACGTACGATTCAGCCTATTGATATAGAAACAATCATTCAATCCGTTGAAAAAACAAATCGCGCAATCGTCGTACAAGAAGCTCAGCGGCAAGCGGGAATTGCTGCTAACGTTGTAGCTGAAATTACTGAACGCGCTATTTTGAGCCTAGAAGCTCCAGTGCTGCGCGTGACGGCACCAGACACGGTATATCCGTTTGCGGCAGGCGAAAACACTTGGTTGCCTAATGCCAAAGACATTGCAGCGAAAGCAAGAGAAGTTCTTACATTTTAAATACTAGTCGGACAATCCAGGAAGGGTGAATTACGTGACTTATGAATTTCGATTACCAGACATTGGTGAAGGTATACACGAAGGGGAGATCGTCAAGTGGTTCGTAAAACCAGGCGATGAAATCCAAGAAGATGATACATTACTAGAAGTACAAAATGATAAATCCGTAGTAGAAATTCCATCACCTGTATCAGGTACAGTAGAAGAAATTTATGTTACTGAAGGTACTGTAGCAGTTGTTGGTGATAAATTAGTGCGTTTTGATGCACCGGATCATGGTATTCCAGATCATGAAGACGATGAAGAAGGTACGGACTCTTCTAATGAAGAAGCGAGTGCAGAAAAGTCTCATGAACAAGTAGGGGAAGCACTTGGTAGCGTAGATTCCAAGAAACCTGAACAAGCATCTGGAGAACAACAATCGGCAGAACCGCAAAAACAACAAACTACCAAGACAACTACTAGTGAAGTCGATGAAAATCGCCGAGTAATCGCAATGCCATCTGTTCGTAAATATGCACGAGAACACGATGTAGCGATAGCGCAAGTTGCAGGGAGTGGAAAAAACGGCCGTGTAGTAAAAGAAGATATAGATTCATTTAAAGCGGGAGGTCAACAACCATCTGTTGAAGAAAAGGCCCAATCCCAGCAAGACGCGGCAACGCCTGGTACTCCAGAGAAGCAAGCGCCTATCTTTGAAGGTGAATTCCCAGAGACTCGTGAGAAAATGTCTCCTGTGCGGAAAGCCATCTCAAAAGCAATGTCAAATTCAAAACACACAGCGGCACATGTTACATTGTTAGATGAAGTGGATGTTACTGCACTAGTTGCACATCGAAAAGAATTCAAAGCAATTGCGGCGGAGAAAGATGTTAAGTTAACGTATCTTCCGTATGTAGTAAAAGCGCTTGTAGCAACATTGCGTGAGTTCCCTCAACTGAACACGTCATTAGACGATGCAACAGAAGAATTAATTCAAAAACACTACTATAATATCGGAATTGCAGCAGATACAGATCGCGGTCTAATGGTACCCGTCGTTAAAAATGCTGATCGCAAGTCCATGTTTGCTATTTCAAATGAAGTGAATGAGCTTGCTGGAAAAGCGCGCGATGGAAAACTTCAAGCAGCAGAAATGAAAGGTGCATCATGTACGATCACGAACATTGGTTCTGCAGGTGGACAGTGGTTTACACCGATCATTAACCATCCAGAAGTAGCTATTTTAGGTATTGGAAGAATTTCTGAAAAACCTATTGTGAAAAATGGTGAAATTGTAGCGGCACCTATGTTAGCATTATCATTAGTATTTGATCACAGAGTGATTGATGGCGTAACGGGGCAATTAGCGTTAAACTATCTTAAGGAATTAATAAGTAATCCATCACTTTTATTAATGGAGGCGTAAAGCAATGGTAGTAGGAGATTTTCCAATTGAAGTTGACACACTTGTAGTAGGTTCAGGCCCAGGAGGATATGTGGCAGCAATACGCGCAGCTCAACTTGGTCAAAAAGTTACAATCGTAGAAAAAGATACAATCGGCGGCGTTTGTTTGAACGTTGGATGTATTCCTTCTAAAGCAATGATTTCTGTTGGACACCGCTTTGTGGATGCTCAGAATGCAGATGCTATGGGAATCACTGCGAAATCTGTCGAACTAGACTTTTCTAAAGCTATGAAGTTTAAGGAAAGTGTTGTGTCTAAGTTAACGGGCGGCGTATCCGGTTTGCTTAAAGGAAACAAAGTAGAAACTGTTGCAGGTGAAGCGTATTTCGTGGATGCGAACACTGTACGTGTGATGACAGACAACTCTGCTCAAACCTATAAATTCAACAACGTTATCATCGCAACGGGTGCACGCCCAGTTGAAATCCCTTCATTCAAATTTACAGACCGTGTAATCAATTCTACCGGTGCTCTAAGTTTGAAAGAATTACCGAAAAAGCTTGTCGTTGTCGGTGGCGGTTATATTGGTACAGAACTTGGATCTGCTTATGCTAATCTAGGATCTGAAGTAACCATTCTTGAGGGTGCGGATGATATCCTTGCTGGTTTCGAAAAACAAATGACGCAAATCGTTAAAAAAGGCTTGAAGAAAAAAGGCGTTGAAGTAGTTGTAAAAGCATCTGCTAAGGGCGTTGAAGAAACTAAAGATGGTGTCGTAGTAACTTACGAAGCTAAAGGTGAAGAAGTGAAAATTGAAGCGGACTACGTTCTTGTAACGGTGGGCCGTCGTCCGAATACAGATGAAATCGGTTTGGAAAGTCTTGGCTTGAACATGACGGACCGCGGTTTGATCGAAGTGGACAAGCAATGCCGTACAAATCTACCGAATGTATATGCAATCGGTGATATCGTAGCGGGACCTCAGCTTGCGCACAAAGCTTCTTACGAGGCAAAAGTTGCAGCAGAAGCTATTGCTGGAGAAAAATCTGAAGTAGATTATATGGCGATTCCAGCTGTATGCTTCACAGATCCTGAACTAGCAACTGTAGGCTTAAACGAAAAGCAAGCAAAAGATGAAGGATATGACGTAATAAGCGGTAAGTTCCCGTTTGCAGCAAACGGCCGTGCTCTTTCATTGGATGCTACAGAAGGTTTCGTGAAGCTTGTAGGCCGCAAAGAAGACGGCTTATTACTTGGCGCTCAAATCGTTGGGGAAAATGCTTCTGACATGATTGCAGAACTTGGTCTAGCGATTGAAGCAGGTATGACACTTGAAGATATTTCTATGACGATTCATGCTCACCCTACATTAGGCGAGATTTCCATGGAAGCAGCGGAAGTTGCCCTTGGTAAGCCAATTCACATGATGACGAAATAAAACAGCTAGAATTGAACAGCCCATGGGGATTTTTTCTCATGGGCCTTTTTACATTATGGAAAAATGGGGGATTTTCATGTGGGAAACTAGAGTGACAAAACTGTTTGGAATTGATTATCCGATTGTGCAAGGAGGACTTGCATATCTGGCTTATTCAGACCTGGCTGCTGCCGTTTCGGAAGCAGGCGGACTTGGCCAAATTACAGCGATGAGTCTAACTTCGCCTGAAGCATTGAAAGAAGAAATCCGCAAAGTTCGCCAAAAGACAAATAAACCCTTTAGTGTAAATTTTGCCATTGGCAATCATGGTAGATCGTATGAAGCGATGGTGGAAGCTGCATTGGAAGAAAACATCAATATTATATCGGTTACCGGGGGGAATCCTGCGCCACTATTTGAAATGTTAACAGGTACTGATGTGAAGAAGATGGTGTTGGTGGCGGCTAGAAGGCAAGCGCAAAAAGCTGAAGAGATTGGCGCGGATGCTGTCATAGCAGTTGGACAAGAAGGCGGCGGACATTTAGGCCGTGATGATATAGGTACGATGGTATTAATCCCAAGAATTGTAGATTCCGTTACTATACCAGTCATTGGCTCAGGTGGTATTGGAGATGGGCGGGGCTGGATGGCAGCACAAGCACTCGGGGCAGAAGGGATCGAGATGGGCACTCGTTTCATAGCGACGAAAGAATGTGTCGATGCATCACCTGCTTATCTAGAAACTCTTTTAGCAAGTAGTGAACAGGACACGACGATTATCAAACGGACAATCGGTGCACCTGCACGTGCATTAACGAATGAGTGGACAGAGAAGATTCTAAAATTAGAAGCGGAAGATGCCGGTTACGAAGGGCTGAAAGCATTTATTAGCGGAGATGCCAATCGTAAATTCATTCACGATGGTATGAATGATCAAGGCTTTGGTTGGGGTGGCCAAGTAGCGGGTATGATCGAGGATGTTCCAAGCGTCGCCAAATTGTTTGAACGAATGAAAAATGAAGCGTTAACAATACGAGAAAAATGGAGTGTCAGATAGGAGAGAAGTAAATGGCAGGTTATCAATATCCGCTACGTGCGGATTGGTCAACAGAAGAGATCGTTAAGGTGATCGATTTTTTCACAAAAGTAGAGCAAGCGTATGAAACGAATATCGAACGAGACGAATTTATGAGATATTATCGAGCTTTCAAAAGTGTGGTTCCATCCATGGCTGAAGAAAAAACGCTGTGCAAGGAATTCGAGGAAAGTAGTGACTATGTAGCATTTCGCGTAGTGAAGGCTGCTAAAGAGAGTAAACCTGGCGAACTGCTAAAGGTGAAAAAATAATCAAAATAAAAGACACCTGTCTCAAAGGGTGTCTTTTATTTTGCTCTCATATGTGATGGATGATTTGCCTGGAATGCCGAATTAGTTGATCATGAGGGGAAATCCTCTGCATCGGACATCGACCGGCGGTGCTATTTCGCTAGCGATTTTTATTTTCAATCAAAAGAATCAATAACTACATCATAAACAGGTAATAATTTGGTAAACGTATCTTCTGCATACTCATAAAATTGCTTTTCGCTCATTTTGGATGCTTCATCTCTTGAAAGGTGACGACCAACTAAAAACTCTGCTTTTTTCACAGTTTGCAGACGATCCAGCAACTTCTCAAGTCCTTCTGTACCTACTTCACCAATTCGCTCGGCTTCAGGCTTCATATGATCTCCAGATATAACAAAATCCTTCGGCAACGAAGTCATTTCGTTCATTTCTTTTTCTAAACGTGTAGCAATTCCTTTTTTATCGGGATTTTCATAAATAATTGCCAGTATGATGAATAAATGTGTGCCCCACAAGCCAATCTGAAAGTGAGGTAACGCTTTATAGCCTCTCTTAGCAGGAGCGAATGCCACCCAGCTATCCCGTGGCGGATTTACAGTTCGTCTTGCGTGTTTTGCAACATGTGGAAAAAACTCACCCGTACCGTGTGCGGAAAGGCGGTGTGCAAAATGATTTCCTAATTCTATGAATTTTGGTTGTATCTTTTCCTGCAAAGCTTTCATGCGATTATCCAAGCCATCAACGGTGAAAACATCAAAATCATTTGATGACCAATAAGACTGAATCAAGAAAATCTCCTCCAGTTTGTAGTGACTACGTTTATCTTATCAGTAAACGGGGAATAATTTAAAATAACAAGGCTTCTAACCAATAAAAGTCGGAATTTTCGCATATCTTACTAATAAGACGGTTAGAGTCAAATATTAACTAAAAGGGGTGCTACTTATGAAACAGGTCGTTCATTTTATCCGAAAAGAAGATGTTGAGAGAGAATATGTGAGAACTTTACAATTGGAATTGGATTATGAATTAGCTACTCTATACGACGCACTACAAGACCAAGACACAGTTCAAGTTGATAAAAGTAAACTACGATTGACAGAAATTCACAATGAATTGGAGACGCTTAATGTTTTTTCGATGTAAGTACGGTTTAGTAAAAAGACATCCCCATTTACTTCAGAAATGAAGAAAATGTGACGGGGTGTCTTTTTACTTAATATCCTATCACTGTTATCTTTTTCGTTCCGTTGCCTCTGTGTTATACTAGCGATAGTCGGAGTGGGAAGAGGTGGCAGAATGAATCTTAATGCGATAGATCGATATGCGAAATCGTTAATCAAAGAGGCTGGCCACAAAATACGAGTGTCTTTTTTTAGTACAATTGACATCGATTCAAAGGCAGACGCTAATGATTTAGTTACCAATATTGATAGAGAAGTGGAAAGCTTTTTTATTGAACGGGTAAGACAAGATTTTCCTGAGCATAAAATGGTTTCAGAAGA
Source organism: Sporosarcina sp. P1 (assembly GCF_002743155.1). Taxonomy (NCBI): domain Bacteria; kingdom Bacillati; phylum Bacillota; class Bacilli; order Caryophanales; family Caryophanaceae; genus Sporosarcina; species Sporosarcina sp. P1. The sequence goes on from NZ_PDYS01000001.1 coordinate 19,461, forward strand.
GGGATTTGGAGATGAAATTTCTTCGCTTGACGGAGTAGTTTGGTTCCTAGATCCAATAGACGGAACGATGAATTTTATCCATCAGAGAAGAAACTTTGCGATTTCATTGGGGATTTATGTAGACGGCGTGGGGATGCTGGGCTACATATATGATGTAATGCGGGATGAGTTATACCATGCAGCGAAAGGTGAAGGTGCTTATTTCAATGATGAGCGTCTACCGCAACTGGAAATTACTCCACTTGAAGAAGCAATCATCGGCATCAATGCTAGCTGGGTTGCGCCAAATCAGCGCGTAGAAAACGAAAAAATTATTGAGCTCGTCACACGTTGCCGCGGAACGCGATCATATGGTTCAGCAGCGATTGAGCTGGCGTATGTATCATCTGGTAAGATTGACGCGTATATTTCTATGCGACTGGCGCCTTGGGATATCGCTGGGGGAATTGTCATTGCGCAAGAAGTAGGGGCTGTAGCAACGAATTTAAAAGGTGAGACACCACATCTACTTGGATCTGACACATTTATTGTCACACGTCCGGGATTACATGAGGAAATTTTATCAAAATATATCCGACTAAAATAAAAAAGGGGCTGTTTGTTAAACCAAAACGGTTTAATGTACAGTCCCTTTGAGTTATTTATAGCGTGCCTTCTCTACGCATACGTGCTTTTGTTTTGAATCCGTTACCCATTATTAAAATTAGAGCGACAATGGCAAGGACGACAACTAATAGGCTACGCATACCTACTCCAATACCAATTGCGGACATGGAAAGTACGGCGCCGAGTGAATAAATTACGAAAATCCACTTAATGTCTTTCAAAAAAATCCCTCCATATAAATTAAAATGTTATTTAATTGAACTATCTTGTGCTATAATAACACAGTTGAACATCTGAAATAAAGATAAACGGAGTGAAAAAATGACAAACGAACGTACTGATCTTAGAAATATTGCAATTATTGCCCACGTAGACCATGGTAAAACGACATTGGTCGACCAATTACTTAAACAATCCGGTATTTTCCGGTCGAATGAGCACGTAGATGAACGTGCAATGGACTCGAACGAACTTGAGCGTGAGCGAGGAATTACGATCCTAGCTAAAAACACTGCTATTGAATATAATGACACAAAAATCAACATCTTGGATACACCAGGACACGCTGACTTTGGTGGCGAAGTAGAAAGAATCTTGCGCATGGTAGACGGCGTAATTTTAGTGGTTGATGCATTCGAAGGATGTATGCCACAAACTCGATTCGTCTTGAAAAAAGCTTTGGAAACAAACTTGAAGCCAATTGTTGTTGTAAATAAAATTGACCGTGATTTCGCAAGACCAGAGGAAGTAGTAGACGAAGTACTTGAATTATTCATCGAGCTTGATGCGAATGATGAGCAATTGGAATTCCCGGTTGTTTTTGCTTCTGGGTTCAATGGTACTGCGAGCCTTTCTCCAGATCCTGCAACACAAGAAGACACGTTACGTGTTCTTTATGAATCCATTCTTGAAAACATACCATCACCAATCGACAATCGTGACGAGCCGCTTCAGTTCCAAGTATCTCTACTTGATTACAACGACTACGTTGGTCGTATCGGAATCGGACGTATTTTCCGTGGAACGATGAAAGTTGGAGAACAAGTCGCAGTTCTTAAGCGTGATGGATCTGTCAAGACTTTACGTGTGACGAAACTATACGGTTTCTTAGGCTTGAAGAGAGTCGAAGTTGAAGAAGCATACGCAGGCGACCTCGTAGCCGTTTCAGGAATGGGTGACATTGATGTCGGTGAGACAGTTTGTCCAACTGATCATCAAGAAGCGCTTCCTGCACTCCACATCGATGAGCCAACGCTTCAAATGCGTTTCTTAGTTAATAATAGTCCATTTGCTGGTCGCGAAGGGAAATGGGTCACTTCACGTAAGATTCAAGAGCGTTTAGATCAACAGCTAGAGACGGACGTTTCATTACGAGTAGACCAAACAGATTCTCCAGACGAATGGATCGTATCTGGACGTGGAGAACTTCACTTGTCTATTCTTATCGAGAATATGCGTCGTGAAGGTTTCGAACTTCAAGTCTCCAAGCCACAAGTAATCATTCGCGAAATCGATGGTAAGCGTAGCGAGCCTTACGAACGCGTTCAAATTGATGTTCCGGAAGAACATACTGGATCCATCATTGAATCTATTGGTGAACGTAAAGGTGAAATGTTGGATATGATCAATAACGGTAACGGACAAGTACGCTTGATCTTCTTAGTACCCGCTCGCGGATTGATCGGTTATACAACAGATTTCCTTACATTGACTCGTGGATATGGTATCTTAAACCATACGTTTGACAGCTATAAGCCGGTCACTACTGGTAAAATCGGTGGCAGACGTCACGGAGTTCTTGTATCTATGGAGAACGGTACAGTAACTGGTTATGGTGTTATGCAACTCGAAGACCGTGGAACAATGTTTGTTGCATCAGGTGCAGAAATCTATGCTGGTCAGGTAGTCGGGGAAAGTAACCGTGATAGCGATTTGACAATTAACTTAACGAAAATCAAACATGCTACTAACGTACGTTCGGCTTCGAAAGACCAAACTGTTACAACGAAAAAGCCACGTATTATGTCGCTTGAAGAAGCGTTGCAATATATTGGTGATGACGAGTACTGTGAAGTTACTCCAGAATCTATTCGTATACGTAAAAAAGTTCTTGATAAGAATGAACGCGAACGCGTAAACAAAAAGAAAAAACTTGGCGAATAATAAAGATAGAAGGGAATGTATGGAATGAGAGTAGAGGATTCAGAAATGGTCTACAATCGGTTGTCGGGAACTGCGCGCATCATTTATGAGTATGCGCCAAATTTCACGACAGCCGGCTATATTCTGTTTGCGCTCGTTTTCATCATGTCTGCTATTGTGTATAAACTCGGATTCGCAAGGAAGATTAGTTTTGGTCGAAATGTTATCATCTATACGTTCTTATTCATCGGGTGTATAATATTAACATTCTTAGCTTTCTTCCTGCCAATCGTAGAAGGACTGTTTGTGGCTGCTGCCATTCTCATTATCTATCGTGTTCGACGAATGAATGAACACAAAAAAGACTCCGTTACTCAGTAACGGAGTCTTTTAGTTGGATTAAAAATCTTTTTCAGTTGGATCTGAGCTACGATGGAAAACAAAGTTACCAGTTGCGATTCGTTTCTCTGTCAAATTGCTGATCCGCTCTCTACAAGTAGGGCACATATACGTATGAATGGGCCGGTTTCGTAATTTCTTAGCAAGCGGATTGTCATCCTCTAATTGATCGATTTGGTCACATATGACACATTTAACGCGCATTGGAAATTCTCCTTTAATCCACTTGGATAGCTTGGACATAACGAATCGGTGAATCTTGATTTGACCCGTCTTTAAACAGTACATGTACAGGCCCGTCTTCGCGAAGAGGTTTACCATTATGACTGAATTTGAAAATTACGTTAGCTGCTTCCTCAAGTGGATACGTGTATTTTTCGTCTTTTGTAATGAGTGTAAACATTGTTGCATTTGCAGATGGAACAGCATTGTGTATAAATGGTTTCAATACAATTCCAAAGCTGCTTGACAGCATTTTATCTTTTTCATATCTTTTTTCACTTTTTAAAGTGGGTGGGTACGTGGCACCTTCCATGATTTCTCTAGACCAGTGTTTACCCATTTTTTCTTTATACTCTTCCATTTCATCTATTTCGACAAAATCCTCTGAGAAAAATTCATCCAAATCAATACGGCGATCATCAAATATCCAAACAGTAGGATCTAATGTAATTGCATGTTTCACATTTCCAGTAATCGGTATAATAAGTTCCAAAATATATCCCCCTCAATCCATAGTCACTAAATTTAGTATACCTTTTCATAGAAGAAGTGAAAAGGATTTCATTTCAGTTCATTTTTTCATTGGGTAACGCTTGCATTTTGCAAGAGCAAAAGATACAATTTAGACATTAACACCTTGCGGGAATAATGAATAATGGGGGCGTCTCCATGGAAATAGAAGTTCAAGATACGTACAAAGAACAAGCCATGAAACAACTGCAAATCGATGCAGAAAAAATTGCTAAACTGATCAAAGTTCAAATGGATAATTTAACGATGCCACAATGTCCACTATATGAGGAAGTGCTTGATACGCAAATGTACGGATTATCCCGTGAGATTGATTTTGCTGTTAAGCTCGGCCTAGTCGAACAGGATAAAGGCCGTGAAATCATCTCTGTTCTGGAAAAAGAGTTAAATATTTTACACGAACTGTATACAAATAAATAAATGGAAGACTCAAACTACTCCAACAGTTTGAGTTTTTTATTTAAGACGACGAGGTACAATGAAAATGAAGACTTATATGAATCGAATTTTACGTAATTTTGACTATCCATTATTTATCGTATATTTACTGCTCTGTTTATTTGGGCTGATTATGATTTACAGTGCAAGCATGGTTTGGGCCATGAATATTTATAACTTTGAACCATCCCATTTCTTTAAGAAACAATTGACGAACTTAGCCATTGCGATTCCGGTGTTTCTGTTAGCATCTATTATTCCTTACCGGCATTATAGAAATAAAAAGTTCTTGTATGGAACGCTGACCGTCATGTTTTCTCTATTGATCCTTGTGAAATTCATAGGATTTGGTGATGCTGTAGGGGCGAAAAGTTGGCTTTCATTACCATTTGGAGTAGGGAACTTACAGCCAACAGAAGTAGCGAAAATTGCATTTATCGTATATTTCTCCGGTGTATTTGCAAATAAATATTATGCAGGAACATTGGATGAGATCAAAACTACTATATTCCCGACATTTTCTGTTTTAACAGCCACTCTTTTATTAGTTCTGTTGGAACCGGATTTTGGAGCCACCATGATTTTATTTCTCGTGGCTATATCTGTCATCATGGCAAGTGGAATGAAAGTGAAGAATTATCTGATCATCAGTCGTTTCTTTGCTCTGCTTGGCGTATTAATCGGGATTGTTCTCTGGATTAAGTGGGAAACGGTCATGACCGCTTCGCGTATGGGGCGCTTTCTTGCCTTTACAGATCCCTTTGAATACATACAAGGTTCAGGCCTGCAAATTGTCAATGGATACATTGCAATTGGTGCCGGCGGGCTGAAAGGAGTAGGCCTAGGAAACAGTATTCAGAAACTTGGCTATTTACCTGAACCACATACTGATGTTATTATGGCAGTAATCTCTGAAGAAACTGGATTACTTGGAACAACACTTGTTCTTGGAGGTCTATTTTTCATCGTGATGAGAGCGTTTACTGTTGCACTGCGTACAAAAGACGCACATGCCAGAATGCTCGCTGCCGGTGTAGGTAGCTTGATTGCTATTCAAACACTGGTAAACTTAGGAGGATTGACAGGATTGATTCCATTAACAGGAGTTACATTGCCGTTCATTAGTTATGGCGGTACGTCTGTTGTGTTCTTGTCGATTGCGCTTGGTATATTGATGAACGTTTCAATGTTTGTCAAATATGAAAGAACAGAGTAGAGGGGATTGATTTGTTGGTGGAAAGAAGAGAGATTAGGAAAGTACTAGTCGCAAACCGCGGCGAGATTGCAATTCGTGTATTTCGAGCATGTACAGAATTAGGTATTGCTACAGTTGGTATTTATTCAGCTGAAGATCGTGCCTCACTACATCGTTACAAATCCGATCAGTCATTTATAGTGGGTGAAGGCAAAAAACCTATCGATGCATACTTGGATATTGAAGGAATTATCGACATTGCGAAAAAAGCGAATGTCGATGCCATTCACCCGGGCTACGGATTTTTAGCGGAGAATGCTCAATTCGCAGCACGTTTAGAAGAAGAGGGTATTATCTTTATTGGTCCGACATCAACCCATTTAGAAATGTTTGGCGATAAGGTAAAAGCTCGGGAACAAGCGATATTAGCTGATATCCCCGTCATACCAGGCAGTGATGGACCGGTTACCTCTGTAGAAGAGGTTGCGGCATTTGGTGAGCAGCATAGCTATCCGATTATTATTAAAGCTTCGTTAGGTGGCGGTGGTCGCGGTATGCGAATCGTCGAGTCACCGGAAGAAGTGCAAGAGGCTTATAACCGCGCGAAATCCGAAGCGAAATCAGCATTTGGATCTGATGAAGTCTATGTAGAGAAATACATTACGAACCCAAAACATATCGAAGTACAAATACTAGGTGATACATATGGAGAGATAGTCCATTTGTACGAACGCGATTGTTCTATTCAGCGTCGCCATCAAAAGGTAGTGGAGATCGCTCCTTCCATTTCATTGACGGAAGAGTTACGCCATGAGATTTGTAATGCAGCTGTTAAACTATCAAAAAATGTATCTTATATCAATGCAGGTACAGTAGAGTTTTTAGTAGCTGATGATTCTTTCTATTTCATCGAAGTTAATCCGCGTATTCAAGTAGAACACACGATTACAGAAATGATTACAGGAATTGATATTGTGCAGTCACAAGTGCTGATCGCAGCAGGCGAAGCACTTCATTCTGAACGTGTGAACATACCAGCGCAACAAGATATTCCGTTATTTGGTTATGCTATTCAATCACGTGTTACAACGGAAGACCCGTTGAATGATTTCATGCCTGATACAGGAAAAGTAATGGTCTATCGTTCGAGTGGCGGATTTGGTGTTCGCTTGGATACCGGCAATGCGTATCAAGGTTCTGTGATTAGTCCGTACTATGATTCATTATTAGTGAAGGTTTCAACTTGGGGCTCGACCTTTGGGGATGCTGCAAGTAAAATGCACAGAAATTTGAAGGAATTCAGAATTCGTGGAATTAAAACGAATATACCTTTCCTTGAAAATGTCGTATGTCATGAAAACTTTTTATCGGGCCACTACAATACGAGCTTTATCGATGAAACGCCGGAACTATTCGCATTTGCGAAGAAGCAAGATAGAGGAACGAAAGCTTTATCATATCTTGGAAACGTTACCATTAACGGATTCCCTGGCATTGATGACTCAACACGTCCTGTTTTACATCCTGTACGTATACCAAAAATTGATTATAGTATGCCGATACCCAAAGGGACGAAACAGATTTTGGACGAGCAAGGTGCAGATGGGTTAGTCGAGTGGGTATTAAAGCAAGATGATGTACTACTGACAGATACTACTTTCCGTGATGCACATCAGTCTTTATTGGCTACGCGTATGAGAACGAAAGAGTTAACGCAGATTGCAACAGAAAGTGCGCATTTATTACCTGATCTCTTCTCATTCGAGATGTGGGGAGGCGCGACATTTGATGTAGCATATCGATTCTTGAAAGAAAGCCCGTGGGATCGACTCGAGAAATTACGCAAGCAAGTACCTAATGTCTTGTTCCAGATGCTCTTCAGAGGAGCCAATGCTGTTGGTTATACAAACTATCCAGATAACGTCATCCGTGAATTCATAAAGGAATCGGCTGCATCAGGTATTGATGTATTCCGTATTTTCGATAGCTTGAACTGGATTAAAGGTATGGAAGTGGCAATTGATGAAACACGTTCGACAGGAAAAATTGCAGAAGCGACAATCTGTTATACAGGAGATATTCTGGACGACAATCGTGCCAAATATACGGTCAACTACTACAAAGAGATGGCCAAAGAATTGGAATCAGTCGGTGCGCATATATTGGCAATCAAAGATATGGCGGGATTGCTAAAACCTGAAGCGGCCTATCGTCTAGTTTCAGAATTGAAAGCGTCAACAAGTCTGCCAATTCATTTGCATACACACGATACGAGCGGCAACGGTATTTATATGTATGCCAAAGCGATAGAAGCGGGAGTGGACATTGTCGATACAGCTATTGGATCAATGGCGGGTATGACTTCTCAGCCTTCAGCCAATTCACTTGCGTATGCAATGCAAAACAATGAACGTCATGTACGTGCAAATACAGAATCCTTAGAGAAACTTTCGCATTACTGGGAAGATGTACGAAAATACTACAAACCTTTTGAAAGTGGCATGAATAGTCCACACTCGGAAATTTATGTTCATGAGATGCCGGGTGGTCAATATTCGAATTTGCAACAGCAGTCTAAAGCAGTAGGGCTTGGAGAGCGCTGGGAAGAAGTGAAAAAAATGTATTCCCGTGTGAACTTCCTCTTTGGTGATATTGTCAAAGTGACACCATCATCTAAAGTAGTAGGGGATATGGCGTTGTTCATGGTACAAAATGAATTGGACGAGCATACGGTCATTGAAAAAGGACAAACTATCGATTTCCCTGAATCCGTTATTGAGTTTTTCGAAGGTTCAATCGGTCAGCCATATGGCGGTTTCCCGAAAGAGCTACAGGAAGTAATTTTAAAAGGGCGCAAAGCGATCACTGTACGTCCCGGCGAGTTATTGGCGCCAGTAAACTTCCAGGACGTTCTAAAGAAGTTAACGGAAAAAATGGAAAAGCCCGCTACAATGCATGATGCGCTCGCTTACGTCCTATATCCTAAAGTCTTTGAAGAATATATCGAAGTAAGAAAACAGTTTGATGATGTTTCTGTCATCAATACGCCAGAATTCCTGTATGGCTTACGTTTAGGCGAAGAAATCGAAATTGAGATTGAGTTCGGTAAAACACTTATCGTCAAATTGGTATCGATCGGTGAACCTAATCCCGACGGAACACGGACGCTGTATTTCGAGTTAAACGGACAGTCACGTGAAATCATTATCCAAGATTTCCAAGTGGAAACAAAAGATGATACGAAGCAAAAAGCCGATCCTACAAATGAAACGCATATTGCGGCTACTATGCCAGGAACTGTTTTACAAGTTGCGGTTTCAATTGGCGCTAAAGTAAAACGCGGTGAGCATTTGTTAATTACAGAGGCTATGAAAATGGAAACAACGATTCAAGCTCCTTTTGCGGGCGTTGTTAAAGCCATATACGCAAGTCCTGGAGATTCTATCTCATCAGGAGACTTATTGATTGAATTAGAACATTAAAAAAACAGCTTCCACATGTCGTTAAGACAGTGGAAGCTGTTTTTCTATAGTTAGATACAAATAGCGCGCAACAACCTTTAAAACAGCTGTTGCACGCTCTCAAATTACTTCTTTATCCGGTTGCGAGAGACTAAAAGAACTAAATAAGTTAATAAGCCAAATAATAATGTGATGAACAACGAATGTAACAAAGCAAAATAGAGATTTAATTTAGTCAGAACGACAATCATCCCTGTAGTTGCTTGTGCGAGTACTAAGCCAAATGCTGTAATCCAACCCCAGTAAATAACGCGTTGATCACTATAATGTTTAATGGCTTTAATTGCGATGAACCCAATCCATACAACAATCAAAGCTGCAGCTAAACGGTGACCCATTTGTATCCATTCATACATATTATTCGGTAGGCTGAATTCGTTATTCCGGCACAAAGGCCAGTCAGAACATACAAGACCTGAACTGGTATGACGAACAAGAGCGCCAGTGTATATAACAAAGTATGAATAAATAGTTACCCCGATGGTGTGGTAACGTAATGATTTGTCTATACGTATCTTATCTGCGTCAAACTTCTGGTCTACTTCAAAAACCAATAAAGTTAATAGGAAGACTGACGCAAAGGATATGAGGGAAATCCCAAAGTGTAAGGCCAAGATAAAATCACCTTGTCCCCATAATACTTGCGCTGCTCCAATCAATGCCTGTAGAATCAAGAAAAATACTGCCATAAAAGCTAAAAACTTTGTTTCGCGGACATGACCAAGTGCTTTCCACGACCATATAGCCAGTATGACGATGAAAATACCTACTGAACCTGTAACTAAACGATGTGAGAATTCGATTAATACTTCTGCTGTGATGTCATCAGGAATAAGTTGTCCATTACATCCCGGCCAATGCCTTCCACACCCCATACCACTGTCGGTTTTAGTAACTAGCGCTCCACCAAGTAAGATCGCGAGCATGCCGATCGTTGAAGCTACCCCAAACCATTTTAAAAATCTGTTGTATCGCAAGTACGAAACACCTTCTTCTATTGAATTGACCATCAAAAGGTCGATTTACGTAAAATTTTGCCTGAATTCCAAAAATAATTATATTGAGATATATCGTTGAATCTCAATGGATTCTGTGGAATTGAAGCATCTATTGCAAGCTTTATGATAACGAAAAAATGACAGAAACACAATGCATGAAGGGAATAAACCACTGATGTATAAGGCTTTTCACAAATTGTTCATAAAATAGTCTCTTTAACTTCACAAATGAGAGCCACAAATGCATTACTATATAGAAGGTGAATGATAAAGACACAAAGGTTGCATAAACCGCTATAAATTGAGAATTGGTCTGGAAATTCCGGACGATTTTAGATATAGTAGGTGATAGGGTCTTTGCTGAAAACTTTGAAAGGAGGGTTATTATGTCAAACGGTCGAACGCTTTCGACAGTTGCAGATCCAAAAGTAGAAACCATTACCTTGTGGAAAGACTTTTTGGCGCTGATCAAAATAGGTATTGTCAACTCGAACTTGATCACTACGTTCACCGGTCTTTTTTTGGCATTTCAATTCACTGGTAAAAGTTTTCTCCACAACTTTGATCTACTGGTATTTGCGATTCTGGGAACAGGATTGATTATCGCATCTTCGGGCGCAATGAATAACTTGATTGACCGCGATATTGATCCCGTCATGTCGAGAACAAAGTCGAGACCGACAGTAACAGGTAGATTTAAAGCTCCCGCTGTGATGACGTTAGCCGTTACATTCTTAGTGGCTGGAGAAGTATTATTATTCTCTGCATCACCTATGGCAGGTTGGCTTGGCATCTTGGGTGTATTCGCTTATGTTGTTTTGTATTCCATGTGGTCAAAACGTAAGCATGTAAGCAATACCGTAGTAGGAAGTCTTTCAGGAGCAATTCCACCCCTAATCGGATGGGCAGCTGTTGATCCTACACTGCCAATGGGAGCGTGGGCATTGTTTTTCATCATGTTCATATGGCAACCACCGCATTTCTATGCGTTGGCTATGCGCAGAACAGAAGAGTATCGAGCGGCTAACATTCCGATGTTACCAGTTGTAAAAGGGTTTGAGCGGACGAAGAAGTCGATGCTCATGTGGGTATTGCTACTATTTCCATTACCATTCTTGTTACCACAGCTCGGTACCGGGTTTATAGTTTTTGCAACACTGTTGAATATTGGATGGCTTTATTTATCTATCAAAGGATTCAAAGCCAAAGAAGATTTGAAATGGGCAACAGGAATGTTTGTTTATTCTTTAAATTATATGACAATCTTGTTTGTATCCATGATTATTTTCTCTATATTCATCTAACGTATCGGAATTCTTTCTTTAAAACAGGAATTCATCATAAAGGGGCACTCAGTCCTCCAGAGTAGAAAAACATTTTTTTAGAAAGAGAGGTATTAGTTAGCGATGATTAAAGGACTCAAAAAGTGGCGTCTCTTTTCTTTACTAGCGGTTTTCGCTGTGTTCATGGCAGGTTGTGGTAATGAAGAAATTTCAACCTTCCAACCAGCTGGACAAGTCGCTAATGACCAGTTCAAGTTGTTGCTATTAGCATCAGGAATCATGTTACTGGTTATCATTGTAGTAGTAATTATTTACACTGTTGCATTATTCCGCTTCAGACGTTCCAAATTGGGTGAAGATCATATCCCAGAGCAAGTGGAAGGAAGTCACACACTTGAGCTGCTTTGGACATTCATTCCAATAGTATTACTTTTGATTCTTGCTATTCCTACCGTTCACTACACATATAAATTAGGTGATGTGAAGGCAATGGGAGCAGTTGATGAAGACGGCAACGCGGAGAACTTAGTAGTAGATGTTACAGCGAAGTTGTATTGGTGGGAGTTCGAGTATCCTGATCTAGGTATTGTTACTGCTCAGGAACTAGTAGTACCTACTGATGAAAAAGTTTATTTCAACTTGATCGCAGCGGACGTAAAACACTCATTCTGGATTCCGTCAGTTGGCGGTAAGCTAGATACGAACGTTGAGAACGTAAATAAATTCTATCTGTCATTTGAGAAAGAATCTGAGGGCTTGAAAGATGGCGTTTTCTACGGGAAATGTGCTGAGCTATGTGGACCTTCTCACGCATTGATGGACTTTAAAGTGAAAACATTACCGAGAGACCAATTTGACAGCTGGGTTACAGCTATGCAGAAAACAGCAGAAGAACCTGTTGTTGCAAACGCTGACGGCGAAGAAGTCTTCTCTCAAAGCTGTATCGGTTGTCACGCAGTTTCAGGTGTAGGTGAGTCTGGTGCACAAGGACCAAACTTGGCTTCATTCGGTGATCGTAATCGTGTGGCAGGTTTCCTTGAACACGATGAAGAAAACTTGAAAGATTGGATTCGTGATACACAGAAACATAAGCCAGGCAATACGATGCCTTCATTCAGTGAAGATCAAATTTCTGATGAAGACTTAGATGCTTTAGCTGAATACTTAATGGGCTTAAAAGTAGCAAAATAATTTTCAAACGGAAATTGAATAGGAGGTAACACAGTGAGTTCAGTTGCTCAAAAAAGTGGCTTTGGCGCAACACTATGGGATTGGCTAACGACAGTCGACCATAAGAAGATCGGAATTCTGTATCTCCTCGGGGGATTATTCTTCTTCGTTCTTGGTGGTATTGAAGCGATGATCATTCGTCTTCAGTTGATGACGCCAAACAACGATCTCGTAAGCGCAGGGCTTTTTAATGACTTAATTACAATGCACGGAACGACCATGATTTTCTTGGCAGCAATGCCGATTCTCTTTGGTTTTATGAACGCGATCATGCCGCTTCAAATCGGGGCACGTGACGTAGCGTTTCCATTCATCAACTCATTAGGTTTTTGGATGTTCGCATTTGGTGGTTTATTCCTTAACATCTCTTGGTTATTCGGTGAAGTTCCAGATGCTGGATGGACATCTTATGCATCATTATCGCTTCACTCACCAGGACATGGTGTGGATTTCTATGCAATCGGTTTACAGATCGCGGGTGGTGGTACGTTGATGGCAGGGATTAACTTCCTTGTAACTATCATTAACATGCGTGCACCAGGGATGACGTATATGCGTATGCCTTTGTTTACATGGACTACGTTTGTTGCGTCTGCAATGATTTTGTTCGCATTCCCTCCGTTGACTATCGGATTGTTCTTCCTAACGTTTGACCGTATGTTTAGTGGTAACTTCTTTGATCATACGATGGGCGGAAACACGATTATCTGGGAGCATATTTTCTGGATTTTCGGTCACCCTGAAGTATATATCTTGATTTTGCCGGCATTCGGTATTTTCTCAGAAGTATTCTCCGTATTTTCACGGAAACGTCTATTCGGTTACACAGCGATGGTATTCGCTACAGTGTTAATCGGTTTCTTAGGCTTCATGGTATGGGCTCACCATATGTTTACAGTTGGTCTTGGGCCGACAGCGAACGCAATCTTCGCAGTAGCGACGATGGCAATTGCTGTACCTACAGGTGTTAAAATCTTTAACTGGTTGCTTACAATTTGGGGCGGTAGTATAAAAGTTACAACTCCAATGCTCTATGCTTTAGGTTTTATTCCTTCATTCGTAATGGGTGGAGTAACAGGTGTAATGCAAGGGGCAGCACCACTTGACTATCAGCTACACGATTCTTACTTCATCGTAGCTCACTTCCACTACGTAATCGTAGGTGGGGTAGTACTAGCTATTTTTGCCGGCCTTCACTACTGGTGGCCAAAAATGTTCGGTACGATGTTGAGCGAGTTTTTAGGGAAAATTACTTTTGTATTCTTCTTTATCGGTTTCCACATGACATTCCTAATTCAACACTGGTTAGGTTTCTGGGGAATGCCACGTCGTGTTTGGACGTTTATGGACGGACAAGGCTGGAACATTGCAAACATGGTAAGTACAATCGGTGCGCTATTAATGGCAATTGGTTTTACAGTCATGGTAATCAATATCATTATGACAACTGTTAAAAATGAGCGCGTCGGAAATGACCCTTGGGGCGACGGACGTACACTTGAGTGGGCGATTCCATCACCACCACCTTTCTATAACTTCCCTGCAACTCCATTAGTCCGTGGTTTGGATACTCTATGGATTGAGAAGATGGAAGGTAGTAAGGAAATGATTACACCAGCTGAACCTATTACAGACATTCATATGCCACACGGTTCAATTATCCCAATGTTGATGACTCTTGGATTATTCATCGCTGGATTCGGTGCGATGTTCCAACAGGAAACTTCATGGGGACTGGGAGTATTGATCTTTGGTCTTGCTTTCACGTTCGTTGCAATGGCTACACGTTCATTGAAAGATGACCTTGGTTACTATGTAACGAAAGAGCAAATCTTGCAGGATCAAGAAAATATTAAAAGGGGGCGTAACTAATGGATTTGAATACAAAATTCACCCCTGAAACGTGGCCCGCTCATCCTGAGAGAGCGACTATGGAAGCTAAAAATAAATTCGTTGGTTTCTGGCTATTCCTTGGCGGAGAGACAATTCTCTTCGCTACGTTGTTCGCAACGTATATGGCTTTGAAAAACAAAGGTCCGAGCGGCTTTGGTTTCACAACGCAAGAACTATACACATTGCCGTTAGTATTTGTCATGACAATGCTTCTTTTAACATCTTCACTAACAAGCGTGTACGCAATGTACCATCTGAAGAGTTTCAATTTCAAAAAGATGCAGCTATGGTTAGGTATAACAGCATTATTAGGACTTGGATTCTTGATGTTAGAAGTGTATGAGTTTTCTCATTACGTTCAATTAGGATTTACGTTCAGTAATAGTGCGTTCAGTTCCGCTTTCTATACATTAGTAGGAACACACGGATTCCACGTTGCAATTGGTTTAGTATGGATCACGTTGTTGATCTTCCGTAACTCAAAGCGTGGACTGAACTTGTATAACGCTACTAAGTATTATACATTTTCTCTTTACTGGCACTTCATTGACGTAGTTTGGGTATTCATCTTTACTGTAGTCTACTTGATGGGAGTGATCGGTTGATGTCAGAAGTTCAAATGATTAAAAGATCTCCTGCTGAACAGTCGCTATCTCAACGTCGAGCAAAAGAAGCAATGCGCAGCCAAGTTGCGATGTTTTCTCTGATGATTTTCTTAACACTTGTATCATTTTCTATGGTGTTTGCTCATCTAAATGACGTTCCTGGTTTCTCAAAATTCTTTATTATTCCAACTCTATTCCTCTTTGCAGCTGTACAAGTTGGTCTTCAACTTTATTACTTCATGCATATGAATGAAAAAGGACATGGCATTCCACAAATGTTTATGTTTACAGGTGCAATGTTAGGATTTTTGCTCCCACTTACATTTGTAACGATCGTTTGGTGGTAAGCAATAGAAAGAGCTTATGGATTCTTCCATAAGCTCTTTTTCTATTCGCTTTTAGATGAAATTGTCAAAGTTCGTACATTGAGTTATGAACCGTATGCTCGTATAATAGGCATAGGAAAGAACATCGTCGACTTTGTGCTGTGATCGAATATGTATTGTAAATAACTCAGCATTACACACAGAATAGATTTAGCGGATTAATTATTAAAGGAGAGTGATTGTTTTGCCGTTAAGTATTTTTGGTTTTAGGGCTTTGTGGAGTCCTTATTTCTTAATAGCCATTGCACTTGGAATCGTTCTATATTATCTCGTAACAGTTAAATGGCGGGATCGGTTTGAGGGGTCACAACCGTTAACGAAAACGCAAGCCGTGTATTTTTTGACTTCCATGGTGTTACTGTATATTGTCAAAGGTTCACCCATGGATTTAATAGGTCATATCTTATTTTCTGTCCATATGGCTCAAATGGCTATATTGCTGTTGATTGTAGCACCGTTCTTCATAATCGGTATACCCAACTGGGTATGGGAAAGACTATTATCATTCACGATTTTCAAGAAAATATTTATGCTATTGACTAAACCGCTCGTTAGTTTGTTGTTGTTTACTTTTATGTTCTCGATGTATCATTATCCACTCATTCTGGATCAGGTGAAGTTAAGTTTACCATTACACACTATTTTCACCATCACCCTTTTCTTCTCTGCTATTTGTCTCTGGTGGCCAGTAGTGAATACCGTAAAAGGACAGCCACAACTTCACGGTTTGAAAAAGATTGGGTATGTAATATTAAGTGCATTGCTCATTACACCTGCTTGTTCGTTAATTATCTTCGTGGACGTACCTGTGTACGAAACATACAGCAGTGGTGAAGCGTGGCTACAGGCTATGGCACTTTGTGTGCCAAGCGGAACGTTAGCAGGTCTGTCAGGTCTTGGCATTTCCGGACCTGAACTATTCACAAACATGCCTACACTGTATGATCAGCAATTAGGTGGAATATTGATGAAAGTTATCCAAGAAATCGTCTATGTTGTTATTATTGGTCGCATTTTCTTAAGCTGGTCACAGTATGAAAAAGATAATGCGGATGAAATTACAAGACAAGATTTACTCGAACGTCATAACTTAACTATGCATGGCTGATTGAGAAAAAAGGAGTTAGCAAAGGATGGGACTACCACTATTACCGACCATTAGTACAATTTTCATCATCTTCTCTGCTATTCTGGTCGCGATTGGTTGGAATTTAATACGGCAAAAAAAAATAGCAGCACACAAAAAAACCATGATAGCGGCAGCTGTGTTTGCAGTATTATTTTTAATCATTTATATCTCTAGAACAGTATTGATAGGAAACACGGCTTTTGGTGGACCAGATGAGTTAAAAATTTATTATACAGTGTTTTTAATTTTCCACATTATATTAGCAACGACAGGGGCCGTATTAGGAGTCATTACGATCAATGCGGGCTTGAAGAACAATCTTGTACGCCATCGTAAAATCGGCCCTGTTGCGAGTGTTATCTGGTTCTTCACAGCCATTACAGGAGTCGCTGTGTACTTGCTACTGTATGTTTTTTATAAAGGTGGAGAAACTACTTCGGTATTTAAAGCGATTCTTGGTATTTAATATTTCATTTAAAACTGAAGCTTGACCATAGTTCTATGGTTAGGCTTCAGTCTTTTTATAGATAGCGAATGCACTGCGCATACTATAATACAAAAGGGATATCTCCATGGAGATATCCCTTTTGGTATTATATCTTGAAATTCAGTTTGATGATGCCGGCTTCTCTAGCTGTATTAAAGAGTATGACGAGCAATGGTCCGATGAAGAAACCGAGGATGCCGAAAAGTTTCAACCCGATGAACATCGCAATCAAAGTAGGTAATGGAGACAAACCGATTTGGGAACCCATTACTTTTGGTTCGATAGTTCTTCTGATAACTAAAAGTATTACAGCTAATATCGCTAATTTTGTACCCATTGCGATATCGCCTGAAATATATTGATAGATCGACCAAGGCGCGAGAATAATAATAGAGCCTAGTATCGGGATGACATCAATAATCCATATTACCAACGCCATCACTACTGCATATTTAGGTATGATCATCAATAAGCCGATAAAGGAAACGACTAGAATAATTAAACTGACAAGCAATTGAGCTTTGACGAACCCTACTACGACAAAACGTAATCTGTTCATCATATAGTGTACTTTTTCCGCAGTGGCTTCTGTTAAATGAAAATAAAAAGTTTTTTTCAAGTTTGGTAATTCCAACATGAACAAAAATAATGCGATCATGAACACAATAAAGCTAACAAGGAAATTGGGTATATCCGAAATTAAAGCTAAAATGCGATCATAACTAAAAAGTGTAATGATTGAAATTCGAATGGATTCGATAATTTCATTGAATTCGTTTTCTAGCATAGCCAAAATATCTTCGGGCATGCCTACCGTGTACTGAAATAGCTTGCTTTGAGTGTCAATCCATACACTGGAAAGAGAATTTAAGTAATTCGGAATCTCTTTTGTAAAATGAACTATTTTTCCGATGAGTGTAGTGACGGTATAGAAAAGGACAAGTACAATGATTCCAACAAATACGATAAAATTCACAATGACAGAAACTTTACGCTTCCATTTAAATCGTATTTCTACCCATTTAACAAGAGGATCTAAGAAAAGCGCCGTTAGCAAAGCCAAAATAATAGGGATGGAAACGGGTAAAATGAAGAATATAATAACCAATAGTACAATGACACTGAATGCAATCATGATATTTCTTTTTGTGAGCAATTTCAAAAGTGATCGTCCTCCACGTAGATACTGTTTTTATTATAACCAAATTAGTGGAGTAATAGTAGAAAAAGCCGAAGAACATTTAGCTCTCCGGCTTTTTCCTATCATTACAAACTATATTGCTTTAACTCGTCATATACTTTCTTTAACGTTAGTTCGCAGTCCTTAACTAAGCTAGCAGGGAAGTTTTCTTCTTCGCCGTACTCTACGCCGTGTGGGTAGTAGTGCTTTCCTAGAACGGGTTGCTTTAGACGAACTGTTGCTTTTCTGCCATCGATGTCGCCTTCAACAAGTTCACCAAAAACGCGCAAGTAGTATGTACCTTCTTTAACAATATACTTCTTATCGAATGTTACACGCTCATAATCCCATTGCCCATCAATCTCAAGATTATTTTTATTCATAATTTCTTCCATTACTCGTAAATCTGCTACAAGGCCTTTAAGGCCAATATTTTCAACATACATCTGTATATCCCCCTCTATGTTCATCCTGACGAATACGTATACTATTATATCATAAAACAAATCGTTTTTAGTTGCAATGACAACATTGTGTCAACGCTTTCTTTCCTGACTCATATAGGTGACTATAGTGTGTGTCTTCTGTACAATATAAGAAAGTTACCATTTTAGAATAGTTGTTCATCTTGAATAAGTATTCAATGCAAAATGATTTCTTGCAATACGTAATACTATTATAGGAGTAACATATAAAGAGTGGAAAGGAAGATAACATGTGGAGAGTAGGATGGAAGATTCTTGTTTTGCTTTTGATTGTAATGGGAGTCTTTTATTTCATGACTGATAAAACAAGTGAAAATCTGCCCCTAGAGTCACCAGTACAACATGGCTCACCGATTGCCGTCCCTGAAAAAGGTCCATCGATCGGCGGAGAAGGTATGCCGAGACCTGATGAAGGTATGTCAGTACTTGTTGGGCAGAAAATCAACAAGCTAGAAGAACAATTTGGTAAACCCTCTAGAATTGAACCATCGAGTTTTCAGTACGAATGGTGGGTATATACACAAGAACCGCGTTTCATGGCAGGGGTTTTGAATGGGAAAGTGAACCAAATATATACGGCTGATCATATGGCAGATATAGCCCCCTTTAAAATCGGACAGAATATACAGGAGATTCATCGCTTTACGCCGATTGAATCCGAGATTGACGTGAAGATTAATGAAAACATTTATACATTTTCATTAAATAGTGAAGATATTAAAAATCGTCTTCTTATACCATATGAGAATTTATTTGTACAATTATATATCGATCAAGAAGATGGCGGGATTGAAGGTGTACGGTTCATCAGTCCGACTACTTTGGTGAAACATCAGCCTTATGACATGACCTATCTTGGAGAAATGATGGAAGCACCGAAGCCTTCATCAACTGTTCAGACTGAAGTGGACCGCGCAATGGAGCGACAGACGTTTGAATTGACCAACCAATTACGTGAAGAGCATCAACTGCCACTTTTATCATATAACGATAAACTGGCCACACTTTCGAGAAAGCATAGCCAGGAAATGATATTCCGTAAATATAGTTCTCATGATGAAGGACCAGTGGAAATGTTTGCTGAGCGTTTAAAAGATGTTGGACTAACTCCAAACAAAGCAGGCGAGAACATAGCGTTTAATTATATTGATGCTATTGAAACTGTACATGGTTGGCTAAACTCTCCAAAACACCGGGATGTCTTACTAGATCCGAATTTCACGCATACCGGCATTGGCGTTTATAATAAATACTATACCCAGTCATTTATAGCAAAGCCTGAATCAGAAAACTCCATACATGACGACTAAGGAAGAATCCATGTACCTTCCTCATTTGATGCGATGCCTCGTATATGAAGAGGCATCGCTTTTTGTTTTGCATACACCGCTGCTTTTTCTTGAATAACGGGTCGATTACATTTTAGTAACGGAAGGAATTCATCGAATGTGAGTCGATCAAATCGTTTATAGTCGGAAGTAGTATGAGGATCTGCTGACATGACACCTGGTACATCTTTGAAAAACTCTACATGCTGAGCTTGTAATGCAGAGGCTAGTGCGATCGCCGTCAAATCACTGCCACCTCTACCGAGAGTCATAAACTTCCCTTGTATATTCATTCCTTGAAAACCAGGCACGATGATACATGAGTGAGTTTGAAGTGTATTGACAATATGTGTACTGTTAATTTTATCAATCGTTGCATTACAGAAATCTCCCGATGTGCGAATGCCTGTATTTTGTCCATAGACAATCGTATTGTCTATACCTTCCGTGGATAATTCCGCAGATAATACAGCTGCAGCGATTAATTCGCCACATGCTGCGGCCAAGTCTCTGGCTTCGCCAGATTTCGAGAAGGAGTCCGTCAGGGTAAGCAAATCGTCTGTGGAATAGGCGTCGCCTTTTCTACCCATTGCAGAAACTACAACGATGACGGCACGATATTTCGACAATGCTTGTCGAATATGCTGAATACACTTGGTACGTTGTTGATTCTGCATGGCAATTCCGCCGAACTTCTGGATAATCATAGAATCCCAACTTTCTTCGTGACATTCTTCTTATGCCTTTCATAGAATACTTTATGCTTCGTTTCATTATATTCTCTGGAGAATAAAAGGTTCGGGAAGGGGCGGGAGACCTTGCTTTTATCTGAATTACTAAAGGATTGGCCATGCACTATTTTACAGGGCTCAATTCGACGGGCAATCGATGGGATCACGGAATCTTCAAAGAGGGTCAAGAAGAATTATGTATTTGTAGCAAAGAAAGGAGTTATGACAGATGGAATGACATTTATTGAAGAAGCGATTTCAAATGGAGCAAACACGTTGGTAATCGATCGAGAAAACATAGATCTAACACGCATACCAGCAAACATTACGATCGTTCTGATTCCCGATAGTTCGCTTTTTATTTCATATGGAAGTGCGAAGTTTTCAGATAACCCAGCTGAAGAATTACGCATCATTGGCATTACGGGGACGAACGGTAAAACTACAGTCAGTCATTTTATCGGGCAATTATTAAAAGAACTCGGACATAAAACAGCTGTTATCGGAACGACAGGTCTTTATATTGACGGTAAGCTAACAGAGCCGATTCGAAATTCTATGACGACGATGCCAGCTGAGCAATTACATCCTATTTTACGTAGGTGTATTAAGCAACAAGTCACCCATATTGTTCTTGAGGCATCTTCAATTGGGCTGTTCAAGAATCGTTTAGCACACTGCCCGTTAACTGTTGGTGTGTTTTTGAATATTGGAATGGATCACTATGTAGAACATGGAGGTAGACAGCCATACATCGATGCCAAAAAACTACTTATTCCATTAGCTGATCAGCTTGTAATTAATGAAGATGACGAGACATGTCGTGCTATAGGGGAGGAATTATCCAAACCACCCATTTATTTCAGCAGTCGACATATTAACGGCAAACCACAACAAAAAGTGCTACTTGCTAATTTAGGTCATCACAATGAAATGAATGCAAGAGCGGCTATAGGAGCCCTCATGGCGCTTGGATATTCATTACGCGTCATAAAGCCTCATTTGCATGCTTTGCGCCTTCCAACTGGGCGACTGGAGAAATATGAAGAAGCGGGTATTGAAGTGTATGTAGATTATGCGCACACACCAGACGCCTTACAAGCGGTATTGGAAGCCTTGTCTGAGTCCTCCAAACGGCTGATTACTGTATTTGGATGTGGAGGAGAAAGAGACCGTGACAAGCGTCCACAAATGGGTGCAGTTGCTGCTCACTACAGTTCACATGTGATTTTGACTTCTGATAATCCAAGAACAGAAGATCCGTCACAAATTATTGTGGACATTTTGGGGGGCATGGTGGGTTTTACAACCCCTATCGAAATCTTCATCGATCGGCACCAGGCAATCCAATACGCTGTCACACAAGCGCAGCCAGGTGAGATTGTGCTCATTGCAGGGAAAGGACATGAACAAATACAGCAAATAGAGCATCAGACGATACACTTTTGCGATATGGAAGAAGTGAAAAAAACGTTTAGTAGGAGAAATACCAAAAAGTAAAAGTCTTAATGGATAGTCGAGGAAGCAGTTTTTTGTTATGATAGTGGTGATAGGAGGTGCGGCAATTGGTAATGATGACAGATGAGTGGATGCGAGTCATCGATATGGCGGAAGAACTTTCCGAGATGCTGCTGTGTTCTGAAGTGGTGAAAACCTATCAAGACGCACATAACCGTGTATATTCAAACGCTGATCTGCGAAAAAAGATCATGGATTTCACTAAAATGAAAGAACAATATGAGGATGTACAGCGTTTTGGGCGCTATCATCCAGATTACAAAGTAATTATGAAGGAAATTCGAGTTCAAAAGCGCGAACTGGATTTACAAGATGAAGTGGCTGCATTGCGTCTGGCTGAAAATGACGTACAGGATCTGTTGGACGAAATTGGTATCTTGATTGGCCAGTCCGTTTCAGAAGCTGTGAAAGTACCAGCAGGTGATGGGACATTCTCTAACAGCTCTTGCGGTAGCGGTTGTGGTTCAGGTGGCAGCTGTTCTTGTTCAGCGTAAATTTATTTCATAAGAATGAGTAACCCCCTGCAAAAACTGCAGGGGGTTACTTTATAGATATAATTAGTGTCCGAGGAGAAAGTAAACATTAAAGTGGCGTTTTGAGCGCAAGCATGTCCACGGTAAGCCTTATAGTCACTTTAGTGCTCATTGAAGAACGTCAACAATTGTTTTGGGTAACATGTTATAAAACCATCGACGTCCAATTTAGCTAGTTTTGGAAGTTCATCTGTCTCATTCAACGCATAAAATACAGTTATATTGAGATCTTGTAAAAAGCGGACGAAGCCTTCTGAAGCGAGTGGGAACACACCAAGTTTTTCGGGCAGGCAGAATAGATCTGCATTCGGCCGGTACAGATGACCAAATTTGCTCGTAAAAGCGACATAAGCTTTTTTTATTTCTTCACTTCCTGCACCTAAGGCAACAGAATTCTGAGCATATAGATTAAATCGATCAATTTGTTCATCGTATAGACTTGTTACTACAACACGTTCAGTAGCATCTACCTCTTTTAGTAGTCGCCACAATTTGGAAGGGATTAAACTTCCTTCATACGTTGTAGGGCAATCATTCATAGAGATGACAAGTAATAATTGGGGGAACTTTTCCAACAGTTCACGTAATGATACAACTGATACATCTCCATGCAAAGTATCAAGATCATGGGCGTTATTATATTTTGTCAAGATTTCATCTACTGTATAATCGGCTATTTCATTGGAAGGCAAAAGTTCCTGGTTAGGCACTAATAAAATATCTTCATCTTTCGTGAGTTGTATATCGACCGCGAATCCGTGAACACCTAAATCAGCCATCTTGGTATAAGCGGTAAGTGGGTCAACTTCTGTATTTTGGCACAGTTGCGCGTCAGTTAAAATAGCTACTTCCGAGAAATGGAGCGCTTTCTTTTCGGCTCGGGGTTCTGGTTTTGCTATTACTTTTGAAGCCGCCCATGCAGCTACACTTGCAGCTCCCACAGTTAATGCAACGTTTGTTTTCCTTCCCAATCTAAAACCTCCTCAATAATATAGTCAGTTATCACTTTTTTGTTGAGCTGATGTTTATACTTCAACTGAACAGAAAATACTTGTATCTAGTCGCCTTGTAAAAGTAAAGACAGATTGGAATCAGATAAATGTCTTCTTAAGTGTAACCTATTCCAGAGAAGGTGTGCAAACAAAGATTGGGGACTGGTCTGGTCTCCCATATATCTACGCAAACATTTCATATGCAAGGTTGCAGGACTTTTCTCACCTATGGTATTGTATGAAGTAAGAAAGAGGGGGAGAATCATGATTGATCGACAAGGCATAATTGTCTATCTCCATCATTTAAAACAAGCAAAATCATTGCGCAAATTTGGGCATGTTCATTATATTTCCAAACGAATGAAATACGTTGTGCTTTACTGTGATATGGAAGACGTGGAAACGACAATCACTAAGTTGGAGCGTTTGTCGGCTGTACGGAAAGTATTGCCTTCACAACGTCCCTTTGTTAGCACGATATATGAAAATGCAAAGCCCGATAAAGCAAAAGAATATGATTATAAAACAGGATTGTGACTTGCTGCCGCTTATTAATTTAGCGGCGGCAACAAGTGGTTTAAGCGTAAGACGCCTGTAATGTATTGGTAAAATAACTCATTTTCAGCAAATTCAGTTGAATGTTTTATTTCAATTCTGACGGGCTTTTTATTTAGCGACTCTGCATGCTCAACAAACAGGTCATAACGTTTCGATGGTTTGTCTGCAGAATAACGTATTCCTTCTCTGCAAATATAGATCGGCATGAAATGAGTGTTTTCATTTGCAGGAGTAAAGGAAACGGCTAATGATAATTGTTCATTAGAATGATGTTTCGATGAAAAAATATAGGACTTATGAATTCTGTGGGAGTTTGTAGACATTATTTCGAGTAATTCGTAGATGTCGCTATAGCCTTCCCCTAGTTCGATAAAACGTTGTTGGATCATAATCAAGCGCTTCCTTTCAGGCGATTAGTAATGGTTCGTGTCCATCATACCATGTGATGAGGTGTTGTACGTTGAAAGTTATTATAAGGATTTTATTTCTTTTGGCGGCAGTAAACGGTGGGCTCGTTTATTTGCATTACAGCCAATCGGTCAATGCAAATGGAGAAGGCGCGAATTCAGGTACGTATCGTCAGGAAATTGAGGTTGTCAATCGAGCGGATGGATTGTACATTCGTCACCACTTTTATAACTTGTCGGAAGGTAGACATGAGATTATCTGGCCGGAAGGAAGTGTGGAGCGCGGATGCGAAGCAGAGGACTCTTCTGCATGCGCTCGACTGAATGATTCCAGTGTAGCATTTGAAGAAGGCGGACGTGATCAACAATCCATTCGTTATAAACTACCGAAAAAAACACCGCTGACGGAGCGTAAATTATTTAAGGAGCCATTTGTGTTTCTTCAGGATGCAAAACCCCTGACGACGGTTCTTCACGTGACTGATGAGCAAGGTATTGGCGGCATGTGGGTGTCGGGATTGGAACGTGTAGGAAAGGCAAATAAAGAGCGTATTACCTATCGTTTGTATCGTGGCGTAGGATTTGTTAATGAGCTGTATTGGCAGAAACAGGATGTGCCACTAGCATACTCTTCAAATAAGTTGACAATCTTTGGTGAAGGCATCGATAAAAAGTATAATGACCAACTGGTTAATATGTTAGAAGCTATCGGTGGGAATCATGTCAGTGTAGTGTTAGCTTCCAGTAATCAGTCGCTGAATGCGGAACGCTTTATTATAGATAAAACAGATAATATGTCGCAAGTCATAAATCAAGTAGCCAGAATGAGTGTCCAGTCACGTTTCACTTTACAAGCGGACGAGCCATCGATGAGCAGTATGATTGCATCTATACTTGCAGATGATCCAGTAGGAACAAAAGCGGAACAAAAAGTATTTATTCGTTTGAAAGAATCCATCTCAGCAGAGCAATTTCGACAATTTCGTCAAAACATCCAAGAGAAAATAGACAAAAAAATTTCTTCATCCGATTTGGATAGAGCGTTATCCAAGATACTAGCATTTGACACTCACTATTTTCATCAGACGATGAAAGAGCAGCGATATAACTATCCATTCCTTTTATTTGATCCACGGCCTGTATTGCTTGATGGAGAAGAAGTTCCAGAAGTGAAGATAATAGTACAGGATGGTAAAAGTTTTTACCCAGCAGAAGAATTATTGTCAAAAATGGGTTATTCAATTCGTACAAACGAGCAATCGATTTATATTGACAGTCCAAATCGCAGCTATCGTTTTTCTAAAGTACAACCTTTCTACATTATGAATAATAGCAAATATGATTACACGGAAAAGCCCTATATCTTAATCAATAAAACATTATACTTTGATGAAAATTGGTTGCGACGAATCTTCTTGGTGTTAATTGATAAGTCGGATGAAACCATTTCTATCGAACAAATTGAAAAGTTAATAAAGGAGATGGAAAAAGAATGAGAGTCATTTCCGGTTCGAGAAAAGGGATGTCTTTGAAATCCTTACCCGGCACATCGACGCGACCGACATCAGACAAGGTAAAAGAGTCTATTTTCAACAAAATCGGTCCTTATTTCGATGGGGGCACTGTTGTCGAGTTATTTGGCGGCAGTGGCTCTATTGCGATTGAGGCGCTATCAAGAGGGATGGAACAGGCCATTGTCTTTGAAAAGAATCCAAAAGCATGCGCTATAATCAAAATAAATGCAGAAAAGTGCCGAATGGAAGAATGTCTGTGGATTGAAAAAAAAGATGCACGACAGGCAGCTACGATTCTTAAGCTGAAAGAAGTCTCTATTGATCTACTATTTGTGGATCCTCCCTACGCAACGGTCGAATACTATGATGTAATTAAAGACGTAATAGCACAAGGGTTGGTAGCGGATGATGCAACCATCATTTGTGAACATGATAAACATATAGATTTGCCCGATCATTATGATACATATAGTCAAATCAGTTCCACTATTTATGGAAGTACTGCTATTACGATTTACAAGAAAAGAGGCTGACGGCATGACACAAATTGCAATCGTACCAGGAAGTTTCGACCCGGTCACGAATGGACATTTAGATATTATAGAAAGAGCAGCAAAAACTTTCCAAGAAGTGCATGTTGCCGTAATGAATAACTCTTCCAAAAAACCCTTGTTTACAGTGGAGGAGCGTGTTGCTCTTATTCAGGAAGCTATATCGAAGTATGACAATGTCAAGATTGATACTTCTTCAGGGCTGTTGATTGATTATGCGCAAGAAGTTAACGCATCCGTCATTGTTCGTGGTTTACGCGCAATTTCGGATTTCGAGTATGAAATGCAAATTACGTCGATGAACCGAGTACTGGATGAGAGTATTGAAACGTTCTTTGTGATGACAAAGAGTCAGTATTCGTTCCTCAGCTCAAGTATCGTCAAAGAAGTGGCACGTTACGGTGGAGATGTCTCCACGCTCGTACCACCCCATGTCAATGTAGCTCTAACGAGAAAGTTCGAAAAATAAGGATACGTAATTAAAAAATGATAAAAGGATGACCTTTAGAGGCATCCTTTTTTGCATAGTATTACGTTTATCAGCGAATACTTTACATGGCACTCCATCAGTTTTTGATTACTCACTCAATAAATCCAAATGAATAATACAGGGACAAGTAACAGGTTCCAGCCCCTTGCAATCACATAAGGCAGTATACGTATACCAGCGCTTTTAGCGATTGTCATGACCTGCATATGAATGCTCATACCATTGATCGAAAGAATGGCCGCGATGAGCATCGGATAAATCGCATCTCCAGCAAAATGCTCGGTAGCAGACTGGACACCAGAAGTCATCTCGAACACGGCAAGCAATAAAGTTTTGGTAACTCCCATATCCACAGTAATTACGGAAGATATGGAATGCGAAAGCACATTGCCTAGAGAAGAGAAGAAAATGACTGTAGTCGCGACTAACAATATAACGGATGAACTGTCTTTAATAGAGCGCAACAAAGGAGATGTTTTATGTTGTTGTTGGGGGATGGACGGGACAGCTGTTTGCTGATATCGGCTTCCCACAAGTGACATGGCCAATACGAAAAATACGATATTAGCTAAATGAATGGCAATCAACAACTTCCAACCACTTGTCGTGCTGCCGAATAATTCGTTGCCAACAAAGCCAATAATGAACATAGGTCCTGGTGCATGACAGGATGCGACCAGCAAACTACTTTCAGCTGCAGAGATCTCTCCATTCTTTTTCATTTCACTAACGGTCACGGCCCCTACCGGGAAGCCTCCAAATGAACCAAGCACATAAGCCTTTATGTAACGGCTCCATTGACTGGTGCCCCGCTTGCTAGGCATTTTCAATAGCCACTGCGTTAAAATAATATAGGGTAGCAAATAGGGTAGTAACGCATGAGTGAATAATTGGGCTCCCGAAACGGCTCCTTCATGAGCAACATCTGGTTGCAAAATAAATAAAATAATTAGCGCCCAGATGAAGAGTACGTTACTCATTGTTCGATACGGCAGGATCATAAATAAAAAGCATCTGTCGCACTCCTTCCTAATTTTTGAAATACAATAAAATCTACCGTAATATATATGTAGTATTCGTACAGGCTATTAATGGAGGTGAGCTTTTATGAAAATGCGTAAATGGGGAATAGCGGCGGTCATCCTACTAATGATAGCTGTTTTAGTACTTTACCCGTTGGATATGTATATTTCTCGACCAGGCGGAGCCTATGATTTGGCACCCCTCGTAGAAGTGATAGGCGGAGATACTGACGACGTAGGAACATTTAGTTTGATGACAATTGCAATTGGCAAGGCAACACCTGTAACGTACGCTTGGTCAAAGGTTTCAGATAAAATGAAGTTAATGCCGGCTACACAAGTAAGAAGGCATGGGGAAAGTGATGCAGAGTATGGAGTGCGTCAGAAAAAATTGATGGCTGATTCGAAAATACATGCCATATCGGTAGCGTTTGAGAAGGCAGGATTGCCGATTACCAGAAAATTCACGGGCGTCTTTGTAGCGGGTGTGTTACCCGCAGGAGCGTCAGCAGGAAAACTCGAAGTAGGGGACATCATTCAATCGATTGATCAACTAAAGCTCGCTTCCGCAGAAGAATTTATGCAAGAATTTGGTGATATGCATGAAGGTCAAAAAGTACATTTGCAAGTAGAACGTGGAAAACAGAAGTTGGATGTTCCGGTAGAATTAAAAGTACTTCCGGAGACGGACGGACGAGTAGGTTTAGGAATAGAGTTTGAAGAGCAGATTAAATTAGAAACAGAGCCAAAGGTGGATATACGTACAGAGGAAATCGGTGGGCCTTCAGCGGGTTTGATGTTCACACTGGAATTGATGAACCGACTAGTGGATGTCGATTTAACAAAGGGGTATAATATCGCAGGAACTGGCGAGATGCTTGAAGATGGGTCAGTAGGACGAATTGGAGGAATAGATTTTAAAATCATGGCAGCTGATCGTCAAGATATGGAGATATTTTTCGCGCCCGACGATGAATTACCGGAGGAAGTGAAAAAGAAGAATCCGCAGCTTCTCTCAAATTATGAAGAAGCGAAAGCAACTGCGGATAAAATCGGTACAAAAATGAAAGTTGTACCGGTCAAAACGATCGATGATGCATTAAGTTATTTGGAAAAACTAGAGGAAAAGTAAAGTGTCACAGTAATATGGGCGGTGTTTTAAAATCGAGACCTGGCTCTCGTTGAATACCACACATATAAATATCCGTACTTTTAATATCCATTAGAAGTGATGGGTCCTTGTGAGAACCTACTCGGCTTATAACTGGCAAAGTCACTTCTTTTTTCACTGTGCGCAAATAACTTCTTCCGTCTTCAGACATACCGAGTAGTCGTAAATAAGATGGACTGGTGATTTGTGCGCGGATTGATTTTCGATAACCGGTCAAAATATGTACTAGCATTCGTTGTATTCGTGTCCATGTGTAACGTTTAGATTTGACGGCTTGCATAAATTCTTGAAATGTAGCATGTCCTTTTGCAGCGCGCCATAGAGAAAATTCAATACCTTCCGTGATATCTGCAATGGATGCCAATTGTTCAGGCCCTTCACGAAGAATCATGTATCGAAGAAATGGGTAGAGATGATCCCAGCTTTGATGAGGCTGTTGATGAAGAAGCTCATAGGAAGATGAAGGCATGAAAGGTTGAACGTGCGCGACATCGGTCGCAAACAATTCTTTGCGTATTCCTGTTGCGCTGGCGATAGACTCTACAGGTAATACTTCATCATGATAATGTGTTCCTTTTCGCTCGAGCGTGACAGCAATCATGTTCGATTGAATTTCTTTTATGGCTTGCATATAATGAAATCCTAGAATGTTATTTGGTTCTGATAAATCAGCGAGTGGTTTTTCAGTGGCGCGTGAAATTGCTTCATATGCAATTCGCAAGGCATTCGGATAACTGATCCCTTCTTGCATGGAACTCTTTATGGTTTTTTCATAAAGTTCATGATGTGTATTCATTGTGTCTAAACTATTTATAAATGGCTCGATGTGACCTTCTTCACTACCGAAGCAAATGTTCTTGCATTGAAGTGCGTCGAGGATGTGGACGGCTCCTTTAGCGAATTGAGGAGCATGGGCTGTAGAAAAAGCATAAGGTAACTCAATGACTAGGTCTGCACCACTAGCAAGGGCCATGCGCGCTCGTGTCCATTTATCGACAATCGCTGGTTCACCGCGTTGAAGAAAATGTCCACTCATCACAGCGATTATCACATCTGCACGCGTTAGTCTTTTAGCTTCATTGAGATGGAACAAATGGCCGTTATGAAAGGGATTATATTCGACGACAATACCAGTAGCTATCAATGAAATCCTCCTCTGTACTTGCGTATAATGAATTATACCGTTAAACTTGATAAGGTGACAAGAAAATATCTTGACATCCCTTATTTAAAATACTATAATCAACATTGTTGTCTTGAGGTGATAGACATGAAATGGTCCATTCATCAATTACGGAAACATAGGCAAGGCCCGCTACTGTTTGACGAAGCAGTGAATTTGGATTCTGTGAAAAATCGGAATGAAGAAATTAGGGCAATTCAGCCTGTTCGAGTAAGTGGAACATGTACAATTGGTGAGAAAAAGTTAACATGCCAGCTTCGGCTAGAAGGTTCAATGATTTTGCCTTGTGCACGTACGTGGGAAGACGTCGATTATCCATTCTCCATTGAAACAGTTGAGCAATTCAGCTGGGACGAGGAGACACTTCAGACGGATGATGAAATTCATCCGGTTGATGAGGAAATAATTGATTTTACTCCTGTATTGGAAGAACTAATTTTGCTTGAAATCCCGATGCAAGTATTCTGTGAAAATGCAGATGAGATGCAACAGGTGGAAGGTAAAGGTTGGTCCTATACAACCGATGAAGAATTGGAAGCGCAACGACAAGAAGCAGGAGAAAAAGTGGATCCTCGCTTAGCGGGATTGGCTAATTTTTTTGAAACCGATAAAGAGTAAACCCTTATAAGGAGGTGCCCCCCAATGGCAGTACCAAAGAGAAGAACTTCTAAAACGAAGAAAAATATGCGTCGAACTCATTTCAAAATTGAAGCGCCAGGTATGACTACTTGTAACAACTGTGGCGAAATGAAATTGGCACACCACGTTTGCAAATCATGCGGACACTACAAAGGAAAAGACGTTGTAGGCGAATAATTTAGATTCAACACAACGAATGAAAGACTACCTTGAGACCATGGCTCAAGGTAGTCTTTTTTGTTTTGCATAAAAATGGTATGCTAAGTGAAAAGGGGGAATTTTTTTGTCTTATTCTATAAAGGTTGATCAATCCATTGCGTATTTTACAATTAATCGTCCTGCTATGCGAAATGCGGTAAATTATGATGTCATGGAGGGGCTTGAATTCTTTCTAGATAAAATCGAAGATGACCCGGAAGTTTCCTTTGCTGTTATTAAGGGAGAAGGTGACTTGGCATTTTGTTCAGGCGGAGATCTTAGTGATTTTCACGGCTTTCAAACCGCAGAGGATGCTTTTCCGATGTTGAGCAGGGGGGCTAGTATTTTATATCGAATCGCTACTTTACCAATGCCTACGATAGCGCTTGTAAATGGAACGGCTGTGGGTGGAGGCTGTGAACTGGCAACGGCTTGTGATTACCGTTTGGTTGCATCGCATGCAAGAGCTGGATTCATTCAAGGTACGTTGGCGATCACGGCTGGTTGGGGCGGAGCTACATTGTTATTCGAGAAAAACGGCCCTCATGACCGTTTGCTGCAGTTTACAAGCGGCGCCAGCATTCATACATCTGCACAACTACTAGAGCTTGGCTGGGCGACTGAAGTGTATGAGGGGGATGCGAAGGCGGCTCTTGACCAATTTCTAGCTCCGCAGCTTAAAGTACATAGAAATGTACACCGTGCGTATAAATCCATCGCCACTAGGAAGTGGAGAGCTAGTGAGCTTGAACACGCCATGCAGGAAGAAGCTCGCGTTTGTTCCATCCTTTGGGAAAGTGATGCCCATCATGAAGCGGTACAAAGATTTTTAACGAAAAGCAAGTAAACTTTCAGTCCCGACAGGCATACACTGTCGGGACTGTTTAAGATTTACTTGTAAACGGTTTCATGAATAAGATACACTATCTATAAAGAAAATATTTTCAGCAAGTGTTAGCACTAAGTATATGAGGAGTGATGGTATGCAAGAAGTAAAAGCAACTATGGCAGGTACGATTTTTCAGATAGATGTAAAAGAAGGAGATATAGTGACGAAAGGACAAGTTGTTGTCATTTTGGAATCCATGAAGATGGAGATTCCGCTAGAGGCTGAAGTGGATGGAACGATAAGTAAGATTCACGGTGCTGAAGGTGATTTCGTAGATGAAGATGAAGTGTTAGTGACCATTCAATCGTAATAAAAGGAGGGAAGTTCCTTGACAAATGAATCAACTAAGACAGCGTATAATGAAAAACTTCAAGAAATTACTGCTCACGTTATGAAGGGTGGTGCAGAAAAATATCATGAAAAATTAGAAGAGCAAGGTAAGTTATTCGTCAGAGAACGATTGCGTCTTTTATTTGACGATGGTAAGTATGCAGAGGATGGAAAATTTGCGAACTGTGAAGCAAAAGATCTACCTGCAGATGGAGTGGTTACTGCCACCGGAAAAATCGACGGTCAAACAGTTTGTGTGATGGCTAACGACTCTACAGTTAAAGCGGGGTCGTGGGGTGCAAGAACGGTAGAGAAGATTATCCGTATTCAAGAAACGGCTGAAAAGCTTCGTGTACCGTTACTTTATTTAGTGGATTCTGCGGGTGCACGTATTACAGATCAGCTAGACATGTTCCCGAATCGTCGAGGAGCTGGTCGTATTTTCCATAACCAAGTGCGCTTATCGGGTGTCATTCCACAAGTTTGTCTTTTATTCGGGCCCTCTGCGGCAGGCGGTGCCTATATTCCAGCCTTCTGTGATATTGTCATTATGGTAGAAGGTAACGCCTCGATGTATTTAGGTTCACCAAGGATGGCTGAAAAAGTCATAGGTGAGAAAGTGACGCTGGAAGAAATGGGTGGCGCACGCATGCATTGTACGGTAAGTGGATGTGGGGACGTGCTAGTAAATACTGAAGAGCGAGCGATTGTAGAAGCACGTAGGTATCTATCCTACTTCCCTGCAAACTTTGAGGAGTCTACTAGAATAGTGGAATCCTGTGGGGTAAAAGAAGGTCGTTCGTTGGAAGAAATCATTCCCGAAAATCAAAACGCTCCATTTGATATGTATGAGGCGATCGATCAATTAGTGGATAATAATAGCTTATTCGAAATCAAGAAGTTATTTGCGGCGGAAGTCATCACTACACTTGGGCGTATTGATGGACGTCCTGTAGGAATTATTGCGAATCAGCCCAAAGTCAAGGGTGGTGTGCTGTTTGTGGATTCAGCGGATAAAGTAACGAAGTTCATTACATTATGTGATGCCTTCTCTATACCGTTGCTATTCCTTGCAGATGTGCCAGGGTTCATGATTGGAACGAAAGTGGAACGACAAGGAATTATCCGTCATGGAGCCAAGCTAATTATGGCGATGAGCTCCGCTACTGTACCGAAAATTTCAGTTGTCGTACGTAAAGCATACGGAGCAGGACTGTACGCAATGGCAGGTCCTGCATTCGAGCCGGATGTCTGTATTGCGTTGCCGACTGCACAAATTGCTGTAATGGGTCCGGAAGCAGCTGTTAATGCGGTGTACTCGAATAAAATCGAAGCCATTGCGGATCCGAAAGAGAGAATTGCATTTATTAAAGAGAAGCAGCAAGAGTATAAAGAAGAAATTGATATTTATAAAATGGCCTCGGAACTTATCATTGATGAAGTGGTCGCCCCTCATCATCTACGGTCAGTGCTTGCTGAAAGATTCGAATATTATAAAACGAAAAAAATTACGAATTCTTCGAGAAAACATCCTGTCTATCCTGTATAATAAAACGTACCAACAGAGACGCCTTCACTGGGTCTCTTTTTTAAGGAGGAAAACTATGCGATTTGTAGTGGTAGGAGCCGGATCCATTGGTTTATTAATCGGTTCCTATTTAGCTCAACACGAGGGAAACGTGACCTTTTGGGTAAGACGAGAGGAACAAGCAAAACGCTTACGTAGTGGTCTGGTAAGAGAACCAGGAAATTTTACATATGAAGTAGATTCAACAATACATATTGAAGAGTTGCCTAAAGACGCGCTATGGATTATTGCTGTGAAGTATGACGCGTTGCACATTGTATTATCCAAAATCAGTGCTATGTCCATACAACCGGATTTATTGTTCATTCAAAATGGAATTGGACATCTATCGCTGATTACGCAGTATCCACTTGGGCGTGTGTCATTCGCGACAGTCGAGCATGGTGCAACAAGAATAGATGATCGAACAGTTTCACATAACGGTATTGGACCTATTAACATGGTGGAAAATGACCAGATTGCTCCAATTATACAATGGATGCAAGAAATAGATCCACAGAACTTTCCCATTACTACGCAACAAAATGCAAAGCAGTTATTACTTCGTAAAGTACTGATCAATTGTGCGATCAACCCACTAACCGCATTGTTGGAAGTAAGGAATGGACTGTTATTAGAAAATCCTTATTTCCATTTGTTATTCCGCCAGTTGTGTAAAGAGTTACTCAGCAACTTTGAAGAATATGGCGATCTATTAAGCTATAATGATATAGAAGGGGTATGCCGTAAAACAGCCGATAATCACTCTTCTATGCTTGTGGATAGAATAAATGGACGGAATATGGAAATTGAAACTATTTTAACGGCAGTGTTGAAAGAAATTAATCAAAAAGGTGGCAGTGCTCCCTTTTTGCAAATGCTAGAGACTGCACTGCTTGGAATAAACAGGAGTGAATGTGGCGGATGTTGACGAATATACTTGGAGCGTTATTATTGTTCCCATTTATCATTTTAGTTGTATTAATTATTGTTGCAAAGAAAATAGGATTACCTAAGAAAAAGAGGATCGGATGGGCGGTAGATTGGACTACACCGTTTATGGTACTTACCGTTTTGATTTTGATTCGTGCAATTTGGGATGTTTGGCTTCCTATTTTGTTAATCGGAATTTTGTGTTTGATTGCCATCGGATTTGCAGTGATAGAACGTTCAAGGGAAAAAGAGTTTCGGACATCTTGGGTGTTACGCAGAACGTGGCGAGCGTATTTTCTACTCTTAACGGCAGCTTACTTTATACTGTTCATTACCGGAATTACAGTGCAGATCATCCGCTACGTGAACTAATGGGTACTCATAAGCGTATCTATTCAACCTGATCGGATGAGGTGATATACTTGCTGTAGTATAGTACATAAAGGGGTTTGTGAGATGGACTTGGACACAATGGAGTTGCCGAAAAAGAATAAATTGATGGAAGCGTATCGTCACGATCCACAATTTTTCCATAGATTTTTCGACTATGAAATGACACCTGCAGGGTATGAAGAAAGAGCAGAGGAACTACAGCGACGTTCTTTTCAGAGAGAGCAACTGGCTGCTGCGGTAGAAAGTTATATGAAGCCGTTTGGAATATCAGACTTGGCTGCTCAGTATATTCAAGAGCTTTCTCAAGACGCATTGGTAGTAATTGGTGGGCAACAAGCGGGAGTTTTGACAGGACCTTTATATTCTGTTCATAAAGCGATATCCGTGATTTTATTGGCACAAAAACAACGAAAGGAATTAGGTAAACCTGTAGTTCCTGTGTTTTGGATTGCTGGAGAAGATCACGATATTAACGAAATCAATCATACATATACTGCGAAGGCAGGAAAAGCGGTTAAGCGGCAGTTTAAACAGCCGACCATTTTAAAAGCGATGGCTTCAGACACGTATTATGATCAAAAAGAAATGACCGTGTATATTAAGAAGATATTTAAAAGTTATGGAGAGACGTCCTATACGCAAAAATTATTGCGTGATGTGCTACAAACTGTAGAGCAACAACAGAATTTCACAGGTTTCTTTACTTCATTGATGAATGACCTATTTACTGCGCATGGATTATTATTTATGGACGCAGCTTATAAGCCGTTGCGTCAATTGGAGTCGCCTTACTTTTCACAAATGATTGAAAATACGGAAGCGATGGCGAAAAGCATTTACTATGCAGAACAACAACTTCACACATATGGCTACGCAAAGCCAATTGAATCGGAAGAACAAGATGCCAATCTGTTTTATGTTCACGATACAGGCAGAGTACTACTCCGAAGAAAAGATGGCAAATTCGTTAATGAACAAGCGGGCGTGTCCTTTACAGAACAAGAAATGCATACTGTAGCGAAAAATAAGCCATGGTTGCTCAGTAACAACGTCGCTACGAGACCTATTATGCAAGATCTCGTATTCCCGGTATTGGCATTTGTCGGTGGACCTGGCGAAATTGCTTATTGGTCTTTATTGAAAGAGGCATTTCACATCATGGGAATCAATATGCCAGTAATCGTACCGCGACTTTCAATTACTTTGGTCAATAGACAAGTTCAAGAAGCCCTAAAGTTAACGGGGATTTCAATGACTCAAGTAATGAATGACGAACTACCGGAACAATTGGAAAAATGGCGAGAGCAACAGCGAGATGAGCAATTCGATCGTTTGTTGGCAGAAACGAAGAATCAATTGCAGATGCAGTACGAACAGTTACAGTCACATCTAAAAACAACAGATCCGGAACTAATACAATTGCTCAATAAAAACTTACAATTCCATACTAGTCAATTTGATTATTTACAGAAGAAAAAAGAACAGTCGATTTTGCTAAAGAACCATGTGCAATACGAGCGTTTTCACATTATTTCGGAACAGTTATTTCCGGAAGGTTCCTTGCAAGAGCGTCTCTACTCGCCATACTTTTACATGAATCAGTTCGGTGAAGGATTGATTGACGAGCTTCTGAAACAACCTTATACGTGTAATGGATCACATCAGTTAGTCTATTTATAAGAAACCACTTAAACCCGACATTCGTTCTATGAATGTCGGGTTTTGTTTTCATGTAAAAGATTAATTAGCCAATTATATAAGATGAATTAAAGAAATGGACGGTACCAACCGTTGCTTTCCGTTCCAGGCGGACGTTTTCCGAGGGGCGTGGCTTGAGCCAAGCGAACAGCGAAGGGTTCGCTTTGCCGTATTTCTGTGTACTTTGCAGAAATTAAGGCATCTGGCCGGGGTCTCAAGGCGCACGCTAATCCCCC
Source organism: Sporosarcina sp. P1 (assembly GCF_002743155.1). Lineage (NCBI taxonomy): Bacteria > Bacillati > Bacillota > Bacilli > Caryophanales > Caryophanaceae > Sporosarcina > Sporosarcina sp. P1. Next base: position 57,072 of record NZ_PDYS01000001.1, read on the forward strand.
AGGAGCCGCCTTGCACTCCAAGCAACTTAGTACTACTACGTAACAAATAATTTGTTCAACTTATATAGTTGTGGTAGGGATTGTCGCTTTAGAAGAGCCGCAATTCCGCGGGCTCGCGGAGAATGGATGTTCAAAAGAGTTGCTACTCTTACGTTTCACTTTTTGTGGATGTACGGAATCTAAAATTGCGTGTAGATAAGTTTAAATACAATGCAATCTCCCATACTAACGTCAGTGAATGATTTGTAATCAACTCACGCATTCTCTAGAGATAGAAAGCATCTCTAACTAGAGCTTCCAGCCTTCATACTCACTAGTAGATTCTCTAATTGGTATTGAAATTTTCTTAAAGGTAATGACTAGAGAAAATTGCGAAAAAAGTAGTTTTTTCGGGATATGGACGAGAATATAAATTAGAAAGAAGTACTATTGACACATTTTAAAAATTATGCGAAGAAAAATGGTGTAGTGGGTGGAGGAAAGTGGGGGGATGTGGTACATTATTTCATACAGTGGGGTGAATTATATGTTCATGGGTGAGTATCAGCATTCAATCGATATGAAAGGTCGACTGATCGTTCCTTCGAAATTTCGGGAGCAATTAGCAGAAGGCTTTATTTTAACCCGTGGACTGGATAATTGCTTGTTTGGATATCCACTGGATGAATGGCAAAAGCTTGAAGAAAAATTGAAAGCGTTGCCGGTTACAAAAAGAGATGCTCGGGCATTCACTCGTTTTTTCTTCTCAGGAGCAAGCGAAGCAAGTCTGGATAAGCAGGGGAGAGTAAATATACCCGCAAACTTACTGGAATTTGCGAAGATTGAAAAGGACTGTATGATTATCGGTGTATCCAGCCGGATTGAAATCTGGTCTACAGAACTATGGGAAGCGTATTACGAGGAATCTGAAGAATCATTCAATGACATTGCAGAAAACCTAATTGATTTTGAATTTTGAAAGCAGGCGGAATAACCATGTTTAACCACACAACAGTATTACTGCATGAAGCCGTCGAAGGCTTGAATGTAAAAGAAAATGGCATTTACGTGGATTGCACACTTGGTGGTGCAGGTCACAGTGAAGAAATTGTCAAACTTCTATCATCTGAAGGACAACTAATTTGCTTCGATCAAGATATGACAGCTATTGAAGCAGCGCAAAAAAAACTATCGAACTATACTGCACAAGTACACTTCGTCCATGCAAACTTTAAAGACTTGAAAAATGAATTGGCGAAAATAGGAATCTCTCATGTAGATGGGATTTTATATGACCTTGGAGTTTCTTCTCCACAATTGGATACACCCGAGCGAGGCTTCAGTTACCATCATGATGCACCGTTGGACATGCGTATGGATACTTCTGCGCCATTAACGGCTTATGATGTAGTCAATGAATGGTCGTATTCAGATTTAGTGAGGATATTCTTCCGTTATGGTGAAGAGAAGTTCTCGAAGCAAATCGTTCGTAAAATTGAAGAAGCACGCGCAGATGCGCCTATACGTACAACAGGTGAACTAGCTGAACTTATTAAAATGGGCATTCCAGCAGCTGCCAGAAGAACCGGAGGCCATCCTGCGAAACGTGTTTTCCAAGCTATACGAATTGCGGTAAATGATGAGCTAGGAGCGGCTGAGCAATCTTTAACTGATGCCCTCACGTTATTGCGTGGAGATGGTCGGATCAGCGTAATTACCTTCCATTCACTGGAAGATCGCTTATGTAAAACTATTTTTAAGGAAGCTTCTTCCATGCCGGAGTTGCCGCCAAACTTACCTATTATACCTGAGGGCATGGATCCGGATTTCCGTCTTATAACACGAAAGCCGATCATCCCTACAGATGAAGAAATAGAGCATAATAAACGTGCCAGATCAGCAAAGTTACGAATTATAGAGAGAAAATAGAAAAGGGGAATCGAGCCAAATGGGACTAGAACAACGGAACTTAAATACGTCACAGACACCGGAGATAGGACAGCATATTGATCAAAATCAGCCACAGGTTGTCCGCCGTGTAAAAAAACGTTTTTCTAAAGGCGAAAAGATATTGTTCACTTTATTTGCGGCATTTACAATTGGATCTTCTTCAATGCTTTTACAGACACATTCAGATATAAACGCTGTAAATAAAGAAGTGCAGTTGATGAACTCTGAAATTGAAGATACTGCAAAACAAAATAATGAATTGTCCATTCAAGTGAGTGACAAATCCACGTACGAACGTATTTGGAAAAAAGCACAAGAGAGTGGTTTGAACCTTAACGAAAGTAACGTAAAGGTTGTACCAGGACGATGAAGAAGTTTCGCTTTCAATGGGGAGCCTTTCTAATGTTAGTAGTATTCGGAGGGCTCTTTTTCATATTATTCGGCAGAATTCTTTTTATTCAGATGACAGGCCAAGTAGATGGTAAAGAGTTAGCGAAAATCGCCTCGAACCAATATGAAAAAAATGCCGTCTTACAAGCTAGTCGTGGATCTATTATTGATCGAAACGACGAGCCGATTGCGTCAGATACATTGAGTTACCATGTGGTTGCTGTAGTGAACGAAGCTGCAAGTAAAAACAGCAAAAAAAAATATCACGTAACCAATTATAAAGAGACGGCGAAAGTACTGGCCAAGTATTTACCGCTAAAAGAACGTGAAATTTACGATAAAATGGAAAATGCTAGAGAGGGCGCATGGCAAATTGAGTTTGGTCGCGCGGGCAAAGATTTGAATCGTGAAACGGTATTGAAAATGAAGGAAGAACTCGATAGAAAAGGTTTATCGGGTATTTTGTTTGTAGAAGGTAAAAAACGATTCTATCCTAACGGTCGATTCGCTTCTTACTTAGTGGGCTTCGCCCAAAAAGAAGAATTGGAAAATAATCTAACTGTCACCAAAGGCAAGATGGGGCTTGAAAAAACATATAACGAGCAACTAACAGGTGTTGATGGAAAAGTAAATTATCAATCAGATGGTTGGGGATATTTATTGCCGACGGCTAGCAAACAAATTGAGGAACCCAAAGATGGCCAGACGATTAAGCTTACATTGGACAAGACGATCAGTAACTTCGTAGAAGAAGCGATGGATCAAGTAGAAGAAGAATATTCTCCTAAGAAAATGCTTGTGCTTGTGTCTAATCCTAAAACGGGTGAAATTTTGGCAATGAGTCAGCGACCGACGTTTAACCCGATGACGCGAGAAGGGTTAACAGAAAACTGGTTAAATGATGCAGTTGAGCAGACGATTGAGCCAGGTTCTCCTATGAAGATGTTCACATTGGCCGCGGCAGTGGAAGAAGGTAAATGGGCACCGGACGATTACTTCAAATCTGGATCTTATCGAATCTACGACCGGGTGATTCGTGATGTTAACGTGAATGGCTGGGGCACCATTTCTTTTATGGAAGGTTTGCAACGTTCCTCTAACGTGGGAATGGCATACTTACTGGAAAGAATTGGCGACAAGAAATTCATTGAATATGTTCATAAATTTGGTTTCGGCAAGAAAACTGGAATCGATTTACCAAATGAAGCACCGGGAGTAGTATTGGATAATTATCCGGCTGAACGACTGACGACTTCTTATGGGCAAGGTTCTACAGTGACGCCATTACAGATGATACAGGCTGCTTCTGCTATTGCAAATAACGGTGTCATGATGAAACCATATGTAATTGATCAAATCATTGATCCGAATACGAAAGAAGTGCTGGAGAACCATGAACCTGAAGAAAATGGAACGCCGATTTCCGCAGCAACAGCCAAAGAAGTGCGTGAAATCCTTGCGACAACAGTGACTTCAGAACATGGTACTGCACAAAAGTATCATTTGGAAAACTACGCAGTAGGCGGTAAAACAGGTACAGCCGAACTTCCTAAAACAGATGGAAAAGGTTATATGTCTGGCTATGGGAACTACTTATACTCGTTCCTTGGAATGGCACCGATTGATGATCCGCAGCTTCTGATTTATGTAACTGTTCAGCAACCTGAATTAAAAGCAGGTGAATTAGGTTCTGACCCTGTATCAAAAGTGTTTAATCCGATTATGGAAAACAGCTTGAAATATTTGAACATTGCTCCTGATGATGAACAAGTGATTCCTGTAAAAGAAGTTGGGGACTATGAAGGAGAAGATGCAGAAACGGCAGCTTCTTTGGCAGTCGAGGATGGCTTCCAAACCGTACTAATCGGAGAAGGTGGCAAAGTAACTAAACAAATACCAAAAGCTGACACGAAATTACCGGAGGACGCGATTGTGTTGTTGGAAACAAAAGGGGATACGACATTCCCAGACATGACAGGTTGGTCTAAAAAAATGGTACTTTCCTTTATGAACCTTTCAAAGTTGGACATTCGAATCAACGGAGAAGGTTATGTTGTGGGACAAAGCGTAACGGAAGGAACGTCAGTAAACAAAAAAGATCCGATCGTCGTTGAACTTCGGACGCCTGAGCAGCAGTATAATAAAAAGAAAAGTAATGAAGATAAGGAAGAGAACGAAGAGGAGCAAATCATGGGCGGCTAATGTATAGCGCACGATTTCACAGCATACCTTAATAGAAAAAAAGGTAGTGAGTCATTGCGTTCATTTATTGATATGCAGTCCAAAAAACGTTTACGTGCAGCTTTCTTATGCTTTCTTATTTGCCTACTACTTGTTATAGGTAAACTATTTCATGTCCAAATCGTCAAGCATGAATGGCTTAAAGAAAAAGCAGAAGAAAATTGGGATATTGAAATTCCTTTTGGTGCCATGCGTGGAAATATTACCGACCGAAGTGGTAAGTTAATTGTTGGTAATAAACTAGCACCCACGTTGTATTTCATGCCAGCTCAAAATCCTGACATTTCCAGCGATATACCAGCAATTGCAAAAATCCTTAACATGCCGCCAGAAGCGTTGGAAGAAAAACTGAAGAAAAAAACATATATGGTGAAATTAGCTCCGGAAGGAAAAAACATCACGAAAGAGCAGGGCGATGAAATTACTAAACTACAAGTAGCGGGTTTGTATGTAGGTGTAGATTTCGTTCGCCATTATCCATATGATGATCTATTAGCACGTTTGATCGGTTTTACTGGCTATGATGGCAACGGCTTGGCGGGTATTGAGTATGCGTATGATGAAATTCTGAATGGAACAGGGGACAAAGTACGACTGTTCACGGATGCCAAAGGAATTGCATTGCCCCATGTAGAGGATAGTTTCGAACATGGAAAAGACGGTTCGACGTTGGAACTGACTATCGATTTGAAGATGCACCAAATTGTGGAACGCGAACTGATCCAAGCAATGGAGAAGTATGATGCAACACAGGCACTGGCAATCATAATGAATCCGAAAACAGGAGAATTATTGTCACTGGCATCCGTACCTGGTTTTGATCCACGGGAATACCAATCAGCGGATTCCACTATCTATAACCGGAATTTGCCTGTATGGATGACATACGAGCCTGGTTCCACATTCAAGATTCTTACATTGGCGGCAAGTTTGGAAGAAGACGTCATCGATTTGGAGAATGAAAATTTTTATGACCCTGGTTATAAAGTCGTTGCAAACGCCAGATTACGGTGTTGGAAACGGGAAGGGCATAAAGATCAAACATTTTTGGAAGTTGTAGAAAACTCATGTAACCCTGGTTTCATTACGATGGGTCAGCGACTCGGTAGCGAAAAATTAGATCGCTATATTCGTGAATTCGGCTTTGGTAGCTCGACAGAATCAGGCATTGCTGGAGAATCAAAAGGTATTTTGTTTTCTGAAGAAGCATTTGGACCAGTAGAACAGGCAACCACTTCGTTCGGGCAAGGAATCTCTGTTACACCAATCCAACAAGTGCAAGCAGTTGCCGCAGCTATTAATGGCGGTAAACTTTATAAGCCTTATATCGTCAAATCGATAAAGGACTCTGAAGGTAAGACGTTAAAAGAATTCGAACCTGAATTGAAAAGACAAGTAATCAGCGAAGAAACATCAGCCGAAGTACGGCACGCGCTTGAATCTGTGGTGGCAAATGGATCGGGGCGTAATGCATTTGCAGATGGACTTCGTATCGGTGGTAAAACAGGGACGGCACAGAAAGTGGAGAATGGTCGCTATAAAGATGGTGATTATATCGTCTCCTTCATCGGCTTCGCGCCTGCAGATGATCCAGAACTACTCGTATATCTAGCTATCGATAGTCCGAAGAACTCCATTCAATTCGGAGGAGTCATCGCTGCACCAATTGTCGGACGGATTATTGAAGAAATTGCCCCGATTGCTAACATTGAAAGAAGAAAAGAACAGTTGGAAAAAGAATACCGATGGGGAGACGCGATCACATTCCGTTCACCCGATTTACTTGGAATGAATGAAAAAGAATTACTGTCACAAAATTACACGTTCAAAGTTAAGTGGCATGGAAAAGGCAAGAAAGTCATTCGACAGTTGCCTGCTCCCCATACTTTGATGACCGTGGAAGACACGATTCATTTGTACACAGAATAAGCAGTGCTTCACTGACACGCAATTGATAGTAGAAGGAGAACTTACCATGACACTCGGCACCACAGTCACGATAATCGCTGTCGCATTTTTCGTATCAGCGATTATCGGGGTGATCATCATCCCATTACTTAGAAGGTTGAAATTTGGTCAAAGCATACGGGAAGAGGGCCCGCAAGCGCATTTGAAGAAAGCGGGAACGCCTACGATGGGCGGGCTCATCTTCCTTCTTTCCATATTAATTTCAACACTCACTTTATCTTACATAAACGACACATTAACTACTCATACGATTGTGCTATTAATCGTGCTGGTTGGTTTCGGAATCATCGGCTTCCTAGATGACTTTATTATCATCGTAGCGAAGCGCAACTTAGGGTTGACATCACTTCAGAAATTAATCGGGCAGATCATTATTGCAATTGTTGCCTTTTTCTTACTGAAACTCGGACCATTCGAAACGACCGTAATGATTCCTTTCACAGAAATGGGAATAGATCTAGGTGTATTTTATGTGGCATTTTTAGTCTTTTGGCTCGTTGGCTTTTCAAACGCAGTCAACTTAACGGATGGATTGGACGGACTAGTTGGCGGTACATCAACTATCGCATTCTCGGCATTTGGTGTATTTGCTTTAGCATATGAGCAAAACGATATCGCGTTATTCGCATTTGTAGTAGCAGGTGCAATGCTTGGTTTTTTACTATTCAATATCAAACCAGCAAAAGTATTTATGGGAGACACAGGTTCATTGGCATTAGGTGGCGCGCTAGCTATGATTTCAGTATTGATCAAGCAGGAATTATTGTTATTGATCATCGGAATTGTATTTGTAGTAGAAACCCTTTCTGTCATCATTCAAGTCATCAGTTTTAAAATGACTGGAAAACGTGTCTTCAAAATGAGCCCTATTCATCATCACTTTGAATTATCGGGCTGGTCTGAATGGAAAGTAGTGATTGTGTTCTGGGGTGTGGCATTGCTTGCCGCCCTCGTACCGGTCTTCTTGGAGGTCATGTAGATGAAGAATACTGAACAATTCATAGGTAAAAAAATACTCGTAGTCGGTCTTGCGAAGAGTGGAGTGGCAGCAGCAGGTTTGCTTCAGCGTCTGGGCGCTGAAGTTGTAGTCAATGATTCCAAACCGCTAGAAGGCAATGAAGAGGCAGTGGAACTTCAAACACAAGGAATCGAAGTCATTGGTGGGGGACACCCAAATGATTTGCTGGATCAAAATTTCGACTTCATCGTGAAAAATCCGGGGATTCCTTATAGCAATTCATTGATAGCTAGTGCTGTTGAGCAAAATATCCCAATTTGGACCGAAGTGGAATTAGCAGGTATTCTCAGTGAAGCACCGATTATTGCCATTACAGGTTCAAACGGTAAAACAACAACCACAACATTGCTTTATCACATGCTCAATATGGCCAATAAAAAACCGTTGATTGCCGGCAATATTGGAACGGTTTCTTGTACAGTGGCGGAAAAAGCTCATGCGAATGAAGTGATTGTGCTTGAGGCTTCTTCATTCCAATTGGCTGGAACAGAAAGTTTTGTCCCGCGAATTGCAATTTTTACGAATTTATACGAAGCGCATTTGGACTATCATGGATCGATGCAAGAGTATCTGGATGCAAAGTTGCAAGTGGCACGCAATCAAACTTCAGAAGAATACTTGATTTTTAATGCTGATCAAAAGTTAATTAATGAGGCAGTAGAATCATTTAAATCTCAAAAAGTTCCTTTCACAGCACTAGGAAAAGCCGATGAGGGTATCTCAGCAGATGAGGAATGGATTTATTGGTTAGGCGAACCTTTCATAGAAATTAAGCATATAAAATTACCGGGTCGCCATAATTTAGAGAATATCTTATCAGCGACAGCAGCAGCCATATTGTCAGGGTGTGAAAAAACAGCGATAGAAAATGTCTTAAGTTCTTTCACTGGTGTTCGTCACCGAATGCAATTTGTTCGCGAAGTAAAAAGTCGTACCATATACAATGATTCAAAAGCGACAAATACATTAGCGACAAAAAGTGCACTTTCCTCATTTAAGATGCCAATTATTTTGATTGCAGGTGGACTTGACAGAGGCCATTCATTTGAAGAATTACGCCCTTATATGAAAAATGTCCGTGCTGTCGTGACGATAGGGGAGACAGCAGAGCGTTTTGCAGAGTTTGCGAAGTCTTGTGGTGTAACAGAGACAATCCAAGCATCGACTATGCAGGAAGCCGTCCAGAAGGCATATGCGTGTAGCTGTGAAGACGATGTGATTTTATTGTCACCGAGCTGTGCAAGTTGGGATCAATACGAGAGCTTTGAAATTCGTGGAGATCAATTTATTGATGCAGTCATGAAGTTGTAAATTCGTTGTAATAGTTAGAGAGTAAAGTGAGGGAATGATCGATTAATTTGAGGAAGGATGCGAACGCTGGAAAGAACCTACCGAATAATCTTTTTGACAACCGCCCTATTATTGTCGCTGATTGGATTAGTATTTGTGCAATCGGCAGGATCTTATTGGGGAGAAGTACATTATCAAGATTCTTCTCCATTTATCGTCAAGCAAGGCATCTATATGATGATTTCCTTGGCTGTCGCTTATGTGCTGGTCAAAAGTCCGTTAACATCCCATCCTAAATTTTGGACCTATTGTTATATCGCTTCAATTTTAATGTTGGTAGCAGTATTGATACCGGGTATTGGAGCGGTGCGAAATGGTTCTCAAAGCTGGATCGCGTTTGGCCCCATTAGTTTGCAACCGGCGGAATTCGTTAAGGTGGCTTTGCTTGGAAAATTAGCAAGCGGTATGAAGAAACATAAAGAAAAGTCCTGGCAGTGGCAACACTTTGCATGGATTTTATTACCCGCAACTTTGATCATGTTGCAACCTGACCTCGGCTCTGCCGTCATCATGATAGTATCTGCTTTTGTCATTCTTTTCTTGGCAGGCTATCCATTGTCATTCTTTATCTTTCTTTTCGTCTCAGGACTCGGTGCTTTTATCGCACTCATTCTAGCTGCACCGTACCGTTTGGATCGAATTAAATCCTATATTGATCCGTGGAACGATCCTCTCGGTACGGGGTTCCAAAGTATTCAATCCTTATTCGCAATTGCCCCTGGTGGATTATTCGGTCATGGCTTTGGGAATAGTCGTCAAAAGTTTTTGTACTTGCCTGAACCTCAAAATGACTTTATCTTTTCGATTATAGCAGAAGAAATAGGCTTTATCGGTGCAGCGTCTATCGTATTGCTGTTTATCTTGTTATTCGCTTCTGCATTCGGCATAGCGATTCGGCTGAACAACTGGAATTCGTTTTTAATTGTCACCGGTATGGTGTCCATGATCACTTTCCAAACGTTTTTAAATATGGGAGTCGTATCAGGTTTGCTGCCTGTGACAGGGGTGACGTTGCCTTTCATAAGTTATGGAGGATCCTCGCTGTTGACCACTTGGCTTGCTGTTGGAACAATTTTACACTACTCTGCGAATAAAAGGGCAGGATGAAGGGAGAACAGGATGTGGAAAAAATAATAGATATTGAAGATCGGATTCCATCTATGCGTAAAAAACGCAGAAGAAAGGCCAATATGAGCTTTCTTCTACTCGTCGTGATATTCGTCCTTGTTCTTCTTGCCTTATTGTATTTCCAATCTTCATTAAGCGATGTATCGAATATATCCATTAATGAGACTGTTTTACACAAAAGTGAGGAGTATAAAGATCAGAGTGGATTGTATAAGGGGCAATCACTATGGGGTTTCCGTGCTAAAGATATAGAAAAAAATATCAAGAAAATTCCCGGCGTGAAAGATGCCACGGTGAGTCGTGATTTTTATAATGATGTTTCCATTCATGTTACAGAGTGGGAACCGGTTGCCTTTATAGAGAATCAAGGACAATATAATTTATTGTTGGAAAATGGTGATCGCCTAGAAACTACCGATCCTGATATCCTTTCTCATGCGCCTATCCTATCTGGTTTTACCGATCCTGAAGTTACGGAACGAATGATCGGTGAACTACAAATGATGGATAGTACAGTTTTTGAACTCCTGTCAGAGCTTCGTTATCAAGGAGAAGAAAAAATTGACGTATTTATGAGTGATGGATATGAGGTACATGCAGTGATTTTAGGTTTCGCTGATAAAATGTCCTACTATCCGGATATCATCGCTCAATTGCCAAAAGAAGAAAAAGGCGTGCTAGATATTGAAATTGGCGTGTATTTTAAAACATATACAGATTTCTACAAAGAACCAGTACCGATAGATGTGGAAATTCCACAGCCCACTGAAGAGTCAGCCACAACAAAGGGCAAGCCGGTCGAAGTAGAAATGAATAAGGAGGAAAAAAGTGAGCAAAACACTGAAGAAAACTAGAGAAAAACGCGGCAAGCAATTGGTGCTATCCATCGTATTTCTAGTCTTGGGCTTCATGCTTGCATTTTCCTACCGTACAATTGGCAGTAAGCAACAAGTGTTGGATTCACAGCAAACCAATTTATTTCAGCAAGAAGAACAGTATCGGGCCGATTTAATCGATCAGCAAGAGAGAAATAAGGAATTGACAAATGAATTATTGGAGAAACAGAAAAAAGTGCATTCGTTTGAGCAGGAGTTCTCCGATAAAGAAAAAAATCATGCGGTTCTTGTGGAAAAAGCTCGAGATTTAAGATTATTGCTTGGCGATATTCCGTCAAAAGGTGCAGGAGTAAAAGTAACACTGGAAGATGCAGCTTATGATCCTTCAATACAAAATCCGAATGATTATATCGTCCATGAAAGTCACGTTTTACGTGTAATTAATGAATTGAAAATCGCAGGTGCGCAAGGAATGACAATCAATGGGCAACGGATTAATTCGAATTCGTACATAAAATGTACAGGCCCTGTTATTATGGTTGATGGCAGAACGTTTCCAGCACCTTTTATTATAGAAGCAGTAGGAGATCCGAAAGTGCTAACTCCAGCGCTACATTTAAAAGGCAGTGTTATAGATGGTTTGTTGCGAGATAATATCGTCGTCACATTGGAAGAAATGAAGGAAGTTCAACTACCTGCGATTCGTGACGAAGTATGAGGGATTGTGGGGGGGTAGAGTGAAGCAAAAAATACACTGGAAGTTCACGTTGATTCTCGGTATAGTGGGATTTGTATTGGCTTTACAATACAACACAATGAATACTACATCTCCACGAGACACTCGAGATTTATGGGCTATTCGTAAAGAATTATCGAGTGAAAGAAAAATCCACTCTGAACTTTTAGAAGAAATCAGGGGAATTGACCAGACGCTTGTTGCTTATAATGCATCACCCGAAGCCAATGCAGCAAGTGTGTTGCAAGACACGTTGGATAAACTGTATAAACAAGCGGGATTCATGCCGACCACTGGTCCAGGATTTGTAATAGAAGTCGCGCCATCCCCTGAAAGTATTGCGTTCGGTTATGAAATAGAGCCAGTATCGTCTGAACTGCTGGCTTGGTTTATTAATGTGGTGAATCAACAACAAGGTAATGAGTTGGAGATTGATGGCAAGCGTTTTACTACATTGAGTTGGATCCGGGATATCAATGGTAATCTGACCGTCAATGGGGAAGTGGTTTCCACACCACCGTTCAATATTAAAGTCGTTTCTCCTACGAAGGAAGAAAGTGAAAAGTTGTATAATCAATTATTGACAACTACCATACAAGATGAGTTTTATTTGGACGACTTAATACTGACAATTAGTGAACCAACGGATGACATTACGTTACAAGGCTGGACGGGCGGTTTTGAAAATCGGTTTTTAAAAGAACAAACAAAGGAGGAATGACAATATGTGGCTACCCTTACTTGGGCTCCTCCTTGGCGTTTCACTAGGTTTGCTCTCGGATATACAGATCCCGCAAGTATATAATAACTATTTAACTATTGCGATTCTCGCTGCATTTGATACACTATTTGGTGGAATCAGAGCCTATCTTCAGCAAGTGTATGACGACCGAATATTCGTCAGCGGATTTTTCTTCAATATACTATTAGCAGCAGCACTTGCTTTTATCGGTGTACACTTAGGTGTAGATTTATACTTGGCAGCAGTTTTCGCTTTTGGTGTACGATTATTCCAAAACATCGCGGTCATCAGAAGAATCTTGCTCGCAAAATGGACGGGTAGAAACAAAAATTCCGACACAAATGCGTAATATTACATGTTTTTAGAAGAGGGTGTTGAAAATATTTAGACAAAGCAGTCATAATACAATAGAATGGAAGTTACTAGTTACATTAAGGAGGTGTCAATAATTGAGTAAATCAAATCATTACGTATCACTTGATATAGGATCATCCACAATTAAAGTCTTAATTGGGGAGATGGATCAAAATGCCCTGCATGTAATCGGTGTAGGAAATGTACAATCTGCTGGAATTCGCAAAGGAACAATTATTGATATTGATGCCACTGTCCAGTCAATCCGTAAAGCGATTGAACAGGCTGAAAGAATGACAGGCTTGAAAATTGAAGAAGTAGTTCTTGGCATACCTGCAAATGGCGTTCAGTTCCAAAACGTCAAAGGTGTTGTGGCTGTGAACTCTGAAAATCGTGAAATCACAGATGATGACCTAGAAAGAGTTATGAAATCATCACAAGTAATGAATGTTCCACCGGAAAGAGAATTCGTCAATTTAGTGCCAAAGCAATTTATTGTCGATGATTATGATGAAATCACAGACCCCCGTGGTATGATGGGAGTAAGATTGGAAATGGACGCGACGTTAATTACGACGTCCAAAACTCAACTACATAACATTTTACGCTGTGTAGAAAAAGCTGGTTTACAAATACGCGAAATTTATTTGCAGCCATTGGCGGCAGGTACATTCGCATTATCTGAAGATGAAATGTATCATGGAACTGCCTTTATCGATATTGGTGGAGGATCAACTACGGTTTCGGTGTTCGCTGAAAATCGTTTGATTAGTACGTCTGTATTACCTGTTGGCGGAGATCATATTACAAAAGACTTATCAATCGTCTTAAAAACACCTACAGAACAAGCAAGAATGATTAAGCATCAGTATGGACACGCCTATTATGATGATGCTTCAGATGAAGAATTATTTGAAGTACCGGTAGTAGGGTCAGATGCAAAAGATCAATATAGCCAGCGTTATATCTCTGATGTTATCGGTTCACGTCTTGAAGAATTGTTCGAATTGATTCTCGAAGACTTATATGCAACAGGTATCCGTGACTTGCCTGGCGGTATCGTCATCACAGGCGGTACAGCTAAATTGGACGGGATTTTACAGTTGGCTCGTGATGTCTTTAAAACAAGAGCTAGATTATACACACCAGAATATATTGGTGTCCGTGAGCCAATGTATTCTACTGCGGTTGGCTTGATTCGCTATGCATATATGGAAGATGTGTTCTTTGGTTATGAAGAAGAGCCGGTTGGTTCACCTCAATCATCAGACTCCATTTATGAAGTTGCGGAACCTGTAGCTAGACCAGTTAAGCCGAAAAAAGAAAAAGGTCAAGGATTCATGAAACGCGCTAAAAAAGTATTCGACAATTTCTTTGAGTAAACCATTGTGTTGAACAGGGAATTACAGATAATTTAGAGGAGGAAAATCAATGCTTGAATTTGAGACGAATATAGATGCATTAGCGGTAATTAAAGTTATTGGAGTGGGCGGCGGCGGAAACAATGCGGTCAACCGTATGATTGAACATGGAGTGCAAGGTGTAGAATTTATCGCGGTAAATACGGATGCTCAAGCATTGAAATTATCATCGGCTGAAATCAAACTACAAATCGGTGAGAAGCTTACTAGAGGACTTGGCGCAGGCGCTAACCCTGAGGTAGGTAAAAAAGCTGCTGAAGAAAGTAAAGAGCAGATCGAAGAAGCTCTACGTGGAGCAGACATGGTCTTCGTTACAGCTGGTATGGGAGGCGGAACTGGTACGGGTGCAGCACCAGTTATCGCTCAAATCGCTAAAGATATTGGTGCATTGACAGTAGGTGTGGTTACACGTCCGTTCACTTTTGAAGGAAGAAAGAGATCTACTTCAGCAGCTGGCGGTATCGCAAGCATGAAAGAAGCAATCGATACGCTAATTGTTATTCCAAATGACAAGTTGCTGGAGATTGTGGATAAAAACACTCCAATGCTTGAAGCGTTCAGAGAAGCTGACAATGTATTGCGTCAAGGTGTTCAAGGTATCTCGGATTTGATCGCAGTACCTGGATTGATCAATCTCGACTTTGCTGACGTGAAAACGATCATGTACAACAAAGGATCTGCATTGATGGGGATCGGTATGTCTACTGGTGAAAATCGTGCAGCGGAAGCCGCGAAAAAAGCTATTTCTAGTCCGTTGCTTGAAACATCAATCGATGGAGCCAAAGGTGTCTTAATGAATATTACAGGTGGTTCGAACTTGAGCTTGTTTGAAGTGCAGGAAGCAGCTGATATTGTTGCCACTGCTTCAGACGAAAACGTTAACATGATCTTCGGTTCTGTTATCAACGACGACTTGAAAGATGAAATCATCGTCACAGTCATCGCGACAGGATTTAACGAAGAACAATTAGCTCCATCAAGACAACGTGGTGCTGGGGTAACGGGTGGCGTTCGCCCACAAAGAGCTGTACAACAGCAACCGCCAGCACAACAGAGCAGATATGAAGAGCAACCACGTTACGAACAACAAGCTGAGCCGAGACAGCCACAGGTTAATCAGCAGCATCAGCACGAAGAACAATTGGATATCCCAACGTTCTTACGTAATCGTACGCGTCGTAAATAATAAATAGAACTAGCTTCCCGCAAGAGATGAAATTCTCATGCGGGAAGCTTTTTTGATTTCGTCATAGCGCGATGACTATACGCACTTAAAAATATGTCGAAGTTTTTATAGGAAACCATCCAAAGCCCGACAGGTTTTTCATTAAAGCCATGATAATCTGTTTGTAAGGAGGCCGGCATATGTATGGAGAACTGATGATAGGGATCAACATGCTCTTTAACTACGCCATCCTATCATTCACTAATAAAGTTGGAAATCATCAAACGAGCAAAAGGAGGTTATGGAGCGCAGCATTTCTCGGTGCCTTCTTTATTACGTTGTTCCCGTATTCTTTGCCAGCGATGATCTTCACTTTTTTAGGAATGACGTATATCGCATTTGGACAAACGTTTAGGAGTTGGAAAAGTTCGATTCTCGCTGTACTGATTGCGGCTTTCTTCGCAGGTGGAATGTTGACCTTGATCTATGCACAGATTAGTATCAGCGTAAATCAACGCTTTTTATTCGTAGCGATTGGTCTAACCTATCTGTCGTTATACATCGTGAAGCATAAATGGATTGACACACGCATGATGAATAAGTTAATGAGTTTCACGCTGGACTCAGAATTGAATTTATGGGGACATTCCATTCCACTTAAGGTATTCATCGATACGGGTAATCATTGCGTAGAACCATTATCAGGAGATCCTGTGCATTTTATTGGCTATCAGGCAATCAAAGATCAGCTGCCAGACGACTTCGCTTCAGCACTAGTGTCCTGGAATCCTGAAAAATCTCCAGACTTGGCGAGTTTCCCTGCTACTTATCAAAAGAATCTTCGTTTAATACGATTGCAGACTGTTCAAGGTGCTTCGTGGGCTGTTGGAATCAAGTATGATAGCTGGTTGCTCGAAGGAGAGTTATTGCCTGTAGGATACATCGTCTTGACGAAAGAACAGCATCAATACCCTCAAGGTGCAGCGGCTATTTTGCAAATGAGTGCGATGGATGTACTAAAAGAAGAAGGGAGAACGGCTATATGTTGATAGAAGTAAAAAAATGGGTTTCTTATATTGTGGGATTCTTTAGACAAAAAAGCGGCATATTTTATATTGGTGGACATGAGTCTCTTCCTAAGCCACTCGATAAGGAGCAGGAAGCAAAAATGATTGCGGCATTAATGAATGGCGATGCTGCTGCGCGTGATACATTAATTGAAAAAAATTTACGTCTCGTTGTCTATATCGCAAGGCGCTTCGATAATACGAACACGAATATTGAAGATCTCATTAGTATAGGAACTATCGGCTTGATCAAAGCAATAGAAACTTTTAAAGCAGATAAAAATATTAAGCTGGCGACATATGCTTCTCGTTGTATTGAAAATGAAATTTTAATGCATTTGCGTAAAACGAATCGAATTCGTTCGGAGATCTCATTTGATGAACCGTTAAATTCGGATGCCGATGGTAATGAGTTACTTCTATCGGATATCCTAGGGACAGATGAAGACATTATTATAGACGATGTCGAGAAAAAGCTAGAGCGTCAATATATGATCGATGCCATTTCAGTTTTAGATGAAAGAGAACGTTATATTATGGAACAACGATTCGGACTAATGGGCACGAATGAAATGACACAAAAAGAAGTAGCGGATCTTCTCGGTATTTCACAATCGTATATATCTAGATTGGAAAAGAAAATAATTTCTGAGCTCCGAGATCGACTAAATCAACCAATTTCATAACTGGGCTTATCGGCAGAAATTGGCGATTCGTGAATTCGCATATTCTAAAGAGTTGAGGACACACTACTCTGTACACTCACCTATAGAATGCGGAGGAAGAGCCAATGGTACGTACAAGAGTAGAAATTTGTGGGATCAATACGTCCGAGCTGCCTTTATTAACTGCCGATGTGATGAAAGAGACATTCATCCGTTTGCAAAGCGGTGACGAATTTGCTAGAGATGAATTGGTATTTGCGAATTTACGTCTCGTACTTAGCCTTGTTCAACGCTTTAACTATCGTGGAGAGCAGGCTGATGATTTATTCCAGGTTGGTTGTATTGGGTTGTTGAAAGCCATAGACAATTTTGACTTAAAACATAATGTCCGGTTTTCCACCTACGCTGTGCCGATGATTATTGGAGAAATCAAACGACATCTTCGTGATCATCATGCTGTTCGTGTATCCAGATCGTTACGTGATATCGCTTATAAAGCCATCAGGGCAAAAGAACAATATGTCAACGAACATCAACACGAACCAAGAATTTCAGATCTCGAGAAGATTACCGGCATACCGGAAGAAGATATACTCTTCGCCTTAGATGCCATACAGGACCCTATGTCGTTGCATGAGCCAATGAACAGCGATGGCGGCGATCCGATTTATATGATGGATCAGCTACATGACCAGAGAGTATCAGAGGATCGTTGGATGAACTATGTGTCCATTAAAGATAAAATGAGCGAGCTGGACGAACGTCAACAACTTATCGTTTCCAAACGATTTTACCTCGGTCAGACGCAAACCGAAATTGCTAAGGAGCTCGGAATCTCACAGGCTCAAATCTCAAGAATTGAAAAGCATGCGATGGAGCAGATTCGGCTTGGAATTGAGCAGAAGAAATAATGATAGCGATTGATATACAAAGACTGTCCTTTCCACATAAACGTGGGGGGACAGTTTTTGTTTTTGTTGGCGAAGTGAGTGGGTGAGGGGAAGGCAACGTTACTTTGCGTTCCAGGCGGACGCGTTCGGGCGGGCCCGCGGTGAGCCAACCAGGTCGCGTAGCTCCCTTTGGTTGTCTCACCTGTCGGGCTGAACCTCCCCGAGTCGCCTTCCACTACGATTCACTTTTGTTTTTCTGGATATAGATGGGAGGAGATATAGTCAAACCCAAACCCAAACCCAAACCCAAACCCAAACCCAAACCCAATACGCAAGCGCTCATAGATTCGTCTAAGTGATCATAGCAACTTCACGACCGCTCAATGATCTCAACAAGCGATCATATTCATTGGGTAAACGCTCTTAGAAGCAATTAAGTGATCATACTTGCTTTGTAAGCGCTCATTGAGCTTCAAGACTTTACAGATTTTGAATTTAAATAAGTAATAAAGCGCCACTAAGTCACTTGCCAATAACAATGACGTTTAAAACTAATCGCAATCTCACGGTAGGATTGTAGTGGAAAAGGTGGCGACACCTGGTGATCAGCACGATCTTGAGATCCTAGACTGAGCGAGAGCCGTTGCGAAGTACGGCTTTTGCGAGTAAAAGCGAAGCGTTAGGAGCACATCTTTGCACGTAGCGATGGAAGCGGCTCAAGATTTTACCCCCGGAAAGCATCCACTTCTGCAACGGAAATCCCAAACCACTATCCAATGTCTCCCTCTCTAGGCACTTTCTAATTCGTCGAGCATTTTTCCACGTTCTCATTAAAACTCACTATGCATAGTATGAAAGAAGGAGGGGAAACTATGCGTTTTTCCAGCTTACAGAAAAAAGAAGTCATTGAACTGAAAAAAGGGTCTTTCCTCGGTTTTGTTCAAGACGCCACAATCGACATCGAAAAAGGAGAAATTGCTCAACTTCATATAGGCGAACTTGAACGCTCATTCTTCTCAGACAGCAAGTCAAAAGGTGTCCAAAAAATCAATTACAAAGACGTCATGACGATTGGAAAAGATATTATCTTGATTGAGAATAAACGGCTCAATAAATGACTTATCGTTGATATATAGTGCCCAAATTGATACAATGAAATAAAGCTAATGAAAAGTAGTGATAATATGGAACAAGTAGAACAACGACTAGCCACTATACAAAATCAAATAAACGAAGCATGTGAAACGTCAAATCGCAGCTCGGATGATATCACGTTAATAGCTGTCACGAAGCAAGTATCTTCCGCTAGAGCCCAATCCCTACTAGATATTGGGATTAGGAACTTAGGGGAAAATCGTCTCGAAGGATTGCTTGATAAGCAAGAAACGATTGTAGGTCCAGTCAATTGGCACTTTATTGGTAACTTACAAACACGCAAAGTAAAAGAATTAGTCGACACGATTGACTGCCTTCATTCGCTTGACCGTATGAGCCTTGCGAATGAAGTGAACAAGCGGGCAAGTAAGCCGCTAGATTGTTTTGTACAAGTCAATGTTTCAGGTGAAAAATCTAAATCGGGTATTACTCCCGATGAAGCAGATGTATTCTTTGAACAATTAGCGGCTTACGAAAACATTCATGTAATTGGACTGATGACGATGGCACCAAACACGGATGATGAATCTGTAGTTCGCAACACATTCCGTTCTTTACGTGAACTACGAGACAGAATCGCAACAAAAGGATTATCCTACGCACCGTGTACTAAACTGTCCATGGGTATGTCCAATGATTTTACAATTGCAATAGAAGAAGGTGCAACTCATATACGCATCGGCACTGCATTGGCCGGATCAGAAAGCGAGGAAACTGAATGAGCCTCAAAAAACGATTGGAAAAAATGTTTTGGGTACAGGAAGAAGATTTAGTTCAACAACCGAAACCCCAAAGCAAACCAACAAAAGGTGAACAAGCAATGGCTCGCAAAGAGATGAAGAAGCTAGCAGGGAAGAAACGGGCTGTCAATAGTCGACTTCAAGCCTCACCGCAAAAACCTTCATCTACACAAGCCCCAGTGATTAGCCTACAAAGTCTTCAAAAATCATCAAAAGTCATTCTACTCGAGCCGCGTTCTTATGCTGAAGTAGAGGATATTGCAGAACATTTGAAGAATCGCCGTTCTGTCGTTGTGAACTTACAGCAGATAGAGCGAGATCAAGGATTTCGTATCATTGATTTCTTAAGTGGGACAGTTTATGCCCTCGGTGGCGACATTCAACGAATTGGCGCAGATATATTTCTATGTGCACCTGACAACGTAGAAGTAGCCGGTAAAATAACGGAGTTTCTATCTGAACAACAAGAACGATAGGCTACACAACTTAGAACTTTCAATAGTTGAAAGTTGAACAATTTGAATGAGGTGTACATGTTATTATGATCGCATTATTAAACAATTCTTATTTATTAATATCCGGAGCGTTACAAATCTATTCAATCCTATTGGTCATTTATATTTTAATGTCATGGGTTCCATCTACTAGAGAAACAAAATTTGGGCAGCTGATAGCAAAGATAGCAGAGCCCTATTTAGGCTTTTTCCGTAAGTTCATACCTCCATTCGGCATGATTGATTTTTCACCGATCGTCGCATTGCTGTCCTTACAATTAATCAGCAGAGGGATTGGACAGATTTATTTGATGATCTTCCAAGCATTAGTAAATTAAGTATAACCTTAACTGAATTTGGAAATCCTCACAAGGTGGGGATTTTTTTATATAAGGAGAAGAAATAGAATGGATTCAATATTTCAACATTTTCGTAAAGAAGAACAACCGTTTATTGAAAAAGTGAATAGTTGGGTGAAAGAAGTAGAAGATACATATGCGCCCAAGCTAACAGAGTTTATGGATCCACGTCAGCGGTTCATAACAGAATCAATCGTGAGAAATTCAGATCTCACATTGACAGCTGAAGGTGGCTTTAATGATGCAGAACGACAGCGTGTACTCATCTACCCTGATTATTACACCCCGATTAAAGAGGATTTTCAAATCAGTATATATAAAGTGAATTATCCGCAAAAATTCGTTACGATGAAACATTCCCAACTCCTTGGATCTTTACTGTCTGTTGGAATTGAACGTTCACGGTTTGGTGATATACAAATAACTGAAGAAGCGGTGCAATTTGCGGTTGCTGAGGAAGTATCTGAATACATCCATGTCCATTTCACGCAAGTCGGTAAAGTGAAAGTTTCAGTAGAGCCAGTTTTGACCACGGAAGACTTTATTAATGTAAAAGAAGAGTGGACGGAAGAACTGCATATCGTTAGTTCATTGCGTTTGGACGTAGTTGTAGCAGCATTAACAAACAGTTCAAGAGCTAAAGCTTCTTCACTTATTAAGGCGGAAAAAGTAAAAGTGAATTGGGCTATGATTGATCAACAAGCATTTGAAGTGGAAGAATATGATGTACTCTCAATTAGAGGATTTGGCCGCTTTAGAATTATGAGTATCGAAGGGCGTACAAAGAAAGATAAAATTCGCGTGATGATCGGTGCGCTAGTCTGAATAGAATCCTTGATAAATTAAGAAAAGTAGTGTTTAATCAAGTAGTAAACACAATCACACTGTAAACTATGTAAGCATACTGAAAGGAGAAAGCGTATTATGGCTTTAACCCCTACGGATATACATAACAAAACATTCAACACGAAATTTCGTGGCTATGACGAAGATGAAGTGAATGGATTTTTAGAACAATTGATGAAAGACTACGAAAACGTTCTGAAGAAAAATGAAGAACTTGAAAAAACAGTTTCTGATAATGAAGTTAAGATTACTCACTTTAATTTAATAGAAGAAACGATGCAGAAATCTATTCTGATTGCACAAGAAGCTGCAGAAGATGTTCGCAAAAATGCTATTCAAGAATCAAAGTTAATCATTTCTGAAGCAGAAAAGAATGCAGACCGCCTTGTTAACGACGCACTCGCACAGGCAAGAAAGATTGCACTAGAAGTCGAAGTGTTGAAGAAGCAGTCAAAAGTATTCAAAAGCCGTTTCAAGATGATGGTAGAAGCGCAGCTTGATATGATCAACACTGAAGACTGGAACGACTTGTTGAAGTATGAGTTGGATACATCCAGCGTTGAAAGTGCAGCTGAGCAAGAGTTGGATATTCCGAATGTAGACAGTCTGGATGAAGAACTAGTTACGAAGACGAAAGAAGCTTGACAACTTCCGAACACATTTTTATAATGAAAAGTAAATTGAAACGAAGAAGCGTTGACGGAAAAAGTACTTTCTGATTTTGCCCATAGCGAGCCGGGGATGGTGTAAGCCCGGTGGTAAATCAGAAACGAAAATCACTCCTGAGCTAGAACCTTTATGTAGATCTTGGTTCTCGGCCTCACACTGTCGTTACTAGTGTCTAAGCGGCAATTGCGTTATGCAATTGCAAGTAGGGTGGTACCGCGAGAATGAACCTCGTCCCTTTTTGGGATGGGGTTTTTCTGATTTCTCAAGAAAGAGAGCGCTTGATCTAGCTGATTTCATTTCTTAAACAATAAATTGAATCACACATATTTTAAGGAGGAATTATAATGGAATATAAAGATACATTACTTATGCCGAAAACTGATTTCCCTATGCGTGGAAATTTGCCAAATAATGAGCCGAAAATGCAGGAAGAGTGGAATGAGAAGAATATCTATCAGCAAGTTCAAGAACGTACTGCGGACCGTCCGTTCTTCATTTTGCATGATGGACCGCCTTATGCAAACGGTGACTTACACATGGGTCACGCACTTAACAAAGTACTAAAGGACTTTATCATTCGTTATAAATCAATGTCTGGGTTCCACGCACCCTATGTACCGGGTTGGGACACACACGGTTTACCAATAGAGCAAGCACTTGTAAATAAAAAGGTTGATCGCAAAAAAATGAGTACCGCTGAATTCCGTAAAATGTGTGAAGAGTATGCCCTTCAACAAATTGACAATCAGCGTACGCAGTTCAAGCGTTTAGGTGTTCGTGGAGATTGGGATAATCCATACATCACGCTGAAGCCTGAATTTGAATCACGTCAAATACAAGTATTTGGTGAAATGGCTAAAAAAGGCTATATCTATAAAGGACTAAAACCTGTCTACTGGTCTCCTTCAAGTGAAACTGCCTTGGCAGAAGCGGAAATTGAATATCAGGATAAGAAATCTCCCTCCATATACGTCAGCTTCTCAATCTCGGATGGGAAAGGTGTACTGGAGCATGATGAGAAGTTCCTGATCTGGACAACAACACCTTGGACAATTCCAGCAAACTTAGGAATTTCCGTTCATCCTAAATTTACGTATGCAGTAGTAAAGGTTCAGAATGAGAAATTTGTAGTAGCAAAAGACTTAATCGAGTATTTGGCAAAAGAATTGGAATGGGAAGAGTACTCAATCGAAAAAGAAATTCAAGGTGTAGATCTTGACCGAATCGTTGCGAGACATCCATTTTATGACCGTGATTCATTAGTTATGTTAGGTGAGCATGTTACGGCAGATGCGGGTACAGGTTGTGTCCATACAGCACCAGGCCATGGTGAAGATGACTTCTACGTAAGTAAGCAATATGGAATCGATGCATTATCTCCAATTGATGATCGAGGTGTCATGACGGAGGAAGCACCATTTTTCGCAGGTATGTTCTATGAGGATGCGAATAAAGCGGTAACTGAAAAGCTGAAAGAAGTCGGGGCACTTCAAAAGTTGTCATTCTTCACTCACTCGTACCCGCATGATTGGCGTACGAAGAAGCCAGTCATCTACCGTGCGACTGCACAATGGTTCGCTTCTATTGAATCTTTCAGAAATGATTTACTCGAAGCAATCCGAACTACTACATTCACACCAGCTTGGGGTGAAACACGTTTATTTAATATGGTGCGTGACCGTGGTGACTGGTGTATTTCCCGTCAGCGCGTATGGGGTGTTCCCATTCCGGTATTCTATGCGGAAAATGGAGAGGCGATTCTTACAGATGAAACAGTCAGTCATGTAGCAGATTTATTCCGTGAGAATGGATCAAATGTCTGGTTCGAACGTTCTGCAAAAGAACTATTGCCAGAAGGCTATACACATGAAGGGAGCCCGAATGGCGAATTCACGAAAGAAACGGACATTATGGATGTTTGGTTCGACTCGGGTACTACTCATCAAGGAGTACTAGATGAACGTGATGATCTTCGTTACCCAGCAGATTTATATCTTGAAGGTTCCGATCAATATCGCGGTTGGTTCAACTCTTCATTGACAACGAGCGTAGCCATCAACGGTATTGCACCGTATAAAGGCATCTTGAGCCATGGTTTCACATTGGACAAAAATGGCCGTAAGATGAGTAAGTCTTTAGGGAATGTCATCGTTCCTTCGAAAGTCATCAATCAACTTGGTGCAGACATCGTCCGTCTATGGGTATCGTCTGTAGATTATACAGCAGATGTTCGTGTATCTGATTCGAACTTTAAGCAAGTATCAGAAGTCTACCGGAAGATCCGTAATACGATTCGTTTCTTGCATGGGAACGTAGCCGACTTTAATCCAACTACAAATCGTGTAGCATTTGATGATATGCGTGCAATTGATCAGTACGTCTATGTGAAGTTGCAGGATTTGATTGAGGAAGTTCTTACAGCTTACGAGCAGTATGCGTTCCCTACGGTCTACCACGCAATCAATAATTTCTGTACAGGCGTACTAAGCTCACTGTACTTGGATATTGCGAAAGATGTAGTCTATATCGAAGCTGCGAATCACCCAGATCGTCGTGCAATGCAGTCGGTGATGTATGATACATTGATTACACTAGTCAAGCTCATCACACCAATCTTGCCACACACAGCAGATGAAATGTGGAAAAATATTCAGTACGTTGAAGAAGATAGTGTCCAATTGACGGATATGCCTGAAGCTGATCATAAAGGTGAACTTGCGGACAAGCTTCGTGAGCGCTTTGATAATTTGATGGAGATTCGTGATGATGTCTTGAAAGCTCTCGAAGAAGCACGAAACGCGAAAGTAATTGGGAAATCATTGGAGGCAAAAGTGACTGTTGTGTTGCCTGAAGTTCAACGTGGCATATTGCAAGCAGAAGATATCGATTTTGCACAATTCTTCATCGTCTCGGACTTTGAAGAGAGTACAGATGCAGAGTTACCAAATGCATTGAAACTGGATCATGCAACGGTCTTGGTTGAACCTGCTGAAGGTGAGAAATGTGAGCGTTGCTGGACAATCTCTAAAACAGTTGGAGAAGATGCAGAACATTCAACACTATGTACACGATGCGCGACTGTTGTGAAAGAAAACTATGCGTAAGCAATTTTGATGTCGTAGCCATCATCATTCACTCGTGGATGATGATGGTTTTTTTGCATAGTGGAACTAACAAACACAATGGAAGACGTGTTTTTGTGGTAAACTAAAGAAGAAATTAGCTGGATGGAGGGTAATGAAGTGATCGTTTATTATGCAATCGCAGCACTGGTCATCGGCTTGGATCAGTTGACGAAATGGCTAGTCGTAAAAAATATGGAGTTAGGAGAACATATTTCTGTTCTCGATCCCTATATTGCATTGCTATCTCACCGTAACCGTGGTGCTGCATGGGGTATGCTTGAAGGGAAGATGTGGCTCTTTTTTATAGTGACCATTGTAGTAGTAGTAGCTATCATTTACTTTTTCCATACAGAAGGTAAAAAGGACCGATTACTAGGTATGAGTTTAATGCTATTGCTGGGCGGTGCGATTGGAAACTTTATCGATCGACTAGTCAGGGGAGAAGTAGTGGATTTCATCAGCGTCTTGATTCCTGTTATAAATTATGATTTTCCGATATTTAATGTGGCGGATGCCGCACTGACAATCGCTGTCATACTTATTTTGTTACACGTAGTGCTTGATGAAAAAAAGAAAAAGAAAAAGGTGTCGTAATGGAAAGAATTGAATATGAAATAACTGAAGAACTTACAGGCAATCGAATAGACAAAGCATTGGCTACTCTTCAACCGGATTGGTCACGTACACAAATCCAGCAATGGGTGAAAGAAGAACATGTTAAGGTGAATGACATTGCAATAAAACCGAACTATAAAGTCAAGTCAGGCGATAAGGTCACTGTTGAGCAGCCAGAAATCGAAGAGTATGATGTCAAAGCTGAAAACTTACATCTTGAAATCGTTTATGAAGATCAAGATGTATTGGTTGTTAACAAACCTGTCGGAATGGTGGTTCACCCATCAGCCGGTCATGTAAGTGGAACGTTAGTCAATGGATTGATGTACCAAGTGAAAGATTTATCAGGTATCAATGGTATTATGCGACCTGGTATCGTGCACCGTATCGATAAAGATACTTCCGGATTATTGATGGTGGCGAAAAATGATAAAGCGCATGTCTCATTAGTTAATCAGCTCGTTGCTAAATCAGTGAATCGTGTATATACTGCATTAGTTCACGGACATATTCCGCATGATAACGGCACAATAGATGCACCGATCGGGCGTGATAAGCGTGATCGTCAACGAATGGCGGTCGTGGATGATGGGAAAAATGCTGTTACACACTTTAAGGTCCTTGAACGTTTTGGCGCCTATACATTGGTTGAATGCCGCTTAGAAACAGGGAGAACTCATCAGATTCGTGTGCATATGAAATATATTGGTTTCCCTCTTGTAGGTGACCCAAAATACGGTCAGAGAAAAACAATCGATTTTGGCGGTCAAGTACTGCATGCGGGAACTGTTGGTTTTGATCACCCTACAACGGATGAATATATGGAGTTTACTGCCCAGTTGCCTGAAAATTACCAACAGTTGCTAAATGAGTTGCGTGCTTAATAGGCGTTGACAAACGCTTATTAAGAGATGTATACTCTAGTAAGAAATTGAATAGCGATACCTTTAACGTCAGTCCTGTGAGGCTGGGAAGGTTGCACGGAATTACATGATTGCTTACTGCGGTAAGTATCGATGTATGCTTTTTTCTGCACGTCCGCCCTCCAGTCTACTCTGACTGGAGGGTTTTTTTATAGAAAAAAGGTAAAAAAGAAAGGGGACTTATTGATATGACGGAAAAAGCAGAAATACTAGACGAACAAGCAATCACACGGGCGGTCACACGAATTGCCCATGAAATTATTGAAAAAAATCGGGGTATTGATCACTGCATCCTCGTTGGCATTAAAACAAGAGGGGCAATCTTGGCAAAACGCTTAGCAGATAAGATTGAACTAATTGAAGGTAAACCTATCAAAACCGGTGAATTGGATATCACATTGTACCGAGATGACCTTCAATTAAAGAATCAGCAAGGGGAAGCCTTCGTACAACAGGTCGACATCGAACATGATGTAGCCGACCAAAAAGTCATCTTGGTTGACGATGTTCTGTATACAGGCAGAACAGTACGAGCTGCATTAGATGCCATTATGGACTTAGGAAGACCTTCTTCCATACAGCTGGCTGTATTAGTAGATCGAGGTCATCGAGAACTACCGATTCGTCCCGACTTTGTTGGTAAAAATATCCCGACTTCAAATGAAGAGCGGGTAGTAGTCAGTATGATAGAAAAAGACGGAACGGATGGAGTCAAGATTCACACACGTACATTATAAGTAGCTGGGGGAAATGATAGATGAATGTAAAAGTATTAGATGTACATGAAAAACCGCAGCCTATTCGCTGGCTGGCACTAAGTTTGCAGCATATGTTTGCCATGTTCGGCGCCACAATTTTGGTACCACAACTTGTAGGCTTAAGTCCTGCTATCGCGTTATTAACGAGTGGGATCGCCACCATCGTATTTATTATCGTGACGAAGTTTCAAGTCCCTGCCTATCTAGGCTCTTCATTCGCTTTTATTGTACCAATTCAGATGGCGACACAATCTGGTGGGATCGGCAGTGCGATGATAGGTAGTATGTTCGTAGCATTGGTCTATGCCATCATATCGTTACTGATTTATAAAACCGGTTATCACTGGATTATGAAGTTACTACCACCCATCGTAGTGGGACCGGTCATTATGGTAATTGGATTGGCGCTCGCACCGACAGCCATAAATATGGCGAGCACAATCAATGTTGACGGAGCGGATGTTTATAGCGGCTTACACTTTTCCGCGGCTCTAGTAACACTTGCTTCTGCAGTATTTTGCTTAATGTTCTTTAAAGGAATTATTAGCTTAATGCCAGTTCTTATTGGAATCGTAGTTGGGTACATCTACTCTGCATTCATCGGCATTCTAGATTTCAGTAAAGTAGTAGAAGCCAAATGGTTTGCGGTACCAGATATGCTGATCCCGGGTGTGGATTATGAATTTGTCGTAACACCGACACTTCTGATCATTATGGTGCCAATCGCGATTGTCACGATCTCTGAGCATATAGGACACCAGTTGGTACTAGGTAAAGTCGTAAACCGGAATTATATTGAAAGTCCTGGGTTACACAGATCATTGCTTGGTGATGGGCTGGGCACACTTATGAGTGGACTAGTCGGAGGACCACCTAAAACTACATATGGAGAAAATATCGGTGTACTCGCTATCACACGAGTTTATAGTGTGTATGTGATCTTGGGAGCTGCGGTATTTGCGATAATCTTCTCATTTATCGGTAAAATTATGGCGTTGATCGCTACGATTCCTACAGCAGTACTTGGCGGAATATCCATTCTGTTGTTTGGTATCATCGCTTCATCAGGAATACGGATGCTCATCGACCACAAGATTGACTTTGATAATCAACGAAATCTAGTCATCGCATCGATCATCCTAGTAATCGGAATCGGTGGAGCGACTATCAATATAAGTGAAACATTCCAAATCGGCGGTATGGCATTAGCAGCAATTGTCGGGGTTCTGTTGAACCTAGTATTGCCGGGTAAAACAGATGATACTTTGATGGATAAGGAAGAATAGAAACAAAAAGCAATTCGTGCATGAAATACTTGCATTTCGTAAAGGAGGAACATCTGATGGAACATTTAGTTTCAATGAAAGACCTGACAGTGGAAGAAATCATGCTCATACTAGATAGGGCAGCGATTTTTAAACGGCTAGGCTTCAGGGAATTGCCTGGAACTTATACCGTCTGCAACTTGTTTTTTGAACCTAGTACGAGAACGAAAACAAGTTTTGAAATGGCAGAGCGTAAAGTAGGCGCGCAAATCATCCCCTTTGAGACAAGTTTCTCGAGTACCTTAAAAGGAGAATCTTTGTATGATACGATTAGGACGTTGGAAGCAATAGGGTTGGATGCCTTAGTCATTCGTCATCCAGCCGACGGTTTCTATGAAGAGTTACTACAACGAACGAATGTTGCAATCATTAATGCAGGAGATGGATCAGGTCAGCATCCGACACAATCCCTGCTCGATATCTTCACGATTCAAGAGGAGTTCGGTCATTTTGTAGGTCTGAAAGTATTGATTGCGGGAGATATTGGACATAGTCGGGTGGCACGTTCAAATGCAGAAGCTTTGCGGAAGCTCGGAGCTGAAGTCACGTTCCTTTGTCCACCGGAATGGGCGGGAGAATTCGACAGTGTCGACAACTGGGATGAAGTTATTGAAACGAGTGATGTCGTCATGCTCCTCCGAGTACAACACGAGCGTCACAATACAGAAATGGCGTATACGAAAGCTGCTTATCACGAGCAATATGGTCTCACTGTAGAACGGGCAGCTAGAATGAAAAAAAATGCGATCATCATGCATCCAGCTCCAGTGAATCGTGATGTAGAAATAGCAGATAGTTTAATAGAAAGTCCGCAATCACGAATTTTTAAACAGGTAGAAAACGGCGTCTATATTCGGGCAGCCGTTCTAGAACTTATATTGAAGGGGCGGAAGTAATATGAACACGTTAATTCAACAAGTGCAAATGGTAAATGAAGAAGGCCAAATCGTCGAAACAGATATTAAAATCGTAGAAGGTAAAATTGCGGAAATTGGTAATCAGCTAGCGACAGACGGATATCAAGTGATTGAAGGTAAAGGATTACTTGTATCACCGGGATTCATCGATGTACACGTACATTTGCGTGAGCCGGGCGGTGAACATAAAGAAACAATTGAAACAGGTACTCATTCAGCAGCAAAAGGCGGATATACTACGATTTGTCCAATGCCGAATACACGTCCAGTACCAGATACAAAAGAAAATCTTGAAAAAATCAATACATTGATTAAAGACAATGCTAAAATTCGTGTGCTCCCTTATGCGTCCATCACGATCAGAGAAGCAGGAAAAGAACGTACGAATCTCGCTGAACTAAAAGAACACGGGGCATTCGCGTTCACGGACGACGGAGTAGGTGTACAAGAAGCGGGCATGATGTACGAAGCAATGCAAGATGCAGCGAAGATCGACATGGCTATTGTTGCGCACTGCGAAGACAATACATTAATCTATGGTGGCGCAATGCACGAAGGAAAACGTAATAAAGAACTGGGCTTGCCAGGAATTCCTTCCATTGCAGAATCGGTACATATTGCACGTGATATTTTACTTGCGGAAGCGGCAGGCGCCCATTACCACGTTTGTCATGTGAGCACGAAAGAATCAGTTCGCGTAATCCGTGATGCAAAAAAAGCTGGAATTCATGTAACAGGAGAAGTCAGCCCTCACCATTTGTTGTTGACAGAAGATGATGTACCTGGAGACGATGCGGACTGGAAGATGAATCCTCCACTACGCGCCATCGAAGATCGCAATGCATTACGTGAAGGCCTGATGGATGGAACATTGGATTGTATCGCAACTGATCACGCACCGCATACAGCAGATGAAAAAGCAGTAGGTATTGCCAAAGCACCATTTGGCATCACAGGATTTGAAACAGCATTTCCTTTACTATATACAAATTTCGTCAAGCCAGGTCATTGGACACTCAAACAACTTCTTAATTGGATGACAGTAAAGCCTGCGGAAGTGTTCAACTTGCCATACGGTAAGCTTGAAGTAGGTGCTGAAGCGGATCTAGTATTACTTGATCTAGAAAAGCAACAAAAAATCGACCGTACGACATTTGTTTCAAAAGGTAAGAATACACCATTTGACGGAGTAGAATGCGTTGGATGGCCTGTAATGACAATTTTCGGTGGGAACATCGTATGGAAGGATGGTCAATGATGACAAAAAGATACTTAGTACTGGAAGACGGTTCCATTTTTGAAGGGAAAGCATTCGGAGCAGAAAATGCCTCAATAGGAGAAACTGTATTTGCAACAGGTATGACAGGCTATCAGGAGACAATTTCAAGTCCTTCAGGTTGTGGGCAAATTATCGTAATGACTTATCCATTGATTGGTAACTACGGAATTAACCGAGATGATTATGAATCTATCGACTTAGCTATCAACGGGTTAGTCGTTAGAGAACTAACAGAAGAGCCTTCAAATTTCCGTAGCGGCATGTCACTAGGAGATTTGCTCGTATTAAAAGGAATTCCAGGCATCCAGGAGATCGATACTCGCAAACTAACGCGTCTGTTACGTGATAAAGGGGCTCTACGCGGAAAATTGACAGCTGCTGGAGAAGAGATCGATACGGATTCAACTGTTGCAGAACTTCAACAATTCGAACTGCCAAAAGATTTAGTGGCGAAAGTATCTACTAAACGTCCATATCCAAGCCCAGGCTTAGGTAAGCGTGTCGTCGTTATTGACTATGGTATTAAACATGGCATTTTACGTGAATTAAATAAAAAAGATTGCGATGTCATCGTTGTGCCATATGATATATCGGCAAAAGAAATATTAGCATTGTTCCCAGATGGTATTCTATTATCAAATGGACCTGGAAATCCTGAGGATGTAGAAGGGGCAGTCGAAACTATCAAAGAATTATTAGGCAAGAAGCCGATCTTCGGTATCGGACTTGGACACCAATTATTTGCACTAGCATGCGGTGCTAAAACAGCGAAAATGAAAAACAGTCATATTGGCGGCAACTATCCTGTAAAAGACGTAAATACGAATCGTACCGATCTAACCTCACAAAGTCATGGATATGAAGTGCTTGAAGACTCTTTGGCAGGAACAGGTCTTGAAGTGACACATATTGCATTGAATGATAATTGTATTGAAGGGCTTCGAAGTGAGAAGTTTGAAGCATTCACTGTCCAGTTCCACCCGGAAGCATCGCCAGGACCACAAGATTCTAGCTATATATTCGAACGTTTCATTCAATTGATGACTGCAAGCAACCGAAAGGAGAATACTAATGCCTAAACGTACTGATATAAAATCCATCCTCGTGATTGGTTCAGGTCCAATTGTAATTGGACAAGCAGCAGAATTTGACTATGCAGGTACACAAGCGTGTTTATCCCTTAAAGAAGAAGGATACCGAGTGATTCTTATCAACTCGAACCCTGCAACTATTATGACTGACACAGAAATGGCAGATAAAGTGTACATCGAGCCCATCACACTTGAATTCGTTAGCCGCATTATCCGTAAAGAACGCCCGGATGCACTACTCGCTACATTAGGCGGACAAACTGGTTTAAACATGGCTATTGAATTACATGAATCAGGGATCCTTGACGAATTAGGTATTGAGATTTTGGGTACAAAGCTTGATGCGATTCATAAAGCGGAAGACCGCGATTTGTTCCGTACATTAATGAATGAAATGGGTGAACCTGTTCCAGACAGTGAAATCATCCATAATATTGATGAAGCCTATGCATTCGTCAATGAAATTGGTTATCCAGTTATCGTCCGTCCTGCATTCACGCTAGGTGGTACAGGTGGAGGAATTTGTCATAACGATGAAGATTTAGAAGAAATCGTAGCAAGTGGTTTGAAATATAGCCCAGTTACACAGTGTCTTCTAGAGAAATCCATCGCTGGCTTCAAAGAAATCGAATACGAAGTAATGCGTGACTCGGCAGATAATGCAATTGTAGTGTGTAATATGGAGAACGTCGATGCTGTCGGTATCCATACAGGTGACTCTATCGTAACAGCACCATGTCAAACGTTGACAGACCGTGAAAACCAGATGCTTCGTAACGTTTCATTGAACATCATTCGCGAGTTGAAAATCGAAGGTGGCTGTAACGTACAACTAGCACTCGATCCACATAGCTTTGATTATTACATTATTGAAGTGAACCCGCGTGTCAGTCGTTCATCTGCATTAGCTTCCAAAGCAACAGGTTATCCAATTGCGAAGCTTGCCGCGAAAATTGCTGTCGGTTTGACGCTGGATGAAATGATGAATCCAGTAACAGGTAATACGTATGCCTGCTTTGAGCCGACACTAGACTATGTAGTAACGAAAATTCCACGTTGGCCTTTCGATAAGTTTGAATCGGCGAAGCGTAACTTGGGTACACAGATGAAAGCGACAGGTGAAGTAATGGCGATGGGCCGTACATTTGAAGAGTCCATCATGAAAGCTGTTCGTTCATTGGAAACAGGTCAATTCGATTTATCTCTTCCAGGTGGTAATGAAATGTCTGATGAATGGATCGAACAACGAATCCGCAAAGCAGGCGATGAGCGTCTATTCTTCATCGGAGAAGCATTACGGCGCGGCGTGACAATCGAAACCATACATGAATGGAGCGCAATCGATTTATTCTTCTTGCGTAAATTCGAAAACATCGTTCGTTATGAAGAGATATTGAAAGAGAATCCATACGATACAGCCATTGGTTATAAAGCAAAACGTCTTGGCTTCCCCGATGTGACGATTGCGAAGTTATGGAAGACAACAGAACGTGATGTCTACGACTGGAGACAACAACAAGGTTTAGTTCCGGTATATAAGAAAGTGGATACATGCGCTGGAGAATATGAATCGGATACACCGTACTTTTATGGTACGTACGAAGATGAAAATGAATCTGTAAGAACTGATAAGAAGAGCGTGATCGTCTTAGGTTCAGGCCCAATCCGCATCGGACAAGGTGTAGAGTTCGATTATGCGACAGTACATTGTGTATGGGCTATACAACAATCAGGATATGAAGCGATTATCGTCAATAACAATCCTGAAACAGTTTCGACCGACTTCTCGATCTCTGATAAGTTGTACTTCGAACCGCTAACAATTGAAGATGTCATGCATATCGTAGATCTTGAGCAACCAGAAGGTGTCATCGTACAGTTCGGTGGTCAAACAGCGATCAATCTGGCGGATGAATTGGAAGCACGCGGAGTGAAAATTCTTGGTACATCACTTGAAGATATCGATCGTGCAGAAAATCGTGATAAATTTGAGAGCGCATTGCATGAAATCGGTGTACCACAGCCACTTGGAAAGACTGCTTTATCAGTTCCCGAAGCTGTCGTTATCGCAACAGAAATCGGCTATCCCGTCCTAGTTCGCCCGTCATATGTATTAGGTGGACGTGCAATGGAAATCGTCTACTATGAAGAGGAATTACTTCAATACATGGAGAATGCGGTAAAAGCTAGTCCTGAACATCCGGTATTGATCGACCGTTACTTAACAGGAACAGAAATCGAAGTCGACGCCATTTGCGATGGAGAAACAGTATTGATTCCTGGAATCATGGAGCATATCGAGCGTGCAGGTGTTCACTCGGGTGACTCGATTGCAGTCTATCCTCCACAAAACCTTTCACAATCCATGATTGAAACGATCGCAGACTATACGAAACGCTTGGCTCTTGGGCTCAACATCCGTGGGTTAATGAATATCCAGTTCGTTATTTCAGAAGGACAGGTTTATGTAATCGAAGTGAACCCACGTTCTAGCCGTACAGTACCATTTTTAAGTAAAATCACGAATATTCCAATGGCGAATGTCGCAACTCAAGCTATCTTGGGTAAATCTATCTCAGAACAAGGCTATACCGACGGACTTGCAGAAGCACCAGCAGGTGTCTATGTCAAAGTACCGGTGTTCTCTTTCGCTAAACTTCGTCGTGTAGATATTACACTTGGACCTGAAATGAAATCAACAGGTGAAGTAATGGGGAAAGATGTAACATTGGAAAAAGCATTGTATAAAGGCTTAGTAGCGGCTGGAATGGAAGTAAAAGAATACGGTACGGTGTTAATGACAGTTTCTGATAAGGATAAAGAAGAAATTGTAGACATCGCGAAACGTTTCATTGAAACTGGATATCGTATTGTGGCAACTGAAGGTACTGCTAAAGTACTCGAAGCAGAAAATATCGAAGTGAAAACAGTAGGTAAAATTGGTACAGAAGGTCCGACATTGATCGATGTTATTCAAAAAGGACAAGCACAATTAGTTATCAACACATTGACTAAAGGAAAACAACCAGCACGTGATGGCTTTAGAATTCGTCGAGAAACAGTGGAGAACGGTGTTCCTTGTTTAACTTCGATTGATACAGCTGCGGCTATGTTATCCGTCATCGAGTCCATGACATTCCAGACAGATGCAATGCCACAGCCGCAGGTGATTCAATGATCATCCAAGATTTGATGACCGTCGAATCGCAACAAGAAATTGCGAAAAATATTTTTGAGATGAAATTAACAGGCAAGCTGGTCGGAGAAATTACTTCTCCGGGCCAGTTTGTCCATATCCGAGTATCGGATTCATTCGAACCGTTATTGCGACGTCCAATTTCAATTGCTGAAATTAATCCTGAGAAAAATGAAATGACCATCATCTATCGCGCAGAAGGTCGAGGTACATCGCTCTTATCTGAAAAACGTGAGGGAGATACAGTTAATGTACTAGGACCACTAGGAAATGGCTTCCCAGTTGAAGAAACTACTGCGGGTCAAACAGCCGTATTGATTGGCGGCGGGATCGGCGTGCCTCCACTGTATGAGTTGTCGAAACAGCTGACTGCAAAAGGAGTTAACTGTATTCATATACTGGGTTTCGAATCGGATCCAGTAGTTTTCTATGAAGAAAAATTTGCTGCTTTAGGTGAAACACATATAGCAACAGTAGATGGTAGTAACGGTACACAAGGTTTTGTTACGAACGTCATGAGTGAGATATCCCATGACTTTGAAACGTTTTACAGTTGTGGACCTATGCCGATGCTTGATGCTGTGCAAAAAGCATATGTGCATAAAAAAGGGTTCTTATCTTTTGAACAACGTATGGGCTGCGGTATCGGGGCTTGTTTTGCTTGTGTTTGTCATACGAATGAAAATGCGACAGATCAGGCATATGTCAAAGTATGTTCGGATGGACCAGTATTTCCAGCAGGGGTGGTGCAAATATGAATAGATTAGCGATTACATTGCCAGGACTTGAATTGAAAAATCCGATTATGCCTGCATCTGGCTGTTTCGGTTTTGGTAAGGAGTACGGTAATCTGTACGATTTGTCCCAACTTGGAGCAATCATGATTAAAGCGACTACAGAAGAAATGCGTTATGGTAACCCGACACCACGTGTAGCTGAAACGTCTTCGGGTATGTTAAATGCTATCGGACTTCAAAACCCTGGGCTACAAGGCGTGCTGACTAATGAATTACCGTGGTTAGAAAAATTTGATGTTCCAATTATTGCGAACGTTGCCGGATCCGAAACGGCAGATTACGTTGAAGTGGCGAAACAAATTTCAAAAGCTTCAAACGTTCATGCGCTTGAATTAAATATCTCCTGTCCAAACGTAAAATGTGGCGGAATCTTATTTGGAACGGATCCCGAAATAGCAAAAGAACTGACAGCGGCTGTAAAAGCTGTTTCTTCTGTACCTGTTTATGTGAAACTGTCACCGAATGTCACGGATATTAAAGCGATGGCATTGGCTGTAGAAGCAGGTGGAGCAGATGGAATTACGATGATTAATACATTGGTCGGCATGCGTCTGGATGAAAAGACAGGTAAGCCAGTGATTGCGAATAAAACAGGCGGCTTGTCTGGACCTGCTATTAAGCCAGTTGCGATTCGCATGGTCTATGAAGTAAGCCAAGTGGTTAATATTCCGATCATTGGAATGGGTGGCGTTACATGTGTCCAAGATGTTGTGGACTTTTTGTCTGCCGGCGCAAGTGCAGTAGCAGTGGGTACAGCGAACTTCGTTGACCCATTTGTTTGTCCAACAATAATCGAGCAACTACCTGCAAAATTGGATGAACTAGGAATCGATCATATTTCAGAATTGGTTGGAAGGAGCCATCGTGTATGAACCACTCCCCAATTATCGCTTTAGATTTTGATTCAGCTGAAAAGACATTCGATTTCCTACAAGCATTTGATCACTCGGTCAATGTCAAAGTAGGAATGGAATTGTACTATAAAGAAGGACCCGCTATGATTGCACGATTGAAGGAAGAAGGCTATTCCATCTTTTTAGACTTGAAATTGCACGATATTCCGAATACAGTAAAATCGGCAATGAAAGTCTTGGCTTCACTTGAAGTGGACATGGTCAACGTACATGCGGCTGGTGGGAAGACGATGATGGAAGCAGCACGTGAAGGACTTGAGGCTGGAACTGCTATGGGCGTTCAGCGACCTGCATTAATCGCAGTAACTCAACTGACATCAACGGATGACCGTCAAGTGAAGGAAGAACAATTAATTAGTGTACCGCTTCGTGAATCAGTGGAGCATTACGCAAAACTGACTTCATTTGCGCATTTGGACGGTGTAGTTTGTTCGGTACAGGAAGCCAAAATTATTGAAGAAGTATGCGGCAAGGATTTCTTCAAAGTAACTCCTGGTATTCGCTTGGCACAAGGTGATGTCCATGACCAGAAGCGAGTGGCAACCCCGGCAAAAGCAAGGCAGGAAGGCTCTACACATATCGTAGTAGGCCGTGCCATTACAGGAGCCGATAATCCGCTTGAAGCATACAAACATGTAAAGACATTGTGGGAGGGAATTACATCATGACTAGAGAAAAAGAAGTTGCACACATCCTGTTAAATGTAGGAGCAGTAGCAATTAATCCGGAAGAGCCGTTCACATGGGCTTCGGGAATCGAGTCGCCTATCTATTGTGATAACCGCTTAACAATGGCAGATCCGGTAGGGCGCAAAGAAATTGCCGAAGGGCTTGCGGCATTAATCCGCGTTCATTATCCTGAAACTACAGTAATTGCAGGAACTGCGACAGCGGGTATCCCGCACGCAGCATGGGTTGCAGATATTCTGAAGTTGCCGATGGTCTATATTCGATCTACTGCTAAAGCACATGGTAAGAGTCGTCAAATCGAGGGCAAGATCGAGCCGAATGCGAAGGCCGTTATTATTGAAGATTTAATTTCAACAGGCGGAAGCAGCTTAAATGCAGCGAATGCATTGATTGCAGAGGACGTGGAAGTTTGCGGAATCGTCTCGATCTTTACATATGAGTTGCAAAAAGCTGACGAGAAGTTTGCGGAGGCGAAACTAACTTACCATAGCTTGACAAACTTTGTGGCGCTTGCTGAAGTTGCGAAGGAAGAAGGCGCGGTTAAGGAAGAGTCAATGAATGAATTAATGGAATGGCATACGAAGTTGAAGCTTGGTACGCTGTAATGAAAAAACGGTTCCCATAATGGGAGCCGTTTTGCTTTCTAGAAGAAAGAGTGGTGAGTGGGTGGGCAACGTTGATCGACGTTCCAGGCGGACGCTTTCCTGCGGGCATGGCTTGAGCCGCTTCCCTCACTTCGTTCAGTCCAGGGTCTCAAACTCATGCTATTCCCGCGGGAGTCGCCGCCTTCCACTTACGATCAACTGGTGTCGTTTTTTAATGTGGAACGATGATGCATTTTTAAAGAAAAAAAGTCAGAACAGAAACCTATAATAATAGGAATTCACTTCTGTCTTAAGATGTTCAAAACATATAGCCATACAGTGCATTATTTCCGTAATTTACGTACTAAATCCTCGTCAGGTGTAACGAACACGGTTTTCTGTTCAAAGTAGATAACGAAGCCTGGTTTTGCGCCTGAAGGCTTTTTGACGTGGCGGATTTGTGTGTAATCGACTGGCACGGAAGAAGATTCACGTGCTTTGCTGAAGTATGCGGATAGCCCGGCTGCTTCTTCGATTGTTTGGGCGTCTGGGTCGATGTCGTGAATGACGACGTGTGAGCCTGGTATATCTTTTGTGTGTAGCCATACGTGATCCCGAGCCGCCAGTTTGAATGTCAGGTAGTCATTCTGTTTGTTATTTTTCCCTACTGAGATCGGGATACCTGTGGAAGATACGAAGGCTTCCGGTTGTGGCTTTTTCAGTTTTACTTTCTTTTTACTTCTACGAGCACGCATGAATCCAAGTTCTACTAATTCTTGACGTATTTCTTCTATGTCGATTGGAGAAGCTTGGTATACTTGCTGTCTGACCATTTCGAAGTATTCGATATCGTCTTTCGTTTTTTCAAGCTGTTCTGCAATCCGAATAAGTGCAGTTTTTGCTTTTGCGTAACGTGAGAAATAGCGTTGTGCGTTATCAATTGGTGACTTTCTTGGGTCGAGTGGAATTGTGACGGTTGTGCCTTGTTCGTAATAGTTTTCTACAGTCACTTCTT
The DNA here is from genome assembly GCF_002743155.1 of Sporosarcina sp. P1. Taxonomy (NCBI): domain Bacteria; kingdom Bacillati; phylum Bacillota; class Bacilli; order Caryophanales; family Caryophanaceae; genus Sporosarcina; species Sporosarcina sp. P1. Next base: position 96,463 of record NZ_PDYS01000001.1, read on the forward strand.
TATCGCCTTTATGCAGCATGTAGCTGTTGGCGGTCAATAATTCACCATATAATTTCAATGTATCCAAGTCTTGCGCTGTTTCTTGTTCTTTTTGTAGTTTCTTTGTTTTGTTTTCCAATTTAGCAATCTCATTAGACAACCAACGTTCTAGATCAATAGCCTGAGATTTTACACGTTCCCGTTCTGCTCTGGCAAAATAGACTTTGTCGAGCAAATCCCCTAAAGTAGGGAACGATTGTGTTATGCCTTGTGCATGAGTTAATTCAATTGCGGAAAACAAAGTTTTTCTATCATTTTCTATGACAGTTGGTTTCATGGCACCCGAGCTGAAGCTCTCAAGAAACGATCGCCACACAGTAAATGATTGGTTATTATCATCTAAACGATATAATAATTCCGCGGCTGTTAATGGTGAAAAGCCTGCGAAATGTTTTACTACATCTTTCGGTTCCTGCAGTGCACCTACCTGTGTATTGAATTCTGCCTCGGTTACTTCAAACGGATCTAATTTATTTTGTGGAGGTGCTGGAATATAAGGTTGTCCAGGTAAAACAGTACGGTAACTGTTAACAGAAGGCGGTAAATGTTTCATGCTGTCAATAATCATATCGCGTGAAGCGTCGAGTAAAATCAAATTACTATGTCGTCCCATGATCTCAATGACTAATTTCCGTTCAATCTGGTCACCCAGCTCGTTTCGAGCCTGAACGTGAATATTTACAATCCGGTCATTCTCATGCTGTTCAATCGATGTAATCATCCCGCCCTCAAGTTGTTTGCGTAATACCATACAAAACAACGGTGGCTCAGAAGGATTCGTTAACACTTCATCAGTCAACTGTAATCGTGAAAATGAAGGATGTAGTGATACTAATAATTTATGATTTCTATTAGTGGCGCGGATTTGAAAAATGATTTCCTGTGAATTCGGCTGATGAATCTTCGAAATCCGACCAGTCTTCAGTTGCTGCAGTTCGCTTACTATTGCTTTTGTAAATAAACCATCAAATGCCATACGGATTCCTCTTTCATTTCGTTTTGTTCCATTTTAGCACTCATCGTATGATTATGGTATAATATGAACAGATTGCACACATGGACCTTTTCAGTTTAACTATAAAATTCTAGTATCTTCTGGACTTTCTTGTTAAAGTTAAATGTTAGGAAGCGTTACTAGTTGATTGAAGCGTAAGGTGGCGACTCCTAAGGGAACAGCATGCGTCTTGAGACCCTGGACTGAACGAAGTGAGGGAAGCGGCTTCCCTGGAAAGCGTCCGCCTGAAGCGTAAATCAACGGTGCGTAACAAGTATGACGTGCTAATGAATACATAACAAAGAGGGATTATATGTACAAACACCGAGGACTCCTAATCGTCCTTTCTGGTCCATCCGGCGTCGGAAAAGGAACTGTACGAAAAGAACTATTTTCAAGTCCGGACACCAACTACGAATACTCCATATCCATGACGACAAGAAACCCGCGTGAAGGTGAAGTTGACGGCGTTGACTACTTCTTCCGTTCAAAAGAAGTATTTGAAGAAATGATCGGAGAAGGAAAACTTCTCGAATATGCAGAATATGTAGGGAACTACTACGGAACACCACTCGACTACGTCAACGCAACACTCGACGCGGGTCGTGATGTATTCCTGGAAATTGAAGTAGTCGGTGCGGCTCAAGTGCGTGAGAAAGTACCAAACGGCCTGTTTATTTTCTTAGCGCCTCCAAGTTTAAGTGACCTGGAAACTCGTTTGATCGGGAGAGGTACGGAAGCATCTGACATCATTGCAGACCGTGTATTAAAAGCGAGAGAAGAACTTGAAATGATGCATCTGTACGACTATGTAGTAGAGAACGACGAGGTCTCCAAAGCATGTGATCGGATCAATGCGATTGTTACGGCAGAGCATTGCAGAAGAGAACGTGTGGAAAAGAGATACTTACAAATGTTGGAGGGAGAATAAACTATGTTATATCCATCAGTTGATTCACTAAAAGGAAAAGTTGATTCTAAATACACACTGGTTACACTGGCAGCTAAGCGTGCGCGTGAACTACAAGAAAAACATGACGAAACGCTTCATTCATACCGGTCAGTAAAAAGTGTTGGTAGGGCTCTCGAGGAAGTAGCAGCGGGCGTCTTGATCAACGTAGCGGCAGACGAATCCATTATTTATGAAGACGAAGTTTGATTTGATATAAAAAACAACTCCCTTGGAATTCAACCGTTCTCAGGGAGTTTATTATTTTTAGAAAGGACGAGAGTTCCATGAAGATAGAAAATAAAAACATTTTACTCTGCGTAACAGGTGGTATTGCGGTTTATAAAGCTGTTGCACTCGTCAGCAAATTAAGTCAGGCCGGCGCGAATGTAAAAGTCGTGATGACGGATTCCGCGAAAGAATTTGTACAGCCATTATCCTTTCAAGTCATGTCACGCAATGATGTATATTTTGATACATTTGATGAAAAAGATTCTCGCGTTATTGCGCATATCGATTTAGCGGACTGGGCAGATTTAGTGGTCGTTGCGCCTGCTACGGCTAATGTGATCGGTAAGCTTGCCCATGGAATTGCAGATAATATGGTGACGACTATTTTACTTGCAACTCAAGCAGACGTTTGGATTGCACCTGCAATGAATGTACATATGTATGCCCATCCTGCTGTTATGCGTAATATTGAACAATTACATATGGATGGCTATCAATTTATCGAACCGTCAGAGGGGTTTTTAGCTTGCGGTTATGTAGGTAAGGGGCGTTTGGAAGAACCTGAAAAAATTACCGAGTTAATTAGCGAGTATTTTAATGAAGTATCCTATCAACCTTTACGTGGTAAGAAAGTTGTCATTACAGCTGGACCGACTCGTGAACGTATAGATCCTGTCCGCTATGTATCTAATTTTTCAAGTGGCAAAATGGGCTACGCAATGGCAGAAGCAGCACAGCAGCTGGGTGCTCATACCGTACTAATTTCAGGACCAGTTGAGCTATCCGTTCCATCTGGAGTCCATGTGATAAATGTAGAAAGTGCCGCTGAAATGTTCGATGCTGTAATCAGTCAGTATGATGATGCATCCATTGTAGTAAAATCGGCAGCTGTTGCAGACTATCGGCCGAAAAACATACATGACCAAAAAATGAAGAAAAAAGATGGCGATGATGTACTTGAATTGGAACGGACGACCGATATCTTAAAAACACTTGGAAAGCGCAAAGAAAATCAATTACTGATTGGCTTTGCAGCTGAAACGACGGATGCGATTGCCTACGGACAAAAGAAATTAGAATCTAAAAATCTAGATTATATTATCGTCAACGATGTCACGGATCCTGGTGGCGGTTTTGGTAGTGAAACAAATGTCGTGACATTGCTATCTAGAGAAGGAGAAACTATTCCTTTTTCTGCAATGCCAAAAGTGCAACTAGCAAAGCGATTATTTGAAACCATACTTCAGCATGAAAGTAGTAAGTTGCATGATCGCTGAAGTCATTGTAGATGTAGCAGCCTATCCAATTGACCGGCCATTTGATTATGCAGTTCCTATCGATTGGGAACATGTAATGGAGCCAGGATTACGGGTAAAGGTTCCTTTTGGTCCACGAAAAGTAGCGGGCTATGTGACAGGTATCAAAGAAGAGAGCGAATTAGATCGTAATAAAATTAAACCGCTCGCAGAAATTATAGATTTAGAGCCGGTGCTGTCTGCAGAATTATTAGCCTTGTCGAAGTGGATGGCAACGGAAACGATTGCCTATGAAATCGATGCACTGCAAGTCATGTTGCCTGCAGCTATGCGCGCCAAATATGAAAAGATCATGACAGTGATCAAACCGGAAGAGCTTGATGACTCATTCCGCGCATTTTTGGGGAACCGCCAGCACGTCACATTAAAAGCACTTCAAGATGCGAATTTATTAAATGAAGTAAAGAAATATAATGAGCTAGGGATTGTCGAAATTGATACGGCGATCCAGCAGAAAACTAAAATGAAAAAAGTTCGAATGATTCACGTGCCGGATGCGAAACAACTTGAAATGGCTTTGGAAGAAGTACATCCAAATGCAAAAAAACAACAAGAACTACTCCGTTGGCTATTGTTGCATCCGACAGAATCAATAGAAGCGAGTCAGATCCTCAATGAATCTGGCGTTACCGCTTCTGTTTTGAAGTCACTTGTAGATAAAGCGATAGTCGAACAATCGCAAGTGGAAGTGTACCGTGAATTAGCAACACCCCAAATGCAAGATAGCGGAAAACCGGTGCATCTAACAGACGAACAGCAAATCGCTCTTTCCGCTATTGAACAGTCGAGTGACAACAACATCCAGGAAACTTTTTTACTTCATGGTATTACAGGGAGTGGGAAGACGGAAGTTTATTTACAGGCTATCGATCATGTGTTGAAACAAGGGAAAGAAGCGATAGTGCTAGTACCTGAGATCGCATTGACACCTCAAATGACGGCCAGATTTAAAGGACGGTTTGGAGAATTAGTTGCCGTTTTGCATAGCGGTTTATCCGCAGGCGAAAAATATGATGAATGGCGCCGGATCCATCGGGGTGAAGTGAAAGTTGCAATTGGTGCACGTTCAGCCGTATTTGCTCCCTTCACAAATTTAGGATTACTGATTCTCGATGAAGAACATGAATCTACCTATAAACAAGAAGAATCACCAAGGTACCATGCACGGGATGTTGCAATCTGGCGTGCCGAATACTATCAATGTCCTGTTATTTTAGGGAGTGCGACACCGTCACTCGAGTCTTATGCTCGGGCTTCTAAAGGAGTGTATTCATTATTAACACTATCCAAACGGGCAAAGAATCAAGCTTTGCCAAGTGTGGAAGTGGTGGATATGCGAGAAGAACTTAAAGTAGGAAACCGTTCGATGTTTTCTGTAGCGCTGGCTGAAGGGATTCGCGAACGATTGGCACGAAAAGAACAAATTGTCCTGCTGCTTAATAAACGTGGATTTTCAAGTTTCGTTCTTTGTCGTGATTGCGGAACAGTTGTCGAATGTCCAAATTGCGATATTTCATTGACATATCATCGAGCAAGCGAGAGTTTGAAATGCCATTATTGTGGTCATGAAGAACGAGTACCTTCCGAATGTCCGGAATGTACAAGCGAGCATATTCGGTTCTTCGGAACTGGAACACAAAAAGCACAAGAAGAACTATATAAATTAGTACCTGAAGCCCGCGTAATCCGGATGGATATCGATACGACGAATACAAAAGGCGCTCATGAACGTTTGCTATACGATTTTGGCGAAGGAAAAGCAGACATTTTACTTGGAACACAAATGATAGCCAAAGGGCTGGATTTTCCGCGTATAACTTTAGTAGGGGTATTGGCAGCCGATACATCTCTTCATTTGGCCGACTTCCGCGCCGCCGAGAAAACATTCCAATTATTGACACAAGTGAGTGGTAGAGCGGGGCGAGATCAATTGCCTGGTGAAGTGGTCATTCAGACATATGATCCGGAGCACTACGCGATTGAATTATCAAAAACACAGGATTATGTCCCTTTTTATGAAATGGAAATGGGTAGAAGAAGACAACTTGGTTATCCACCATACTATTACGTGACGGTTGTACAGTTTAGTCACGAAGATGTATTAAAAGCAGCTGACTATGCACATAAAGGCACTGAATTTATGGCGGAGCGACTATCACAAGGTACAGTTATCATAGGACCAACAGCAGCTGCCATCAGTCGCCTCAACAATAGATATCGATACCAAAGTTTGATAAAATACAAACATGAACCCGCACTTATACCGGTTCTGCAACAACTTTTAAAACACTACAAAACGAGTTGGGCAAAAGACGGCTTGGTCATGTCGATTAACCGTGAACCAACATCGATCTTTTAACCTTTCTTCGAAGAAATGAGGAAATTATTTTGACTATATTGAAAATCATCAAGCACCCATCATCTATTCTTACGACTCCATGTAAGGAAGTAACTATATTTGACGATGAATTGGGTGTCTTACTTGATAATATGCATGAAACGATGATGGAACATGACGGCGTGGGCATAGCCGCACCACAAATCGGTAAATCGATTCGTGTGGCGATTGTAGACTTCGATGAAGGACAAGATATCATTGAAATGATCAATCCTGTCGTCACGGCAACTGGAGGATCTGAAGTAGAAGTTGAAGGATGTTTAAGTTTCCCTGGATTGTTTGGAGAAGTAGAGCGTCCTTTCCATGTAAGGATTGAAGCACAAGAACGTAATGGTAAGCTATATGAATTAGAAGCAGAAGGCTATGAAGCACGTGCCATCTTACACGAGATCGATCATTTGAACGGTGTTCTATTCGATAAAAAGATTCAACGTGTCGTTGATCCATCTGAATTCGAAGACGAAGAGGAGGATGACGAATGACAAAACTCATTTTCATGGGAACACCTGAATTTTCTGTAGGTGTTTTGACGATGCTATATAATGAGGGATATGAAATCCTAGCTGTCGTAACACAACCGGATCGTCCCGTTGGCCGTAAGCGTGTTTTGACACCACCTCCCGTAAAGGAAGAAGCAATGCGTTTAGGTCTACCCGTCATTCAGCCTGAGAAGCTTAAAGGCTCTGTAGAGTTGGAAGAAATCCTCGAACTAAAACCGGAGTTAATAGTAACAGCTGCATTTGGTCAATTGCTTCCGAATGAACTACTCGAGGCACCGAAACTCGGTTGTATAAATGTCCATGCTTCTTTATTACCTAACTACCGTGGCGGCGCACCGATTCATCAGGCGGTTATGGATGGTAAGAAAGAAACGGGTGTCACGATCATGTACATGGCGGAGAAACTGGATGCGGGTGATATCATTTCACAAGTCACCACTCCAATTGAAGAAACAGACGATACGGGGACGATGTTTACAAAACTATCTGTAGCAGGAACTACATTACTAAAAGAAACATTACCTTCTATCATTGATGGCACGAATGAGCGAACAGTTCAGGATGAGACACAAGTGACGTTTGCAAGAAACATATCGAGAGAACAGGAACGAATTGACTGGACGAGTTCAGCTAGGTCGATCTATAACCAAGTACGAGGGTTACACCCTTGGCCAGTTGCCTATACAAAGTTTGCTAGTGATCAAGTGAAAATTTGGTGGACTCAGATGGAAGAACAACCATCCAATGCGTCACCTGGAGACATCATCGGTCTAGAAAAGGACCGTATTATTGTACAGACAGGTGAAGGTGCATTGGCAATTACCGATTTACAACCAGCCGGAAAAAAACGAATGACAGCTACCGTATTCTTAAATGGAATCGGATCAAAATGGCAAGTGGGAGACAAGTTTGAATGACAAATTATAAAAAGAAAATTTGGCGTGGCAATGTACGTGATGCGGCATTATCCATGTTGATGCAAATTGAAGAAGAGCAAGCGTATAGTAATTTATTGCTTCATAAAACGATTGAAATCTATGACCTTCAACCAAAAGACCGAGCATTATTGACGGAATTAACTTACGGTACATTACAACAACAAATGACACTGGATTATTATTTAGCACCATTTGTTAGAGGGAAACTACAACCGTGGGTACGACAGCTACTTCGTCTATCCGTTTACCAAATCATTTACCTATCTAAAATTCCTGAGCATGCCGTTGTCAATGAAGCAGTAAAAATTGCCAATAAGCGTGGACATAAAGGTGTTTCATCGATGGTCAATGGAATACTGCGCTCAATTTTGCGTGAAGGCGTACCTTCTTTAGATGAAATTGAAGACCCTGTCGCTCGTTTGTCTATTGAGACAAGTCACCCTGAATGGTTGATTCGAAGATGGATTGAGCAATACGGCATGGAACAAGCAACCGCTGCGGCAGTTGTCAATAATCAGCCGCCGATCACAACTGCACGTATCAATAAAACAAAAACTAATATAGGCGAAGTAATCGGCTTACTGAAAAAAGAAGGAATTACTGCAATAGCGGGTACTCTTTCTGATAGCAGTATCCAAGTAGAGTCAGGTAACCTCGCTTCTACAGAAGTGTTTAAACAAGGCTTGCTGACAATTCAAGACGAGAGTTCAATGCTTCCAGCTATCGCATTACAAGTGGAACCAGGTATGCGAGTATTGGATATGTGTGCCGCTCCTGGTGGTAAAACTACACATATTGCAGAACGTATGAAAGATGAAGGAGAAATTCAAGCACATGATCTGCACCCCCATAAATTACGTTTAATTGACCAAAATGCAGAGCGTCTCGGTTTGACTTCCATTCATACAAATAGCGGAGATAGTAGAGAGTTATTAAAAACATATGAACCTCAATCTTTTGACCGAGTACTAGTAGATGCCCCGTGTAGTGGGTTAGGGGTTATTCGTAGAAAACCTGAAATTAAATATAAGAAAACGATACAAGATATTGAAAATCTAACAGTCATTCAAAAAGAACTACTCGAAGTTGCCTGTCAGTTGGTGAAAAAAGACGGTCTCTTAGTTTACAGTACATGCACGATTGATAAATCCGAAAACGAAGAGATAGTGGAATGGTTCTTGAAAAAGCAGCCAGACTTCGCACTCGTTCCACTCCATATTCTTGAAGGCGACCATGAGTACCGCTATTTGCAAATATTACCGCACGACCATCAAAGTGACGGTTTCTTTGTAGCGACGTTACAAAGAATCAACTAACCAGACCCATTGGAATGGAGGGTAGCCTATGGAATATGAAATACGCTCAGATACAGGACAGAAACGAACTGTGAATGAAGACGAAGCAGCCGTATTCGTTCATTCTGAAAAGCAGACGATACTCGCAGTCATAGCAGATGGAATGGGCGGTCATAAGGGCGGAGATTATGCTAGTGCTACGGCGGTGCGTATGATAGGCGAGCTATTCATGTCTGCCGACAAAGAAGTCGTAACGGAACAGGATTGGATTGACTTGTTGTATGATGCGATAGTGGATATTAACCAGTTTTTGTATACTACTGCGCAGGAAGATGACACGTATAAAGGCATGGGAACAACGCTAGACCTTGCATTGATCTTGGATGATCACTGTGTAGTTTTTCATGTGGGAGACAGCCGGATTTATCAAGTGACAGGCAAAGCAATTCGGCAAATTACAAAAGACCATTCTTTTGTTAATGTACTGATTGATAGCGGAGAAATTACGGAACAAGAAGCCGAAGTGCATCCGCAACGTAATTGGATTATGAAAGCGGTAGGTTCGGAGAAATCCATCGTACCTGACCGTTACACATTTTCATTACTGTCACATTCGTTTTTATTACTTTGTACAGATGGTTTAAGCAATAAAATCGAAAAAGAAACTATGCTTGATATTATGTTAAATGAAAATTCATTAGCAGAAAAAGCGGATGAGTTCATAGACTTAGCGAACCAGCGTGGTGGGGAAGATAATATTACTGTCATACTACTGGCTATTCCCGAAATTGAGGTGAATCCCGTATGATTGGAAAGCGAATCGGTAAACGATACGAAATTATTCGGGTGATCGGTGACGGAGGTATGTCCAGAGTTTACTTGGCACACGATATAATCCTCGACCGCGATGTGGCAATCAAAGTATTGCATTATGATTTTGCCAATGAAGAAGAGTTAAAAAAACGATTCCAGCGGGAAGCACTTTCCGCTACGAGCCTGACACACCCTCATATTGTAAATATTTTTGATGTTGGCCAAGAAGATGAACTCCATTACTTGGTGATGGAATACATAGCCGGCAAAACACTGAAAGACTATATCCATACTCATGGCGCGTTGTCGGCAGAACAGGCTGTGTCTATTATGAAGCAACTTGTATCTGCTATATCACACGCTCATCATAACGGTATTGTTCATCGTGACATTAAACCTCAAAATGTATTGATGAACGGTGAGGATGATGTGAAGATAACAGACTTTGGAATTGCCATGGCGTTGAATTCTACAGCACATACGAAGACGAACTCTGTTATTGGAACTGTTCACTATCTGTCTCCTGAACAAGCTAGAGGCGGCATGGCTACGAAACGCTCAGATATATATTCACTCGGAATCGTATTTTATGAATTACTTACTGGACAGTTACCGTTTTCCGCGGAGACAGCTGTGGCGATTGCGTTAAAACACTTACAAGAAGAGACCCCATCCGTCCGGGATCAATTTCCTGAAATACCTCAAAGTGTAGAAAATGTTATCCTAAAGGCGACAGCTAAGGATTCATCCTATCGCTATGCGTCTGCAGATGATATGTATGATGATTTACTAACGGTCCTATCTCAAGACCGATTGAATGAAAGTAAATTCGCCTTGCCGTTTGATGATGACAAGACAATGGCTATTCCTGCCATTAAAGATGCTTCAAAATCCACCGTTATTGAAGACACAATGAAAGTAGATCCCGTAAAACCTGAACCGCTAGCACCTGTAAAAAAGAAAAAAAAGAAATGGCCATATGTTTTAGCGGGTAGTCTGTTGCTACTAGCATTACTGACACTGCTATTGGTGATGATGATGAAACCGAAAGAAATCATTGTACCTGAAGTAGTAGGGGAAGAAGAGCTTGTTGCTGCAGAGATACTTGAAAAAGAAGGCTTTGTCATAGATGAACGTTTTGAAGAGACATCCGATGAATACACAGCGGGACAAGTCATTAAAACAGTGCCTCAAGCCGGAAAGAAACGTAAAGAGGGAGACGGCGTGAAATTATTTATTAGCGCTGGTAAAGATCCTATGGTGCTTAGTGATTATACTGGTCGTAACTTTGAAGCGACAAAACGCTTTTTAGATGGTTACGGATTTTTACCTATTGAATCAGTCGAAGTCTTTTCCGACGAGCCGAAAGGAACAATTCTCAGCCAGCAACCTGAAGCAGAACAGTCTGTTATTCCGGAAGAAACTAAGTTGATCTTCACTGTAAGTAAAGGCAGGGAGTTGCAATCTCTTGATGATTTGTCAGGTATGTCCGCTAAACAACTAGAAGACTATGCGAATACATCTGGACTGAAGATCCACATCGTCAGTGAAGAACATTCGGATAAAGTGGATAAAGGATATGTTATTTCACAAAAGCCTTCTAAAGGTGAAAAAATGGAAAAAGGGCAACGAGTGGATGTCGTGGTTTCGAAAGGGCCTGCGTCCAAGCCGGTTAAATTGTTGGTAAAGACTGTGACGATTCCATATGACTATCCCGAAGAACCGACAGTTGAAAATGATGAAGATGAAATAGATTCAGAAACAGACCCAAAACCTCAATCGGAAATCATTCCTCAGAAAGTCCAGATTTATATACAGGATCGCACACACACGATGAATGATCCTATGGAGGAATTTGAGATTACTGAAGATACGACACGTAAGATTACGATCGAACTTCTAGAAGGAGAGCGTGGAGGTTATAAAATCATGCGCGATCAAACAGTGATTGAGGAAGATAAGTTCAACTATGCAGATTTAGAATAGAGGAGGAGTTCGATGGCTGAAGGCCAAATCCGAAAAGCGATCAGTGGGTTTTATTACGTAGAACATAAAGGGAATTTAATTCAATGTAAAAGCCGTGGTGTTTTTCGATTAAAGAAAATTAATCCTTTGGTAGGAGACTTCGTTACGTATGTACCTGACGGAGCCAATGATGCGACGATTACAGATGTTCATCAGAGGAAAAGCGAGTTAGTTAGACCGCCCATTGCCAATGTAGATCAAGTATTACTGGTTTTTTCGGTAGTGGAACCAAATATGAGTCTTCGTTTACTAGACCGTTTCTTAACAGTCATTGAATCACATCAATTAGAACCAATTTTGTATATTTCTAAAGAAGATATCGCCAACCCTAAGACGTTGGAAGAAAACGAAAAAAATCTCGCATATTATCGACATATCGGGTATACCGTTCTACGTAATGTAGAGAATAAGCATTCTTTGCTTGAAACACTTCGCCCATATTTTAGCGGTAAAACTACCGTACTTGCAGGTCAGTCAGGTGTGGGAAAATCCACGTTATTGAATACGATATTACCTGAACTGCAACTAAAAACCGGTGTGATCTCAGATGCGCTTGGTCGAGGAAAACATACTACACGTCATGTAGAGTTATTGGAAGTGGCAGATGGCTTGGTCGCTGATACACCTGGGTTCAGTTCTCTGGATTTCGAACATATCGAAAAAGAAGAACTGCGGGATTATTTTGTGGAGATTTCAGAAGCTGGTGAAGGTTGTAAATTTAGAGGATGTCTTCATGTGAAAGAACCAGGTTGTGCAGTGAAAGCCCAAGTAGAAGAAGGCATAATTTTGGAAGGTCGCTATGAGAATTATTTGCTGTTCTTGCAAGAAATTACGGATAGAAAGCCGAGGTATTAATTATGATAAAAATTGCGCCATCTATTTTAGCTGCAAACTTTGCAAAGCTTGGTGAAGAAGTGAATGAAGTCGAAAAAGCAGGTGCTGAATTAATTCACATCGATGTAATGGACGGACATTTCGTACCGAATATCACAATGGGCCCTATTGTCGTCGAAGCGTTGCGTCCGTTGACGGGGCTACCGCTTGATGTCCATTTGATGATTGAAAATCCCGACGATTATATCGAGGCCTTTGCGACAGCGGGTGCGGATTATATTACTGTACATGTAGAAGCATGCCCTCACTTGCATAGAACATTGCAATTGATTAAATCGACAGGTGCGAAACCAGGTGTTGTATTGAATCCCCATACACCGGTTGAGCAAATCATGCATGTACTTGAAGATATTGACATGGTATTGTTTATGACAGTCAATCCAGGTTTTGGCGGACAGTCGTTTATTCATTCCGTGCTACCAAAAGTGAAGCAACTTTCTGATATTATCAAAGAACGAAATCTTTCTATTGAAATCGAGATCGATGGGGGGATCAACGAAGAAACAATTAAGCCTTGTGTGGAAGCGGGTGCGACTATTTTTGTTGCAGGTTCGGCAATTTACGGTAAAGAAGACCGTGCAAAAGCACTTCAAGCTATTAAAGCAGCCGGTGAAAGTGTGATGGCGAAATGAAATATGCCATCGTGTGTGCAGCGGGCCCTATAGATGAAGTGGTTAACTTAGCTGAATACGATCAAGAAGATACTGTGTACATCGGTGTAGATCGCGGTGCGTTGTATTTATTGGAAAAAGGTATTCAGCCCAATGAAGCAGTTGGCGACTTTGATTCTGTGACGAAAGAGCAGTTTGAACAGATTCACTCGAACGTAGAAATTGTCCATCATGTGAATGAAGATAAAGATGAGACAGACACAGAACTGGCTGTACAGCGAGCGCTTGCATATGCACCCGATTATATCGTCTTGACTGGCGTGACAGGTGGTCGCTTGGATCACTTACAGTCTGCTTTGCATTTATTGTATCGTATGCAAGCAGAAAATCGTAAAGTGAAGTTCAAAATACACAATACTACGAATGATATCCGTGTCATGCTTCCTGGTGTAAGACGTGTAAAGAAAGATTCACGCTATCCGTATACTTCCTTTTTTTCGTTCGGCCCCGTCGTGACAGGGTTGACGTTGACAGGATTCAAATATGAAACGGTGAACGAACGATTAGAAATTGGTGTAACACGTTTTACAAGTAATGAAACAGTGGCGGATGTTTGTACTATCTCCTTCCGTGAGGGCATATGCTTAATGGTAAGGAGTTCAGATTCCTGAAAGGAGTTGGGGGATTTGCGAGTATACACATTCACGCTTCCGAAGTTTGTCAGTAACATTGTAAGAAAGTGCGCAGTAGCTTTCCAAAAGGACAGCCGTACTAAAACAACCGTTGCTGCCAATCCAAAAGCCGCCAAGACAAAAAAACGCAAAAAAGAAAAATCACAAAGCGCCTAATAAGGTGCTTTGTGTTTTTTTGTTTTTAGAAAGGCAAAAAAGCGCCTTTATGGTAAATCCTCCAACATCTGTCGAGGCTACCCAGGCGCTTTCATCTTTAGATTACATCTAGCTTCAGACGGCAACCGCTCGGGACACTTCAGGCTAGAAGATAAAGGCAAAAACCACCTTTTTCTTCTAGCCTTCCAGTGCCTGTCGCGGCTAGACGCCGTCTTCATCTTTAGATTACATCTAGCTTCAAGCGCCAGCCTCTCGGAATGTTTCAAAATTACCAGAAAGGCAAAAAAGCGCCTTTCTGGTAATTCCTCCAACATCTGTCGAGGCTACCCAGGCGCTTTCAGCTTTAGATTACATCCAGCTTCAGACGGCAACCGCTCGGGACACTTCAGGCTAGAAGATAAAGGCAAAAACCACCTTTTTCTTCTAGCCTTCCAGTGCCTGTCGCGGCTAGACGCCGTCTTCAGCTTTAGATTATTATACTCGTTGTACTTTGCCTGATTTTAAAGCTCTTGCAGATACCCAAACGCGTTTAGGTTTGCCGTCGATTAGGATTCTAACTTTTTGAAGGTTAGCGCCCCAAGTGCGCTTGCTAGAGTTCAAAGCGTGAGAACGAGTGTTTCCAGAACGTGCTTTACGTCCAGTAATAACACATTGTTTAGCCATTTTAGTTCCTCCTCGTGAATTTATTTAGCGATTCACGTTACAATTCGCATACCATAGTACTTTATCATAAGCATCGTATCGATGCAACAATTTTTTTTGATACTTTCAAGGTTTTTTCCTTTACACTATATTTTAACGGTTTCAATACTTTCATTCCTGATGATTTCCCGTATAATGTACGTATGATGTGTCTAGAGATGGGGAGGAGAAGAGGAATGTCAATCGAACTGAAAAATGAGCATGGTACGATAGATATTACAAATGATGTAATTGCGCAAGTAGTCGGAGAGGCTGCGGTCGAGTGTTATGGAATTGTGGGGATGGCTTCCCAACACCAAATTCGCGATGGGCTTACAGAAATTCTTCGCAAAGAAAACTATTCTCGCGGCGTGATTGTACGTAACGAGGGAGATGCATTCCATATCGATATCTACGTCATCATGAGTTATGGCACGAAAATTACTGAAGTGGCCTATCAAGTACAATCCAAAGTGCAATATATAGTGAAAACCACGTTAGGTTTATCAGTAAGTTCAATAAATATTTTTGTTCAGGGAGTTCGTGTAACGAACGTGTAAAAGGAGGCCTTTAAGTCAATGACTTCAATCAATGGATTGCATTTTGCGAAGATGGTAGAAATGGGTTCGCATCATCTTCATCAAAATGCGGATTATGTGGATTCTTTAAATGTATTCCCGGTGCCAGATGGCGATACGGGAACGAATATGAATTTATCCATGACATCCGGTGCAAAGGAAACAGAAAGAAATGCTCAAGAACATATCGGTTTGACGGCACAGGCATTTTCAAAAGGGTTACTTATGGGTGCCCGTGGAAATTCAGGTGTGATTTTATCTCAGTTATTCAGAGGATTCAGCAAGCAAATTGAGAATGAATCGGAAGTAAACGTAAAGCAATTTGCGGAAGCACTTAAATACGGTGTGGATACAGCCTACAAAGCTGTTATGAAGCCTGTAGAAGGAACTATTTTGACAGTCGCCAAAGATGCAGCTAATGCGGCGGTTGAGCACGTAGAAGATGCATCGGATTTAACAGCCTTACTAGAAATTATTGTGCAAGAAGCTAAAGCTTCGCTGAAACGGACGCCTGATCTACTGCCAGTGTTAAAAGAGGTAGGAGTAGTAGATAGTGGTGGACAAGGGCTCGTATATGTGTATGAAGGATTTTTGGCATGTCTAAAAGGTGAGGACTTACCTGAGAAGGTAGTTATGCACTCAATGGATGATTTAGTGATGACAGAGCATCACCGCAGTATACAAGGTTTCATGAACTCAGAAGACATCGAGTTTGGCTACTGTACGGAATTCATGGTCAAATTGGATTCGGGTAAGTTGCTCGACAAACCATTTGATGAGGCAACGTTCCGTCAAGACTTAAGCGAACTAGGTGACTCACTGCTCGTCATTTCAGATGATGAAGTAGTAAAAGTACATATTCACACTGAAGAACCTGGAGATGCTTTATCTTATGGGAAAAAATATGGTTCATTGACGAAGATGAAGATCGATAATATGCGTGAACAACACAGTGATATTATGGAACGAGATGAAGCGTCAATAGCAAAACCTATCCAGCATAAATACGCAATTGTTACGGTTTCGATGGGTGAAGGAATTGCAGAACTTTTGAAAAGTATCGGAGCATCTGCCGTGATTGAGGGCGGTCAGACGATGAATCCTTCAACGGAGGATATTGTCAAAGCAATTCAGGAAATCGGTGCAGAACGAGTATTGATCTTGCCGAATAATAAAAACATCATCATGGCAGCTGAGCAAGCAGCTGAAGTATTGGAAATTGAAGCGGCAGTTGTGGCAACGAAAACCGTTCCGGAAGGCTTGGCGGCTATTTTGGCATTCAACCCTGAAGCTACAGTAGAGAAGAATGCGAAAGCAATGTTACAAGCGGCATCTGCTATTAAAACCGGTCAAGTCACTTATGCCGTTCGTGACACATCGATTGATGGTGTAACGATCCGTAAAGATGACTTCATGGGAATCGCACAAGGGAAAATCACTAGCTCCAATTCTTCATTAGAGGGTGTGACAAAGAACCTCATTTCTTCTATGATTGATGAGGAAGATGAGATCGTCACGATTATTTATGGTGAAGATGTAACGCGTGAAGAAGCAGAAAAGATTAGTAGCTATATCGAAGAACAATTCGAGCATGTGGATATAGAATTGTATGCAGGAAAACAGCCGCTCTATCCATATATTATCTCTGTTGAATAAATACATTACGTTGTCCTGTAAGTAGGGGCAACGTTTTTATTATCCCGCCTTTTCATGGTAGACTAAAAAGAAGAACATTCGTTTTCTAATGAGATATGGGAAGGAGGTATTCTTCACGTGGAGAACATCTTGAAAAATAGTGTAGGTACAGTAAAAGGGATAGGGAAAACAACAACTGAACAATTCGAAAAGCTAGGAATTTTGACGATTGAAGATTTGTTATATACTTTCCCGTATCGCCATGAAGATTTTCGTATGAGAGATTTGACTGAAACGCCGCATGGTGAGCGTGTCACAGTAGAAGGCCGAGTAGAGTCCGAACCGGCAGTGTTTTATTCAGGGAAAAACCGCTCCAGAATGCAAGTTCGTTTATTGGTCGGCCATCACTTGGTGAAAGCTGTGTTTTTCAATCAGCATTACTTAAAAGACCGTCTGCACACGGGAATGCAAATAAGTATTACCGGAGCATGGGATCGTGGTCGTCAGACGATTACGGTGAATCGTCTACATGCCGGTGAGCAAACTGATTTTGAGCCGGTTTATAGTTTGAAGGGGATTATGCATCAAAAAACGTTTCGTCGTTATATGCGCACAGTAATAGACTTAACAGCCCAAGACATAGAAGAGACATTACCGCGTGAGATGCTGGAAGTATACAAGCTGCCTTCTATAGCCCAAGCACTAGAGATGGTCCATTTCCCGACTAAAGCTGAAGACGTTAAGCATGCTCGAAGACGTTTTGTTTATGAGGAATTATTACTTTTTCAGTTGAAAATTCAAGGAATGAAAAAACTACGCAAAGAACAAGAAAAAGGACTTGTTATTCAATATGATTTGGATTTGCTAAAGAAGTTCATCAGTACGTTGCCATTTGAATTAACGAATGCGCAAAAACGTGTGGTGAATGAATTATGTGCAGAACTGAAATCACCACTGCGTATGAATCGTTTACTGCAAGGAGATGTGGGGTCAGGTAAGACAGCTGTCGCAGCCATAGCTCTGTATGCAGCGGTTACTGCAGGATTCCAGGGGGCATTGATGGCGCCAACAGAAATATTAGCTGAACAACACGCTGAATTATTAGCCAACTGGTTCGAACCATTCGGTGTAACTGTTGCTTTTCTTGCTGGATCTACGAAAGCGAAAGCCAGAAAGGAGTTGTTGGAACGCTTAGAAGCTGGGGAGATTGACTTGCTGATCGGTACGCATGCGCTCATCCAACCTGAAGTGCAGTTTCATAAACTGGGCTTTGTCGTGACAGATGAACAACACCGTTTCGGAGTGCAACAACGTCGTGTCTTGCGAGATAAAGGCTTAAATCCAGATGTACTATTCATGACTGCAACTCCTATCCCAAGAACATTAGCGATTACGGTATTTGGGGAAATGGATGTTTCGATCTTAGATGAACTACCAGCAGGACGAAAAGAAATTGAAACACATTGGTTAAAAGAAGACTCCTTACTGCCTGTATTACAGAAGATGGAAAAAGAGTTGCGTGGAGGAAGGCAGGCGTACGTCATTTGTCCGTTGATCGAGGAATCTGATAAATTGGATGTCCAAAACGCAGTCGAGGTGCATGCAGAATTGAACAATTATTTCGGTGGTCGCTATACTGTAGGCTTGATGCATGGTCGATTGCCTTCAGCTGAAAAGGACCAAGTCATGCGGGAATTCAGTGAAGGACAGTTAAACATCCTTGTTTCCACGACAGTTGTAGAAGTAGGTGTCAATGTACCGAACGCAACTTTCATGCTGATTTATGATGCCACGAGATTCGGTCTGGCTCAGTTACACCAATTAAGGGGACGTGTAGGACGAGGATCAGATCAGTCGTATTGTGTATTGCTCGCTAATCCGTCGACAGAAGAAGGAAAGATGCGAATGCAATCGATGACAGAAACGAACGACGGATTTATTTTAGCTGAAAAAGATTTGGAGCTACGCGGGTCAGGAGATATTTTTGGTAAGAAGCAAAGTGGAATGCCAGAATTTAAAATGGCTGACTTGGTCCATGATTTCAAAGCACTCTCTATAGCGCGTGATGATGCGGAACGTTTGTTAAATTCAGATGCATTTTGGACAAATGACGAGTATGCAACGTTACGCGGACGTCTTGAGCAGTCGGGCGCACTCACTGATAAGCGGATAGACTAATAGACGTGAACGTAGTAAATTCGATAACCTCTTGCAATCTGATTTACCTCTTTATATACTTAGTGTTAATACCAAGTGCTAATCTAGAGGGGTGTAGTAATTGAGAGTTCCGAAACAGGAGAGGCAACAATTACTCGTAACGCTGCTTGAAAAAGATCCATTTCTAACAGATGAAGACATTGCCAGGCATTTTTCCGTGAGCATCCAAACCGTGCGGCTGGATCGGTTAGAATGTCGTATTCCGGAATTGCGAGAGCGGTTAAAATCCGTAGCATCTCAACAAATGTTAGGTACAGTGAAGTCTATGCAAGCTGAAGAAATCTTTGGAGAAATTGTTGATGTGGAATTGGATAATAAAGCGATTTCAATTTTTGATGTAAAAGAAGTGCATGTATTTAAACGAAATGGTATTGCCAGAGGTCATCATTTATTTGCACAGGCGAATTCATTAGCCGTAGCCGTCTTGGATGATGACTTAGCATTGACGGTTCGTTCCTCACTGCACTTCCAAAAGCCAGTTAGAGCTGGTGATCGGGTAGTGTCTCGTGCTACTGTACGCAAGGAAACCTTGAAAAATAAAAGTACGGTAGTCGATGTCCTGTCGACAGTGGAAAGTGAACCTGTTTTCTCGGGGGAGTTTCAAATGTATCGTACAACAAAAAAAGGCGGGTAATTACATATGATTATTGCAGTAGACGCAATGGGTGGAGATAATGCACCAGAGGAAATTGTGAAAGGGGTATTACAGAGCCTTCATGCATTTGATGACATTAGAATACATATATTTGGTGATGAGCAAAAAATGGCACCATTTCTCGAAACACATCCGCGCCTTCAAGTAGTACACTGCTCCGAAATCATTGAACCTGATGATGAGCCAGTGCGTGCAATTCGAAAGAAAAAAGATGCATCCATGGTCCGTATGGCGCAAGCGGTAAAAGATGGCGAGGCACAGGCATGTGTGTCGGCTGGTAATACAGGTGCTCTCATGGCGGCAGGACTCTTTATCGTTGGTCGCTTGGAAGGTATTCAAAGACCAGCACTGGCACCGACTTTACCGACGATTGACGGCAGCGGATTCGTGTTATTGGATGCTGGGGCGAATTCAGATAGTAAACCTTCGCAGTTGGCTCAGTTTGCCGTCATGGGCAGTGTTTACGCCGAGAAAGTTCGCGGCATTGACAAACCACGTGTGGGCCTATTAAATATCGGTACAGAGGCTGGAAAAGGTAATGAGCTGACAAAACTTGCCTTTGAAGAGTTGCAAGCTGCACCTATACACTTCATCGGTAACGTGGAGTCGCGTGACTTGTTAAATGGTGTGGCAGATGTCGTTGTCACAGACGGCTTTACGGGGAATATGGTGTTGAAAACTATTGAAGGTACGGCAATGAATGTATTTTCCATGATCAAAGAAGTGTTCATGTCTTCGTTGAAAACCAAGCTTGCGGCTGGATTAGTCAAAGATGATCTAAAAGATTTGAAGAATAAGATGGATTACGCGGAGTATGGTGGAGCGGGCTTATTTGGTTTGAACCATCCTGTCATCAAAGCACATGGTTCGTCGAATGCCAACGCACTTTTTAATGCGGTTCGCCAAGCAAGAACCATGGTACAATACCAAGTATGCGAAACAATTAAAAAAACAATCGGAGAGGAAGAGGAATCTTGAGTAAACTGGCATTTGTTTTCCCGGGACAAGGCTCACAAGCTGTAGGGATGGGGAAAGTATTCACAGAGAAGAATGAAGCATGTAAGGTATTCTTGCAAAAAGCTGATGAAGCTCTTGGTTTTGAACTGAGCTCATTGATGCTAGAAGGTCCTCAAGATGAATTGACGTTGACTTATAACGCTCAACCAGCTCTACTCACGGTGGGTGCGATGATTGCAGCGCGTTTGGAAGAAGAAGGCATTACGCCAGACTATACAGCGGGACATAGCCTGGGTGAGTATACCGCCCTTGTTGAATCCAAAGTTCTTTCATTTGAAGATGCGGTAGTTGCTGTTCATAAAAGAGGTCTGTATATGAATGAAGCGGTACCAGCAGGTAAGGGTGCCATGGCGGCCATACTTGGAATGGATCGTGATGTATTGGAGTCGATCACATCGAACATCACAGAGTCGGGACATCCTGTGCAACCAGCCAACTTAAACTGCCCTGGCCAAATTGTTATTTCCGGTGCCAAAGAGGGTGTGGATAAAGCATGTACAGCCTTGAAGGAAGCGGGTGCGAAACGTGCATTGCCATTGAATGTTAGTGGACCTTTCCACTCCGTTCTAATGCAACCAGCAGCTGGAGAGTTGCAAAAGACGCTCGAAGGTATTGAAATGAAGGATGCAGTAATTCCTATCATCGCGAACGTTACGGCAGATGAAGTAACAAAGCAGAATGAAATAAAAAAATTACTGGTTGAACAACTGTACTCCCCGGTCCGTTGGGAAGAGTCTATTGAAAAATTGCTTGAATTGGGTGTTACTCGTTTTATAGAGTGCGGACCTGGAAAAGTATTGAGTGGGTTGATCCGTAAAATAGACCGTACTGCTAAAGTATATCCAGTATATGATGAAGAAACGCTTGAAAAGTTGCTTGAAGAAGCGAAGGGATGGTCATGATGGGAAGATTCGATGGAAAAACGGCAGTAGTCACAGGAGCTTCTAGAGGGATTGGTCGCACGGTCGCTTTACGCTTAGCTTCAGAAGGTGCAAAGGTAGTCGTCAATTATAGCGGTAGCCAAGATCGTGCAGAAACTGTAGCAGCTGAAATTCGTTCAGCGGGCGGAGAAGCGCTCGTATTCCAAGCGAATGTCTCCGATGCTGAACAAGTGAAAGCAATGATGGATGAGACGATTAAACAATTCGGAAGCATTGATATTCTCGTCAATAACGCTGGCATCACCCGAGATAATTTATTGATGCGCATGAAAGAAGACGAGTGGGATGATGTATTGTCAATTAATTTAAAGGGTGTTTTCCTTTGCACTAAGGCCGTCACGCGTCAAATGATGCGTCAGCGCGCAGGAAGGATCGTCAATATGGCTTCTGTTGTAGGGGTTGTAGGAAATGCAGGGCAAGCAAATTACGTGGCGGCTAAAGCAGGAGTTATTGGTTTGACGAAAACAACTGCAAAAGAATTGGCGGCACGTAATATTTTAGTAAATGCCGTTGCTCCAGGATTCATCACAACTGATATGACAGACGAATTGGGTGATGATATGAAAGAGCAATTATTGTCAACGATTCCTTTAGGGAAACTTGGAAGTGCTGAAGATGTAGCGGGAACTGTGGCATTCTTACTATCTGACGAAGCGCAATATATTACCGGTCAAACTATCAATGTCGACGGCGGTATGGTGATGTAAAAGAACTACTTCTTTGAAAGCGCTATTTATGGTTGCGTAACGGGGGGGCTAACCTCTATAATTCAATAGTAGCTAATGAGCTGACTTTGGCCTTGAGAGGAGGTGACTATGTTGTCAACAGTACTTGAGCGCGTAACAAAAGTAGTTGTCGACCGTCTAGGCGTCGATGAAAGCGAAGTAAAACCTGAGGCTTCTTTCCGTGAGGATCTTGGAGCTGATTCACTAGATGTAGTAGAACTTGTTATGGAATTTGAAGATGAGTTTGAAACGGAAATTTCTGACGATGATGCAGAGAAAATTGCAACTGTCGGAGATGCAGTAACGTACATTACAGCAAAAGTAGGCGAATGACCTTTTTGGTGAGACACTTTCTTCCTTTCATCTGAAAAGGAGAAAGCGTCTCTTTTCGCTTTACAAGTGTGTACAGACTATTAATAGATGAGAGGCAGAGTAGTTTATGAAAAATAAAAGAACTTCTAAAGAAACGGTATCACACCCTACATTGCCACAAGCTGTACGCGAGAAATTCAGCACACTCCAGCAGAAACTAGGCGTTCAATTTCGGGATGAGAATCTATTGTATAATGCATTTACCCATTCATCCTATGTCAATGAACATCGCCGCAAGAAGTTTTCTGATAATGAACGATTAGAATTCCTTGGAGATGCTGTATTAGAACTTGGGGTATCTAAATTTCTTTTCCGTACAGAACCAGCAAAAAGCGAAGGAGAACTGACGAAACTTCGTGCAGCGATTGTTTGTGAGCCATCACTCGTTAAGTTTTCAAATGAATTGAACTTTGGAGACTATATTCTTCTTGGCAAGGGTGAAGAACTAACTGGTGGAAGGATGCGTCCTGCATTATTAGCGGATGTATTTGAAGCGTATATTGGTGCGCTTTACTTGGATCAAGGCATGGAAGTAGTTGAAGAGTTCCTAAAGCGAATCGTTTTTCCGAAAATTAGTATCGGAGCTTTTTCGCATGTGACAGATTATAAGAGTCGCCTGCAAGAATTGGTGCAGCAAAAAAATAACGGACCCCTTCAATATGAAGTCATTGAAGAAAAAGGTCCTGCACATGCGAAAAAGTTTGTTACAGTCGTTAATCTTAATGAACAACGACTTGGAAAAGGAATCGGCAAATCCAAGAAAGAAGCCGAACAGGAAGCTGCCCGTCGTGCGATAGAACATTTATTGATGCAGACAACCGAAGGGGAGAACTAATCGTGTTTTTGAAGAGGCTGGAAATCGCAGGCTTTAAATCTTTCGCGGAAAAAATCCATATAGATTTCGTACCGGGAGTCACGGCGATCGTAGGACCTAACGGAAGTGGAAAAAGTAATATTATCGATGCGATTCGTTGGGTGCTCGGTGAACAATCTGCAAAATCATTGCGTGGTAGTAAAATGGAAGACGTCATTTTCGCAGGCAGTGATTCTCGGAAAGCAGTTAATTTTGCAGAAGTCACACTCATTTTGGATAATACACAAAATTTATTTCCGCTTGATTACACTGAAATCAGTGTAACTAGAAGGGTTTTTCGATCTGGAGACAGTGCGTATCTACTGAACGGTCAGACTTGCAGGTTAAAAGACATCACCACGCTATTTATGGATTCGGGATTGGGTAAAGAAGCATTTTCTATTATTTCGCAAGGTCGTGTAGATGAGATTTTAAATAGCCGTGCTGATGAAAGACGCAATGTCTTTGACGAGGCGGCGGGTGTATTAAAGTATAAAACACATAAACTACAAGCGGAACATAAATTATTTGAGACGACGGATAATTTAGATCGCGTACTGGATATACTAAAAGAAATCGATGATCGACTTGTTCCCCTAGAAAAAGAAGCAGGTCTGGCTCGTAAAGCGTCTACATTGCGTTCTGAACTTCGCGAAGCGGATGTTCGTTTACTCCATCACGACGCTTCTTCTTTGCAACAGCAGATTTCTGAAATAGCAGCAGTTGTGAAAAATGATGAAGCCGAACAGCGAAAGATTTCGGATACTCTCACACAATATGAAAAAGATCTGGATATTGATAAGAAAGGCCTTGTGAAAGTAGAGCTTCAACTGGATGAGTACCAAAACGAATTGATCAAACAGACTGCAGAAGTTGAAAAGTGGGAAGGTAGAAGATTGCTGTCCGTTGAAAAGACTCGTAATACGAAGCAACAAGTGGAGCGTATTAGACAAGAGTTGCAAACAGCAGAAGAAACTCAACGAATGGCTAAAGACAAACATCGTGCTATGCAGATGAAGCAGAAAACTGCTCAGCGTGAGCTTGAAGAAGTTACGAAAGAAAGTAAGCAAGTCACGGCTATGTTGAATAGTTCATTAAAAGAAACGGAACAGCAAATTGAACAGTTGAAATCTGTTTATATTGAGCGGCTCAATGAAGAGGCTACTGTGCGCAGTGAAATCAAGCATGTAGAAGAGCGGCTTCAGGGAGAAAAGTCTTCTACAGAAAAGATTACCGTTCAGACTACTTTACTTTCCGAACGAAAACAACAACTAGCTAAAGAACAGCAGGAGAAAATCCAGCAAAAAATGACTGTTCAAAAACAGCTAGATGAGCTAGAAAATTCAGCTAAAGCTTGTCAACAACAATTAACAGAAGAAGAACAACGTTTATCTACGCAACAGCAAGTTCTACAGAAAGCATTGCGTAAACAATCCGAAATGCAAGGAAGACTTCGTGCCCTGGAAAGTCTTGAAAAGGATTTTTCAGGGTTCTATTCAGGTGTCAAAGAAGTACTTCATGCGAAGAAACAGCAACGTATACAAGGGATCGAAGGAGCTGTAGTGGAACTCATTACGACGGAACCGGCTTATACAAAGGCAATCGAAACAGCTCTTGGTGGTGCTATGCAACATATCATTACCACGACTGAGCATGATGCAAGACGGGCCATCGGTTATTTAAAAACGAAAAATTTCGGTCGCGCTACGTTTCTTCCTATGGATATCTTAAAGCCGCGTGAACTTCCTATGAATAGCCGGCAAGTACTTTCTCAACAGCACGGCTTCATCGGTACAGCATTTGAACTCATTCAAACGTCCGCAGCATATGAGTCAGTTGCCAAAAACTTATTGGGTCAGACGATTATTGCTAATGATTTAGAAACTGCATCAGGTTTAGCTAAAACAATAGGACACCGCTATCGTATAGTGACACTTGATGGGGATATTATAAACGCTGGCGGTTCATTGACAGGTGGCGGTGCGAAAGGTCAGTCCACGCTGTTTTCCCGCAAGGCTGAACTGGAGACTCTTTCCAATCAACTGAAAAAAATGGATCAATCTATTCAACAGGCTACCGCACTAACTTCAGAAACTCGCAATTTAGTTGGTGCGAGTTTACATCTTCGTGATCAATTGCGCGTAAAGTTAGAAGAAACCCAACAGAAAAAGTCCCTAATCCATGCGTCATTACAAGAAACTGAAATGGAATTGCGTTCCGTCGAAATGGAAATATCCACAATTGAAATCGGACGTACAGATACTGTCTCTGCAGAAAAGCAGTTGTCGACTAAAAAACAAGATTTACAAATCCGACATGAAGCATTGAAAAGTGAACTTCAAGAGACGTTGGAAAAGTTAGAAGGTTTAGAGAGACTAGTAGAGAATAGACGCGAAGAACAGCAGTCCTTGCAGAAGAGATTACATGACTTACAGCAAAAAAGTGCAGTATTGAAAGAGCAGAACGCCTATCATTCAAGCAGTATATTAGAAACAATCACTCAAATAGATGAATTAGACTTGATAATTAATCGCTTGCAAGAAGAACAGCATTATGTGCAGGAGTTTGTCATTGGCAAGGAATTAACACCTGAAGAAATAGAGAAGCAATGTCAGCAAGCGAATGACACAAAAAAATACTTACAACAAACGATCGAGCTGGAAAAAGCTGAGCGTGTTAAACAAGCTAAACGTGTTCGTGATCATGAACAGCGTATTAAAACGATCAGACAACAAGTAGGTACTATTTCTGAGCGTTTGAATACACTAAGGATCCAGTTATCCAGACTCGAAACACAATATGAAACGGTCAGAGATCGATTGGATGAAGAGTATGGCTTACGGCCGAATGAATTGCATCTTGAAGCATTGGATATTCCGCTACTTCGCAAAACGGTAGAGGATTGTAAGCAACAACTAGCTAGGATAGGACCTGTCAACCCGAATGCAATTCAGGAATTTGAAGAAGTTTCAGAACGTCATGAGTTTTTACAATCACAACGTAATGACTTGGTTGAAGCTAAAAACACGTTGCAAGAAGCAATGGCAGAAATGGATCAGGAAATGAAGAGTCGCTTCGAGACAACGTTTGAAGCAATCCGCAGTCATTTTCGTCGCGTGTTTAAGGACATGTTCGGTGGAGGAGAAGCAGATCTTGTATTAACGGATCCAACCAACTTACTGACTACGGGAATTGATATCATGGCACGACCTCCAGGAAAAAAGTTGCAGAATTTACGTTTGTTATCTGGGGGAGAACGTGCATTAACTGTTATTTCCTTGCTGTTCTCTATTCTAGAAGTTCGCCCCGTGCCTTTTTGCATTTTAGATGAAGTGGAAGCGGCACTGGATGAAGCGAACGTGGTACGATATAGTAATTATTTAAAGAAAGTTTCGGACCAGACGCAATTCATCGTGATCACGCATCGAAAAGGTACGATGGAAGGTGCAGACGTCCTGTACGGCATTACGATGCAAGAATCGGGTGTTTCGAAATTGCTTTCTGTTAAACTATCTGAAATGGCAGAAGAAATCAGTAGCTAAGGAGTGAAATGAATGTCTTTCTTTAAGAAGATAAAAGATAAAATATCAGGAACGAACGAAGTGGTAGCAGAGAAGTTTAAAGATGGATTGACGAAGACGCGCGATTCATTTACATCGAAAGTTAACGATTTAGTGTTTAGATTCCGTGTCGTCGATGAAGAATTTTTTGAAGAACTGGAAGAAGTGTTACTTCAAGCGGATGTTGGTTTTGAAACAGTTATGGAATTGATTGATTTGCTAAAAGAAGAAGTGCAACGTAAAAATATTAAAAACACGACAGGTATGCAGTCATTGATTTCTGAGAAGCTTGTAGAAATTTATAATTCAGGTGAAACAGTTTCCAGCGAATTGAATATCGAAGAAGGTAGATTGAACGTAATTTTGATGGTTGGCGTAAACGGCGTAGGTAAAACGACAACGATCGGTAAAATGGCTGCCCGCCTCAAAAAAGAAGGCAAAACCGTTATGTTGGCTGCTGGAGATACATTCCGCGCAGGTGCGATTGAACAGCTTGTTGTCTGGGGAGAGCGCACGGGTGTAGAAGTCGTTCGTCAGGCGGAAGGTTCAGATCCAGCTGCCGTTATTTTTGATGCGGTGAAAGCAGCTAAGAAGCGTAACGTTGATGTTTTAATCTGTGATACAGCTGGTCGCTTACAAAATAAAGTGAACTTGATGAATGAGCTGGAAAAAGTACACCGCATTATTGGCCGCGAAATTGAAGGCGCGCCACATGAAGTATTGTTAGCGTTGGATGCGACGACTGGACAGAACGCATTAATCCAAGCGCAGACATTTAACGAAGTAACAAATGTTACGGGTATTGTATTGACGAAACTAGACGGTACAGCAAAAGGCGGTATCGTGCTCGCAATTCGCAATAAGCTCGATATTCCGGTGAAGTTTGTCGGTCTTGGTGAAGGTATCGATGATTTACAACCGTTCGATCCGGAGAAATATGTCTATGGATTATTTGCGAACGGATTAGAAATGGAAGAAACTGAAGAACATGGAAACGAAATTGAAGAAGACAAGTAAAATCACTTGACAGCAATACGTGTGCGCGATACTATATAATAGTGACTGAAGGAGGTCGTGATCTTGCTTGAAAAAACGACAAGAGTGAACTTCCTCTTTGATTTTTATCAATCATTATTAACTGACAAACAACGTTTATATATGCAATTATATTATTTAGATGATCTTTCTCTCGGTGAAATCGCTGAGCAATATGGCGTATCGAGACAGGCTGTGTATGACAATGTGAAACGGACTGAGGCTATGCTCGAAGATTACGAGAAGAAACTCAATTTGTTTGAAAAGCATGAAGGTCGACTTGAAATTGTAGAGTTGCTAGAAGAAATGGTACCTACTGAAAATTCAAATCGCTTCATGAAATTGCTACATACCTTAAAAGACTTTGAATAGGGGGGATTGTCTATGGCATTTGAAGGTTTAGCCGAACGCCTGCAAGGAACAATGAATAAAATTACAGGCAAAGGTAAAATTAACGAAGCTGACGTAAAAGAAATGATGCGTGAAGTGCGTTTTGCGCTAATTGAAGCAGACGTTAACTTGAAAGTCGTTAAACAATTCGTCAAGACGGTCAGCGAGCGCTCAGTAGGTCAGGACGTAATGAAAAGTTTGACACCTGGTCAGCAAGTAGTGAAAATCGTAAAAGACGAATTAACGAATCTAATGGGTGGAGAACAAAACCCCATTCAATTCGCACGTAAATCACCTACAGTCATCATGATGGTAGGTTTGCAAGGTGCTGGTAAAACAACAACTACCGGTAAATTGGCCACAGTTTTACGTAAAAAACATAATAAGAAACCTTTGCTTGTGGCAGCAGATATTTATCGCCCAGCAGCGATCCAGCAACTCGAAACTTTGGGAAAACAGATTACCGTACCTGTATTTTCTATGGGCACCGATCAGTCACCTGTTGAAATTGCCCGCAAAGCAATGGAAGAGGCGGAACGTGAGCATAATGACGTGGTAATCATTGATACTGCAGGTAGACTCCATGTGGATGAAGCGCTCATGCAAGAATTGAAAGATATTCGTGAGTTAACTAATCCCGATGAGGTATTTCTCGTAGTAGATGCCATGACAGGTCAAGATGCAGTCAACGTGGCAAAAAGTTTCGATGATACAATCGGAATCACTGGCGTCATTTTGACAAAACTTGATGGGGACACACGTGGTGGTGCGGCGTTATCGATTCGTACCGTTACAGAAAAACCTATCAAATTTGTCGGTATGGGCGAGAAAATGGATGCACTTGAACCATTCCATCCAGAGCGTATGGCGTCACGGATACTTGGTATGGGCGATGTCATGTCTTTGATTGAAAAAGCACAAGAAAACGTGGACGAGGATAAAGCGAAAGAGTTAGAGCAGAAATTGCGCACTCAAAGCTTTACACTTGACGACTTTCTTGATCAAATGCAACAGGTAAAGAAGATGGGACCACTCGACGAAATCTTAAAAATGATGCCGGGCGCGAATAAGATCAAAGGACTCGACAATGCCAAAGTGGATGAGAGTCAAATGGGTCGTGTAGAAGCAGTTATTTATTCCATGACGCTTGCTGAACGCGAGAACCCAGAAATTATTAATGCGAGCCGCAAAAAAAGAATTGCTGCAGGATCTGGAACTTCTACACAGGAAGTCAACCGTTTGCTAAAGCAGTTTGAGGAAATGAAGAAAATGGTTAAGCAAATGACCAATATGCAACAAAAAGGTAAGAAGAAAGGTAAAATGCCTGGTTTTGATGCGTTTTTTAAATAAAATAGAGGGTGTTAAGAAAAAAACCTTTACAAACAAATAAAACCTTGGTAATATACTATCTTGTGTGAAACTATTCGGAGGTGTAGATAATAATGGCAGTTAAAATTCGTCTAAAACGTATGGGAGCTAAGAGATCTCCTTTTTATCGTATTGTAGTAGCTGATGCACGTGCACCACGTGACGGCCGTCAAATCGATCAGGTTGGTACATACAACCCGCTTACAAAGCCAGCAACAGTTGAAATCAACGAAGAATTGGCTTTGAAATGGCTTCAAGATGGAGCAAAACCATCTGATACAGTTCGTAACTTGTTCTCAGAACAAGGTATCATGGAAAAATTCCATAACGCTAAATACAGCAAGTAATTTGGAGGGGTGGACATGAAGCAGCTGATTGAAACAATTGTAAAACCGTTAGTCGATTACCCGGACGACGTGAAAGTGGTATCTGAAGAACAGTCTCAACGAGTCGTTTATCGGTTATCAGTGAATGCGGAGGATATGGGTAAAGTGATCGGGAAGCAAGGTCGTGTGGCAAAAGCGATCCGTACGATTGTTTACTCAGCAGCAGGCAGCCACCACGGCAAAAAAGTGTATTTGGATATCTTGGATTGATCCAAAAGGAAGGAGCCCCGGTTCCTTCCTTTTTTGCACGTATAAATACTTTTATTCATATAATGGAGGCGAAATAATGGAATGGTTTAATGTAGGCACGATTGTTAATACGCATGGTATTAAAGGTGAGGTTCGTGTGATGTCCAAAACAGATTTCCCGGATGAGCGATATGAAGTGGGAAGTGAGCTCGCGATCTTCATGCCGAAAAGCAAAGCACCTACGTTTGTGAAAGTGATCAGTCATCGTAAACATAAAAACTTTGATTTACTGATGTTTGAAGGCTATCCGAATATTAATGACGTCGAGAAGTTCCGAAATGGCGTGATCAAGGTCTCGGAGAAAGAATTGACGGAACTAGAAGAAAATGAATTTTATTATCATGAAATTATTGGCTGCCGTGTGATTACAGAAACTGGAGACGAGATCGGTACGGTTTCAGAAATTATCGAAACAGGTGCTAATGACGTATGGGAAGTAACGCCTGCTGAAGGCAAACCACATTATATCCCGTATATCGAAGATGTTGTAAAAGATATCGATATAGATAAGCAGATTATCACAATTGAATTGATGGATGGTTTGCTTTCATGATGAAAATCGATGTGCTCTCTCTGTTCCCAGGGATGTTTGAGGGTGTACTCCATTCTTCAATCATGAAAAAAGCGCAAGAACAACAAGCCGCATCGTTTAAGGTTACAGATTTTCGTGATTATGCAACAAACAAACATAGAAAAGTCGATGATTATCCGTACGGTGGTGGTGCGGGAATGGTACTAAAACCCGAACCTCTCTTTGCGGCTGTAGATGCTGTCACTAAACAAAGCACTAGCAAGCCACGTGTTATCTTAATGTGTCCGCAAGGTGAACGGTTCACGCAGAAGAAAGCGGAAGAACTTGCGAAAGAGCAACATCTTGTTTTCATTTGTGGTCACTATGAAGGATACGATGAGAGAATTCGTGAATATTTGGTTACGGATGAAATCTCACTTGGCGACTTTGTATTAACGGGCGGAGAAGTGGCTTCTATGGCCATCATTGATAGTGTAGTACGGTTACTCCCTGACGTTCTAGGTAATAATCAGTCAGCTGTCCACGATTCATTTTCAACGGGTATGCTGGAACATCCACAATACACTCGACCCGCTACATTCAACGGCCTTGAAGTGCCTCCTGTGCTGTTGTCGGGCAATCATGCAGAGATTGATAAGTGGAGAGAAGAGCAGGCATTTCTTCGCACCGCACAACGCCGTCCTGAACTATTGCGAGAAGCACCGTTAACTGAATATCAAAAAAAACTTTACGAGCAATGGTTACAAAAAAGAGACTAAATTTGCTTGATTCGTTAACAGGCGTGTGCTATGATTTATTAAGCGCTTTTTAAGAGCGCCTATTTTACTGTTGTTCCGCTGCAAAGCAAAACGTGCAAGAGCATCAGAAAAGAAGGAGAGAAAAAACATGCAAAAACTAATTGCAGATATTACAAAAGATCAGTTACGCACTGAACACCCTTCATTCCGTCCTGGCGATACACTTCGCTTGCACGTGAAGATCATCGAGGGAACTCGTGAGCGTATCCAGTTATTCGAAGGTATTGTTATCAAACGTCGCGGTGGCGGAATCAGCGAAACTTTCACTGTACGTAAAATTTCAAATGGTGTTGGAGTGGAACGTACATTCCCATTACACACGCCTAAACTAGCTCAAATTGAAGTAACTCGTCGCGGTAAAGTTCGTCGTGCGAAGTTGTACTACCTACGTAAACTACGTGGTAAAGCAGCACGTATTAAAGAACTCCGTTAATAAGATAAACAGAAACGAAGGGGGCCTTGCACTTGGCCTCCTTTCTTTTTGCTCAGAAAGACAATTGGCTGTACAATAATAACAGACAGGGCAGGAGGCTGGATTGATGGAAGAGAAAAAAACGAGAAGTGAAGGACTGGAATGGATCAAAGCATTGTTAATCGCGTTTGGATTGGCCGCCATTATTCGTATCTTTTTATTCACACCAATCGTCGTTGACGGTATTTCTATGATGCCAACATTGGAACATGGTGACCGCATGATCGTTAATAAAATCGGCTATACAATTGGTGAACCGCATCGTTTCGATATAGTAGTATTCCATGCACCTGAACAGAAAGATTATATTAAACGTGTAATTGGACTGCCAGGGGATACAGTGGAGTATAAAGACGATGTACTATATATAAATGATGAGCCGTATGAAGAGCCGTACCTTGATCAATATAAGTCGGAAGTACAAGATGGTACGTTGACGGAAGATTTTACACTGCAGGATGTACCGCAAATCGATGCAAAAACAGTGCCTGAAGATCACATATTTGTAATGGGTGATAACCGTCGGAAAAGTAAAGATTCTAGACATATAGGTGTTGTAGCAATCGATGAAGTCATCGGCAGTACCAGTGTGGTATTCTGGCCAATTAAAGATATTGGTCTTGTGAAATAATGAAAGGAGACGATTCGAATGACTATTCAATGGTTTCCGGGCCATATGGCGAAAGCGAGACGAGAAGTCTCAGAAAAACTCAAGTTAGTTGATATAGTATTTGAATTAATTGATGCTAGACTGCCGCTTTCATCACGTAATCCCATGATAGATGAAGTAACGCATCAGAAACCAAGATTGCTTATTTTGAATAAAATGGACTTGGCGGATGAAGTACAAACTAAACGATGGATTGCCTATTTTGAAAAGCAAGGCTTACGCACAGTTGCGATCAATTCATTCGAAGGTAAAGGTCTCCAAACAGTCACCAAAGCTGCCAAAGAGATTTTGCAACCGAAATTTGACCGCATGAAGCAGCGAGGTATACGTCCTGGAGCAATCCGCGCAATGATTGTCGGCATTCCCAATGTCGGAAAATCTACTTTGATTAACCGATTAGCGAAGAAGAACATCGCTAAAACAGGAAACAAACCAGGTGTAACTAAAGCGCAACAATGGATTAAATTTGAGAAAGAATTAGAGCTCCTTGATACACCAGGAGTGCTGTGGCCGAAGTTTGAAGACCAGCAAGTAGGTTATAAGCTGGCGTTAACAGGTGCAATTAAAGACTCTGTATTGAATATGGAGGAATTAGCAGTATATGGATTACGATTTTTGGAGTCCCATTATCCTGAAAGACTGGCACAGCGCTATGAAATGATAACAGTGGGGGATAATGTTCAATCATTGTTCGATAAAATCGGTGAACGTCGAAAAGTATATACTGTTGGTGGAGAAATTGATTATGACAAAGTAGCAGAAATGATCGTACAAGACATCCGTGACCAGCAAGTAGGTAAGTTAACATTCGATTTCCCTGAAGAATTCGAATAAACCAGAAGCAACGATTTGGAACTGTGTTTCCAAAACGTTGCTTTTTTGTCGAAAAAATCATTTAGAAACCGATATAATACTTAGATAATCATAATTCAGATGGACAGGTGAAGAAATTGACAACGATACAGCAAATAAAGCATCAATTAATGGAGTTACAAGAACCGAATGATTGGCTTATAGAACTTGAAGCCGACACGAGAAAAGGCGTCCAGCAAGCGATTATTCAATGGCGCGCCCGCTACGAAAAAAAACAAGCGCTTATTCAAGAATTTCAAAAGAAAATCGCATTTGATGACTCATATAGATCCTCACGCGTTTTATTTGTTGCGGGAATTGACGAAGCGGGAAGAGGACCTTTAGCGGGGCCAGTAGTTACAGCTGCGGTTATACTACCTGAGGATTGTTCCGCCCTTATTGGATTGGACGACTCGAAAAAAGTTTCTAAGGAGAAAAGGCAGGAATTTGCCCGACTGATTAAAGAACAAGCTGTGGCGTACGCTATACACGTGCAGCCTGTTCAAGTAATTGATGAATTGAATATATATCAAGCAACAAAGCAATCGATGGAGATAGCTATAAGTGAACTTGAAATAGCGCCACACGTAGTTATAGCAGACGCTATGAATCTACATACATCGTGCCTATGCTACTCCGTCATAAAAGGAGATGAAAAAAGCTTAACTATCGCGGCTGCTTCTATATTAGCTAAAACAACTCGTGACGCACTGATGAATGAATTACATGACGAGTTTCCTTGGTATGCATTTAATGAAAATGCGGGATATGGAACTGCGAAACATCTACAAGGACTTGAAACGCATGGACTTTGTGAACATCATCGCAAATCGTTCGAACCGATTAAAACGATGTGGAGGGATCAACAATGAATTTACATTCATTAGCTGCTTCATCTACAAGGACTACCATGGAAACTCAACCGCTATCCCTGAAAGAAGGACAAATGATTCACGGAAAGATTACACAATTATTTCCTGGTCAAATGGCGCAAGTACAAGTTGGAAATCAGCAGTTATATGCTAAATTGGAAGTGTCCATGCAAGCAGGAGATAATTATTACTTCAAGGTCAACGGCACTGAACCTGAGTTACAGCTGCAGATCATTTCTGGTCCGATGCGCGGTGAAGGCCAGTCGGCACAACTGAACCAGTTAATGGAGTCGTTAAATGTACCCAAAACACAGGAAATGAAAGATATTCTCGCGACGATTATTAAGCAAAAAATTCCTATGACAAAAGAAAATATACTAGAAGCTGTCAATCTTCTGAAATCATTACCGGATGGAATGAAAGCAGAGGCACTAGCGACACTCGGTAAAATTGCTGAAGCAAAACTACCATTTACACCAGCTGTATTTCAGTCGCTCCTACAAGCGCAGACGAGCACGATTACGCAGCAACTGACAACATTGCTAGCTTCTATACAAAGCGACGCTAATCTTCCTTCAGCGATGCGTGAGCAACTCCTATCGATCATTCAATCTCTTTCTTCTCCTTTAAGTCAAGTGATAGGGAAAGAACTGCTTAATCAAAGTTTATCCCAATTGCTAAATCCACAAGCTACTCAAGCAGATCGATTTGTAGCTCTGCAGTTATTGAAAAGTTCTGCTATACTACCCGCACAAACATCGTTGGCCAACTTGCCTCAAGTGTTAGTTGATTTGGTCACGAAAGTGAGTACGGGACCTACCAATGCTACTAGCAACATGATGAATCAAGCAGACCAGGGTAAAGCGATACAGTCTATAATCAGTCAACTGGGTCAAACGCCTGTTACAAATCAACAAACAATAAAAGCGCTCGTACAAAATGTCACGCAGCAATTACCCAACCAAGTACTACCGGAATCTGTAAAAAACGCGTTGCAGACTGTGATTAATCAGTTAACTCAACAACCGATGACAGATAGCTCTAAAGTTGCAGTCGTTGAGCAATTCAGTAAATTATTTACCCAAGCTCAAGCTGCAATTACTCCGGCTACGATGCAAACAGTTCAAAGTACAATTAGTCAAATTAGCCAATCAGCGGTAACTGACCAAGAATCAATTAAAGGGAACGTGCAAAACCTGACACAACAGCTAAGTAGTACTTCAGCTTTACCCGACTCGATGAAAAAAGCATTACAAAATGTATTGGGTCAATTTGTGCAGCAACCAATGACAGAGGGGGCAAAAACAGCACTAGTCGAACAACTCAGTCAGACATTGGTCCAACAAGCGAGTAGACAAGATGTGCCATTACAGCAACAAACTGTGATGAAAGAAGTACAACAGTCAGTTCCATCGCTCATAGTGTCGCTTGATAAAGTGGATGAAGCCATGCGTGCATTAATGCAAATGGCTGAAAAGTCGGAGAATAGTCAAGTGAAACGATTGCTTCAGACAGCCGAAGCTCAAGTATCACAGACGATGAATGGAGTTGTCATGAAAGAGGCTATACAAAACGTATTCAGTACATTAGGTGTGAATTACGAGGCGATGCTCGGAGGGAAAGAACCTGATATAGCGAATTTGGCAAGCGCATTAAAACCACAATTACTGGCTATGCTACAGGATCCGTCGCTTTCACCGCCACTGCGTGATGCAGCGGAAACAATGGTACTTCGCCTGAATGGAACATTACTACAATCAGGGGATACAGGCGCGCAACAACAGCTGATCATGCAACTACCACTAGAAATGTTTGGCAAAAAGATCGATGCTACGTTGCAGTGGAATAGCCGAATGAAAGAAAATGGGAAAATTGACCCAGCTTTTGCGAGGATATTATTTTATTTGGAATTGGAATCACTGTCGACAACCTTGGTTGATATGCATGTGCAAGACAAAGTTGTAAACTTGACGATTTTTAATGATTTGCCTTCTTTAAAAACGGTGGGACCCGCTTTTCAAGATCAATTAAAAGACGGCCTTGAAGGAGTTGGCTATAAACTGTCGGGCATTACTTTCAAGCCGTTCATGGAAAAACAGCTAGATGTCAAAATAACAGCTGGCGCATTCCCGTTGGATGAGGGAGGAGTAGATTTTAGGATATGAGAGAAGAACAACGTTTTACTAGAAAAGAAGCTGTTGCGCTGTCCTATGACCCTGAAGTTTCAGATGCTCCAAAAGTAATAGCCAAAGGAAAAGGAAAAATTGCCGAGAATATTCTTCAACGTGCGCAAGAACATTCAATTCCCATACAACAAGATCCGAGTCTGCTGGAATTACTTGGACAATTAAATGTCAACGAAATGATACCTGAAGAACTATATTTAGCCGTATCGGAGGTATTTGCTTATGTCTATCGTTTAGATCGTGAGAAAGGTGGTATGAATTAAAAGTAGGCTAAGTTGTTGGAAATTAAAGAATTTTGATTTGCAATAGCGATTCTTGGACAACGTGTGACAGTTTGATTACAATAAAACAGTAGTTGAACTTCAAGCAATTGTAAAATGAATGGAGGCAGTACGTATGAACATCCATGAATATCAAGGGAAGCAGTTATTGAGAGATTACGGAGTAGCTGTTTCAAAAGGCCGTGTCGCGTTTTCTCCAAAAGAAGCAATGGCAGTGGCAAAAGAGATTGGTACAGTACCTATTGTGGTAAAAGCCCAAATCCATGCAGGTGGACGAGGTAAAGCAGGCGGAGTCAAAATTGTAAAAACTCTTGACGAAGTGCGTTCAGTAGCAGCCGATTTAATTGGTAAGCAACTCGTAACACACCAAACAGGTCCTAAAGGACAAGAAATAAAGCGTCTTCTCGTTGAAGAAGGAATTGATATCGAAAAAGAATTTTATATTGGTCTTGTCGTTGACCGAGCAACAGATCGTGTAACATTGATGGGATCTGCAGAAGGCGGCGTAGAAATCGAAGAAGTGGCAGAACATAGCCCTGAAAAGATTTTCTATGAGGTAATCGACCCAGTAGTTGGATTGGTTCCTTTCCAAGCGCGTCGTATGGCGTTCAATATGGAAATTCCTAGCAACCTAATCAATAAAGCAGTCAGCTTTTTCTTAGGTTTATATAAAGTGTTCAGCGAAAAAGATGCATCTATCGTTGAAATTAATCCACTTGTTGTTACAAAAGACCAGCGTGTACTTGCTTTGGATGCGAAATTCAACTTTGATGACAATGCTACATTCCGTCATAAAGATATTATGGAATTACGCGATTTTGATGAAGAAGATCCTAAAGAAATCGAAGCATCCAAGTATGACTTGAGCTATATTTCTCTTGACGGCAATATCGGCTGCATGGTAAATGGAGCCGGTTTAGCGATGGCTACAATGGATACGATCCATTTCTATGGCGGAGAACCCGCTAACTTCTTGGATGTTGGGGGCGGTGCAAAGAAAGAAAAAGTAGCAGCCGCTTTCAAAATCATCTTATCCGATCCAAAAGTTAAAGGTATTTTTGTTAATATCTTTGGTGGAATCATGAAATGTGACGTAATTGCTGAAGGTGTTATTGAAGCAGCTAAAGAAGTTGGTCTTCAAGTACCTCTTGTCGTACGTCTTGAAGGAACGAATGTAGAACGCGGGAAAGCCTTGTTGCAAGAATCCGGCATCAATATCGTTGCAGCGGATTCCATGGCAGAAGGCGCGAAAAAAATCGTTGAGTTGATAGGATAAGAAAGGCAGGTACAAATCATGAGTATTTATGTAAATAAAGATACAAAAGTAATTGTACAAGGAATAACAGGTTCCACTGCCCTGTTCCACACACAGCAAATGTTGGAATATGGTACGAAAATTGTCGCTGGCGTAACGCCTGGCAAAGGCGGTCAGACGGTGGAAGGAGTTCCAGTATTTGACACTGTGGATGAAGCAGTAAAAGAAACAGGTGCAACAGTTTCCATTATTTACGTACCTGCACCATATGCGGCGGACGCAATTATGGAAGGCGTTGATGCGGGACTAGAAATGACTATCTGTATTACAGAGCATATTCCGGTCTTAGATATGATCAAAGTGAAACGTTATATGGAAGGCAAAAAGACACGATTGATTGGCCCGAACTGTCCAGGTGTTATTACGGCAGACGAGACGAAAATCGGTATTATGCCAGGCTATATTCATACTAAAGGGCATGTAGGCGTAGTTTCCCGTTCAGGTACACTAACTTATGAAGCGGTTCACCAGTTAACACAAGAAGGCATTGGTCAAACTACAGCTGTCGGAATTGGTGGAGACCCGGTAAATGGTACGAACTTTATCGATGTCTTGAAAGCATTCAATGAAGATCCAGAAACATATGCAGTGGTCATGATCGGTGAAATTGGTGGTACTGCGGAAGAAGAAGCGGCTGCTTGGATTAAAGAAAATATGACGAAGCCTGTAGTAGGCTTTATCGGCGGTCAAACTGCACCTGAAGGTAAGCGTATGGGACACGCAGGTGCTATAATTTCCGGGGGTAAAGGTACAGCTGCTGATAAAATCAAAGCTCTAGAAGAAGCTGACGTTCAAGTCGCAGATACACCTTCAGTCATAGGTGAAACGTTAATTAAAGTCTTGAAAGAAAAAGGACTATACGAGAAATGTAAAACGAAGTAAACTGAAAGGAGTAGCTTAATTGCTACTCCTTTTTTCGTGCTCGTGCTTGTAGTGTCGAACAGAGGAGAATTCGATGCTCTATACCAATCAGCACCTACATTTACTGTATGTCCATTATATCCATCCGGTACCCTTTAATCGTTTTTCGAAGATTTTGCACGAGAACCCTTTACTAGAAAATTTACATTCATACTCGGCTCTTCAATGGTCGCATATTTTTAATTTGCCTGTAGAAAAAGTGAAGCAATTCCCAGAGAGATATGAAGAAATTTCCCGTCTTCCTATAGTAGAAATACTGAAGAAAAACAATGTGATCCCGATCACATATTTTCATTCGGATTATCCCGAAGAATTAAAGCAATTATGCGATCCGCCATCGGTTCTTTATACTAAAGGGAATAAGCTTTTATTGAAAAAACATCCTCGTGTTGGCATAATCGGCTCCCGTACAGCTACGGGTTATTCTCAAAAGGCGCTGGAATTTATTGTGCCACCGCTTGTTGATCGTCAGATCCCAATTGTTTCAGGCTTAGCCGCTGGAGCTGACACGATGGCTCATCAAGCTGCTATCGACTTTGGCGGGGAAACAATTGGTGTATTGGGTCATGGGTTTTCTCACATGTATCCGAAAAGGAATCAAAAAATAGCTGAAGAAATGGCCGAAAATCATTTACTTGTGACAGAGTATCCACCGTACTTTCCGCCAGCAAAATGGACATTTCCGATGAGAAATCGGATTATCAGTGGTTTGTCTAGCGCACTAGTCATTACAGAATCTGTCGAAAGAAGCGGAACGATGAGTACAGTCGAGCATGCTCTTGATCATGGAAAAGAAATATTTGCAGTTCCTGGTGCTATAGATTCCCCTCTTTCAGCGGGCCCCAATAAGCTGTTGGATGAAGGAGCCAAGCCGTTGTGGAGTGGTTATCAAATTGTAGATTCTTTACTATAAATCGGCATATCCTCTTTTTGTAAAATGTTTAAAAGGTTGCTTTATTTGAGAAACTGTTATACATTTTGCAACAGATATTCTTTTGCTGAATAAATATAAAGAAATCTCTCTGAGGAGGGAACGATATGGCAGATTACTTAGTAATAGTGGAATCGCCTGCTAAAGCGAAAACGATTGAACGTTACTTAGGAAAGAAGTATAAAGTTAGTGCATCACTTGGTCATTTACGTGATTTACCCCGCAGTCAAATGGGTGTAGATACCGAAAATAATTATGAACCGAAGTATATTACCATCCGAGGAAAAGGACCGATACTTCAAGATTTAAAAAAAGAAGCAAAAAAAGCGAAGAAAATTTTCCTCGCAGCTGACCCGGATCGTGAAGGGGAAGCGATAGCTTGGCATTTATCACATCAGTTAGGTGTAGATATCGAGTCAGATTGCCGCGTAGTCTTCAATGAAATTACAAAAGAAGCAATCAAAGAATCTTTTAAACACCCTCGTCCTATTAACATGGATTTAGTGGATGCGCAGCAAGCAAGAAGGATTTTGGATAGGTTAGTAGGCTATAACATCAGTCCAATCCTTTGGAAGAAAGTGAAGAAAGGGTTATCCGCGGGGCGTGTGCAATCAGTTGCTTTGCGTTTGATCATCGACCGGGAAAATGAAATCAATGCATTCGAACCGGAAGAGTATTGGTCCATCACTTCACAATTCGCTAAAGGTGATAAAACTTTTGAAGCGCAATTTTACGGCGATACAGTAGAGAAAGTGAAACTGACGAATCAAGAACAAGTAGAAAATATCGTCAGTTCAATAAAGCCGGACGAATTCGATGTATCCAAAGTAGTGAAGAAAGAACGTAAACGTAATCCAGCGTTGCCGTTCACTACCTCATCTCTTCAGCAAGAGGCAGCACGTAAGCTGAACTTCCGCGCGAGGAAGACGATGATGCTAGCGCAACAATTATATGAAGGAATTGCAATTGGAAAAGAAGGCACAGTTGGTTTGATTACTTATATGCGGACTGACTCGACAAGAATCTCTGATACCGCAAAAGAAGAAGTGAAATCCTTCATCCATACGATGTACGGTGAAGAGTTTATTTCAACTAGTACGAAAAAAACGAAAGCTAAAGCGAAGACGCAGGATGCGCACGAAGCCGTAAGACCTACTTCAGCTATGCGGCCACCAGATGCCATGAAAGCGTTTTTAACAAGAGACCAACATCGTCTTTATAAACTAATTTGGGAACGTCTCATCGCAAGTCAAATGGCACCGGCTGTTTTGGATACAGTGACTGCAGATTTCTTAAATGGAGATATTCGTTTTAGAGCGTCGGGATCTCAAGTGAAATTCCCAGGCTTCATGAAAGTTTATATCGAAGGCAATGATGACCAACAAGAAGAAAAAGAAAATATATTACCACCGCTTGAAGAAGGTGAGCGTATTAAATATGCAGATGTGGATCCGAAACAGCATTTCACACAGCCGCCACCTAGATATTCGGAAGCACGTTTAGTGAAGACGCTTGAAGAGCTAGGTATAGGTAGACCTTCTACGTATGCACCCACACTCGACACCATTCAAAAGCGTGGCTATGTCACACTAGATGCCAAGAGGTTTATTCCGACAGAACTTGGAGGAATCGTCCATCAGGCAGTAAATCAATACTTCCCTGATATCATCGACATCGAATTTACGAGACAGATGGAACAACGCCTTGACCATGTAGAAGAAGGCACAATCGAATGGCGAACAGTGATTGATGATTTCTATCGTGATTTTGAAAAACACGTAGAAGTAGCCGATGCCGAAATGGAAAAGATTGAAATTAAAGATGAGCCGGCAGGTGAAGATTGTGAAAAATGTGAATCTCCGATGGTCTATAAGATGGGCCGTTACGGAAAATTCATGGCATG
This sequence comes from Sporosarcina sp. P1, assembly GCF_002743155.1. Classification (NCBI taxonomy): domain Bacteria; kingdom Bacillati; phylum Bacillota; class Bacilli; order Caryophanales; family Caryophanaceae; genus Sporosarcina; species Sporosarcina sp. P1. The sequence goes on from NZ_PDYS01000001.1 coordinate 138,708, forward strand.
CTCTAATTTCCCGGATTGTCGTAATACGAAAGCTATTATCAAACCAATTGGTGTAAAATGTCCAAAGTGTAAGAAAGGCGAAGTTGTCGAGCGTAAAAGTAAGACGAAAAGGATATTCTTTGGTTGTGATCAATATCCTGAATGCGACTATGTTTCATGGGATAAACCGATTTCGAGGCCGTGTCCAAAATGTCAGCATACAATGGTTGAAAAGCGTCTGAAAAAAGGCGTTCAAATCCAATGTATTGAATGTGATTATAAAGAAGAACCACAAAGCTAATAAGATAGAAATAATTCAACATAATGAGAAAGAGGTAGTTGTAATGACGCAAATTGTAAATGTGATTGGTGCAGGATTAGCTGGAAGTGAGGCTGCTTGGCAATTAGCTAATAGGGGAGTCCAAGTGAAACTATTCGAAATGCGTCCTGTAAAGCAAACCCCTGCCCATCATACAGATAAATTTGCGGAGTTAGTGTGTAGTAACTCGTTACGTGCCAATAACCTGACGAATGCGGTAGGTGTCATCAAAGAAGAAATGCGTCAATTGAATTCATTGATTATCCAAGCTGCGGATGATTGTGCGGTACCTGCTGGCGGTGCGCTTGCAGTAGATCGCCATGAATTTGCTGGCAACGTCACTGAAAAGGTCCGGAATCATCCGAACATAGAAGTGATCAATGAGGAAGTGATAAAAGTACCGGAAGGAATTACGGTCATCGCATCCGGTCCACTGACGTCTCCGACTTTAGCTGAAGAAATTAGACAGCTAACTGGTGAGGATTATTTATATTTCTATGATGCTGCGGCTCCCATCGTAGAAGCTGATTCCATCAATATGGATAAAGTTTATTTGAAATCACGCTATGATAAAGGGGAAGCAGCTTATTTAAACTGCCCTATGAATGCGGAGGAATTTGAGCGTTTCTATGAAGCTTTAATCTCAGCTGAAGTGGCTCCTTTAAAGGAGTTTGAGAAAGAACTTTACTTTGAAGGATGTATGCCGATTGAAGAGATGGCAAAGCGCGGTGTGAAAACTATGTTATTTGGTCCTTTAAAACCGGTTGGACTTGAAGATCCTAAAACAGGGAAAGAACCAAAAGCTGTTATTCAGTTACGACAGGATAACGCGGCGGGAACACTATATAACCTGGTAGGATTTCAGACGCATCTCAAATGGGGCGCTCAGAAAGAAGTATTGAAACTGATACCTGGATTAGAAAATGTCGATATCGTACGCTACGGTGTGATGCATCGTAATACATTCATCAACTCTCCTAGAGTATTAAACTGCACGTATCAGCTGAAATCACAACCAACCATCCTGTTTGCAGGTCAGGTAACAGGTGTAGAAGGCTATGTTGAATCAGCAGGATCAGGATTGATTGCAGGTATTAATGCGGCACAATTAGCAAAAGGTGAAAAGCCGGTTCGGTTTCCGAGAGAGACGGCACTCGGGAGTATGGCGCGTTATATCACGGAAGCTGATCCACATAACTTCCAGCCGATCAACATCAATTTCGGATTATTCCCTGAGCTGAATAGGCGATATAGAACGAAAGCCGAACGAGCAAACAAACATGCGACACGCGCATTAGATGCATTACAAGAATTTAAATCAACGACGAACATATAACTAACATCTTTACTTTAACGACTTAAGGTCGGACTGAAGATAGAACTCCATCTAATAGGAGTTCTATCTTCAGTTTTTTTAGTTGTAGTGACATTGTGCAACTTCCTAGATGGTATAACGTCTTACATTTAGGGAAATGATGAACAATAAGATATATGATTACTTAGCTAGTAAAGTAATTTGACTGTTATGTGACGGAAATAGTTCTTTAATCTAAAAATGCTAAAGAAGCAGTTTTTCAAAGTTGCCCAAAATTCCTTGCTAATGTATAGTGTTTAATGGACTACATTCGGCTTTGATAGTTTATTTCGTACTATATATAATCAACAATCTTTCAAGTCTTCAGGTGCACATTGTACGATGATAAATTCGTATCGAGGTGATAAAATGATTCCTGAAATAAATCAATTGGCAGAAGAATATGTATCTTATATTCGACTAGAGAAAAACTACTCATCCTATACGGTCGCGGAGTATGAAAAAGATCTTCGGGATTTTTTATTGTTCCTGCAAGAAGAGGGAATCGGGAAGTTGGAGGATGTCGACTATCCCGTAGCTAGATTATATGTTACTCGTCTATATGATCAATCTTATGCAAGAACAAGCATTTCTAGGAAAATATCAGCCATCCGATCATTTTTTAAATTCATTAATGCCCGTTACGGAATAGAAGATCAAGCATTTCGATTATTGTATCATCCGAAGCAAGAAGAACACCTTCCTGCTTTTTTCTATCAGCAAGAGTTAGAAAAGCTTTTTGAAGTTACGATGGGTGAGGATTTTCGCTCTTTACGAGATCGTGCTTTACTCGAGTTGCTTTATGCGACGGGGATCCGTGTCGGGGAACTAGTAGAAATCGAAGTGCAAGATGTGGATCATTATTTAGGAATTGTAAAAGTAATGGGTAAAGGACGAAAAGAACGTTTTGTGCCATTCGGGAGTTTTGCAGAGGAAGCATTGCGAAACTACATAGACAGTAGTCGACCACGATTGATAAAGCAAAAGAAACATACAAAATTGTTTGTTAATTTGCGTGGAGATCCTTTGACGGCTCGTGGCGTGCGCTATGTATTAGATGACTTAATGAAGAGAGCATCGTTGCATACCAATATTACGCCGCATATGATTCGCCATACGTTTGCGACACATTTGCTTGGCGCTGGAGCAGATCTTCGGTCAGTACAAGAGCTACTAGGACATAGCCATTTATCGTCAACTCAGGTCTATACCCATATCACAAATGAACACTTACGCCAGACTTATTTACAAACGCACCCTCGTGCTTAGGAGGAACTATAATGAAATTTCATGCAACAACGATATTTGCTATTCATCATGATGGGCAATGTGCCATGTCAGGTGATGGGCAAGTGACGATGGGCGAGTCGGTCGTCATGAAACATACAGCGAAGAAAGTTCGTAGATTATTCAACGGCAAAGTCTTAGCTGGTTTTGCTGGTTCCGTAGCGGATGCTTTTACGCTATTTGACTTATTTGAAGCTAAACTTAATGAATACGATGGAAATCTTCAACGCGCGTCAGTTGAACTGGCTAAAGAATGGCGTGGAGATCGAATCTTACGTAAGTTAGAAGCGTTGTTACTTGTTATGGATGAAAATACGCTATTACTTGTTTCAGGTACTGGTGAAGTAATCGAGCCGGATGATGGGGTATTGGCAATCGGTTCCGGAGGTAATTATGCACTAGCGGCCGGACGTGCACTGAAGAAGTATAGCAGTGAATTAACAGCAGAAAAAATTGCTGAAATTTCACTTGAAACAGCTGCTGATATTTGTGTGTTCACCAATCATAATATTATCGTGGAGGTGCTTTAAGTGATGAAGCAAGAAATGACTCCTAAAGCGCTAACAGCGTATTTAAATCGTTATATTATAGGACAGGAAAAAGCAAAAAAAGCTGTTGCGGTTGCTATGCGAAATCGTTATCGTCGTATGCAATTGACTGCTGAAGAACAAGAAGAGGTCATTCCGAAAAACATTTTGATGATTGGACCTACCGGTGTCGGGAAAACAGAAATTGCAAGAAGAATTGCAAAGTTAATTCACGCGCCTTTCGTAAAGGTCGAAGCAACAAAGTTTACGGAAGTGGGATATGTAGGACGAGATGTGGAGTCAATGATTCGCGATTTAACTGAAGTCGGAGTAAGAATGGTAAAAGAAGATATGCGCGAAGCCGTAAAAGAGCAGTCCCAAAAGTTAGCGGAAGAACGTTTAGTCAAGCTACTAGTACCTGAGGCGAAAAAGAATACTGAAGGTCAAAATCCTTTCGAAATGTTTTTCGGTCAAAAAACACAGCCTGAACCCGAAAAAACAGAAGATCAATCCGAGATTAGACGAAAGCGTTCAGACATCGCTGAGCAACTTGCGAAGGGTCAAATTGAAGAAAAAATGGTGACGGTAGAAGTACAAGCGCAACAACCCTCTTTATTCGATGCGTTGCAAGGGTCTGGTATGGATCAAATGTCAGGTATGCAAGACGCTTTATCATCACTTATGCCGAAGAAGAAAGTTCAGCGTCGCATGAAAGTAAAGGATGCAAGAATTGTACTGGAAGCGGAAGAAGCGGATAAGTTGATTGATCAAGATGAAGTGTCACGTAAAGGAATTGAATTAACGGAACAGGCGGGAATTATTTTCCTTGACGAAATGGACAAAATAGCGAGTAGCAACCAAAAGTCTTCTGGAGAAGTGTCTCGTGAAGGTGTACAACGTGATATTTTGCCGATTGTGGAAGGTTCTACAGTCACAACGAAGTATGGCGCTGTTAAGACAGATTATATATTGTTCATTGCTGCTGGAGCATTCCATATGTCGAAGCCGTCTGATATTATTCCCGAGTTACAAGGTAGATTTCCAATTCGTGTAGAATTAGACAAATTGACAAAAAATGATTTTGAGCGCATACTGCGAGAACCGGATTTTTCTTTATTAAAGCAATATGAACGCCTTCTTGCGACAGAAGAAGTTGAAATTGAATTTACGGATGAAGCGATCAGTAAGTTGGCTGAAATTGCATTTGAAGTAAATAATGAAACAGAAAATATTGGTGCAAGAAGATTGCATACGATTTTGGAGAAGTTGTTAGAGGATTTATCATTCGAAGCAGCAGAAATCGGGCCTGCATCTATCAAGATTACACCAGCATACGTAGATGAAAAGCTGGATGGAATTGTAAAAAACAAAAATTTGTCACATTTTATTCTATAAGGAAGTCGTAATAGTTTATTTAACGATTGAAAACCTTTAGAATATTCATTAAAGTCAGAAGAAATCCTTGAGGAGGAACAATAGAAATGAGCTTATTAGTCAAAACAAGAAAAATCAATGCAATGTTACAAAAAGGTGCAGGCGGTCCTGTTAACTTTAAAGAGATGGCAGAAGAGCTGAGCGATGTAATTAATTGTAATGCGTTTATCGTGAGTAGAAAAGGTAAATTACTTGGTTTAGAAATTCATCAGCAAATTGATAATGATCGTATGAAAAAAATGTTCGAAGATCGTAAATTCCCTGAAGAGTATACAACTCGTTTGTTCCAGATTAATGAAACGTCTCCAAATATCGATATTGAGAGCGAACATACTGTGTTCCCTATCGAAAACAAAGAGTTATTCCAAGAAGGTTTAACTACAATTGTACCTATCATTGGTGGCGGCGAGCGCTTGGGTACTTTGATTCTTGCGCGATTAAGAGATGGTTTTACAGAAGACGATCTAATCCTTGCTGAATATGGTGCAACAGTAGTGGGTATGGAAATCTTGCGTGAAAAGTCTGAGGAAATTGAACATGAAGCGCGTAGCAAAGCGGTTGTACAAATGGCGATCAACTCATTGTCTTACAGTGAGCATGAAGCGATTGAACATATCTTCAAAGAGCTAGACGGAAATGAAGGATTGCTTGTAGCATCTAAGATTGCCGACCGTGTAGGAATTACACGTTCAGTAATTGTCAATGCACTTCGTAAACTTGAAAGTGCTGGTGTTATTGAATCGCGTTCTTTAGGAATGAAAGGTACGTATATTAAAGTATTGAACGATAAATTCCTAGAAGAGCTTGAAAAACATAATTCATAATAATAGTAACACTTTAGAGAAAAGTGTTTAGAAACTGAAGGAATTTCCGTGCTTACGGATTTTCTTCGGTTTTTTATTTTGATCAATAAATGATCTCTTCTACTAATTGGGATTCATGTTGCTTAATAGATACTCACTAAGAAGTATTAATTTGATTAGTAATAATGAGTAGAAAGTGGGAGAGTGTGGAAGTCTTACATTATCTGAGAGAGCATTTTAAATTACACAATACGACACAATGTGCCACATCAACAGTGAAACACCAATTCCTAATTAAAGGGAAAACAAATTTATATACTACTAAGTAATTAGTAGTAATCTATTGACTACTCTGAAATTTCGACAGTAGTTACTTTATACTATTAAAAGTTTTAGAAAACATTGGACAAAAATCATTAGTCTCCGCTACAATAGAGAAGTAGAAAATTAAGGAATCAATTTTTATTAAAGATAGTATTAAAGAATAGTATGAAGTGAGTAGAATTTTAGAAAAACCGCGAAAAATGACCTAAATGAGAGAAAGGTGGGGAAATGATGGAGATTTATGGTGGTGCCATCAACCTGCTTGAAAAAGGATTGAATTACTCATCAGCAAAAGGTAAAGCAATTTCGCAAAATATAGCGAATGTAGACACACCCAACTATAAAACTAAAAGTGTTAATTTTAAAGAAGTGTTTTCCAACGCGAATAGTAAAGGCTTAGAGGCATATAAGACTGACTCGAAGCATTTAGATTTTACACATTCCACGACAAGTAAGACATTCGATATATCGAACTTACGATACCGACAAGATCGCAATGGTGTGGATATGGACAAACAACAGGCAGATTTAGCGGCCAATCAAATATATAACTCCGCTTTAATAGAGCGATTAAATGGGAAATTTAATTCATTACAAAGTGTTATTAAAGGAGGACGTTGATCATGAGTATATTTCATAGTCTGAACACGTCGACTTCTGCATTAACTGCTCAACGTTTACGTATGGATGTCATATCTTCCAATATGGCGAATGTCGATTCAACTCGGGCCAAGCAAGTAAATGGCGAATGGCAGCCGTATAGAAGGAAAACAGTCACATTACAACCGAAGGAAGGACAGTTCTCTTCATTTTTGCAAGCAGCGAAGGGTGTTCACTCACATGGGAATGCAGGGAATGGTGTGGCCGTAACACGTGTGAAAGAAGATCGGGAGACTCCATTCAAATTAGTATTCGATCCTTCTCATCCAGATGCGAATGAAGAAGGTTATGTGGAAATGCCAAATATCGACCCTTTGCGCGAAATGATTGATTTAATGTCTGCAACGAGATCATATGAAGCGAATGTAACAGCGTTGAATGCAAATAAATCAATGCTAATGAAAGCACTGGAGATCGGAAAATAATAGACTAGTATTATATTAGGAGTGAACTAGATGGCGATACAATCAATTACAGGTGCTATGCCTGCGATGTCAATCCAGCAACCGGAAGTGAAAGCACAAAAAACACCTTTCGAAGCTCAACAGAATTTCTCTGCAATGTTAAACGACGCGATTCACCAAGTAAACCAAACACAACAAGTCTCAGATGCTATGACGACAAAACTTGTTAAAGGTGAAGATGTTGACTTACATAATGTGATGATCTCGGCACAAAAAGCCAGTATTGCCTTAAATGCAACAATGGAAATGCGTAATAAAGTGGTAGAAGCATACCAAGAAATCATTAGAATGCCTGTCTAATTGATAGAAAGCACTAGGCATAAATGGAATCAGGCCTAGTGAGGCTGACCGGGGGATTAGAATGAATGAAAGATTGACAAAGCTCAGAATGGATCTCAAGACCTTCTGGGAAAGTCGAACGAAAAACCAAAAAATTATATATATAACGATAGCCGCCGGCATTATTGCGCTGGCAATTTTTTTAACAATCATTATGTCCCGTACTACATATGTAACGCTTTATTCAGAAGTGTCGCCATCTGAAATTGGACGTATAAAAGAAGTCCTAGATGGACAGGGAGTACCTTATCTAGTAGAACCGGGTGGGACCGCAATCTCAGTACCTGAAAAACAACTAGATAATCTACGTGTATCACTAGCGGCAGAAGGATTCCCAGATTCCGGTCTAATCGATTATTCGTTTTTCTCGGATAATGCTGGTTTCGGTACTACGGATAATGAATTTAATATGATTAAGCTTGCTGCGATGCAAACAGAATTAGCTAATCTAATAAAGGGTATAGAAGGTATTAAGGATGCGAAAGTAATGCTTACTTTACCGACAGAGGGAATCTTCGTAAATGACACGACGTCAGAGGCTAGTGCAGCGATTATGTTGAAGACGAATCCCGGACAAAATTTTTCAGAACAACAAATTACATCACTATATAATTTAGTCTCAAAGAGCTTGCCAAATCTATCTAATGAGAATATCGTCATCCAGAACCAATATTTTGAGTACTTTGATCTGAAAGATTCAGGAGATTCTTACGGAGCTAGTGTGACGGATCAAATGGGCGTGAAAAAAACGATCGAGCGCGACTTACAACGACAGGTTCAAATGATGCTTGGTACGTTGATGGGACAAGATAAAGTAGTGGTGTCCGTTACGACAGATATCGACTTTAAGAAAGAACAACGTGAAGAGAATCTTGTGACACCTGTAGATCCAGAAAACATGGAAGGTATTGCATTAAGTGTGCAACGGATAACTGAATCATTCTCGGGTACGAATCCGGCAGTAGGTGGTACACCAGAAGCGGAAGATCCGACAGATAATCGTACTACCTATGTTGAAGGTGAAGGTGGAGACGGAGATTACGAACGTCTAGAAGAAACGATTAATAATGAAGTAAATAGAATCAGAAAAGATATAGTAGAGAGTCCATATAAGATAAGTAATATCGGTATTCAAGTTATGATTGAACCTCCTACTGCTGATGATCCAACCTCATTGGCACCTGAAGTTAGACAAGATGTTGAACGGATTTTAGAGACAATAGTACGTACTTCATTGGATACAGAAGTAGCTGGAGAATTGACGGAAGAAATACTAGCTGAGAAAATAGCAGTTTCGGTTCAACCACTTAAAGGGAAAAATATCGCGTTTGAAGATACGAAGACGGTCATCCCTTGGTGGGTATATTTGATTGGCGGAGTATTACTACTAGCAGTTATTGTTCTAGTTGTGTTGTTCTTGCGCAAGAGACGCAATGAAGCGGAAATGGAAGAAGAGTTGGCTATAGAACAAGCGCAGGCTCAATTTGATTCGGTGCAAGTCAATGATATCAACATGGAACAAGAAACAGAAGCGACAGCACGAAGAAAACAACTAGAAAAAATGGCTAAAGATAAACCAGAAGAGTTTGCGAAATTATTGCGAACGTGGATTGCCAAGGAGTAACGGAGGGGTTTAGTTGGTTAAGAAAGATAAAGACATGTCTGGAAAACAAAAAGCTGCTCTTTTGCTTATCTCATTGGGGCCTGAGGTTTCGGCTTCAGTTTATAAGCATTTGAATGAAGAAGAGATTGAGCAACTGACGTTGGAGATTTCGGGTGTGAAAAAAGTAGAATCCTCTGTAAAAGAAGAGATTATTGAAGAATTTCATAACATCGCTCTTGCACAGGATTATATTTCTCAGGGGGGGATTGGCTATGCCAAGACAGTACTTGAAAAAGCACTCGGAAAAGAACATGCCCAAGCAATCATTAACCGTCTGACATCTTCACTCCAAGTGCGACCGTTTGATTTTGCGAGACGCGCGGAACCATCACAAATACTAAACTTTATCCAAAATGAACATCCGCAGACAATTGCATTGATTTTATCTTATTTGGAAGCCGAGCAGGCAGGATTAATCTTGTCGCAGCTTCCGCAAGAAATGCAAGCGGATATAGCCAAACGTATAGCTACAATGGAATCAACTTCTCCTGAAGTAATCAGTGAGATAGAAGCAGTTCTTGAACGAAAATTATCATCTACTGTAACTCAAGACTTCACCGAAACAGGTGGAGTAGACGCAGTCGTTGAAGTGTTAAACGGCGTAGATCGTTCAACGGAGAAAACGATTCTCGATGCTCTTGAAATACAAGATCCTGAGCTGGCCGAAGAAATACGCAAGAGAATGTTTGTTTTCGAAGATATTATTACGTTGGATAACCGTTCAATTCAACGTGTTATCCGTGACTGTGAAAATGAAGATTTAATATTAGCGATGAAAGTATCTAGTGAAGAAGTGAAAGATATACTATTCAAGAACATGTCACAACGTATGGCAGAATCTTTCAAAGAAGAAATGGATGTAATGGGTCCCGTGCGACTTCGTGACGTGGAAGAGGCGCAGTCTCGAATCGTAGGAATCATCCGCAGACTCGAAGATGCAGGAGAAATCATCATAGCGCGTGGTGGAGGAGATGACATCATTGTCTAATCTGTTTCGTTCTGAGCGAACTGTTATGAATCAAAGTCCTACGAAAGCAATATCAATACGCAATTTGCAATCGATGGAACCTGCCGAAGTAGTGGAAGAGCCAGTAAGTACAGGCATGATGTTCATGGAACGCAACCGCTTATTACAGGAAATGGAACAACGGAAAAGCATTGTGGATACCGAAATCAAACAGCGATTGGAACAAGCGGCAGCGGATATCGAATCGATGTATGCCGCTTGGGCAAATGAAAAAGAAGAACTGCAACAACGAGCATATGACGAAGGGTTTCAAGTCGGATTCGATGATGGACGCAATAAAGCAATAGCGGAGATGCGTGAAATGGTAGAGGCAGCGAACGAAACTACTACATTAGCATACGAGAATGCAACGCAATATTTACTCAATCAAGAACGAGTAATTTTGAATATCGGGATGCATTCGGCGGAACGAATCATTGATAAAGTGATAGAAGAGGACGATGAGACCTATTTATCAATCGTGCGTAAAGGGATTAAAGAAGCACAAGAAAGCGAAGAGATAAAATTATTCGTACCGACTGAACAGTTTAATATGGTAACGACACATCGCACTGAACTTGCTTCAATCTTTCCACCCGAAACACCATTCCTTATTTTTGTCAATGAAGATTTCAATGCAACAGATTGTTTTATCGAAACGAACCATGGTCGAATCGTAGTGAGTGTAGATGAGCAACTGAATGAACTGAAAGAGCAATTGGTGAAAATCATGGAAGATGGTGTGTGAATTTGAAAAGAGCCGAAGATTTGATTCCGATCATTCCAAATATCAACACCTTGAAAAAATATGGTCGGGTAATACGAGTTGTGGGATTACTAATAGAATCTAAAGGTCCAGAATCGTCAATCGGAGACGTATGTTTCATTCATTTGAACGTTCCTGAAGGGGGACGTTCTCTAATACAAGCAGAAGTTGTAGGATTTAGGGCAGAAATCGTCATGCTGATGCCTTACACGGATATACGCAATATTTCAAGTGGCTGTCTAGTCGAAACGCTAGGTAAGCCTCTTGAAGTAAAGGTAGGGATGAATCTACTAGGGAAAGTCCTCGATTCTTTAGGGAAGCCTATTGATTCAAGCCCGTTACCTAAAGGCTTGGCAACTGTTCGTACAGAAAACAGTCCACCAAACGTTTTGACACGTCCTACTATTAATGACAAGTTAGCTGTAGGAGTGAAAGCCATTGACGGTATGCTGACTGTAGGTAGTGGTCAACGTGTAGGGATTTTCGCAGGTTCCGGTGTCGGCAAAAGTACTTTGCTAGGTATGATTGCACGCAATACGGAAGCGGATATTAACGTGATCGCTCTCATAGGCGAACGTGGTCGTGAAGTCCGTGAGTTTATCGACAGAGACCTCGGGCCGGAGGGTTTAAAGAAAACAATTGTAGTCGCGGCGACTTCTGATCAGCCCGCTCTTATGCGAATTAAAGGTGCCATGACAGCAACAGCTATTGCAGAGTACTTTCGAGATAAAGGCTTGAACGTCATGTTGATGATGGACTCCGTCACACGTGTAGCCATGGCACAGCGTGAGATTGGTCTTGCGGTAGGTGAACCGCCTGCAACACGGGGATATACTCCCTCCGTTTTCGCTATTTTACCTAAACTTTTGGAACGTAGTGGAACGAATGAAAAGGGGGCTATCACCGCATTCTATACAGTGCTGGTTGACGGCGATGATATGAATGAGCCGATAGCGGATGCCGTACGAGGCATTCTTGACGGTCATATAGTCTTAGACCGTACGCTTGCCAATAAAGGTCAGTATCCTGCGATCAATATTTTGAAAAGTGTCAGTCGTCTAATGAACCATATTGCAGATCCTGACCATTTGACAGCAGCTGCGAAATTACGCGAACTGTATTATGCCTACGATAAATCTGAGGACTTAATTAATATTGGTGCATATAAAAAAGGGACGTCACGAGAAATCGATGAAGCGATTGAGTATGAGCCAATCATTACCGACTTTCTGAAACAGAAATTTAATGAGAATATTCAATTGGAAGATACGGTAAATGAAATGATTGCGTTAGCTTCTGGAGGAGGAGAACGTAGATGACTTCTTTCCGTTATCGTTTTGATAAAGTACTGAATTTACGTGAACAAGAACGTGATGAAACAGAAATGGCATATAAAGAGGCGATTGAAGAGTTTGAAAAAATCGCAACCCAACTGTATGACCAGATGAAAAAGAAAGAAAATGTCTTGGAAGAACAGCAACAACGAATGACTACAGGTTTTTCCATTGATGATTTACACAGTTATTCTCGATTCATTAACACACTTGACTTAACCATTGATCATATTCAGCAAGAAGTGATGAAATCCCGATCGAAAATGAATTGGTATGAATCCCAATTGCTGGAGAAAAATATCGAAGTGAAGAAGTTTGAGAAAATGAAAGAGATTGGGAAAGAACAATATAATGCTGAAATGGAACACGTAGAGACAAATCGAATAGACGAACTATCAACGATGAAGTTTCGTTCAAGAGAAGACGGGTGGTAAAGTGGCTAATTTGAAAAAGAAAAAAGGGGCGGGAGAATCAGCTGATAGGCAAAGCAAAAAGTCGATTGGTTTTTTCCAAATATTGCTTGCATGGATCATCATACCTCTTATGTTCACAATGGCTGTCGTTTTAATCATAGCTAAAGTAGCTGATGTAAACGTCTTCGATCAGGCGAAAGAGTGGACATCAAAAGTTCCATTCCTTGAACAAAAAGCACCTGATGAAAAGGTCGAGGGAGATCTAATATTGGAAGAACGGGTCATTTCTCTTCAAGCAGAGATTCAAGAAAAAGAAGCGCAATTATTTGAAGTCCAAGATGAACTTACGCAAGTAAAAGATTCGAATGAAACGCTAGAAATAGAGAAAGAAAAGTTGAATGAAGAAATCGAGAAATTAAAACTTGCGCAAAGTGAATCTAAGCGTGATTTCAAAGAAATAGTAACGACTTATGAGCAAATGTCGGCCAAATCCTCAGCTCCTGTCATTACAAAAATGGGAGATGCGGAAGCTGTCCAAATATTGTCTAGCCTAAAGCCTGCTACTTTAGCAGCTATTCTAGAGAAAATGTCTCCTGAAGATGCGGCTAAATATACTTCTATGCTTACAAAGTAGTATAATAGTATTTAAGGGAGGTGAAAAAGTGAGTTTAGGACTAGTTATGAAGTTAGGTTCTTCAGGCACTCCTTTTAATTTATCTGCTTCTACAGCAAATATTGAAGGCGAGAGATTCGGTAGTGTGTTTCAGAGTCTCATGTCCACTACATCTATATCTACTAAACAACAGATAATAAATGGTGATCAAAAGTTAACTAAATTATTAGGTGATGTTCTCAACGTCGAATCATTGAAAATGCTAGAAGGAATTCTTGATGAGTTGAAGCAGTCTGATAAGTCGCCCGTTGTAGCACAGTTATTGAAAGAGACAGGATTGCGTCAAAAAAATTCTATAAATGAAGCAGATGTTAAAAATGATCTATCTGAAATAAGGGGAGAAGATCAGCTTCAGAATGCCACCCTAAAGTTTACTGGAAATACAGAATGGAGTTTGTCAGATCTACCGAATCTTCATACGTTTCTGGATCTGCAACAATTAGCCACTCTTATTAGTGGAAATCCTGATAAACTAATAGAAACTATTACAAACGTACTAGAAGATGCGGGTATGAGCAAGGTACAACTAGATCAGATGGCAGCAACAGGAGACATATGGTTCATGCTCGATGTATTACAGCAATTACCTACTGAAAAGGTGCAAGCGGCGATGGGGCAATTATCGCCAAAGGCAGCTGTAGAATGGATAGCATTGCTTAAAGCAATTGAACTGGCCGCACCTAAGCTGGATTTGTTTACAAAGCAAGTGGATCTCGTGAAAACGATTCAGCCGATTTTATCGCAATTCGCAAATCAGTTAGAATCGAAGGCCATACAGCCTGAAGTGAAACCTACTGTGCAAATTCCACTGCCTTTGCAGCATGTCATTCGAATTTCGACAGAACAAACTAGCGCAGACACGGAGCAACAACATCAACAGTCCAAGCCAAGTGAAATAGTGGCGCCATTATCTGCTGTCACTCCTACTGAATCTAGGCCAGTATTCCAAGTGAACGCTACAGAGAAAGTACCGGAAAGCCGAAGCGAGGCATTGATGAGAGAATTCCAAGCCGTTTTAAACCGTGCAAACTTTGGCCAGACAAATGGAATGAATCGTATTTCAATCAAACTGTACCCGGAACATCTTGGACAAATTCGTATTGAATTATTGGAAGTAAACGGTGTAATGACTGCGAGAATCTTGGCATCTACTGCGATGGCACGTGAAATGCTCGATAGCCAGATGCATCAGTTGCGTCAAGCTTTCAATCAACAAAATTTGCAAGTAGACCGAATTGACCTATCACAAACCTTGCAAGATCCAGCGAAAAGTGATCGAGAACAGGCGTTCAATAAGCAGAATCAACAACAAAAAGAACAGACTACCGAACAAAATAATAATCCGGATGAACAAGAACAAACATTCCAAGAATTCATGATTGAACTGGAGGCGTAAAAATTGCCAGAAGGCATAAATTCATCAACGATACAAAATGAGATTACAGATTCGATGTATTTAGTCAATAAGCAGCGTGATCAGCGGAAAACTGGACCCGACACAATGGGGAAAGACGCATTCATGAAAATTTTGATTGCACAAATGGCTAACCAAGATCCAACCAATCCTATGAAAGATACAGAATTCATCGCACAGATGGCTCAATTTTCTTCATTGGAACAAACGATGAATTTAGCTAACGCATTTGAGAAGTTCGCTGCTTCACAAAATCAAAGTCAGTTAATCCAATACAATAGTTTTGTAGGCAAAGAAATACGCTGGCATGAAGTTTCTGATAAAAATGATGAAACGGGCAAGCCGATTATTAATGAAGGTACTGGCGTCATACAGTCTATCAAGTATATAAATGGTTCAGTAATCTTTACGATGGCGGATGGCAAGGAACTTTCACCTGGAAATATCTCGGAAGTAATGGGAAATGGATCGGGTTCAAGCTCTGGAGCAGTCGGTCAACCGAACAGCCTAGTACAAGCCAGTATGTTAATTGGTAAGACAGTAGGCTATATGGAAGGCGAAGAAGAACGTACAGGGAAAGTCGTATCGGTTACGAATAAAGAAGGTAGCCTGCATTATGTGTTGCAAGACGGCACGAAAATTGAAGGAAGTCAATTTACTACTATTAGTGAATAATTGAATGGGGCGATGTTATGAACAAGATCGATATCCATCGCATTCCATCACCACCACCCATACGTCAAGGACAAATACAAGCACAGTCAAAGCAGTCATTTCTCGAACATTTACAGCAAGCGACACGGCCTGAAAAACTAAAAATTAGTAAACATGCTAATGATCGGCTGCAAGAACGAGGCATTCAAATGACCGATGCAGAATGGGCGCACATCTCAGAGAAAGTAGACGAGGCGAAGAGGAAGGGCATTCGAGAATCACTCGTGTTGACTGATCAAGTCGCACTCATTGTCAGTGCAAAGAATTCAACCGTCATCACCGCGATGAACCGCATGGAAGCGAAGGACCAACTATTTACAAATATTGATGGCACGATACTACTCAGCTAAATACGGCAGGACCTTAACAGGATGCCAACCGCACCGCCGACTGAATGACGCGGTGCACTCTAAAACCGAGAGGGGAAACTATTTATGATTCGCTCAATGTACTCAGGAATTTCTGGACTAAAAAATTTCCAAACTAAGTTGGATGTAATTGGTAACAATATTGCCAACGTGAATACGTATGGCTTTAAGAAGGGACGTACGGTTTTTAAAGATTTGTATTCTCAGACTGTGGCGGGGGCAACTGGACCTGGAGGTAATAGAGGTGGTGTGAATCCAAAACAAGTGGGGTTAGGTTCACAACTAGCTGCTATTGATACCATCCATAGTCCAGGGTCAACTCAATTTACCGGTAATACTTTAGATTTAGCAATTGAAGGTGATGGATTTTTCTTAGTAGGAAATGATACTGAGAAATTCTATACGAGGGCAGGAAATTTTTACTTAGATCAAGACGGAGCGATTGTTGATGGAGATGGTCGATTCTTAAGCGGAACAGCCATTAACATACCTGAAGATGCTACAAGTTTATCAATTGGTCAGAATGGACAAGTGTCATATGTTGTAGCTGGATCTTTAACAGAGGGTCCTGTTATTGAGTTATTTAAATTCAATAACCCAGGCGGATTAGAAAAAGTTGGTGGGAACTTATTTAGAGAATCTCCGAACTCAGGTGTTCCTCTTGCTGGTGAACCTGGAGGAGCAGATGGCCACGGTGTTATCAAATCGGGCTCTCTTGAAATGTCCAACGTAGACCTTTCCGAAGAATTCACAGATATGATTGTTGCACAACGTGGTTTCCAAGCCAACACACGGATTATCACAACTTCAGACGAAATCTTACAAGAACTAGTAAACTTGAAACGATAACATAGTATAGTTTGAGAAGGAGGGTCGGGCCGGCCTTGGCCTGGCCCCTTACATATGATTAAAGTGACGAGATTGAATCGAACGACTTTTACGTTAAACGCATTGTACATAGAGAGAGTCGAGTCGTTTCCAGATACGACAATCACGTTGACGACTGGGTCAAAATATGTCGTTCTTGATTCAGCTGACGAAGTAAATAACCGAATCATTGAATTTTATCAAGCGGTCCAGCTGCTATCCAATCCGCATATCCGGGGGGATGAAGAAGATGAAGAATAAATTATTGACGATTTCATTGATTATTTTAGTGAGTATTACGTTGATTGGTGTCGTGGCGGTCGTATTGATATTGAATTTCAATAAAGATAGCGACGGAGAAGAAAAAGCACCGTCAATTGATGAAATTATTGAATCGTCTGTGGATATGGAAGAAATTACGACAAACTTGTCTGGACGTAATTTCGTCCGTATATCGCTGAAAATCCAGACAGACAGTAAAAAGGCAGCAGAAGAATTAACGAAACGGGATTTCCAAGTAAAGAACCTAGCTATTCAAGAACTGTCTGAAATGACCGCGAAAGACCTTGAAGGAAAAGCGGGAAAACAGCAATTTGAAGATAATATAAAAGCAAAGTTAAACGAGCTGATGCAAGATGGTGAAATACAGAAGGTGTATATTGTCTCATATATCATCCAGTGACGGCAGGAATGATCTACAAGAGATATATGCGCAATGGGAGGTGGGTCTATGTCGGGAGATGTACTGTCCCAAAATGAAATAGATGCGCTGCTGTCTGCTTTATCGACGGGTGAAATGTCAGCAGAAGAAATGAAGAAAGAAGAAGAAACAAGAAAAGTACGTGTCTATGACTTTAAGCGTGCACTTCGTTTCTCCAAAGACCAGATTCGGAGTTTGACTAGGATCCATGAAAACTTCGCTAGACTATTGACTACGTATTTCTCTGCGCAACTCCGTACGTATGTGCAAATTAATGTGATGTCGGTAGATCAGATTCCGTTTGAAGAATTTATCAGCTCGATACCCAATATGACATTGATTAATATATTCGATGTATCTCCGCTTGAAGGGAATATTTTAATGGAGGTCAATCCAAATGTTGCCTATTCAATGTTGGAACGATTGATGGGTGGTTTTGGGGCGAGTTCAGGAAAAACGGACAATATGACAGAAATTGAAACGAAGATCTTGACGAATTTATTTGAACGTTCGTTTGATAGCTTACGTGAAGCTTGGTCTGGGTTAATTGATATTGATCCTTATCTAACAGAGATGGAAGTCAATCCCCAATTTCTTCAAATGATTTCACCGAACGAAACCGTGGTCGTTATTTCATTTAATATTATGATTGGTGAATCTAGCGGTATGATCAACATGTGCATCCCGCATATAGTATTGGAACCAATTATTCCAAATCTCTCTGTGCAGTACTGGATGCAGACGAATAAAAAAGAACCCACTGCTGAGCAAAGTGTGGAATTGGAAAGACGTATTAAAAATGCAACGCTCCCTATAGTTGCTGATCTCGGAAAGGGACAGATATCTATCGAGGATTTCCTGCACCTGCAGCTTGGTGATGTGATTTCATTGGATACAAGCATTGAAGAACCTTTAACAATACGAATAGGGGAAAAGCCTAAATTCACAGCACAGCCAGGAAAATTACGTAATCGAATGGCTGTTCAAATACTGGAAATATTGAATACGGGAGAGGATGACGATGATGAGTGATAATATTCTCTCACAGGAAGAGATTGAAGCGTTGTTACGGGGTGAAACGTTAGAACCTGCCCAAGCGGACGAACGTGAATCGGAAACTATCGATATTAAGGATTACTTGACCGAAATGGAGCAAGATGCATTAGGTGAAATTGGTAATATCTCATTTGGTAGTTCCGCTACAGCACTTTCAGCTTTACTGGGACAAAAGGTAGAAATCACAACACCACAGCTGGCGCTAATCCAACGTGATAATTTGGAAGACGATTTCGTTCATCCGTATGTAGCGATTAAGGTCGAATATACAGAAGGGTTAAGCGGTGTCAACCTATTGGTGATCAAACAAAGTGATGCGGCGATCATTGCGGATTTAATGCTTGGAGGAGACGGCATGACTCCAAATCAAGAATTAAGTGAAATTCATTTGAGTGCAGTACAAGAAGCGATGAATCAAATGATGGGATCTTCCGCAACTTCAATGTCTACCATTTTTAATAAAAAAGTAGATATTTCACCACCCACTATTGATTTGATGAATATTCAAATAGATCAGGGAACCGAAAATATTCCTGCGCATAATTTATTGATTCGTGTGTCCTTCAATTTGAAAGTTGGTGAGTTGATCGATTCTGATATTATGCAATTGTTCCCACTGGAGTTCGGTAAAAAACTAGTTTCATCACTAATGGGGGAAGAGGAAGCGGCTACCGTGATGGAAGCACCACCTAGTCCGCAAGCATCCCAATATTCGGAACCAGAACCGGCATATAAACCAGAGCCTACGTCAATGCAACAACAGCAACCTGCATCCCAAGCACCACCAATTCAACAAACAGCAGCACCACGTCAGACTCAAGCTCCAGTGCATGTCCAGCAAGCAGAATTTGCAAGTTTCCAAGCACCTTCTTTAAATAAGGAAGAATCAAATAATTTAAATTTGCTACTTGATATACCGCTTCAAGTAACAGTAGAATTAGGACGTACGAAGCGTTCTGTTAAAGAAATTCTAGAAATGTCAGGTGGTTCAATTATTGAACTGGATAAATTGGCAGGGGAGCCAGTCGATATATTAGTCAATAATCGCTATATTGCAAAAGGAGAAGTAGTAGTCATTGACGAAAACTTCGGAGTTCGCATTACGGACATTTTAAGTCAAATGGATCGATTAAATAATTTACGATAGAAGATACTTGGAGGGAATATGAATGGGAAAACGAATTTTGGTAGTAGACGACGCGGCATTTATGCGTATGATGATCAAGGATATTTTAACGAAGAATAATTATGAAGTAGTAGGTGAGGCAGCAGACGGTGCTCAAGCTATCGAAAAATATAATGAATTGAAGCCAGACTTGGTTACAATGGATATCACGATGCCTGAAATGGATGGTATTGCGGCATTAAAAGCAATTAAAAGTACGCATCCATCTGCAACAATCATCATGTGTTCTGCAATGGGGCAACAAGCAATGGTAATCGATGCAATCCAAGCTGGAGCAAAAGACTTTATCGTTAAACCATTTCAGGCGGACCGTGTGATTGAAGCGATTGACAAAGCGTTGAGCTAAGAGAAACATATGAATGTGAAATCAGTCATCCATTGTTTAATACTATTCATTTTGTGCTTTACTATTCCACCATTTGCACATGCAGAAACCGATCCTAACGTCAGCGTATCAGACTGTATTGGAAAAGATAAAGATTGCGAAGAGAAAGTCCCAGTTGTAGAAAATGATAAAAAATTAGTGATAAATGATGAATTGGACGAGCCTAAAGGGCCCACAGCAAAAGATTACATTCGCACTCTTTTTGCTTTTGTATTTGTAATTGGTTTGCTCGTGTGGTTACTGCGCTTCATGAATAAACGCAATAGAAATTTCGACTCGAATCGACTTATGACGAATATGGGCGGCGTTCCGTTAGGTCAAAATAAATCTATTCAACTAGTAAAAATGGGTAATCATTATTTTGTGGTCGGTGTTGGAGAAAATGTACAGTTGCTAAAGGAAATAGAAGATCCAGATGAAATTACTGAATTACTTGCACGTTATGACCAAAGCGATGAAGTCCAGAAGGGACTATTTTCAAAACTCTATACTCGGTTTTACTCGAAAACAGAACAAACTCCTTCTGAAGAAGCTACATTTAGTCAATTATTTTCAACTAAAATGAACGAAATCAAATCTGATCGAAAAGAGCAATTAAGACGTTTAAATCGGAAGGAGAGCGACCGCGATGGTTGATTTTCTGGGCACATTTTCAGATAGTGATCCCACCAATGTCTCTACTTCCATTAAGATGTTGCTATTACTCACGGTATTGTCACTTGCACCAGCCATTTTAATCTTGATGACTTCGTTTGCTAGGATTATTATAGTCCTGTCATTTGTTCGGACGGCGCTTGCTACACAGCAAATGCCTCCTAACCAAGTGTTAGTTGGATTAGCATTATTTCTAACGTTCTTCATCATGTCACCTGTGTTATCTCAAGTGAATGAAGAAGCATTAACACCTTTGTTTGATGAGGAAATCAGTTTGGACGAAGCATACGAACGGGCCAGTGTGCCATTCAAAGAATTCATGAGTCAACATACAAGGCAGAAAGATTTAGAATTATTCATGCGCTATAACCAGATGGAGCGACCGGATACTATTGAAGATATTCCGCTAACTATGATGGTACCAGCCTTTGCCCTCAGTGAAATTAAGACAGCATTTCAAATGGGCTTTATGATTTTCATTCCCTTTCTCGTTATCGATATGATCGTAGCCAGTGTGCTTATGTCTATGGGTATGATGATGCTTCCACCCGTAATGATTTCATTACCATTCAAGATATTATTATTTGTTTTAGTTGACGGTTGGTATCTCATTATCCAGTCATTGCTACAGAGCTTTTAGGGAGGAATTTGAATGACGAGTGAATTTGTAATATCCATCGCAGAACGGTCCGTTTGGGTTATTCTTCTTGCTTCAGGACCTCTCTTAATCGTAGCGTTAATGACGGGGCTTGCCGTGAGTATTTTTCAGGCAACTACACAAATTCAAGAACAAACATTGGCATTCGTACCGAAAATCGTAGCGGTTTTGGTTGCTATCATATTTTTTGGACCTTGGATGTTATCATATGTCACCGGCTATGCTAGCGAAATATTTTCCAATCTCTCCAGGTATGTTGGGTGATTAAATGAATGAACTTATTCCGTCGTTACCCGCATTTTTACTTATCCTAACTCGTGTTACTTCTTTCTTTGTAACACTACCATTGTTTTCTTACAAGACCATTCCAGCTACACAACGGTTACTATTTGGGGTACTATTAGCCTGGATGATGTCTTACTCTATCACAATGCCTGAACTGGAGATCGATGGACAATACATATTACTTGTACTGAAAGAAGCGGTAGTCGGCTTATCAATCGGCATTGCCGCTTTTATTATTATGTCGGCTATTCAAGTAGCTGGTGGATTTATTGACTTTCAGATGGGATTTGCCATTGCGAATGTCATTGATCCGCAAACGGGCGCACAGTCCCCATTGCTTGGACAATTTCTTAATTCACTTGCGATGCTATTGCTACTAGTAGTGAATGGTCATCATTTGCTTTTAGATGGGATATTTTACAGTTATGAGTTTGTCCCCATCACAGCTATGTGGCCACCTTTTGGTAGTCCTAACATGGCAGAATTTATTGTGTTAACATTTGCAAAATCCTTTGCGATTGCGTTTCAAATGGCAATTCCAGTCGTAGCTACATTATTCCTTGTAGATTTGGCACTCGGTATAACCGCACGTGCTGTGCCACAGCTGAATATTTTTGTAGTTGGGTTCCCAATTAAAATTGGTGTCAGTTTCTTAGTGATCGTGACGATGTCTAGTGTCTTCATAATCGTAATGAAGAAAATGTTTGAAATTATGATTGTGACGATGAGGAATCTGATGATACTGCTTGGAGGTGGCTAACTTGTTACTAAGGCTAGATTTACAATTTTTTGCCGGTGAGAAGACGGAAAAGGCTACCCCGAAAAAGCGGGAAGACTCCAGGAAGAAAGGACAAGTATTAAAAAGTCAAGACGTGACGGCTGCGATTGTACTTTTCTCTATTTTTACATTCATGTACTTTTCCGCAGGTTTTATGCGTGATAATTTCTTTGTGTTTTTCCGAGAATCTTTTACACACTTTATCCCGATTAAATTGCTAGATGAAGAACAAGTCATGTTAGTATACATAAGCGTTATAAAACAAATGGCAATCATTTTATTGCCGATTATGTTAATTGCAGTTATTGCAAGTATTGCAGCGAACATGTTGCAATTTGGTCTTTTATTTACTGCAGAGACATTGAAGTTTGATTTAAAGAAAATAGATCCAATTAAAGGATTAAAGCGGATTTTTTCGATTCGTGCAATTGTAGAGTTATTGAAATCTATATTAAAAATTTCTTTTATTGGAACAGTCACCACCCTTATTGTATGGAGTAATTTGGGACAAGTACTCGACTTGGCATTTAAGACACCGCAAATAACTCTAGTCACTGTAGCAAAATTAGTCGGAATGATGGGGATTATTGCCTCATTAGTATTGTTACTCATTTCCATATTGGATTTTCTTTACCAAAAATTCGACTATGAAAAAAATCTTAAAATGTCTAAACAAGATATTAAAGATGAAAGTAAAAATATGGACGGAGACCCGCTCATCAAATCCCGTATTAGACAGCGTCAGCGTGAAATGGCCATGCGTCGTATGATGCAGGAAATCCCTGAAGCTGACGTAGTGATCACCAATCCTACTCACTTTGCCATCGCGCTGAAGTATGATGAAGATCAGATGGATTCACCAATCGTCATTGGAAAAGGTGCGGATTTTGTCGCACAAAAAATTAAAATGATTGCGGCGGAGCACGATATTGTGATGGTAGAAAATCGACCTCTTGCACGTGCTATGTATGACGAGGTAGAGATTGGAGATCGAATACCTGAGCAATTCTTTAAGGCGATCGCAGAAATTCTAGCCTATGTATATCGTATTCAAAAGAAAATATAAGTTAAAGAAGAAAGTAGGGATGGCATGCAGTTTAAAGATATAGGAGTACTCGCAGCGGTTATTATGATCATTGCGATGCTTGTCATCCCATTACCACCTTGGTTATTAAGTTTCTTGATTATTATCAATATTACCCTTGGGTTGATGGTTTTACTAACTGCGATGAATATGCAGGAAGCACTACAATTCTCTATCTTTCCATCGTTATTATTATTACTCACATTATTCCGTTTAGGTCTTAACGTTTCTACAACACGTGCGATTCTTTCGGAAGGTAATGCAGGTGGAGTAGTTGATACATTTGGTACATTCGTTACGGGTGGAAATATTATTGTGGGACTCGTAGTTTTTGTTATTTTAATCATCATTCAGTTTATTGTTATAACGAAAGGTTCGGAGCGTGTATCCGAAGTTGCTGCACGTTTTACTCTTGATGCCATGCCGGGTAAGCAAATGAGTATTGATGCCGATTTAAACGCAGGAATGATTTCAGATATAGAAGCCCGCACCCGTCGTGAAAAAGTGAGTAACGAAGCGGATTTCTATGGTGCGATGGACGGTGCAACAAAATTTGTAAAAGGGGATGCCATTGCCGGAATCATCATCGTTATGATCAACTTAATGGTCGGTATGATTATTGGTGTTGTGCAAATGGGATTGCCGTTTGCGGAAGCAGCAGTTCAATTCTCTACACTTACTGTCGGGGATGGTATTGTTTCACAAATACCAGCGCTGTTGATTTCTACGGCAACAGGCATTGTAGTCACACGTGCTGCATCAGAAGGAAACTTAGGGACGGACATTACGAATCAATTATTAGGACAACCCAAATTGCTTTACGTAGCAGCCATTACAATTTTTTTACTGGGTCTTGCTACACCGATTAATGACGTCTTAACTATTCCAATTGCAGGTGCACTGGCAATGAGTGCATTTATGATGTCACGTAAAGAAGATGAAGATCCAGACGAATTATTAGAGATGGAAGAAAATGTAGAGACTGAAGGGTTAAAACGTCCTGAAAATGTCGTTGACCTTTTGAATGTCGATCCGATTGAATTTGAATTCGGTTATGGTCTCATTCCACTTGTAGATGCCACTCAAGGTGGCGATTTGCTGGATCGAGTCGTTATGATACGTCGTCAGTTAGCCATAGAACTTGGACTTGTTATTCCAGTTGTTCGTATCCGAGATAATATACAATTACAACCAAACGAATACCGAATTAAAATAAAAGGGAATGAAATGGCTAGGGGAGAACTATTGTTAGATCATTATCTAGCTATGAGTCCTGGCGGCGAAGATTTAATAGAGGGAATTGATACCGTAGAGCCTTCGTTTGGATTGCCAGCGAAATGGGTTACTGAAGAAGCGAAAGAAGAAGCAGAAATCATGGGTTACACAGTCGTGGATCCGCCAAGTGTGGTATCTACGCATTTGACTGAAGTTATTCGTGCCAATGCATCCGACTTACTTGGACGTCAGGAAACCAAGCAACTAGTAGATCATGTACATGAGACATATCCGATTTTGGTTGATGAACTAACACCGACTCCGTTATCAATTGGTGAGATTCAAAAAGTACTTGCTAAATTATTGAACGAACAAGTTTCCGTTCGTAATTTACCGATCATTTTTGAGACACTGGCAGATTATTCAAAGTACACGTCTGATGTGGATGTACTAACAGAATACGCGAGACAATCACTGGCACGTCAGATCACTGGGCAATTTGTTGTAGGTAATGGAGCGTTAAAAGTATTAACAGTCTCTGGAAAAGTAGAGAAACTCATTGCCGATAGTATTCAACAGACTGAACAAGGGAACTTTCTTTCAATTGACCCATCACAATCTCAAATGATTTTGGAGCGGATTGCGCAAGAAGTCGAACGGGTAGCTATGCTGGACCAATCTCCTGTCATTTTATGTTCACCTGCCATTCGCATGTATTTACGTCAAATTACGGAACGGTATTTCCCACAGATACCTATACTGTCTTATAATGAATTGGAAGCATCAGTGGAAGTTCAAAGTGTAGGGGTGGTGGATATTTAATGAAAATGAAAAAGTATACAGCATCTACTATGGTTGAAGCTATGGCGAAAGTCCGTGAAGATTTTGGAGACGACGCGGTCATCCTTAGTTCAAACGTCACGAAAACAAATGGCTTTCTTGGTCTATTTCGCAAACGTTCGGTAGAAGTAGTTGCAAGCTATGATAAAACGAATATAGAACGTCCATATGAATCACAAGTTCGTTCTGTACAACCGGTGGTGGAACCAGAGTCAGTTGAACATATGCAACGAGAAATGCGAGAAATCAAGCAACTGCTAAAAGATATACAGCAAGTAGATCATTCATTTGAAAAATTCCCTGATGAACTATTACCAATACTGAATATGTTACAGCTGCAAGGTCTGGAAGGTAAATATATAACGGAAATTGGCAATCTAGTTTTCAATCGAATGAAGCAAGACAAAATCGATTTTACTAAAGAACAGCAAATGGAATTGATTAGAACATGGTTTAGCGATCGTCTTTACGACATACCTTTTGGCGGCATCTCTTATCAGAAAAAGTTTATTAATGTTCTAGGGCCGACCGGTGTGGGTAAAACCACGACCATTGCAAAAATTGCCGCACGTGCCTTGTTGGAAGAAAAAAAGAAAGTTGGTTTCATAACGACCGATACGTATCGAATTGCGGCAATTGAACAATTGCGCACATACGCTAATTTACTTCAGGCGCCAGTTGAGATTGCCTATAATGAAGAAGACTTCCGTACCGCAATTGAAAAGTTAAAAGATCTTGATCTCATATTTATTGATACAGCGGGCCGAAATTATAAAGAAGCAAAATTTGTCAATGATTTATCGAAACTCATTGACTTTTCATTAGATATGGAAACATTTCTTGTATTATCTACCACATCAAAGGAACAAGATATGGATACCATCATTAGACAATTTACTAATTTCCCAATTGAGAAATTCATATTTACTAAGACAGATGAAACCGATTCTGTTGGATCTATTATTAATTTAATACTGAAATATGATATAGGTGTATCCTATTATACAGATGGACAAGAAGTTCCTGAGGATTTGACAGAAGCCAGTTTGGAAAAGATGGTGGACCTTCTATTAGCAGGTGATTTACGTGCATGACCAGGCGGAAGCACTAAGATTAAAAATGATGAAAAGTCAAAGACAAGTAGCTCGCTCAATTGCCGTCGTTAGTGGAAAAGGCGGGGTAGGCAAGTCGAACTTCACTGCTAATTTCTCTTGCGGACTCGTAGCTAAAGGACAAAAAGTATTAATTGTGGACATGGATATTGGGATGGGGAATATTCATATATTATTTGGAGCCACACCAACATTTCATCTAAAAGATTATCTATCCGATAAGCAACAATTAAAGGACATTGTGACCCCGATTGAAGACAATCTTTCATTTATAGCAGGTGGTTCTGGACTGGAAAATGTAGTTGAGTGGTCAGGAGAAATGTTTGACCGATTGATTGAAGCATTCTCTATTTTACAGATGGAATATGATGTCATTTTATTCGATATGGGTGCGGGAGCGACGAAGAGTTCAATTGATTTAATTTTGGCGATGGATGAAATTATTTTAATTGCGACACCGGAGCCTACTTCTATTACGGATGCGTATTCGATGATTAAGTTCATAAGTCGACAAGATGCGAACAAATCTATTCATATAGTGAGTAACCGTGTTCTGAAAGAGCAAGACGGGCGTGATTCGGTCGCACGTCTTCAGTTGGCTATGCGAAAGTTTTTATTCATAGAAACTAGTATTTTAGGATTCTTGCCGGATGATATTCATGTACGTAATGCAGTAATCGCTCAGGTCCCTTTCGTCAAATTATATCCCAATGCAAAAGTGAGCAAGCGCATGCTGGCGATAACTGATACATTTTTACATAGCAACAAACCAAGCATTTCTATTGAAACCTCTGGATTCATAGATAAAATCAAAGGTGTTTTTCTAAAGGGGCGTGTGTAATTTGATTACAGCAAAGAAAAAACGCATTCTTGTTGTAGATGACTCAGCTTTTATGCGCAAGTTAATTTCTGATATGTTGAATAAACACCCCATGATGGAAGTCATCGGCATCGCTAGAAATGGCAAAGATGCAGTGGAAAAAGTTCGCGATCTTCGACCAGACGTCCTTACAATGGATATTGAAATGCCTGTGATGAATGGACTGGAAGCTTTAAAGTTCATTATGGGTCAAATGCCAATCCCTGTAGTGATATTATCAAGTACAACAAAACATAATACAGAAAATGCAGTTTTAGCGATAGAATACGGTGCTGTTGACGTGATTGCTAAACCTGGTGGTGCTATTTCGTTAAATCTTCATGAAATCGAAAAAGAAATTGTGGAGAAAGTATTTGCTGCTTCAAACGTAGTAATTCAAACATTGACGCGTCAAATAACATCCACAAAAAAACTTCATACACCCACGACAAGCAGACAAAATACTGCGAATGAAAATAGTAGCACTTCTACATTTCCAATAAAAACAGTAAGCAAGCCTAAAAAAAATACACTTATTGCTAAACAGTTTGTTATAATAGGTACATCGACAGGAGGACCAAGGGCCTTGCAGGAAGTGATTACAAGGTTTCCAGCGGACTTCCCACACCCAATTCTAATTGTCCAGCATATGCCACCTGGCTTCACTAAATCATTGGCCGAACGATTGAATGGTCTGAGTGAGATCGCTGTTAAAGAAGCTAAACATGATGAACCGATCGAAAATGGGACAGCCTATATTGCACCAGGCGGCTTTCATCTGAAGTTTGTGAAATCAAAAACAGGCTACAAGATCGTATTGGACGGAGATGAAGCACCGCGTTCTGGTCATCGTCCGGCAGTAAATGTGTTATTAGAATCAGCAGCGACACATAAAGAACTGGAATATATAACGGCTATTATGACAGGAATGGGTTATGACGGTAAAGAAGGTATGGAACTATTACGTGCTTCATGTAAAACGATTACTATAGCGGAATCTAAAAAAACGTCCGTTGTATATGGCATGCCCAAAGCTATAATTGATGCGGGTCTCAGTGATGAGATTAAAGATGTGCAACAGATCGCCGATGCGATAATAGGAAATTTGAAGTAACTAGGGGGCTTTACAATGGATGTAAGTCAGTATTTGGATATGTTCATAGAAGAAAGTAAAGAACACTTGCAAGCTTGCAGTGAACAGTTGCTAGCGTTAGAGAATAATCCGGATGATCTAGCAATTGTCAATGAAGTCTTTAGAGCTGCACATACGCTTAAAGGAATGTCAGCGACAATGGGGTATGAGGATATTGCAGATTTAACACATAAGATGGAGAACGTTCTTGATGCAATTCGAAACTCAAAAATCAGCGTTTCAACAGAGATTCTAGATGTGGTATTTGAAGCAGTGGACGATCTTGAACTAATGGTACAAGACATCGAATCAGGTGGGGATGGAAAAAAAGATGTCAGTAAGTTAGTAGACACTCTCAATCGCATTGAAGCGGGACAACCAGTAGATTTAACAACTGAGTCTGTTGCGACAACAGAGGAAGCTTCTATTGAAGTCGTCACTTCGACAGGAATTCCTTACGATGAGTTTGAGTTGACGGTAATTTCTCAATCTGCTGAGCAAGGCTTTAATGCACTAGAGATCACTGTTACATTACGTGATGATTGCTTGTTGAAAGTGGCTCGCGTATTCATGACTTTTGAAATTTTGGAAAAGTCAGGAGAAGTCATAAAAACAGTTCCTACAGTAGAACAATTAGAAAATGAAGATTTTGATCAGAAATTTACGATTGTTCTATTGACTCAAGAAGGTGCTGAAGATTTAAAGGCAAAAGTACTGAAAGTTTCTGAAATAGAAGACGTACATATTACACACATTACTGATGAATACGTGCAGAAATATAAGCAAGCTTCATTATAATTGTGACGCAGACTCGAAAGTGATTGAAACAACAATCGTGCCCGTTGCTATAGCTACGACAACCACAGAAGCGCCTAAGGAAACTATAAAAACCAAAAAGGCTACCTCTTCCAATTCCAATAAAACCATTCGAGTTAATATTGATCGACTTGATATATTAATGAATTTATTTGAAGAACTGGTTATTGATCGTGGACGCCTTCAATCGATTGCCAGTGAATTGCATAATCCCGAATTGAATGAATCCGTAGAAAGAATGACTCGGGTATCAGGTGACTTGCAAAACATCATTTTGAATATGCGAATGGTACCTGTAGAAACAGTCTTCAATAGATTCCCCAAAATGGTTCGACAATTGGCTCGAGACCTTAATAAGAAAGTCGATTTGGAAATTGTCGGCGCTGAAACAGAGCTGGATCGTACTGTAATCGACGAAATAGGAGATCCTCTCGTTCATTTGATTAGAAATGCTTTAGATCACGGTATTGAAATGCCTGAAGAGCGAATCGCGAATGGCAAGCCAGAAATTGGCACGGTAACATTGCGTGCCTATCATTCGGGCAACCATGTATTTATCGAGCTTGAAGATGATGGAGCGGGTGTAAACCGTCAACGCGTTGTCGGTAAAGCAATTGAACGAGGAATTGTCAGTCCGGAAGGCGCCGATTCATTGACAAATAAACAAGTAGCAGAATTGATATTAGCTTCAGGGTTTTCCACTGCAGCTTCCATTACGGATGTATCAGGTCGCGGCGTTGGGTTGGACGTTGTAAAAAACACTATTGAATCTCTTGGCGGACATATTTCGATTGATTCCACTGAAGGAAAAGGATCGTTATTCCAGGTGCAGTTGCCTCTTACTCTTTCTATCATTTCTGTAATGTTAGTAGAGTTGGATGAAGAAATTTATGCGATCCCGTTGTCTTCCATAATTGAAACTGCCATTATTCAAAAGTCAGATATTTTAAATGCTCATAACCAGCCTGTCATCGATTTCCGTGGAACTATTGTACCGTTGGTGGACCTAAAAGATATATTTGAAATGAAGAATAGAAGTAATGAAGAAGAGGAGTTCCAATCTATCGTGATCGTTCGTAAAGGTGATAGTTTAGCTGGATTAGTCGTAGATTCATTTATTGGCCAACAAGAAATTGTTTTGAAATCACTTGGTGAATACTTGCAGAGTGTCTTTGCGATATCGGGTGCTACGATTCTAGGAAATGGTCAAGTGGCATTAATTGTTGACTGTAATGCATTGATTAAATAATCGG
Organism: Sporosarcina sp. P1; assembly: GCF_002743155.1. Classification (NCBI taxonomy): domain Bacteria; kingdom Bacillati; phylum Bacillota; class Bacilli; order Caryophanales; family Caryophanaceae; genus Sporosarcina; species Sporosarcina sp. P1. Next base: position 169,429 of record NZ_PDYS01000001.1, read on the forward strand.
GGTGATGATATGACAAAAGTAACGGAAGTAAGCGAAATGAAAGTGATTGTCTTCCAATTAATGAACAAGGAATATGCGATTGGTCTAGACGTAGTAGAATCTATTGAAAAATCGCTATCGATTACACGTGTTCCTCGTATGCCTTCTTATGTTAAAGGAGTGTTAAATTTACGTGGTGTTGTGACACCAGTAGTGGACTTGCGTGAACGTTTTGATATGGAGTATAAAGAGTTCGATGAGACAAGCTGTATTATTATCGTTTCGCATGCAGGTGCAGAAGTTGGATTAATTGTAGACGATGCGAATGACGTAATGGATGTTCCGACAAGCTCAATAGGCCCTCAACCAGAAGTAGTGGGATCTGTAGAATCCGAATTCATTTCGGGAGTGGCAAAGGTAGGTAAACGATTATTAGTCATGTTGAATTTGGAAAAAGTATTGCAACCGATAAAGAAGGGGAATACGGATGAATTCTAAAAATGACATCACCGAGATGCATCTAGATGTCCTAAAGGAAATAGGGAATATTGGGGCAGCACATGCGGCAACTTCATTATCTCAGCTGTTAGGTCAGAAAATTGACATGCGGGTACCCAAAGTTGAACTCGTTACATTTGATGAAATGTTTGATTTAGCAGGTGGTACTGAAAAAGTGGTGGCGGGTATTTTTTTACGTATAGAAGGTGATTTGACTGGCACAATGTTTTTCGTACTGACTATTGAATCTGCTACACAATTTATTCGCAAATTGACAGGGGACATAGCATTCACTTTTACTGATGTAGAAGGTTTGGGAATGGGTGCTTCTGCGCTTCAGGAATTGGGGAATATATTGTCAGGTTCCTATTTGTCTGCGCTTTCTGATTTTACTTCATTAAATATCTATCCAACTGTACCTTCATTAAGTATTGATATGGTAGGTGCAATTGTTAGCTTCGGCCTGATCGAAGTATCTCAGTACAGTGATGAAGTAATCGTCATCGAGACGGAAATATTACAAGAAGGGGAACAAGGTGTGTCAAGTTTGGCGGGGCATTTCTTTTTGTTACCCGATCCACCGTCTTATCGAACGATATTCAGTTCGTTGGGTGTCTTATAGATGGCAAGCGTTCAAACAGTAGTGCGTGTAGGGATTGCAGATATGAATATCGCAAAATCCCCCCATACGATTCGGACATCAGGACTGGGTTCGTGTGTTGGTGTAGTACTGTATGATTCTTCGAAAAAAATAGCGGGTATGGTGCATGTAATGTTACCTGATAGCGAGTTGGGTAAATCGACAAAACTAAATGTGGCGAAATTCGCGGATACGGGCATTTATGCTATGTTGGAACTTTTGAAATCAGAAGGAGTCAGACCTTTTAGTATCAAAGCGAAAATTGCCGGTGGAGCACAAATGTTTCAATTTGGTTCAAATGATACCATTCGTATCGGTCCTCGAAATGTAGAGGCTGTAAAAAAAGAATTGAAAAGATATTCGATTCCGATTGTTGCAGAAGATACAGGAGGATCGAGCGGACGTACAATTGAATTTGATCCTGATACGAGTATCCTCTACGTTCGTACCGTCAATGCTGGAACGCAGGAAATTTAACAGTACAAACGAAGGCGGCTAATGCATTAGTCGCCTTTATCTATTGTGATTTGTTATACTTATACATAAGAAATAAAATCGGTAAAAGGAACCTGACGGGAAAGGCGTGAATTCGATGACAAATCAAGATGTAACTGAACGGCATCAGTGGAAGTTATGGATCGAAAACCGTGATCCTGATGCAGGTGATACGCTAGTACGAATGTATACACCTCTTGTGAATTATCACGTTCAACGAATCAGTGCTGGACTGCCGAAAAATGTTTCACGTGATGATATCAAATCTCTTGGTTACCAAGGGCTTTTCGACGCGTTAACAAAATTTGACCCTTCGCGTGATTTTAAATTTGACACATACGCCTCATTCCGGATTCGGGGTACAATCATAGACGGTTTAAGAAAAGAAGATTGGTTGTCACGTTCTTCAAGAGAAAAAACTAAGAAAATGGATGAAGAAATTAGTAAGCTCGAACAGTCTTACTTGCGAACGGTGACTCCCGAAGAAGTAGCGGATCATTTAGGCATTACAACAGATCAAGTCTATCAAACCGTGCATGAACAATATTTTGCTAATGTTTTGTCCATCGATGAAAAAATGAACGATGAAGAGGATCACGATCAAACCTTCATATTGCAAGATGATCAAACGAAAACGCCTGAACAACAAGCAGTCAAAGGCGAATTGATTGAAGACTTGATAACGAAAATCAAAGAACTAAATGAAAATGAACAATTGGTACTTAGTTTGTTCTATCAAGAAGACATGACGCTAACAGAAATCGGAGAAATTTTAAGCTTATCTACATCTAGAATCTCACAAATACATTCAAAAGCATTATTTAAGTTACGGTCGCTGTTGGCGGCAGAAATTACCGACGGAGGGATTTTATGAGTTTGAAAGCTATTGAACTTCAAATTGCTATCCCGAAAACATTTGAGGCAGGTAAAATAGCGGAGCAAAAGCAGCAACAGGCTCAACTTGCTCAAGACAGTGCCAATATGCAAACAGAAAAACAAGCGTTAAAAAGCAAGGAAACCGTTTTGAAGTCCTCTCCATATGCAAAACTGGATGGAGATGATCAGCAGCCGAGTGAAGAGTCACAGCAACAAGAAAAAACAGAGAAAGAACAACAGCAAGCCAAGCATCCGTTTAAAGGTTCGTTCGTTGATTACAGTGGATAATATCATGGGAATTCTACTAGCTCTTTTATTCATCTTACAAATCATTGGATTTATGGTCATGATATTGCTGTACTTAAAAATATCAAAATTTAATAATCTGGAGAAAAAGCAACAACGACTTATGAAAGAAATGGACCAATCCGTATTAGCTTTTCTAGGTGAAATCAAAGAGGAAAACGATCGTTTGATTCAACAACTGAATCAACGAACGGATACTCAAATGAAACCTACTACAAACTCAGTGCCAAGAGAACAGTCAATTACAGAAGTGCCTGTTCCAAGATCGAAGCAACACTCAGTTCCCTTACATTTTGCTTTACGTTCCTATCAGAAGACGGTGGACACCGAAAAGAACGAGATAGAAAAAAAACCACAATCACAACCCGAATCATTTGACGACCTTGACGACAGAGAAAAAGCAAAACAGCTTTATGCTGAAGGTAAATCAATAGAGGATATCGCTAGAGAGTTGAAAAAAGGGAAGACGGAAATTGAATTGATAATAAAATTCGACTGAAGTTACACACAGTAGTTGCAAACAACGTAGAATTATGTTAATTTAATAGATGGTATTACTACACACGCGTGCGGATGAATGAGTGGGTGCCATTATGGTCACTTATTCGCTGGAAGTACGCGGAGGATAAAAAAACCAATAGGAGGAATTAAACATGTCAGTAATCTCAATGAAACAATTGCTAGAAGCTGGTGTACATTTCGGACACCAAACACGTCGTTGGAACCCAAAAATGAAGAAATATATCTTCGTGGAGCGTAACGGCATCTACATCATCGACCTTCAAAAAACGGTCAAAAAATTAGAGGAAGCTTACAACTTCATGCGCCAAGTCGGTGCTGATGGTGGTAAAGTCCTTTTCGTAGGTACGAAGAAACAAGCACAAGAAGCAATCAAAGAAGAAGCAGAACGTGCTGGAATGTATTACATCAACCAACGTTGGTTGGGTGGAACATTGACGAACTTCGGCACTATTCAAAAACGTGTAGCACGTATGAAAGCTATTGAGAAAATGGAAGAGGATGGCACGTTTGACGTACTTCCTAAAAAAGAAGTTTCTCAATTAAATAAAGAACACGAGCGTCTTGTGAAATTCCTAGGCGGTATCCGTGACATGAAAGGCTTGCCAGATGTAATCTTTATCGTAGATCCACGTAAAGAGCGTATCGCGGTAGCTGAAGCAATCAAATTGAATATTCCACTCGTTGGAATCGTTGATACTAACTGTGATCCGGACGAAATCGACTATGTCATTCCTGCGAACGACGATGCAATCCGCGCAGTACGTTTACTTACAAGCAAAATGGCAGATGCTTTGATTGAATCCCGTCAAGGTGAAGACGACGAAGTAGCTGAAACAGTAAACGAAACAGCAACTGTTACTGCAGACTGAAATGAGTAAATGATGAGACGATAAGTGGCGTACCCCTTATCGTCTTTTTTAAAAGCAATAAGCAATTTCAAATGATATTTAATAGGAGGAATTTTCAAATGGCAACAATTACAGCCCAAATGGTTAAAGAACTTCGTGAAAAAACAGGCGCAGGTATGATGGATTGCAAAAAGGCATTAACTAAAGTAGACGGTGACATGGAAGCAGCAATGGAATATATGCGTGAAAAAGGTCTTTCAAGTGCAGCAAAAAAAGCAGATCGTATTGCAGCTGAAGGTGTCGCAAACATTTTAGTTCAAGGTAATGCAGCAGTTATACTTGAAGTGAATGCTGAGACAGACTTCGTAGCTAAAAACGAAGGCTTCCAAACACTTGTTAAGGAAATTTCTGAGTTCTTACTTGCTACGAAACCTGCTACAGTAGAAGAAGCTAACGCAGCGAAATTAGATAATGGTTTGACAGTTTCTGAACACATTTCAAACGCAGTAGCTAAAATTGGAGAGAAAATTACTCTTCGCCGTTTTGAAATTCGTGAGAAAACAGATCAAGACGCTTTCGGTCCTTACTTGCACATGGGCGGACGTATCGCCGTGTTGACTGTTCTTGAAGGTTCAACAGATTCTGATGCAGCGAAAGATGTAGCAATGCATATCGCAGCGATGAACCCGAAATACATTTCACGCGACGAAGTATCTGCTGACGAAGTGGAAAAAGAACGTAACGTATTGACTGAGCAAGCTTTAAACGAAGGTAAGCCGGAAAATATCGTAGCGAAAATGGTAGAAGGACGCCTTGGTAAATATTTCGAGGAAATCTGTGTCTTGGATCAAGCTTTCGTTAAGAATTCTGATCAAAAAGTTCGTGATTTCGTGAAAACAACTGGCGGAACATTAGTAGAGTTCATTCGTTATGAAGTGGGCGAAGGTATTGAAAAGCGCGAAGACAACTTTGCTGACGAAGTAATGAGCCAAGTAAAAGGTAACTAAGTATAATCCAATCGTACAGAGGGGCACATCCATCATGTGTTCCTCTTTTTTGAGAATAGGAAATTCCAGGAGGGCCAACATGAGTATTCCAAAATATAAGCGCATCGTGTTAAAATTAAGTGGAGAAGCATTAGCTGGGGATCAAGGCTACGGATTGTCTCCGGAAGTTGTTAAATCAGTTGCAAGCCAAGTGAAAGAAGTAGTAGAACTTGGCGTAGAAGTAGCTGTAGTAGTAGGTGGCGGAAACATTTGGCGTGGGAAAGTCGGAAGTGAAATGGGGATGGACCGTACAACAGCTGACTACATGGGAATGCTTGCAACGGTTATGAACTCTCTTGCTCTTCAGGATGCCCTTGAAAAGCTAGGACCAGAAACTCGAGTAATGTCTTCTATTGACATGAGACAAGTAGCTGAACCTTACATACGTCGGAAAGCAATCCGTCATCTAGAAAAAAATCGTGTCGTAATATTTGCGGCAGGAACAGGTAACCCCTATTTCTCCACAGATACAACAGCTGCTTTACGTGCTGCTGAAATTGAAGCAGATGTTATTTTAATGGCGAAGAACAACGTAGACGGTGTTTATTCTGCTGATCCGATGAAAGACTCTACAGCTACAAAATACTTAGAACTGTCCTATCTTGAAGTGATTAGTCAAGGACTTGAAGTGATGGATTCCACTGCTTCGACTCTATGTATGGACAATGATATCCCGCTCGTAGTATTCTCAATTATGGATAATGGTAATATTAAAAAAGCCGTACTAGGTGATAAAATCGGGACGGTTGTTAGGAGGAATAAGCAATGACAAAAGAAGTAATGGATCAGACGAGAGAACGTATGGATAAAGCACATAGCGCCTATTCAAGACAGTTGGCATCTATCCGTGCTGGAAGAGCTAGCGCGAGCCTATTAGACAGAATTTCTGTTATTTATTATGGAGCTCCTACACCTTTAAATCAAATGGCTGGAATTTCCGTACCAGAACCACGTTTGTTAGTAGTTCAGCCTTATGATAAGACTACAATCAGTGAAATCGAGAAAGCCATCATGAAATCAGACATCGGCATTACGCCGTCTAACGATGGGTCAGTTATTCGTCTTGCTGTCCCTGCGCTTACAGAAGAGCGTCGTAAAGATTTAGTGAAAGATGTTAAGCGTGAAGCAGAAGATGCAAAAGTGGCAATTCGTAATGTTCGTCGTGATAGTAATGAAGAGTTGAAAAAGCTTGAAAAAGATGCAGAAATTACTGAAGATGAATTGCGCCGTTACAATGAACAAGTACAAAAGATGACGGATGAGTTTATCGAAAAAATTGATCAAACTGCAAAAGATAAAGAAAATGAAATCTTGGAAATCTGAGTACAGAACTTTCTATAAGGAGGAGCGTCCTACTTTTAGGACGCTCTTTTCTTTCTTTTGCATGCTATTTACCATGCAATTTGGTAGGATAGTCAGTAGGAGTATCCGAATTGAGCCAAGTGGGGGAACGCTATGCTTAGAAAACTAATGCGAAAAAAAACGGCAGACATTCAGTTGCTGGACGAACGGATTGAAGCCGTTAAAAATAGACAAATTCCTAACCATGTGGCGATTATCATGGATGGAAATGGAAGATGGGCGAAGCAACGTAAAATGCCGCGAATTGCAGGCCACCATGAAGGAATGAAAACCGTTAGGCAAATTACCAATTTTGCAAATGCTATGGGCGTGAAAGTACTCACTCTCTATGCGTTTTCAACTGAAAATTGGAAGAGGCCCAGAATGGAAATTGACTTCTTGATGAATCTTCCCGGCGAATTTCTTACTACGTATTTACCCGAGCTAATGGAAAAAAGCATCAAAGTAGAAATGATCGGAGATATGGATGCGCTTCCGAAGCATACAAAAAAAGCGATTGAGAAAGCAATGGAGCAAACTAAAGATAACAAAGGTTTAATTTTAAATTTCGCGATGAATTATGGTAGCAGAGTAGAGCTAGTTCATGCAATGAAAGAATTAGTTGAAGAAGTGGCTGCTGGAACATTAAAAGTGGAGGAAATTAATGAAAGTTCAATCGAATCCAAACTAATGACTGCCCATTTGCCAGAACCTGACCTACTAATTCGCACAAGCGGTGAAGTACGTTTGTCCAATTTTATGCTATGGCAACTTGCCTATGCAGAATTCATTTTTACGGATGTATTATGGCCAGATTACGATGAAGACTGCTTTTTACAAGCAATAGAAGATTTCCAAAAAAGGAATCGACGTTTTGGAAGCTTGGAAGGAGATCAGAAAAGATGAAGCAAAGAATCATCACTGCTATTGTAGCTCTCGCATTTTTTGTGCCATTGATTATCGTCGGTGGATTACCTTTTATTATGATGATTTTTGCGATATCTACGATTGGTTTATATGAACTACTACGTATGCGTAAAATGTCTCTTTTTTCTATCGGTGGATTAATCTCTTGGTTACTTCTACTCGTCATTTTACTTCCATCTAGATGGACAGAACAAGTTGAAAGTTTCCTGAAATTAGAAAAACTTGAAATGATTTATGTATTGATATTATTGTTATTGGTTTATACTGTAGTAATGAAAAATAAGTGGACATTCGAAGATATTGCATTCAGTGCAATTAGTGCGCTGTATGTCGGTATCGGTTTTTATTATTTGATCGAAACTCGCTTATTCGGTTTAGAGTACATAGGCTATGCGTTACTTATTATCTGGTCAACAGATTCCGGTGCCTATTTTGTTGGACGTAAAATTGGTAAACGAAAACTATGGCCGGATATTTCACCTAATAAAACAATTGAAGGATTTATTGGGGGAATAATTTCCGCGATCGTGATTACGTTGATTTATAATATGTTCTATCCTATCGCTACGTCATTCGTGTCGTTTATTATCATTACAATAGTGGCATCCATTATAGGTCAAATGGGTGACTTAGTTGAATCAGCACTGAAACGTTTCTATAACGTCAAAGATTCTGGGAAGCTGTTGCCTGGACATGGAGGCATTTTGGACAGATTTGACAGCTTACTATTTGTACTCCCATTGCTTCACTTTGTTCAATTCATAGGATAATGGAAAGGAAGTTCATAATATGAAGAAAATCAATTTGCTTGGTGCTACCGGTTCAATCGGAACTCAAACATTAAGCATTATTGCAGCCCATCCTGATCGCTTTGAATTAACGGCGATGTCAGCAGGAAGAAACATACAAAAAGTAAGTGAAATCATTGCAAGATTTCAACCCAAATTAGTTTCTGTTTTAGAGGAAGCAGATGCAGCACGCTTAAAAAAAGAGTTTCCTAAAGTTCAATTCGTTCATGGTGATGAAGGACTTATTGAAGCAGCGGTAGGAATGGAAGCGGATGTCTTACTAAACTCAGTAATCGGCAGTGTAGGACTGAGACCGACACTTGCGGCGATTAAAGCGGGAATGACGATTGCTATTGCGAATAAAGAAACACTGGTAGCAGCAGGGAATCTCGTTGTAGAAGCGGCACAACGTCATAATGTCCCCCTTGTTCCAGTAGATAGTGAACATTCTGCATTGTTCCAGTCATTAAATGGTGAGAATCCGAAACGGATCACAAACTTGATATTAACAGCATCGGGTGGGAGTTTTAGGGACTATACGCGGGATCAACTTCAAAATGTTACAGTAGAACAAGCACTCGCACATCCGAATTGGTCAATGGGTAACAAGTTAACTATTGATTCGGCAACGATGATGAACAAAGGATTAGAAGTAATAGAAGCACATCATTTATTTGCGATGCCATATGATCAAATAGAATGCCTACTACATAAAGAAAGTATTATCCACTCCATGGTGGAGTTTGAAGATACAAGCGTCATGGCACAACTAGGTTCACCTGATATGCGTGTTCCGATTCAATACGCACTGACCTATCCGGATCGTATTCAAATGGCCGATGCTAAACGTCTTCGTCTCGATGAAATTGGCAAATTGCATTTTGAAAAAATGGATTATACACGATTTAAAGCCTTGTCACTTGCATATGATGCAGGTAGGGAAGGAGGCACTATGCCTACAGCGATGAATGCGGCAAATGAAGTGGCGGTTCAACTGTTCATGGAAGGTCATATTTCTTTCTTGCAAATCGAAGAAATTATTGAAGAAATGATGCAGCAGCATCAAACTATTCAAAATCCTAATTTGGAAGAAATTTTGGAGACAGATCGCAATACGCGGAAAAAAGTCTATGGTATAGTTAAGTATCAAGATTAATTTCAGGCTGTTACAGCCGGTGAAGGTGGTTACTGAATGGAAACGGTTATTGCGTTTATAGTAATATTCGGGACACTTGTAGCATTTCATGAGTTTGGTCATTTCTTGTTTGCTAAGAGGGCCGGTATCATGGTTCGAGAGTTCGCTATCGGAATGGGACCTAAAATTTTAGCCCTCCGCAAAGGTGAAACGCAATACACAATCCGCTTATTGCCTTTAGGGGGATATGTCCGGATGGCTGGTGAAGATTTCGATACCGTCGAATTGCAGCCGGGTTACCGTGTAGGGTTATTATTGAATGCACAAGACGAAATAGAAAAGATTTACTTAAATCGAAATGTTTCCAATCCGAATGTTTTAAACGTAGAAGTAGAGAAGTCGGATTTAGATAAAGAATTATATATTGAAGGATATGATGAAGATGGACAATTGGTTCATCTGAAAATTTCCAGAACGGCTATGATTATTGAAAAAGGGCAGGAAACATTAATTGCTCCATACGATCGTCAGTTTGAATCCAAGCCACTAGGCAGCAGAGCATTGGCAATATTTGCAGGGCCGCTTTTCAATTTCATCTTGGCATTTTTCATATTCCTAGCTCTTGGACTAATGAATGGTGTACCAACCAATGAACCGATTATTTCGGAAGTGAAGCCGAATACGCCGGCAGAAATGGCTGGAATGAAAAAAGATGACTTAATCACGGGAGTAGACGGAAAGTCGATTGATTCTTGGACAAAGTTTTCTGAAGCGATTCAAAAAAGTGCCGGAGTCCCGATGTCAATTGAAGTTGATCGAGCGGGTAAGCAAGTGGTTTTAGATGTAGTACCTGATACAGTGGAAGATGCTGGACAGGAATTCGGTCAAATCGGTGTTATGTACTCAAGTCCATTGGAAAAAGGATTTATTAAATCCATAGTGTTCGGTGCCGAGCAGACTTACACATGGACAGTGAAAATCTTTGAACTATTAGGTATGCTAGTGACAGGTCAGTTCACAATAGACGCATTGTCCGGTCCTGTAGGTATTTATAAAGCAACTGAAGAAGTTGCTCAACACGGGATTTTCAATTTAATGAATTGGGCCGCTGTGCTAAGTATTAATCTAGGAATCATGAACTTGCTGCCATTACCTGCGTTAGACGGTGGAAGACTATTGTTCTTCCTGTTTGAAGGCTTAAGGGGCAAACCGATTGATAAACAAAAAGAAGGTATGGTGCATTTTGTAGGTATCATGTTATTAATGGTTTTGATGCTTGTTGTGACATGGAATGACATCCAACGATTTTTCTTCTAAAAAAGGTGGAAGTATATGATGAAACAATCGAAAACGTTTATACCCACAATGCGTGAAAATCCATCCGATATAGAGATGCGTTCGCATCAGTTATTGCTGCGAGCAGGTTATATCCGTCAGAATGCCAATGGTGTTTACACATATTTAACTCTTGCACAAAGAGTTCTTAGGAAAATCGAAACGATAATTCGTGAAGAAATGGAAGCTGTTGAAGGCATAGAAATTTCTATGCCGTCGCTGCAAAGCTCAAGTATTCTTAAGGAAACCGAACGGTGGGATTCTTACGGTAAGGAAATGTTCCATGTTGCTGATAGACAGACCAATCAATTGTCATTGAGCTCAAGCGATGAGGAAGCAATCATTGATTTACTGCGTGATGAAGTTCGATCGTATAAAAAGTTACCATTAACAATTTTTCAAATCAAAACCAAATTCCGTGATGAAATAAAGCCGCGTGCGGGTTTACTCCATAGCAGAGAATTCATAAGAAAAGATGCCTATTCATTCCATTCAACGCAAGAGAGCTTGGATGAAAAGTATTTAGAAGTCATGCAGGCCTACACTAATATGCTAACTCGTCTTGGTATGCATTTCCGCATGGTTATATCGGATGGTGGAACAGGTTCACATGAGTTCATAGCATTGACCGACAACGGGGAAGATCGGATAGCATATAGCGATAGTTCTTCTTATGCTGCGAATATGGAATTTGCTGAAGTACATGTTGATTATGAGCCGTCCGATGAAAAGCAGTTAGAGATGATAAAAGTCTCCACTCCGAATCAACGAACGATTGAAGATCTCACTTCATTTTTATCAGTTAGTCCGGAGCGTGTAATCAAATCATTGGTGTATAAAGTGGACCATGATTTTATTATGGTGATTTGTCGAGGCGATCATAGCGTCAATGAATATAAATTGAAGCGATTTTTACATGTGAAACATATGGAGCTGGCAACAGAACAACAGATTGAAGAATTGCTAGGCTGTCATGCCGGTTCGATTGGTCCTGTGAAATTACCGATAGGTGTAAGGGTATATGCAGATCATGCAATCAAAGCAATGGTGAACGTAGTGGCGGGCGCGAATATTGACGATTATCACTTATTGAATGTCAACCCGGAACGCGATTTTGCTATTGATGATTATGTAGATATCCGTTTCGTTCAAGAAGGGGACAGTTCTCCTGACGGAATGGGTACGATTAAATTCACTGAAGGAATAGGGATAGGACATCTCCGTAAATTAGGCACCGTCTTCAGTGAGCAGATGAAAGGAACATTCCTCAATGAAAATGGCAGAAAAAAGCCTTTTATTATGGGAAGTTATAGTCTGGGTATCTCCCGTTTACTGGCTACAATTGCCGAGCAATTCAATGATGAAACAGGATTGAAGTGGCCGAAGCATTTAGCACCATTTGATATTCATTTGATTACAACGAATGTCAAAGATGAAGTGCAAACACAGCTCGCGGATGAGTTATATGCGGTTCTAGAGTCTTATCGATACGATGTGTTATATGACGATCGTGCCGAACGTGCGGGTGTGAAATTCGCTGACGCTGACTTGATTGGTTTACCAGTCCGTATTATAATCGGTAAACGAGCAAGTGAAGGTGTTGTGGAGGTCATGTACCGCCATAGTGGCGAATCAATAGATTGGCAAAAGGAAGAAGTGTTGGAAAAGCTACAATCCTTCTTTAGTGCAGATTAATCCAAGAAGGGGAGTCCGTTAACGGAACTTCCCTTCTTTTCGCGATAGAATGGAGGAATTTTATATGGATGCCGCCCAAAAGTTTTTAACTTTGCTGCAACAGACCGGACTGACAGATGATCAGTTCATGACCTATTTTCAAAACGGTGAGTTGAATCGTGTAACCGTACAGAAGAAAACGAGAGTGTGGAAATTCAATATAACACTCGATGAAGTGTTACCTATTGAGGTTTTTCAAATTATGCAACAACGTGTTCATGAAACGTTCGCTGCTATAGCGAATGTCCATCTTGAAATGGACGTTAGAAAAAATGAAGTGAATGAACAATTAATAATAGATTATTGGCCATTTATTGTAGAGGAGCTAGCGGACATATCTCCTCCTATACGTCAATGCTTAGTGGAACAAAGGCCCAAGATACACGGTGAGAAGTTATTGCTTACTTGCTCAAGCGATTTGGAGTGTCAAACATTAAAAAATAAATACGTGGATATATTATCAACACTCTATCAGCAATTCGGTTTTCCGAAGTATATGTTCGATGTTTCGATTATTGAAAACGATAATGCAGAAAAAGAACGGCAGCAATTTCTTTCGCAAAAGCAACAAGAAGAAGACCTGTTATCCAAGCAGGCGTATCATCAGTTGCAACAACGTGAAACGATGAAAAGCGAGCAGGGAGATTCCGATAGGGTGTTATCGCTTGGTACGCCGATCAAAGCAAATGAGCCAATTATTCCTATTCATGAAATACAAGATGAAGAAAGACGTTTAATTATTGAAGGGTTTGTATTTGATGCAGAAGTACGAGAGTTGCGAAGTGGTCGTTCATTATTGACACTAAAAGTAACAGACTACACCGATTCAATCTTAGTCAAAATGTTTTCGCGTGATAATGAAGATGCAGAAATTATGAAATCCTTTAAAAAGGGTATGTGGGTACGAGCTCGCGGTGGTATACAGAACGATACATTCGTACGGGACTTAATCATGATGGCACAAGATATTGCCGTTATTCCCACTATTGAACGAAAAGACAAAGCACCTGACGGACAAAAACGTGTAGAGTTACATGCGCACACTTCCATGAGTCAAATGGATGCAGTCGTTTCAGCCTCGGCATTAGTGGCACAAGCAGCTAAGTGGGGACATCCAGCGATTGCGATTACAGATCATGCGAACGTTCAGTCTTTCCCCGATGCTTATAATGCTGGTAAAAAACATGGTATCAAAGTGTTGTTTGGTTTAGAAATCAATCTGGTGGATGATGGTGTACCGATTGTCTATGAAGAGCAACACCGTATGCTTGAAACGGATACATACGTTGTATTCGACGTTGAGACGACAGGCTTGTCAGCTGTGTACGACACGATCATCGAGCTTGCAGCTGTCCGAGTGAAAGATGGAGAAATCGTTGATCGATTTGAACGCTTTGCCAATCCGCATCACCCATTGTCGTCCGTGACGACAAACTTGACAGGCATTACAGATGATATGGTAGAGAATGCACCAGAAGTTGAAGACGTCATGGCGGAATTTATAGAGTTTATCGGAGATGCGGTGTTAATTGCACATAATGCATCGTTTGATATGGGCTTCTTTTATGCTTCATGTAAGCGGGCGAAAATAGAAACCATCGCTTATCCAGTCATCGATACATTGGAGCTTTCTCGTTTCCTGTATCCTGAACTGCGAAATCACCGTTTGAACACATTGGCTAAAAAGTTCGATATTGAATTAACACAACATCACCGTGCCATTTATGATACAGAAGCTACTGCTTATCTATTTCTACGCCTACTTTCAGAAGCGCAAGAAAAAGGGATCATGTGGCTTGATGACCTCAATAAGAATATTGGGGAAGGAGATGCCTATAAGCGCTCACGACCCTCACACTGCACTTTGCTTGCTACAGATGATGAAGGGTTGAAAAATCTATTTAAACTAGTATCTATTTCGCATATGGACTTTTTCTATCGCGTGCCCCGTATACCACGTTCGTTACTCGTGAAGTATCGTAAGGGAATAATCGTCGGTTCAGGTTGCGACAAAGGGGAAGTATTCGAAGGGTTAATGCAAAAGCCGATGGAGGAAGTAGAAGAAATCGCAAGCTTTTATGATTACTTGGAACTTCATCCAAAGCCTGTCTACTCGCATTTACTCGAACTCGATTTAATTCGAGATGAGTGGAACCTCGAGGATATTATGCGCAAGATGATCAAGCTTGGGAAGAAAACGGGCTTACCAGTTTGTGCAACGGGGAATGTACATTATCTAGATGAGACGGATTCAACCTACCGAAAAGTTCTTGTTCGTTCACAAGGTGGAGCAAATCCGTTGAATCGGCACTCATTACCGGAAGTTCATTTCCGTACGACAGATGAAATGTTGAAAGAATTTGAGTTTTTAGGTGAAGATGTAGCGAAAGAAATTGTAGTAGACAATCCATTGAAAATCGTAGAACGTATAGGTGAAGTGAAACCGATCAAAGATGATCTGTATACACCAACAATTGAAGGTGCGGAAGATGAAGTACGTGATCTGACGTATTCAATGGCACATCAAATATACGGTGAAAAATTGCCAGAGATCGTTGAAGCGCGAATCATAAAAGAATTAACGTCTATTATTGATAATGGCTTCTCAGTTATTTATCTCATTTCGCATAAACTGGTTAAAAAATCATTAGATGACGGCTATTTGGTCGGTTCGCGGGGATCTGTCGGCTCCTCATTTGTTGCAACTATGATGGAAATTACAGAAGTGAATCCGTTGGCGCCACATTACGTTTGTCCGTCATGTAAAAAATATGAATTTTTTGATGATGGTTCAGTTGGTTCAGGATATGATTTGCCGGATAAAGAATGCCCGAATTGCCAGACGATGTTTAAAAAAGATGGTCAGGATATCCCGTTTGAAACCTTCCTTGGGTTTGCGGGAGACAAGGTTCCTGACATCGATTTGAACTTCAGTGGTGAGTATCAAGCACATGCACACAACTATACAAAAGAGTTATTTGGCGAAGATTATGTGTTTCGTGCTGGAACAATAGGTACGGTAGCTGAAAAAACTGCATATGGATATGTGCGAGGGTATATGAATGACAATGATATCCAAATGCGTGGTGCAGAAATTGACCGGCTTGTTCAAGGTTGCTCAGGCGTTAAGCGAAATACAGGACAACACCCGGGTGGCATCATTGTTGTGCCGGATACAATGGACATCTATGATTTCACACCGATTCAATTCCCAGCGAATGATCTTGAATCTAGCTGGAAAACAACGCACTTTGATTTCCACTCCATTGATAATAATCTGTTGAAACTAGATATTCTAGGCCATGATGATCCAACGATGATCAAAATGTTGGAAGACTTATCAGGCATCGATGCGATGACTATACCGCCTGACGATAAAGGGGTTATGGAATTGTTTAGTGGGACGTCTTCACTTGGCGTCACAGAAGAACAAATTGACTGTAAAACAGGAACTCTTGGAGTGCCCGAATTCGGCACACGATTTGTTCGACAGATGTTAGAAGAGACGAAACCATCTACATTCTCAGAATTGATACAGATATCCGGTCTATCTCACGGTACTGACGTTTGGCTTGGTAATGCACAGGAGTTAATCCAGAATAAAACATGTCAACTATCAGAAGTGATCGGTTGTCGTGATGATATTATGGTTTATTTAATCTATCAGGGGCTTGAACCTTCACTTGCATTTAAGATTATGGAATCTGTGCGAAAAGGGAAAGGGCTGACTCCTGAATTTGAAGAAGCGATGAAAGAGAATAAAGTGCCGGGATGGTATATCGGATCATGTAAAAAAATCAAGTACATGTTCCCTAAAGCCCACGCTGCGGCATATGTATTAATGGCATTGCGAATCGCGTACTTCAAAGTTCATCACCCAATCATGTATTATGCTACGTACTTCACCGTTCGAGCGACCGACTTTGATTTGGTGACGATGTGTAAAGGTTCTGCAAGTATTCGGGCGAAAGTCAAAGAGATCAACGCCAAAGGATTGGATGCCCTTCCAAAAGAGAAGAGCTTAGTAGTGGTTTTGGAAATAGCATTGGAAATGGTTGAGCGAGGATATACATTTGCGAAGCCTGATCTCTATAAATCTGATGCGACCCAGTTTCTTATTGAAGGCAATAAGCTGATTCCGCCATTTAACTCAATTCCTTCACTAGGAACTAACGTTGCGAAGACGATCGTTGAAGCGAGAAAAGACGGGGAGTTTTTATCGAAAGAAGACTTCCAGAAGAGAGGTCGGGTATCTAAAACGGTTGTAGAGTATCTGGATAACCTCGGTTGCATGGAAGGAATGCCTGAAGCGAACCAACTATCCCTATTCTAATGGGCTTATGGCGGTTGCTTCAGTTGCATTGTAAAAGGCCTTGTGATACGATTAAAACAACTTTTGCTATACGTCTTGCGGAAAAGAGTGGGGCTTCCCGCTCTTTTCTGTTGTTATTTTGAATTTCGGGAGGGATACCATTTGAGTAAAATTATAGAGGAAGTCGAACAGTTAGCAAGGCCGATCGTAGAAGAATTGGGTCTTGAACTGGTTGATGTTGAGTTCTTGAAAGAAGGTCGCGATTGGTTTCTACGCGTCTACATTGATACGCCAGAAGGCAACATTGATATAGATCAATGTGCGGCGGTTAGTAATAAACTAAGCGAGGAACTAGACCTTGTGGACCCGATTCCGCAAAATTACTTCCTTGAAGTGTCTTCTCCCGGGGCGGAAAGACCTTTGAAAAAAGATGAAGATTTTGAAAAAGCCGTGGGCCAATACGTATTCATCAAAACGTATGAACCGATTGATGGTATGAAAGAATTCGAGGGATATTTACTTGGATACGGACCGGACCATGCAAAAGTGGAAATACGGATCAAGACGAGAAAAGTACTAGTCGAAATTGACAAAACAAAAATTGCACTCGCACGATTAGCAATTGACTTTTAAAGTAAAAACAAAACTTTGTCTAGCTTTGCGCTAGTGGCCAAAGAACCAAATGCAACAATAATTGGAATGTAGGAGTGATGAACATGAGTAGTGAGCTACTCGACGCACTGACAGCTCTTGAACAGCAAAAAGGTATTTCAAGAGACGTAATAGTCGATGCAATTGAAGCGGCGCTTGTAACAGCGTACAAACGAAATTTTAACCAAGCACAAAACGTACGTGTGGATTTGAATTTAAATAAAGGCACAATGGCTGTCTATTCACGTAAAGACGTAGTTGAAGAAGTGGAAGACGAGCGGTTACAAATTTCATTGGAAGATGCACAACTCATCAATCCAGTATATGAACTAACCGATGTCGTTGAAGAAGAAGTCACACCGCGTGACTTTGGACGAATTGCTGCTCAAACTGCTAAGCAAGTTGTAACGCAGCGTGTACGTGAAGCTGAACGTGGTTTGATCTATGAAGAGTATATCGATCGTGAAGAAGATATCGTCAACGGAATCGTAGAGCGTATGGATCCGAAAAACTTATTCGTTGGATTAGGAAAAGTGGAAGCGGTTTTGCCGTCAAGCGAACAAATTCAAACAGAATCATATGCACCACACGATCGCATCAAAGTATATATTACCAAAGTTGAAAGAACAGCACGCGGACCGCAAGTGTTTGTTTCTAGAACTCATCCAGGCCTATTACGGCGCTTATTTGAACTGGAAGTACCTGAAATATACGATGGTACAGTAGAAATCAAATCGATTGCACGTGAAGCGGGCGATCGATCGAAAATTTCTGTTTACACAACAAACGAAGAAGTGGATCCTGTAGGCTCTTGTGTCGGTTCAAGAGGTGCGCGTGTACAAACTATTTCAAATGAATTGAATGGCGAAAAGGTAGATATCGTAGAATGGTCTGAAGACCCGGTAATCTTCGTTGCAAATGCGTTGAGCCCTTCAAAAGTAATTGATGTACAAGTAAACGAAGAAGAACGTTCCACTACTGTTGTTGTGCCAGATTATCAACTCTCATTGGCAATCGGGAAAAGAGGCCAGAATGCAAGATTGGCTGCTAAATTAACAGGCTGGAAAATTGATATCAAAAGTGAAACGGATGCCAGAGAATTAGGGATCTATCCCCGTGAAGAATCTCTAGCTGTTCTAATAGAAGAGCCAGATGCTAGTGCAGATGAGTTCTTGGAAGCTTACGAGTATGAAGATGAAACACCAGCTAAATCAGCTGAAGATTTTGATTTATACGCAGATGAAGACAAAGAAGATTGATTTGGAAAGGATTGCATGCTGATGTCGAACAATCGGAAAATCCCTTTGCGTAAATGTGCAGCGACTGGTGACATGTTACCTAAAAAAGAAATGATTCGAATTGTCCGTACGAAAGAAGGCGAAGTATCCGTAGATTTGACAGGAAAGAAGTCAGGCCGCGGTACATACGTTTCCAAAACGGAGGATGCCGTAGAAAAAGCACGTAAACAACACTCGATTGAACATCAATTGAATGTCAAAGTACCAGATGAAGTCTACGAAGACCTTTTGCATGCAATTCGTCGAGAGGCAATTAAATGACAAAAGATCCTTCAAAAATTTATCAATTGCTTGGCATGGCGGCTCGTGCACGTAAAATTGCAACGGGTGAAGATTTAGTCGTGCAGGCGGTTCGTTCAGGTGAAGCGCATCTGGTCATCCTATCAGGTGATGCATCAAAGAACACAATGAAAAAATTAACGAATAAATGTAATACGTATAACGTTGAGAAGTATGTATTTGGAAGTCGTGAAGAACTTGGGCATGCAATTGGAAAAGAAGCTCGAGTCGTCTTGGCACTAACAGATAAAGGATTCGCAAAAAAGTTATCCGAGCTTCTCAATGAATTTAATCGGGGGTGGGCTAATGACGAAAATGAAAGTACATGAATATGCCAGATCAATAGGAAAAACAAGTAGAGATCTTGCTGCAGAATTACTTAAGAGTGATATTGTGATTAAGAGCCATATGGAAGAATTAGATCCAGTTTCAATTGCAAAATTAGATGAAAAGTTCGGTGATTTGAAAAAGCCTGAAGTGAAAACTACTACAGTTAAGCCAGCGAGCAAACCAGCAGGCCAAAGAGCGGATCGTCCAAGCAATACAAATAAACCAGCTACAACACAAGGGACTAACCGTCCTGCTGGTAGCCAAGGCGGATCGAATCGTCCAGCTTCAACACGTCCTCAAGGACAATCTACATCAGCTCCGAAAGCGGGAAGCACTCAGCCACCACGTCAAGGGCAAGGTGCAGGTTCACCACGTCCAGCTGGCGGCGGTGGACGTCCAGGCGGCGGTCGCGGTGGTAGACCACCAGCACGCGGTATTAACCAAGGACGTCGTAGATACCGTCCGGCAGTACCTGCACAAAAGGTTGAAGTGCCGCTACCAGATAAAATTACTTTTTATGAGTCGTTATCTGTGGGTGAGTTGGCCAAAAAATTAGGTAAAGAACCTTCTGAGATCATCAAAAAGTTGTTCATGCTTGGTGTAATGGCAACCATTAACCAAGAATTAGATAAAGATGCAATCGAGCTAATTTGTGCGGAATACGAAGTTGAAGTTGAAGAAGAGATCCGTATAGACGTAACAGACTTGGAGATCTACTTCGAAGATCCTGAAGAGGAAGAAGAAGTACCAGGTGAACTAACGGAAAGACCGCCAGTTGTCACGATTATGGGTCACGTTGACCATGGTAAAACAACATTGCTTGACTCAATTCGTAACACCAAAGTAACACAAGGTGAAGCGGGTGGAATCACTCAGCATATTGGAGCGTACCAAATTACAGCTAACGGTAAGAAAATCACTTTCCTAGATACACCAGGTCACGAAGCTTTTACAACGATGAGAGCACGTGGTGCGAAAGTTACTGACTTAACAATCCTAGTTGTAGCAGCGGATGATGGTGTTATGCCACAAACAATTGAAGCAATTAACCATGCGAAAGCGGCAGAAGTTCCAATCATTGTAGCTGTTAACAAAATGGATAAACCGTCTGCAAATCCTGATCGTGTAATGCAGGAATTGACTGAACACGGTTTAGTGGCAGAAGATTGGGGCGGCGATACGATTTTCGTACCAATTTCCGCACTAAAAGGTGAAGGAATTGATCAGTTACTAGAAATGGTTCTATTAGTTGCAGAAGTGGGCGAATTTACTGCTGATACTTCTATTAGAGCTAGAGGTACTGTAATTGAAGCGCAGCTCGATAAAGGAAAAGGCTCTGTTGCTACATTGCTTGTACAAAATGGTACATTGCATGTAGGAGATCCAATCGTTGTTGGAAATACGTATGGTCGCGTTCGGGCCATGGTCAGTGACCTTGGTCGTCGTGTAAAAGAAGCAGGTCCTTCCACTCCAGTAGAAATAACTGGATTGAGCGATGTTCCATTTGCAGGAGATCGTTTCGTCGTATTTAAAGATGAAAAAACTGCTCGTCAAATCGGTGAAACACGTGCTGGAGAAGCACTTCAAGAACAGCGTGTGGAGAAAACACGTGTAACACTTGATAACTTGTTTGATCAAATGAAACAAGGCGAAATGAAAGAATTGAACTTAATTGTTAAAGCAGACGTACAAGGTGCGGTCGAGGCAATGGCTTCTTCTCTTATGAAAATTGAAGTAGAAGGCGTTAACGTCAAAATTATCCACACGGGTGCAGGGGCAATCAATGAGTCCGATATTTCTTTGGCAGCTGCATCTAACGCAATCGTTATTGGATTTAACGTCCGTCCAGATACCAATGCAAAACGTGCCGCAGAAGCAGAAGGCGTAGACATTCGTCTGCATCGTGTTATTTATAAAGTAATTGAAGAAATCGAATCAGCTATGACAGGCCTACTGGATCCTGAGTATGAAGAGAAAGTAATAGGTCAGGCAGAAGTTCGTGAAACGTTTAAAGTATCTAAGATCGGAACGATTGCAGGAAGCTATGTAATCGATGGTAAAATCACAAGAGACGCTGGCGTTCGTGTTTTGCGCGATAACATTGTAGTCTTTGAAGGCGAATTAGATACATTGAAGCGTTTCAAAGATGATGCAAAAGAAGTTGCAAAAGGCTATGAATGTGGTATTACAATTAAAAAATTCAATGATGTCAAAGAAGGAGATATCATCGAAGCGTACGTTATGGAAGAAATTAAAAGAGCATGATTGTTTACGCGGAATGTTCTTTCTACATCCCAGCAGCGGCTTCTTTAAAAGACAAGCGAGCCGTTTTGAATCAGATGAGGGATCGAGTGAAAAACTCCTATAATGTATCTGTTGCAGAAATTGATCATCAGGATTTATGGCAACGTACTACATTCGCTTTAGTTGCCGTGGCATCTTCCAAAGATGCTGCGGAACGAGAAGTGAGACGAGCGATTCGTCTGTTTGAATCCAATCCTAATTGGGAAATGACTGCGTGTACAGTAGACTACTTATGAGCAAAGAACGAGGTGAATTGCCATGTCAGTGCGTGCTAATCGTATAGCTGAGCAAATGAAGAAAGAATTGGGCGATATTATCGGCCAAAAACTTAAGGATCCACGTATCGGATTTGTGACGGTGACTGGTGTTGATGTAACTGGAGATTTACAACAAGCGAAAATCTTTATTTCTGTTCTAGGGACGGATAAAGAAAAGGAAGATTCGTTACTTGGGCTTTCCAAAGCAAAAGGTTTCATTCGATCAGAAATTGGTCAAAGAATCCGCCTACGCAAAACACCTGAACTTGAATTCGAAATTGATGAATCAGTCGCTTACGGTAACCGGATTGAAAGCTTGATTCGCAAAGTAAATGACGAAAACGAACAATAAACAAAAGGAGGAAGTTCATAATCGCTTAGGCGGTATGACTTCCTCTCTTCTTACATAGAGCAAGTTTTTCTGAATGAATTTAGGAAGAAGGGGTAAGATGAACGGTATTCTACCTTTGTGGAAAGAGAAAGGTATGACGTCGCATGATTGTGTCTTTAAGCTTCGAAAGATATTACGGACGAAAAAGGTGGGGCATACAGGCACGTTAGATCCTGAAGTGGAAGGTGTCTTGCCTATCTGTATAGGAAGAGCCACAAAAGTCGCTTCATATATTACAGATGCGGGTAAGGAGTACATCGCGACCGTTTCTATAGGTCGCTCTACGGAAACCGAAGACGCGCAAGGTGAGACCGTAACAAGTGATTTGACATACAAGGAATTAACAAGGGACCAAATTGAAGAGGCGTTAGAGCAATTAACAGGGGAAATCACTCAAATTCCACCCATGTATTCAGCGGTAAAAGTAAACGGCAGACGGCTGTATGAATATGCGCGAAAAGGCATTGAAGTAGAACGGCCAGTTCGCAAAGTACAGATCTATCAAATTGATCTATTGAATGAAGATCAACTATTCACTGGTGAAGAAGTGACATTTTCCATTAGAATAAGATGTGGTAAAGGAACTTATATTCGGACGTTAGCTGTGCAAATTGGTGAACTTCTTGGATACCCAGCGCATATGGATTCGTTAGTCCGAACTGTTTCAGGAAATTTTGATGAATCACATTGTAAAACTCTCGCAGAAGTAGCACAAATGATGGAGCTAGATCAAGTGCAGACGATTTTGCGTCCAATCGAAGATGTATTGACTGATTTTCCGCAATTTGAAATCGAAGAGGCATCGTTGGAATCTATACGAAATGGTCAAGTGCTTCCCGCAGTATCACTACTAACAGATCACCCTTCCATCATGATGATGTTCGAAGGTCGTGTGTTGGCCATCTATCAAAATCATCCAACAAAGCCGGGTTTAATGAAACCGGAAAAAATGCTACTAGCTAGTGAGTAAGGAGAGATAGAAATGAAAATCTATAGATTACGATATCCGGATTCGATAAATATTCCACAACAACTTGCTTTTTCATTAGCTATTGGATTTTTTGATGGTGTACATAGAGGACATCAAGAAGTCATTCGCAATGCAAAAAAAGTTGCAGATGATTTATCGATCGAGACAGCCGTCATGACATTCGACCCCCACCCCTCACAGTTGTTTTCAGGGAAAAACGTTGGATATATTACACCGATTGAAGAAAAAGTCAGAGTACTTGAATCTCTTGGTGTGGATACGCTATTCATTGTCAGTTTTGATTGGGAACTAGCTAGTCTTTCACCACAAAGATTCATCGACATCTTTATCAAAGGGCTCGGTGTCAAACATGTTACTGCTGGCTTCGATTTTACGTTTGGTTCAAAAGGTTCTGGAACGATGAAAGATATGCAAGAGCTATCGGAAGGTGATTTTGGCACAACAGTCATTTCTAAAGTGACTTTCGATCAAGAGAACAAAGTGTCTTCGACGGAAATTCGCCAACTGCTATCTACTGGTGATGTAGAAACAGCAGCAGCGCTTCTCGGTCGTCCATTCCGTACATTGGGTGAAGTGATACATGGAGAAAAACGAGGCCGTCAGTTAGGTTTTCCGACAGCTAATATCCAAACTGCTAAAGAACATGTAGTTCCCGCTAGTGGTGTGTATGCCGTGCGATGCCTAATAGGAGATACATGGTACCGGGGCGTCTGCAATATGGGCGTAAAGCCAACATTTCATGATCCAGAACACCGAATTCCTACTGCAGAGGTTCATCTGCTAGACGTCAATATGGATCTTTACGGACAAAAAATGGCAATTGAATGGTTATACCATATACGTTCTGAACAAAAATTCGATTCACTTGATGCATTAAAAACACAAATCGGAAAAGACAAGCAAACAGCTAAGGACTTATTAACCGACTAGTTGGTTGTTGCAACTGACATAATGCCGTGATATGATACAATAGTGTTCAATACACGAACCTCTTCTTGGCAACACGAGTCACCAACGTTTGCTCGGGAGATGGGGATACTTTTATTTAGGAGGTGAAAAGGATGGCTATTACACAAGAGCGCAAAGCTGAATTGATCAACGAGTTCAAGACTCATGAAAATGATACTGGATCTGCTGATGTTCAGATTGCTATCCTTACTGAAGAGATCAATAACCTGAACGGCCACTTACGTACTCACAAGAAAGATCACCACTCACGTCGTGGTTTGTACAAAATGGTTGGTACACGTCGTCGTCTATTGAGATATCTACGTGAAACTAACGTTCAACGTTACCGTGATCTTATTGCATCACTTGGCTTACGCCGTTAATAAGACTGAGAAGCGGGCTTTGCCCGCTTTTTTCTATGGAATTAAGATGAAATATTTCGCATACATGTATCACGTTTGATACACTATTACTAATTACATACTAGATGTATACAGTTTTACAATAGAGAGGAGTTCTACAATGTCAGAACAGAAAAAAGTTTATACACTCGATTGGGCTGGACGTACGCTTACAATCGAAGCCGGCCAACTTGCAAAGCAAGCTAACGGTGCGGTGCTCGTTCGCTATGGCGAAACAACAGTACTTTCCACGGTGACTGCTTCTAAGAAACCAAAACCTCTAGACTTCTTCCCACTTACAGTGAATTATGAAGAACGCATGTACTCGGTTGGTAAGATCCCAGGAGGATTTATCAAGCGTGAAGGGCGCCCTTCAGAAAATGCTGTATTGACTAGCCGGTTAATTGACCGTCCAATCAGACCTTTATTCCCTGATGGCTTCCGTAACGATGTACAAGTGATTTCACTTGTTATGTCAGTGGATCAGGATTGTTCCTCTGAGATTTCAGCTATGATCGGGTCTTCTTTGGCTTTATCTATCTCGGATATTCCATTTGATGGTCCAATCGCAGGCGTTCAAGTAGGTCGTATAGATGGAGAATTCATCGTCAATCCTACACCGGATCAGCTTGAAACATCAGAAATTGATTTAGTCGTTGCAGGTACAAAACATGCAATCAACATGGTAGAAGCAGGAGCTAAAGAAGTTTCTGAAGAGATCATGTTAGAAGCAATTATGTTTGGTCACGATCAAATTAAGAAATTAGTCGAATTCCAAGAAAAAATTATAGATGAAATTGGCAAGCCAAAGTTCGAAATTGAATTATTCGAACTGGATGCGGATATCAGTAAAGAAGTAAAAGATCGTTGTGAAAATGAACTTATGACAGCCATCCAAACTGAAGAAAAGCACGCGCGTGAAGAGGCAATCAACGAAGTGAAAGCAGCTGTACTTGAGCATTACACAGAAGCTGAAGCTGACGATGTGACAATTAAGCAAGTGAAAGCGGTTCTTGAGCAAATGGTGAAAGATGAAGTACGTCGTTTGATTACAGTCGACAAAGTTCGTCCGGATGGCCGTAGACTTGACGAAATTCGTCCATTATCATCTGAAACAGGACTCTTACCTCGCACGCATGGTTCTTCATTATTCACACGTGGACAAACGCAAGTACTAAGTGTATGTACATTAGGTGCGCTTGGTGAAAATCAGATTATTGATGGCATTGGTTCAGATGAGTCTAAGCGCTTTATGCATCATTACAATTTCCCGAACTTCAGTGTCGGTGAAACAGGTCCGATTCGTGGTCCGGGTCGTCGTGAAATTGGTCACGGTGCATTAGGAGAGCGGGCATTACTGCCTATGCTTCCAGATGAAGTAGAATTCCCTTACACAATGCGTCTAGTTGCTGAAGTATTGGAGTCTAATGGTTCTTCTTCACAAGCATCGATCTGTGCTTCTACAATGGCTATGATGGACGCTGGCGTACCCCTAAAAGCACCTGTAGCAGGAATTGCAATGGGATTGATCAAAAAAGATGAAGATTATTCTATTCTGTCAGATATTCAAGGAATGGAAGACCACTTAGGCGATATGGACTTTAAAGTAGCAGGTACTAATAATGGTATTACTGCTCTTCAAATGGATATCAAAATCGATGGTTTATCTCGACAGATTTTAGAAGAATCTCTTGCGCAAGCAAAAATCGGTCGTATCAAAATTCTGGATCATATGTTGACGACAATTTCTTCAACACGTGAAGAATTATCTGAGTACGCTCCGAAGATTATCGTCATCCATATCAAACCGGACAAGATTCGTGATGTGATCGGACCAGGTGGGAAAGTAATTAATAAAATTATCGAAGAAACTCAAGTTAAAATCGATACAGAGCAAGATGGAACGATTTATATCGCATCACCAAACTCTGAAATGAATGAAAAAGCTAAGAACATGATTGAAAATATCGTACGTGAAGCGAAAGTAGGCGAATACTACTTAGCAAAAGTTAAGCGTATTGAGAAGTTCGGTGCATTCTTAGAAATCTTCCCAGGCAAAGATGGCTTGCTTCATATTTCGGAAATTCAGGAAGCACGTACGAAAGAAGTGGAAGATGTATTAAAATTAGAAGATGAACTATTTGTAAAAGTAATTGAAATCGACAGACAAGGTCGAGTAAACCTTTCACGCAAAGTAGTCATTCTAGAAGAAAAAGAACAAAAACAAGAACAAGCTAACAAAGAATAAACAATCAACAATCAATCGGTCAAAAAAGCCTCTTCCTGCACAAGTTGCGGCGAAGGAGGCTTTTTGTACTTTACATAAGGAGTGAAATCTATGATTCAAAAATATAATTGTTCAAATGGTGTACGTATTATCCATGAAAAGATGCCACATTTACAATCCGTAGCGATCGGTGTTTGGGTGCACGCAGGTTCAGCCAATGAAACAAAAGAGCAAGAGGGAATTGCCCATTTTATTGAACATATGCTGTTTAAGGGAACAGATACACGAAGTGCACGAATGATTGCTGAGCAGTTCGATCAGATTGGAGGCGATCTGAATGCCTTTACTTCTAAAGAAATGACTTGCTATTACACTACTGTGTTAAGTCATCATGCCTCTTATGCATTGACAGTTTTATCCGATATGTTTTTCCATTCTCAATTCAAAGAAGAAGAGATGGAAAAAGAAAAGTCTGTCATCCTGGATGAAATATCTTCTGTTGAAGATATGCCCGATGAAGATGTTGATGAAAGATTATGGGCTGGAATGTTCCCGGAAGATGCTATTGGCAAGCCTGTAGGAGGACGAATTGAAACAATCAAGTCATTTACGAAAGAAATGGTTGAAGAATTCATGGCGAAACACTATCGCCCGGAAAATTTGGTCATTTCAATTGCAGGAAACTATGATGAACGTTTAATCAAGTTGATCGAGGCAAACTTCGGAAGCTATCAAAGTGAAAAACAGGATGCTATTTCGATAATAGAGGAAAGAGTACCGAATTTTACGGCACAACAGATCATCAAAGTAAAAGATATTGAACAAGCCCATGTATGCTTTGGTTATCCTTCATTGCCTTCGACTCACGAAAGGATTTATGAGTTAAGCTTATTCGATAGTATTCTCGGCGGAACGATGTCTTCTAGGTTGTTTCAGGAAGTTCGAGAAAACCGCGGTCTAGCGTATTCGGTCCACACGTATTATGCTGCGTATGAAAATGCAGGTTCCTTTGTCATTTATTGTGGGACCTCTCCTGAAAACTTTCAAGAGACGTATCGTACAATCGACCAAGTGATCGCTGAAGTGCTTCATGACGGTCTTACAGATAAAGAATTGCACAATGCCAAAGAGCAACTTAAAGGCAGTTTTGTGCTCGGTTTGGAAGGCTCTGAATCACGTATGTATAGAAATGGTCGCAATGAATTAGTGCTTGGCAAACATCAGACAATCGATGAAGTAGTAGGACAAATTGAAAACGTTGAAAAACGAAGTGTCTATCGCCTAGGTGAGCAAATTTTAACAAGTGATCGTGCAACATCAATTATTGCGCCCAAATCAAATATTCAGCAATTAAAAAAACTACAGAACTAGTCGACTTCCCATCTCCCATACATATGATGAAAGAGATCTTATATAGGGGAGGACTTCCATGCGATTATCAGAACTGGCACAAAAAGAGCTGATTCAAGTAGAAGAAGGTATGAGGTATGGTTTTTTGGCGGAAACAGATTTGTTGTTCGACCGCAAAACAGGAACAATCATTGGATTTGAAATAAGGAAAAAGTTAGGGAAAACTCTTTTTAGGCAAAAAGACCAGGATATCATTGAATATATTCCATGGCATGAAATTGTGCTGGTTGGCGAAGATCGGATCTTGTTTGGCAAAACACATGAGCTGAACAGAAAGGAAGTGGAAGGGTATGACTAAATGGCTTGTGGTAGGCACCGATCAACGTTTGCGTATAGCGAATGAACTATTGGTAAAATCAGGAATTGACAGTGAATATATATGTACTGATACGTTTAATGAACAATTAAAGCAAACTCTGATTAGTACAAAGCCTGATCATCTTCTGCTTCCTTTATTGATGATGGAACAAAGCATACCTGCAGACTATTTGAAAGTAGGCTCTTCTGTTTATTCCGGTAGTACTTCAGCGGAATGGAGACAACAGCTTGTTGAGAAAGGTATTAAGCATACGAATTATTTAGAAAATGAGCAATTCATTTGGAGAAATGCACAATTAACTGCAGAAGCGTTCGTTCATGTTTTTTATGAGCATACAAAACGCCAGATTGCTGGTAAGCATTTTTACATTGCAGGATTTGGCAGAGTAGGAAAAGCGATTGCTCATACATTGCATCAACTGCAAGCTACTGTCACAATAGTTGCACGTGCTGATGAGCAATTAGCAGAAGCGGAGATATTTGGATTTAACACACTACCGCTCAATGACACTACAATATTCACACATGGCTACTTAGTAAACACTATTCCGGCTCCATGGCTCGATCCCAATCAAAGTGGTACTGTTCATGTTTTTGATGTCTCTTCAACACCTGGGTGCCTAAAGCATTCCAATTCCACTGAATACTATACGATACACCTCAAATTGCCCGGGAAGCATTTTCCTGAGGATGCGGCAGCTGTATTGGTTGACGCGATTTTGAGAATAAGTATAGACGAAAGGGGAACTAAATGCTCAAAGGAAAACGAATCGGATTAGGCATCACTGCTTCACATTGCACATACGACCAATTGCTTCCTATGATCGCTTCGTTGCAAAAAGAAGGAGCGATTGTCGTTCCAATTATTACACATTCAGTTCTTCATGCTGCAACGCGTTTTGGTACAGGTGAAGAGTGGATTAAACGAATAGAAGAAGCGACAGGCGAGAAAGTAGTGGCAAGTATTGTTGAAGCGGAACCATTCGGTCCATCCAATCCGCTTGATTGCATGGTAATTTCACCGCTTACAGGTAATTCCATGAGTAGGTTCGCTAATGCAGCCACTGATTCACCTGTTTTAATGGCGGCTAAAGCAA
Organism: Sporosarcina sp. P1; assembly: GCF_002743155.1. NCBI lineage: Bacteria > Bacillati > Bacillota > Bacilli > Caryophanales > Caryophanaceae > Sporosarcina > Sporosarcina sp. P1. The sequence goes on from NZ_PDYS01000001.1 coordinate 199,113, forward strand.
CATTGCGTAATGGTAAACCGGTTGTACTTGGTATTTCTACAAATGACGCACTAGGACTTAACGGAATGAATCTCATGAAGTTATTGAATATGAAACACGTCTTTTTTATTCCATTTGGTCAAGATGATTGCATAAAAAAACCGAACTCCTTAATTTCTGATTTCTCATTATTACCCGCTACTGTTGCATCTGCGATAGATAGTAAACAATTACAGCCGTTACTAATAATTCATAATAATGCATGAAAATAGATTTTTAAATTCTGCAACATATGTTATAATTCGTTCAATAACAATTAACGAGACGAGGACTTTACAATCGGTCCTCATGATTGCTTGTTAATAATTGAAAGGAAGATATAGATGAAGAATGTTACTGTTGCAATTGTCGGCGCGACCGGAGCGGTAGGTACGAAAATACTTGAGAAGTTAGTAGAGCGTAATTTCCCTGCCACTTCCATTAAGTTACTTGCATCCAAACGTTCCGCGGGCAATGAAATCATAGCGGGTGGAAAAACGTACATTGTACAAGAAACGACTCCGGAAGCTTTTGAAGGTATCGACATTGCATTCTTTAGTGCAGGTGGGAGTATTTCCGAGAAGTTTGCACACGATGCAGTGAAAAGCGGAGCGGTTGTAATTGATAACACAAGTGCATTCCGCATGGATCCTAATACACCACTTGTCGTTCCAGAAGTGAATCCACAAGAGTTGAAAAACCATTCAGGAATCATTGCGAATCCAAATTGTTCTACTATTCAGATGGTAGCAGCGCTTAAGCCGATTAAAGACCAATACGGACTGAGCAAGCTAATCGTATCTACTTATCAGGCAGTTTCAGGTGCCGGTGTGGAAGCGATTGATGAATTAGCGGAACAAAGCAAGAAATTCACGGATCGTAGTGAAATACAAGCAGAAGTATTACCTTCCGCTTCTGCAAAACGTCATTATCCGATCGCATTCAATGCGATTCCACAAATTGATTCATTTGATGAGTCGGGCTATACATTGGAAGAACTGAAAATGATCAATGAAACAAAGAAAATATTCGGCGATCAAAACATGGCGGTAGCAGCGACATGTGTCAGATTACCAGTTGTATCTGGACATTCAGAATCGGTCTACATTGAAATTGACCAAGACAACGTCACAGTTAAAGATATCCAGTCATTGATGAGAAATGCGGAAGGAATTGTCTTGCAGGATGATCCGGCTTCACAACTCTATCCTATGCCACTTTATGCAGAAGATAAAGATGAAGTGTTTGTAGGAAGGATCCGTAAAGATTTAGATAACCCAAAAGGATTCCACCTCTGGATTGTATCGGATAACTTATTAAAAGGTGCTGCATTGAATTCAGTGCAAATCGCCGAGGCGCTTATCAAATAAATTAGTTTAGTAGAATGAAGAATGATAACGAAAAGGAATGATCAATGTGCAACTTGGAAATGTAGGGACAGCAATGGTCACTCCTTTTTCTCCTGACGGTACGATTGATTACGCCCGGACAACAAGCTTGCTTGAGCATTTGATCGCAAATGGGACAGATTCTGTCATTGTCAGCGGTACGACGGGTGAATCCCCAACGTTAACTAGTACGGAGAAGAAGGAATTACTGGACTTTGTAGTAAAGGTTGTGAATAAGCGTATTCCTGTGATTGCAGGCACAGGGACAAACAATACCGCTGAATCCATAGAGCTGACTAAGGCTGCTGAGCAATCAGGGGCTGACGGAATCATGCTTGTGACACCTTACTATAATAAGCCAGACCAAAAAGGTATGTATGCACACTTTTCAAAAATTGCTAACGCCACAACATTGCCTGTATTGCTATATAATATTCCGAGTCGTTCCATTGTCAACTTGCTTCCTGAAACCGTTATTGCATTATCGAAAATTGATAATATTAAAGCGATTAAAGAAGCGAGTGGAAATTTGGAGCAGATGGCAGAAATCATTGAAGGAACAGCGGAAGATTTTGAAGTGTACAGTGGAGATGATGGATTGACTCTGCCATTGCTTGCAATTGGCGGTAGAGGCATTATTTCAGTTTCTGCGCACATCGTAGGCAATGAAATGCAAAAAATGATTCAAGCTTTCCAAAATGGCAACATAAAAGAAGCTGCTGATCTTCACCGTTCATTATTACCGGTATTTAGAGCATTGTTCTCGACACCGAATCCTGTGCCCGTGAAATATGCGCTAGAAAAAGCAGGGGTACCAACAGGTGGCGTTCGTTTACCACTTGTGAAAATGGATGAAAAAGAAGCTGCGATAATTGATGAAACGCTTGAAAAATTTGAAAAAAGAACACGGATTCTGTAATAAACAAAAGCCGGACGACCATTCCGGCTTTTTTTGTTTGTACTGAACGCCTACTATCTCGTATAATGGAGTTTAGTCGTTGTGGGCGGGAATAGAATATAGGAGGAAACAATGTGACGAAAATACAAAATGAATTAATTAGAGTGATTCCACTAGGTGGAGTAGGAGAAGTCGGGAAGTCCATGTACGTCGTTGAAATTGACGATGAACTATTTATTATGGATTCCGGATTAATGTTCCCTGAAACGGAAATGCTAGGTATTGACTTCGTAATACCTGATATGACCTATCTGGAAGAAAATAAAGATCGGGTCAAAGGAATCTTTTTAACGCACGGCCACGAGGATGCAATTGGTTCTATTGCGTACCTATTACAGAAAGTACAAGCTCCTGTCTACGGTACAAAGTTGACATTAGCGTTAGCGAAAGAACATTTGAAGAAAATGCCAGCACCATCTAATGTTCGCTTCTTTGAAGTGACAAGCAAGAGCCGCATGAACTTCAAACGCACGCATGTAACATTCTTTTACACGACTCACAGTATCCCGGACTCTCTAGGGATTGTCTTCCACACAAGTGAAGGTGCAATCGTCAATACAGGTGAGTTTAAATTTGACCAAGCAGCAAAAGGCAAATATCGCCCTGATTTTGCGAAAATGGCTACACTTGGTGAAGAAGGCGTCTTTATCTTGATGTCCGATTCTACAGAAGCAGAGCGTCCGGGGTATACAACATCCGAGTCTGTAATTGAAAAACGTCTTTTTAAAACTTTCCACGAAGCACAAGGAAGAATATTAGTAGCCTTGTATGCATCAAACTTCATTCGTATTCAGCAAGTACTAGATCAGGCAGCAGCTCAGAAAAAGAAAGTTGCAGTTGTTGGTAAAAGTTTAGAGAGCTACTTTGAAGTCGGATTAAAACTAGGCTATTTACAAGTGGAAGAAGATATTGTAATTCCAGTAAAAGACATGGAGCGTTATGATGATCAGGACATCGTAATTATTGTTACGGGTAACCAAGGCGAGCCACTAGAAGCGTTGGAGAAAATTGTCCGTAAACATCATAGAGAAATTAATATCAAAAGTTCAGATACGGTATTGATTACATTCACGCCATCTCCTGTTATGGAAACTTCCATGTACAAGATGATGAATGAATTAGCAAAGGCTGGCGCGACTGTACTGACGTCCACACGAAATGTACACGTCTCCGGTCACGGTTCCGCTGAAGATTTGAAAATGATGTTAAACTTGATGCAACCTAAATATTTTATTCCGATACAAGGGGAATATCGTATGCTGATTGCACACTCCAAGCTAGCTCAAGAAATTGGCCTGCCTAAAAACCGTATCTTCATTGCGGATAAAGGCGACATTGTTGAATTCAAGAATGAAAAGCTTCGTATGGCGGGTAGAGTACAAGCTGGTAACGTCTTGATCGATGGTATTGGTGTAGGTGATGTAGGAAACATCGTGTTGCGTGACCGTAAGCTATTATCGCAAGATGGGATCTTTACAGTCGTTGTGACATTGAACAGAAAGCAAAAACGAATCGCTGCAGGCCCTGAAGTCGTCTCAAGAGGTTTTGTCTATGTACGCGAATCAGAGGAATTATTTGAAGAAGCGACAAAGCTGATTACTAAAATTGTCGAAAAGTATGTGAATAAAGAAACATTTGAATGGACAAACATTAAACAAGAGATCCGTGAGACATTGAGTTCGTATTTATATCAGCAAACAAAACGTCGCCCTATGATTATCCCAATCATCATGGAATACTGATCCAAACTGTTTGTTGACTAATTAAAGAACAATTGGATTTCCATGCCTTTATGGCTGGAAATCTTTTTTTCAGAAAGGGGGTTGGCAAATGGCGAAGAAACGTGCTAAAAAGAGAGCACCAGCGAAGAAAAGACAACAGAAAAAACAGCAAAGTCAAATGCAACCACTCTGGTTTGAAATTTTAGGTGTCGTCTTAATCGGTATCGCAATTATCATGATCTTTGAATTCGGTGTCATCGGTCGAGGTTTATCGGCTTTCTCCCGATTCTTATTGGGCAATTGGTATGTTGCATTGCCATTTTTGATTATTGTACAAGCGTTGATATTCATGATCAAGAGACAAATAGGGGGATATAAGCACCGAATTGTCATCGGGTGTTTATTCATCTTAAGTAGTATGCTGTTGTTCAGTCATGTTCATTTATTTCAGACATTGTATGAAAGCAAAGTTCTGATGTCAAATTCTGCACTTAAGGAAACGTGGAAAGTTCTCATCACCAATGATGGTATACATGACCAAACAGGGACGCTGGGTGGCGGTATGTTGGGCGCTGTGCTGTTCGCGATGTTTTATTCACTAGTTGATTCATCAGGCGCTACAGTGGCCGGTGTGCTGTTACTGCTCATTGGTATCATTTTGTTGACGGGAAAGGCTTTGATTCCGTTTCTGGTCGAACAAACACCTATCTTGATGAATGCTATTAAGAAAAAGTGGGCAGCGAGAGAAAAGAAATCAGTCAAGTCACTTGAAGAAAAACGTAAAGAAAGTGCGCGCGGTAATAGAAAGACTAAGCCGAAGGCGAAGCCGGTAGACACTTCTGAAATGGAAGCAGTACATGATTATCCAGAACCGGCCAGTGAACCGATTATCTCTAGCTTCACGGCGAAAATCGAACAGGCTGCACAACCAGAAATTGTACAAGAAAAGCAGTCGATAGATAAAGTGGACACTACACTTGATCCTAAAGATCCTGCGGTTGATTATCCTGTAATGGGTGGAGAGCAAGAAAACGAATCGTATATTCTACCTTCGCCCAATTTATTGGAACCGCCTGTAGCCAGTGATCAGTCTGGAGAATATGATTTAATTCAAGCAAACGCCAAAAAACTAGAGAAAACGTTCCTAAGCTTTGGGGTCAAAGCACGAGTGACACAAGTGCATTTAGGACCAGCTGTCACTAAATATGAAATCCTGCCTGATACCGGTGTGAAAGTAAGTCGCATTGTTAGTTTGGCGGATGATATTGCATTGGCATTGGCAGCTAGCGGAATTCGTATCGAAGCACCAATTCCTGGTAAATCGGCAGTTGGAATAGAAGTGCCAAACAATGCAGTGGCGATGGTAAGTTTACGTGAAGTGCTGGAATCTAAGGAAAATAATCCTCCCGAGTCCAAGTTGCTAGTAGGTTTAGGTCGTGATGTGACAGGACAAGCCATGATGACAGAACTGAATAAAATGCCTCACGTATTGATTGCGGGTGCTACGGGAAGCGGTAAAAGTGTCTGTGTCAACGGTATCATTATGAGTATCATCATGCGGGCGAAACCACATGAAGTGAAAATGATGATGATCGATCCCAAAATGGTAGAGTTGAATGTTTTCAATGGTATCCCACATTTATTGGCGCCTGTTGTTACGGATCCTAGGAAAGCGGCGCAAGCATTGCAACGAGTTGTCTCTGAAATGGAGCGCAGATATGAGTTATTTTCCCATACTGGCACACGAAATATAGAAGGGTATAATAACCATATTGAACAATGGAATGAAGAGCACGATGAGAAACATCCGCGGATGCCGTATATTGTTGTGATCGTCGATGAGTTGGCAGACTTAATGATGGTCGCGTCAAGTGACGTAGAGGATTCCATTACACGTCTCGCACAGATGGCGAGAGCTGCTGGTATTCATTTAATCATCGCCACTCAGCGTCCAAGTGTGGATGTTATTACGGGTATCATCAAAGCAAATATCCCTTCTCGAATTGCGTTTGCTGTATCTTCAGCAATCGACTCGCGGACTATTCTGGACGGTAGCGGTGCAGAGAAGTTGTTGGGGCGAGGAGATATGTTATTCCTGCCTGCTGGTGCTTCAAAACCTACACGTATACAAGGCGCATTTGTCTCAGATGAAGAGGTGGAAGCGGTAGTGAATTTCGTTATCGAACAACAAAAAGCTCAGTATCAGGAAGAGATGATTCCGACTGAAGTGGAAGTATTAGCTCCGCATGAAGAAACCGATGATTTGTATGATGAAGCAGTACAAATGGTAGTAGAAATGCAAACCGCGTCCGTTTCAATGATTCAGAGGCGTTTCCGAGTTGGATATGCTAGAGCTGCACGTATAGTGGATCAAATGGAAGCACGTGGTGTGGTTGGACCGCCTGAAGGTAGTAAGCCAAGACAGGTATTACTCAATAAGTCAGAGCTGGAAATGTAAGGCTTCAGTTGTTCTTATTTTGATAAGTCGAAGTTATTCGTAATTTTGGCTAGATATTTCCTTCTACCTAAGTAAATGTTATAGTGAAGGTAGAAGGGAATTATCATTCCAGGCTATTAGAATAGAGTGTATCATCCAATATTTAGCAGAGCGGAAAGCGCTACCATGCAATGTAACACAGCCACTGTTTTTATGAACGTCAAAAGGGGAAAGGTAATAAATTCCCAAGTGATTAATTAACAATGATTCTTTCGTATCCAATTATTGGGTAAAAAGTAGTGTCGATAGGGTATAAGACGTATAGCGTCCTAACATAATACCAAAATTATCCAGGGGAGGTCATTAATCATGAAAAAAAGAAAATTTGGTCTAGCGATGTCTTTAGTGTTAGCTGCAGGTACAATGTTAGCAGCATGTGGCTCTGACGATAAGGACAAAAACAATGCGGGTGAAAAGCCGGCAACAGGGGACAACGGTGAGAAAAGCGAATTCTCAATTGCTATGGTAACTGACGTTGGAGGAATTGATGATAAATCATTCAACCAATCTGCATGGAAAGGCGTTAAAGAATTCGGGGAAGATCAAGGATGGGAAAAAGGAACCGGCGGATACGATTACCTTCAGTCAACTGGCCCGGAAGATTATACAACTAACCTTAACAACTTGGCTCGTCGTGACTTCAACTTAATTTTCGGAGTAGGTTTCTTGATGGAAGATGCAATTGAAGATATTGCAGCACAACAAAAAGATACTCAATTCTCAATTATTGATGGTGAAGTAGATGCTCCAAACGTAGCTAGCATCCTCTTTAAAGAACAAGAAGGCGGATACTTAGCTGGAGTCGCTGCTGGATTAATGACAAAATCAAATAAGATTGGTTTCATTGGTGGTATGGACAATCCTGTAATCGAGCGGTTTGAAGCTGGATTCCTTGAGGGTGTTAAATCAGTTAAGCCTGAAATCAAAGTAGATTCAAAATATGTAGGTGCATTTGATAAAGCGGAACTTGGTAAAGCAGAGGCGGGTCGTATGTATTCTTCTGGCGTAGACATTATTTTCCACGCTGCTGGCGGAACGGGTAACGGTGTATTCTCAGAAGCGAAAGAACGTAAGCAAGCAGATAAAGATGCATACGTATGGGTAATCGGTGTTGACTCTGACCAGTACGAAGAAGGTAAAGTTGGAGATGACAACGTTACACTTACATCTATGTTAAAACGTGTTGACGTAGCAGTTAAAGACATTGCCGATTTGTCAATGGCTGGTAACTTCCCTGGTGGGGAAACAAAAGTATATGGTCTTTCAGATGACGGTTTAGGTCTTGCTGATTCACGTGGTGCTATTCCACAAGACGTATTGGATCAAATTGATGAACATGCACAAAAAATTGCAAATGGTGAAATTGAAGTACCAGAGTTTGTAGAAAAAAAGAAATAAGGTCATTAAACAGATGAAGGCCGGTTTCATATCCGGCCTTCATTTCATTAAGTTAATAAAATAAAGGTTCCTTGGTCATTGTTCCGGAACTTTTATTTTATTAATTTCTAAGATTAATAATAAAAAAATATCTGTAAGCTACTTATAAAAATGGTAAAGCTTTCAACTTTTCACATGGGGGTTTTATCACGTATTATTGAAGAGAAGAGTCGTGCTACTTAATTCTATTGAATTCAATTATGGGCAAGGAAGTGATTGGGATGGATTATGTAATTGAAATGCTAGACGTTTCAAAAAAGTTCGGAAATTTCTATGCGAATGATCATATTACATTACAACTGAAGAAAGGCGAGATTCACGCATTGCTAGGTGAAAACGGTGCTGGGAAATCGACCCTAATGAATGTATTATTTGGTTTGTATCAACCGGATGGTGGCGAAATTCGTGTCCGTGGCGAAAATGTAGCCATCACTGATCCCAACGTGGCAAATGATCTAGGAATTGGGATGGTGCATCAGCATTTTATGTTGGTGGAGAATTTAACGGTTACCGAAAATATTATTTTAGGTAGTGAGCCAACTAAATCTGGAATTATCAACATTAAGGATTCTGCGAAAAAAGTAGCGGAAATTTCTAAGATGTATGGGCTAGATGTGGATCCTTACGCCAAAATAGAAGATATTTCCGTAGGTATGCAACAACGTGTCGAAATTCTTAAGACACTTTATCGTGGAGCAGATATCTTAATATTTGATGAACCTACCGCATCATTAACGCCTCAGGAAATTGATGAATTATTGAATATTATGAAAAAGCTCGTTGCAGAAGGAAAATCAATCATCTTGATCACCCATAAACTGGCGGAAATTATGAATGTCTCAGACAAAGTAACTGTCATCCGCAAAGGTAAAGGAATTGGTACTGTTATTACATCGGAAACGAATCCCGAAGAGTTGGCGACGTTGATGGTAGGACGTCAAGTCACATTTAAAACGGAAAAAGGTCCATCTCATCCTACTGAAGAAGTATTGAAGATAGAAAATCTACAAGTTAATGACTACCGGGGTGTTGCTAAATTAAAAGGCCTTAATCTTTCAGTACGCCGCGGTGAAATTGTTGGAATTGCCGGCATTGATGGGAACGGCCAATCCGAATTAATCGAAGCAATTACTGGCTTAACTAAAGTGAAGAGCGGGAAGATTCTCATCAATGATGAAGATGTCACAAATAAAAAACCGCGAAAAATTACTGAAACCGGTATTGGACATATTCCACAAGACCGCCACAAGCACGGACTTATATTAGACTTTTCAGTGGCGTATAATACCGCGCTTCAATCGTATTATCATGAACCATTATCTAAAGGTGGAATCATGGATTATAAAGTGATCAATGAAAAAGCAGAAGAACTGATCAAAGAGTACGATGTGCGAACGCAAGGTACACATGAATTAGCGAGAGCATTATCCGGTGGGAATCAGCAAAAGCTAATCATCGGACGGGAAATTATGAGAAATCCGGATTTACTGATTGCGGCATTACCTACTCGTGGTTTGGACGTTGGAGCAATCGAGTTTATTCATCGGCGTCTAATTGAGCAACGCGACAGTGGAAAAGCGGTTTTACTCATTACATTTGAATTGGATGAAGTCATGAACGTTTCAGATAAAATCGCAGTTATTTATGATGGAACTATAGTAGGTACCGTAATTCCACAAGAGACAACGGAACAAGCACTAGGATTAATGATGGCAGGCCATTCAAAAGATGTTGCTGAGAAAAAAGTTCTAGCTGCTGAGAAGGACGGTGATGAACATCATGTCGAATAAAATGATCAATATACTGGTCCCGGTGATTTCGATCTTTTTAGGGCTCTTAGTAGGCGCGATCGTGATGCTGATCAGTGATTATAACCCAATCACAGGCTATATGGCATTATGGAATGGTATTTTCGGTGATTCTTATGCCATTGGTGAAACTATTCGTCAAATCAGTCCATACTTACTAGCAGGACTTGCAGTAGCGTTTGCATTTAGAACTGGACTTTTTAATATCGGAGTAGAAGGACAACTAATTGTGGGCTGGTTTGCTGCGGCTTACGTTGGGATGGCGTTCGATCTTCCTAAAATTATTCACTTACCTTTTGCACTCATAGCAGCTGCTGTTGCTGGGGCACTCTGGGGACTTGTACCAGGTATTTTGAAAGCAACATTGAAAGTACATGAAGTTATTGTCACGATTATGATGAACTACATTGCCTTACATGTGGTTAACGCATTAATTAAAACACTCTCCGGTGGTGGATTCAAATTGGAGCGTATCCATGAATCGGCCTCGCTTCGGTCGGAGTTCTTATCAAATCTAACGGACTACTCCACATTGCATTACGGAATTTTTGTAGCATTGGCTATGGTTGTTGTCATGTGGTTCATTTTAGAGAAAACGAAGACTGGATATGAATTGAAATCTGTAGGATATAACGATAATGCAGCCCGATATGCGGGGATGAGCGCCAACAAGAATATTATTCTTGCAATGGTCATTTCTGGTGCGTTCGCTGGACTAGGAGGCGCGATGGAAGCGCTTGGTACGTTTGGTAACATGTCTTCCATGGGTGGCTTTACAGGGATCGGTTTTGATGGAATCGCTGTAGCCTTGCTTGGTGCGAATACGCCACTTGGTGTCATCTTCGGGGCTACATTATTCGGTTCATTGAAATATGGTGCGAATAATATGCCGAATGAAGCAGGCATTCCAGTAGAAATTGTTTCAATTATTATAGCATTGGTTATTTTCTTTGTTGCTTGCGGATACATCATCCGTGTAGGACTCATACGTTTGCGCAACAAGAAGGAGGCAAAGTGACATGTTAGATGTATTATATTTCATCATACCTATAACAATTGCTTCTGCAGCTCCTCTTATTTTTACAGCAATTGGCGGTGTATTCTCTGAGCGATCCGGAGTCATCAATATTGGATTGGAAGGCCTCATGATTATGGGTGCATTTATCGGGATCCTGTTCAACCTGTTTTTCGCGGATACCTTTGGTGCATGGACACCTTGGATTGCATTAATTGTGGCAATGCTCGTTTCGGCTTTGTTTGCAACACTTCACGCTATAGCGTCTATCTCGTTCCGAGCGGATCAAGTAGTATCAGGTGTAGCGATTAACATGTTAGGACTTGCCATTGCATTATTCTCAGTAAAAATGATTTTTGGTAAAGGTCAAACTGATTTCATTCAACAAAAAATCCCAAGATTCAACGTACCATTTTTGGAAGATATCCCAATCATAGGACCCATGTTCTTTAAATTAGTTTATGGCTCTTCAATTTTGGCGATAGCTGTTGCATTTATTGCATGGTTTGTTATTTACAAGACGCCATTTGGTTTACGTCTTCGCTCAGTAGGAGAGCATCCGATGGCGGCAGATACGATGGGAATTAAAGTAACAAAAATTCGCTATATCGCAGTTCTGATTTCTGGTGGACTGGCCGGGATTGGTGGGGCAGTTTATTCTCAAACCATCACGAATGATTTCGGACATGCGACAATAAATGGGCAAGGATTCATGGCACTTGCAGCGATGATCTTTGGGAAATGGCACCCACTAGGAGCTATGGGAGCCGCGCTATTCTTCGGATTTGCGCAGGCATTAGCCATCAGTTCTTCTAGTATTACGTTCTTAGCAGACATCCCACCAGTGTATTTCCATATATTCCCTTACGTTTTAACTATTCTAGCGCTTGCTGGATTCCTAGGAAAAGCGAAAGCACCAAAAGCACTTGGTAAACCTTACGTTAAAGGAAATAGATAAAAACTAGAAAAGCTAGCTGGAGATACATACTCTTCAGTTAGCTTTTCTAAGGTTGTAGTGATAATAAATCAAGATTTCATTCATCTTCCGCTTCAGTCCTGGCTAAAGTCTATCTTTAGCGCACGAAAGTTGTATCATTTTCCAAATGGCAGGCTAAAATGTATAGTGAGACTAGGAATACATATAATAAGGTAAACGAGGTGTTTGTATGTTCAATAAAACAAAATTACAAAATGGCGTACATTTGTATATACGTAAAACGGAACAATTTAAAACGGTGAATGTGACAATTAAGTGGAAAGCACCACTGGATCAAAAGAAAGCTTCTGAACGTACAGTGTTAGCAAATGTGATGGAGGATTCGACGAAGCAGTACCCAACATTAAGTTCAATGCGCAAGGCGCTTGACGAGTTGTACGGTACAGTATTATTTACGGACGTCTCAAAGAGAAGCTCTCAGCATATGGTTTCACTTTATACAGAATGTGTAAACGATGAATTTTTTGCAGGAGAAGACATCTTTAAACAGTTGTGGCAATTGATTCGTTCTGTAGTGTTTGATCCAAATGTAACGGATAAGGCTTTTGATCCCGATGTAACAGAGAGGGAAAAACGTAATGTCCGTGATCGGATTCGTTCTATATATGACGACAAAACACGTTTCGCACAGAAACGCATGCTTGAAATCATGAGACCGAATCACCCGGCATCAATTTCAGCTTACGGCACAGAAACTGCGGTGTCTGAAATTACAAGTGAAAGTCTTTATGCTACATATGAAGATATGATGAATAATGATTTGATTGATATTTATGTAGTGGGCGATATAGATGAGAATGATATCATTGAGCAAATTAAACAGTTCTTACCATTTGCAGCTAGAGATGCGGCGAAACAAAATGAATTATTGGATGTGAAAGTGTCAGGTTCTGTGAATACAGTCAGAGAAAAACAAGACATGAAACAAGGTAAACTTCATCTTGGTTTCCATACACCTGTATCTTTCCATCATCCTGATTACCATAAGATGCAAATAACAAATGGTGTTTTCGGTGGCTTTGCTCATAGTAAATTATTCATGAACGTGAGAGAAAAGGAAAGTATGGCATACTATGCGAATAGTGCATTTGCATCGCATTATGGTATCGTCTATGTCACGGCGGGTATTGATGCGGATTTGGAAGAGAAAGCTGTCAAGTTAATTCTTGAGCAACTAACGGCATTACAAAATGGCGAGAGTACAGAAGTCGAGTTAAGTCAGACGGTCGCACTTCTAGAAAACAGCATCTTGAGTGCAAATGATTCAGCCCGCAGTCAGATTGAAATTTTTGATCAATATAAAGAATTAGACGAGAACTTCACGGCTGAACGATTAATCGAAAAGTGGGAATCGGTCACATTGGAAGATATAAAGGAAATGGCGAATACAATTCAATTGGAAATTGTGTATTTGCTGTCAGGTAAGGAGGATGTTTCCGAATGAAAGAAGTAAATTTTGATCAACTACAAGAGAAGATTTATACTGAAACACTAGATAATGGTTTAAAAGTTGTTATTCTACCGAAACGTGGATTTTCTAAAACGTTTGTAACGTTTACGACGAAATATGGGTCCATTGATCGTACGTTTAAACCGCATGGCAAAGATGAACTCATTACAGTACCTGATGGTATTGCCCATTTTCTAGAACACAAAATGTTTGAGAAAGAAGATGGAGATGTTTTTCAGAAGTTTAGTTTAAATGGTGCCTCTGCCAACGCTTATACAACATTTGGTAGAACGGCATACCTTTTTTCTGCAACCAATAAACTAAAAGAAAACACAAAAATATTACTCGATTTTGTTCAACAACCCTATTTCACGAAACAAACTGTTGATAAAGAAAAGGGTATTATTGCCCAGGAAATTACCATGTATGATGACCAGCCCGACTGGCGATTATATTTTGGCACAATTGAAAACCTCTATGAAAACCATCCGGTAAAAATCGATATTGCCGGGACTGTAGTGTCTATTCAGGACATTACAGCTGAACATTTATATACATGTTATGAGACATTCTATCATCCATCCAACATGTTACTGTTTATCGTGGGAGCAGTGAAGCCGGAAGAAATGATGGCGTTTGTTAAAAAAGATCAAGCAAAGAAATCGTTCGATAAACCAGAGGTGATTGAACGCCAATTCCCGTCAGAATCAAATGAAGTCGATGTGCCTGCACGTACATTGACGATGGATGTTTCAAAACCGAAATTGAATATCGGTATGAAATGTACCAAGGTAGATTTACAAGGACAAGAGATGCTTGAAACGGAATTGTCAGCAAACCTCGTATTAGATAGTCTATTCGGTCGTACATCTGCATTTTATGAAAAAGCGAACGCAGAAGGCTTAGTTGATGAATCGTTCTCATATGAGTTTTCCTTGGAAGAAGGCTACGGTTTTGCGATGGTCGGTTCTGATACAGATGAGCCAGAGCGCTTGGAAAAATTGATTCGTCATACGATTAAAGACGCAAAATTAAATTGGCCAGTGCAAGAAGAAGATTTGGATAGGATGCGTAGAAAGAAAATTGGTCAATTTATGCGTTCATTGAATTCCATCGAATTTATCGCGAACCAATACACACGATATGAATTTAACGATATGAATTTATTCGATGTCGTACCAACTTTAGAGAAGTTATCGATGGATAAACTAAAAGAAGCATTTGCAACGTTCTCCGATGACAATAGCTATACAATCTTCAAAGTCATGCCACCGAAGCAATGAGTATGAAGCGTTTTGCACTCGTTTTAGGTGCATCCGGAGGGATTGGGGAAGTGATCTGTAAACAACTAGCTAAAGCGGGGTGGTCTTTGTATATGCACTATAATGCAAATAAAAGCCAGCTCGATCTATTGCGTTATGAATTGGAAAAGACTTATCCCAACCAACAATTCCGTAGTGTGCAAGCAGACTTTAGAGTTGAATGGGCAGCAGAGAAATTGGCAGCTGACATTCAAAGCGTTCAAGCAATTGTTGTAGCTAACGGTCAGTCAGTTGTCAAACTGTTATCGGAGACAAGCGAAATGGAAATGTCGGAATTGTGGCAGGTCCACATGCAGAATCCAGCCCGTTTAATCGCACTGTTATCTGAAAAACTACGCAAGCATGAGGTCTCCTATATTGTATTTATCGGATCAATATGGGGCAGTACTGGTGCTGCAGGTGAAGTAATGTATTCTGCAGTCAAAGGTGCACAGCATGCCTTCGTCAAAGCATATGCAAAGGAATCCGCGTATTCAGGCATACGGGTCAATGCTATTGCCCCGGGATGGATCGACACCCGCATGAATCAAGAGTTTTCTGCAGAGGAACGTCAGATGGTACTTGAACAGATTCCGCTTTTGTCAGTCGGGACACCGCAAGAAATAGCGAATATGGTCGAATTTATGTTGAGTGGCAAAGCAAATTATATGACAGGTGAAATAATTCAAATCAATGGTGGCTGGTATATTTAAAGCCTTGGGAAAAGGACAATGCCTGTTGTCCTTTTCTTTTTTTCTTTTATTCGCTTTGGCAATCCGCTATTATAGAACTAAGTGCATACTTGTGCGTTCTGGAAAAAGTAGTTTTATGAAGGAGTGTGTTGAATGGGAGAATGGTATGTCGAATATGAGTTGCAAGTCAATCGGCCTGGATTGCTAGGGGATATTGCTTCCCTACTTGGTATGTTACGAGTAGATATTGTGACTATTAATGGGGTAGATGGCAGATACCGTGGTATGCTCGTTCACACTGATCATGATCAGCAAATTAAACGTTTCGAGTTGATCGCTTCTACTATGGATGCGATTGTCATCCATAAGATCAGAGAACCTAAATTGCGTGATGTATTAGCTGTCCGACATGGACATTATATTCAGCGCGGTACCGATGACCGAAGAACCTATCAATTCATAAGAAGTGAGCTTGGAATCTTAGTGGACTTTTTAGCAGAGATCTTCAAACAAGATGGTCATAAACTAATCGGTGTCCGTGGAATGCCGCGGGTAGGAAAAACAGAATCCGTAGTAGCGGCAAGTGTTTGTGCTAATAAAAAATGGGTCTTTTTATCTTCCACGATGATTAAACAAACGATTAGAACGAGTATGATGGGGGATGAATTCTCAGACGATAACATTTTTATACTTGACGGGATCGTGACACGAAAAACTTCTGACGAACGTCATATGCAATTAGTACGTGAAATTATGGGCTTGCCGACAATTAAAGTGGTTGAGCATCCGGATATGTTTGTGAAGCAATCCGAATATACAATGGAAGATTTTGATATAATTATAGAGTTGCGGACGACTGTAGATCAAGAGATCACTTACGACATTTTAGAGAAGAATGATCCACTATCCAACCGTAATACTATGGGCGGCTTTAATATGTTTAATTGATTGAAATGAGTTAGGTGGGTGTTGAATTTGATCGGAATAGGTGCTCGTTTAAAAGAAGCGAGGATTTCAAAAGGATTGACGTTAGAAGCTTTGCAGGACAGTACGAAAATCCAGCAACGTTATCTATCAGCAATTGAAAATGAAGAATTTCAAGTTATTCCTGGCGCTTTCTATGTACGTGTTTTTATTAAACAGTATGCAGAAGCGGTTGACTTGGATGCGGATGAAATACTGAGTCTTTATCAAGATGAGTATGAACCGGCAGTGCAAGAAAAACAGGAAAAAATTGTGCCAGCGACTATGCAACGTAGTGCAGGTTCAAAGCAGAGTAACCAATTAAAAGAAGCAATGCCAAAAATAATTGTTGCACTATTTATTATAATGATTTTAGTGATTGTTTATACTTTACTAAGAGACAATGCATCAGAACCAACTGTAGATGATGAATCATCAGACCCTATTTCGTCAGTTGTAACTGATCCGCAACAGGATTCAAACCAAGTGGTTAAGAAGCCTGTTGAACACGCTTCTACTGTGGGTGAAACCTCTATATTCAAATTATCTGATCCTGAAAATATCACAGTGGTTATCAAGACTACGGGTAACTCTTGGATTTCAGTAACGGATCAAGATGGCGAAGAACGCATGCCGAAACCAAGTGGTGCCCGAGTAGTACAAGAAGGCGAAACAATTGAAATTCAAGCGGACGATGCAGAAAGTTTGAGAATACGAGTTGGTAATTACGAAAATGCAGAACTGACTGTTAATGGACAACGAGTAGATTACCCAACAGATCTCGTCCCACAAAACATTGTGTTAAAAAAACCATAATAAAATAGTCATCTAAAGAGGTGATTATTTTATTCTTTATAAGTAGATTTTACCGTTAGAAAGGCGGACATGTAATGAATTTACCAAATAAAATTACGCTCTCGAGAGTATTTATGATCCCTATTTTCATCTTGTTTCTTACAGTGGACTTTGGTTGGGGAGTGATTCAGCTAGGTGGAGTAGAAATGCCTGTTGAACATTTGGTGGGCGCGATCATCTTTATCATAGCTTCTACAACTGACTGGCTAGATGGATACTTAGCAAGGAAAAACAATTTAGTAACAAATATGGGGAAGTTTTTGGATCCGTTAGCAGATAAATTACTAGTCTCAGCTGCTTTTATTTTATTAGTGGAAATGGGGACGGCTCCTGCATGGATTGTGATTGTTATTATCAGTAGAGAATTTGCGGTTACAGGATTACGGTTGATTTTAGCGGGTGGTGGGGAAGTAGTTGCAGCGAACCAGTTAGGTAAAATTAAAACAGTTACGCAACTACTAGCGATATCATTCCTTTTATTGCATAATATTTTCTTCGAAGCGATTGGTATTCCATTTGGAACCATCATGTTGTACATTGCATTAGTATTTACAGTATGGTCAGGTATCGATTACTTTGTTAAAAATCGCAAAATTTTAGTGGAGTCAATGTGAGGAGTGAAGTGTATTCATGAAAGCAGAGATTATTGCGGTAGGGTCTGAACTTCTTCTGGGACAAATCACGAATACCAATGCTAGGTTCATATCGGCTAAATTAGCTGAAGCTGGAATAGATGTGTATTGCCACACCGTTGTAGGGGATAATCCTAAACGCTTGTCACAAACAATTCAGTTGGCTCAGCAACGTGCAGACATCCTGATCTTTAGTGGCGGTCTCGGACCCACAAAAGATGACTTGACAAAGCAAACTATTGCAAGTGAATTGGGTTGTGAGCTTATATCTGATGACGATGCGATGAAAACGATCGAAGATTATTTTACCCAAGTCGGAAAAGTAATGACTGAAAATAATAAACAGCAAGCCCTTGTATTAAAAGGTTCTACGGTATTGCCGAATCGAAATGGTATGGCACCAGGCATAGCAATAGGAAAAGATGGTAAACAGTATATTTTGCTGCCCGGCCCACCGCATGAAATGGAGCCCATGTTTGAACAAGAAGCAATTCCATACTTACTCGGTGTATATGGTAAACAAGATGTAATCTCTTCAAAGGTATTGAAGTTACAAGGAATAGGCGAATCGGAATTGGAAGTCCGTATCCAAGCTATTCTTGAGAAGCAGACGAATCCAACAATTGCACCACTTGCTTCACCGGGTATGGTTAACCTACGTATTACCGCAAAAGCCAAAACGGAAGAAGAAGCACAGAAATTGATATCACCTGTGGAACAGGAAATTCGTTCTATTGTAGGGGAGTTTATCTACGGTGTGGATGATGATACACTGGCTTCCAAAACGACTGAATTGTTGCTTCAAAATGACTGGACTATTTCTGCTGCAGAAAGTCTAACAACCGGTATGTTTATGGCGGAACTTGGTTCAGAAGCGGGAATAGGTAACGCGCTAAAAGGCGGCCTTGTGGTATATAATAAAGAGATGAAAGTGGAGCAATTGGGTATTTTACCATCATTACTTGATTACCATGGGATTGTCAGTGCAGAGTGCGCTGAATCGATGGCGGAAAGCGTTCGGGAGAGATTCACTACAACATTTGGAGTGAGCCTGACTGGTGCTGCTGGCCCTGAGCCACATGATGGTCAGCCAGCCGGTACAGTTTGGATTGGCATTGCAGCAGAAGGTATGAAGACAACATCTTATAGACTTCAGCTATCAGGTTCTCGTAATACAAATCGTAAACGTTCTGTTCAATTTGCTTTACATTATCTCATTCAAATAATCAAAGAGAAAAAAGAACTGAAGTATTGAATTTTGCTAGTGAATTAGCTGGCAAAATTCAATTCATCTCAGCTTTTTGCGCTTGTTTTTCAATTTCTATTACTGATTTATCGAATACCCGTTCGTTTAATTCTTGTGTATTCTGTTGGGAAAAGGTATAATAAGAGTAGAAAAAGAGTTTGAGGAGGAATTGTAATTGAGCAATCGTAAAGCGGCATTAGATATGGCATTAAAACAAATAGAGAAACAATTTGGTAAAGGTTCTGTCATGAAAATGGGAGAAAAGACTGATCTTCAAATTGATACATCATCATCAGGTTCACTAGCTTTGGATGCGGCGCTAGGAATAGGTGGATATCCACGTGGACGAGTAATTGAAATATATGGACCAGAGAGTTCTGGTAAAACAACCGTTTCTTTGCATGCAATTGCAGAAGTACAAGCAAGTGGTGGTACTGCGGCGTTTATTGATGCAGAACACGCATTAGATCCTGTCTATGCACAAAAGCTAGGTGTCAATATCGACGAGTTGCTATTATCACAGCCAGATACAGGTGAGCAAGCATTGGAAATTGCAGAAGCACTTGTTCGTTCAGGTGCGGTAGATATCGTGGTAGTGGACTCAGTAGCAGCACTTGTACCAAAAGCTGAAATCGAAGGCGAGATGGGTGACGCACACGTTGGTTTGCAAGCTCGGTTGATGTCTCAAGCATTACGTAAACTTTCTGGTGCTATTAATAAATCCAATACTATTGCAGTCTTCATTAACCAGATTCGTGAAAAAGTAGGTGTCATGTTCGGGAATCCAGAAGTAACACCAGGTGGACGTGCATTGAAGTTCTATGCTTCTGTTCGTCTCGAAGTACGTAGAGGTGAAGCAATCAAGCAAGCTAACGATATTATGGGTAATAAAACAAGAATTCGTGTCGTGAAAAATAAGGTTGCACCACCATTCCGTACAGCAGAAGTAGACATCATGTATGGTGAAGGAATTTCAAAAGAAGGTGAAATTCTAGATTTAGGATCTGAATTGGAAGTAGTCCAAAAGAGTGGTGCTTGGTATTCTTATGAAGGCGAACGTTTAGGTCAAGGTCGTGAAAATGCGAAACAATTCTTGAAGGAAAACTTGAAAATGCGTGATGAAATCGCGTCTAAAATCCGTGAATCATACGGTTTGAATGCTACGAACTATGTGATTGCAGCGCATGATGAAGAGGACGAGCTGGATGATTTATTAACACTTTCGGAAGAAAAGTAAGTTATATATGGAAGTAAAACCGCCAATTGGCGGTTTTTTTATAAATATTTATAAGAATTAGTATGGGAATGACATACTTCCAGCTAATATAGAACCTAAAGCTCATTTGAATGAATAAGTGAAATGTGAAGTGGAAAGGCTCAAGCAAAAAACAAAAAGAGTCTGTGAGCATGATTTTTCCTCCATCATTCCTTGACACAATAAAAATACAACTATACAATTAAAGTGGCGTATTATATACGTCCTATATTTAACAAACCAATCAATTGTTTTTGGCGGTATGTTGATTTTAACTTAATTCAGCAAAATGAAAAGTTAAGTAAAAAGTAGTGACATCAATAGAAAATTAGTCCCGAAACAGCAGGTTTTCTACTACCCGTTGGATTAAGTTAAGCCTTAGGTGTTTTCACAGATCATCGGGACATTACCGAGAAGCTTCGGTAACTAGTAAAGTGAATATATTCGCCGTGGCAAAATTGATTATACAAGCCGACTGAAAAGAAAAGAATAAGCAGGAGGAGGTGACCTCAATGGGTATTGAAATACTCATCTCCGTTTTGCTAAGTCTCATCGTCGGTGCAGTTGTTAGCTTTTTTATATTGAAAAATGTGAATGATTCAAAAGTAACTGGTGCCAAACATACTGCCAACCAACTCGTCGAAGAGGCGAAGCGTGAAGCGGAGTCAGTGAAGAAAGAGGCACTGTTAGAAGCGAAAGATGAAACTCACGAACTGCGGATTGAAGCAGAAACTGAAGTCCGTGAGAGAAGGACGGAATTACAGAAACAGGAAAACCGTCTCTTACAGCGTGAAGAAAACCTTGATCGCAAGGATGATGCGCTCAATAAAAGAGAAGCAGGTCTAGAGCGCAAAGAAGATGCGCTATTAGAAAGACAACAGCATATTGAAGAGATGGAACGCAAAGCGGAACAACTCGTTACTACACAGAAGACCGAATTAGAGAGAATTTCTTCGTTAACAAGAGATGAGGCAAAGCGCATCATCTTGGAAGATGTCGAAGAAGAGCTTTCTACGGATATTGCTGTCATGACAAAAGAATCTGAGCAACGGGCTAAAGAGGAATCCGAGCGTAAAGCACGTGAAATCCTATCATTGGCATTGCAACGGTTTGCGGCAGATCATGTGGCTGAAACTACAGTCTCTGTCGTTAATTTGCCGAATGATGAGATGAAAGGTCGCATCATTGGTCGTGAAGGACGAAATATTCGTACACTTGAGACGCTTACAGGTATTGATTTGATTATTGACGATACGCCAGAAGCCGTCATTCTATCAGGTTTCGATCCAGTCCGGAGAGAAACAGCGAGATTGGCTTTGGAAAAATTAGTTCAGGATGGACGAATTCATCCTGCACGTATCGAAGAAATGGTCGACAAATCTAGAAGAGAAGTGGACGAGTTAATCCGAGAAAAAGGAGAACAAACTACATTCGATGTAGGTGTTCATAACTTGCATCCGGATATGATCAAAATTCTTGGTCGTTTGCACTTCCGTACGAGTTACGGGCAGAATGTCTTGAAACACTCCATTGAAGTAGCCTATTTAACTGGTTTACTGGCAGCAGAGCTTGGAGAAGACGTAACACTTGCTAGACGCGCTGGTTTACTACATGATATCGGTAAAGCGATTGACCATGAGGTAGAAGGTAGTCACGTGCAGATTGGTAAAGAGTTGGCAGTGAAATATAAGGAACATCCAGTTGTCATTAACAGTATTGCTTCCCACCACGGTGATGAAGAAGCTACCTCTGTTATCGCAGTGCTAGTAGCCGCGGCAGATGCATTATCTGCAGCAAGACCAGGTGCTCGCAGTGAAACATTGGAAAATTATATTAAACGTCTGCAAAAGCTCGAAGAAATTTCGGAATCATACGAAGGTGTGGAGAAGTCATTTGCTATTCAGGCTGGACGAGAAGTGCGAATCATTGTTCGTCCTGAACAGATCGATGATATTACCGCACATCGTTTAGCACGTGATATACGAAAACAAATCGAGGAAGAATTGAACTACCCAGGGCATATCAAAGTGACGGTCATACGGGAGACCCGCGCAGTAGAGTATGCGAAATAATACCTAACACAAAACAGCTTCCGATTCGTTTGGAAGCTGTTTTCATTTTGGAAAGAGGTTAATACAGATGAAAGTACTATTTATTGGAGATATTGTAGGATCGATGGGAAGAGAAATGGTAATTGATTATTTATCACGTTTGAAGCGAAAATATCAAGCAGACGTAATTATCGCGAATGGTGAAAATGCAGCTTCAGGTAGAGGAATTACAAAAGCCATCTATCATGATTTATTGCATGCTGGAGTAGATGTCATCACGATGGGAAACCATACATGGGATCAACGTGAAATTTATGATTTCATTGACGAAGTGGACTATTTGATTCGACCTGCCAACTTCTCAGAGCAAGCACCCGGTAAAGGTATGACATCCATTACAAAAAATGGTGTTACACTTTCCGTTATTAATTTACATGGTCGCACATTCTTGCCACCGCATGATGATCCATTTGCTAAAGCTGATGAACTAGTGGAAGAAGCTTTGCAAACATCACCATTGGTTTTTGTAGACTTTCACGCAGAAGCTACAAGTGAAAAGATTGCAATGGGATGGCACTTGGACGGAAAAGTATCTGTAGTGGTAGGGACACATACACATGTCCAAACTGCAGACGAACGAATCTTGCCAGGGGGTACTGCATATTTAACGGATGCAGGTATGACAGGCCCGTATGATGAAATTTTAGGAATGAAAAAAGAAGACGTATTGTATCGCTTCTATACCAACTTACCAACCCGCTTCGAGGTACCGAAAAGTGGAAGACCACAGCTAAACGGCATGTTTGTAGAATTGGATGACAAAACTGGTAAAGCGCTCAAAATTGAACGAATCCGAATTAACGAAGATCATCCGTTCAAAAACTAATTATCTAGGTGTCTAAATCCTTCTTGTCTATCATAGGATGTCGTATGGAATATACGCGTTCCATAGACATTGCAAAATAAGGAGGAAATATCGTGAGTCCCTTGAAAGTATCATCTCGCTCAAATCCGAACTCAGTAGCAGGAGCATTGGTTGCAGTGATCCGTGAACAAGGCTATGCCGAAATCCAGGCAGTCGGCGCTGGTGCATTAAATCAAGCAATCAAAGCAATTGCAATCGCAAGAGGATTCGTTGCACCAAGTGGAGGCGACCTAATTTGCGCGCCTGCCTTCACCGATATCGAAATCAACGGAGAAGCTAGAACAGCGCTCAAACTTTTCGTTGAAAAAAAGGAACGTAAGTAGAATACAAAAGACCACGAATCAATATGTGGTCTTTTTTTCATGACAAACCAGCGACATTTTTCCGCTTTGCTGTCATATCACACAAAAGTTCAGTATAATAACATCAGGTATGCTTATTTCCCGATAAGTAATAGAAAGGGGCTTCTGCAATGAATGAAGAACAGCGCTTGCAAGCTGGACTCGCAACAAAAGACAAATCGAAACCAGATAGCGTGAAAAAAGACTATAGCAAATATTTCGAGTCTGTGTATAGTGGGCCTTCTCTAAAAGACGCAAAAAAACGCGGGAAAGAAGAAGTGGAATATCACGATAACTTTCAAATAGATCAACGCTTTAAAGGAATGGGACAAGGTCGTAAATTCTTTATTCGAACATTTGGTTGTCAAATGAACGAACATGATACGGAAGTAATAGCTGGTATTCTTATGGCATTAGGATATGATGCCACTGACAATGTAAAAGAAGCTGATGTCATATTGCTTAATACATGTGCAATCCGAGAAAATGCGGAAAACAAAGTGTTTGGTGAATTAGGGCATTATAAACCGCTTAAATTAACAAATCCTGATTTATTAATCGGTGTATGTGGCTGCATGTCGCAAGAAGAATCCGTCGTAAATAAAATCTTGAAAACGTATGATCAAGTGGATTTGATTTTCGGGACACATAACATCCATCGCTTGCCGAACATCTTACATGAAGCGTATATGTCTAAAGAGATGGTTATTGAAGTGTGGTCCAAGGAAGGCGACGTGATCGAGGACTTGCCAAAAGTCCGTCACGGTAAGATTAAAGCATGGGTTAATATAATGTATGGATGCGATAAGTTCTGCACGTACTGTATCGTGCCGTATACGCGCGGCAAAGAACGCAGCAGACGACCAGCAGATATCATTCAAGAAGTTCGCCAGTTGGCTGCCCAAGGGTATAAAGAAATCACCTTACTCGGGCAAAATGTTAATGCCTACGGAAAAGATTTTGACGATATTACATACCGTCTAGGTGATCTAATGGATGAGTTACGCTTAATTGATATCCCGAGAATTCGTTTCACTACAAGTCACCCTCGTGATTTTGATGACCACTTGATAGAAGTCCTTGCAAAAGGTGGAAACTTGGTAGATCATATTCATTTGCCTGTACAATCAGGTTCATCTGACGTGCTGAAGATAATGGCTCGCAAGTATACACGAGAGAGTTATTTGGAACTGGTTGACAAAATTAGAACTGCAATACCTAATCTATCACTCACAACGGATATTATCGTAGGTTTCCCAAATGAAACAGAAGAACAGTTTCAAGAAACGTTGTCTCTCTATCGTGAAGTTGGTTTTGATATGGCGTTCACATATATTTATTCACCACGTGAAGGTACACCCGCTGCAAAGATGCAAGACAATATACCAATGGAAGTGAAGAAAGAACGCTTGCAACGTCTTAACAAGCTAGTGAACGATATGTCTGCCGAAGCAATGAAGCCATACGAAGGACAAACTGTTAAAGTGCTCGTTGAAGGGGAAAGTAAAAGAAATCCTGATGTACTAGCGGGCTATACAGAAAAAAATAAACTTGTGAATTTTGTAGCACCGCGCTCCGTAATTGGTGAGATTGTAGAAGTTCGTATTAAAGAAGCAAAATCATGGTCACTCAATGGTGAATTCATTAGAGTAGTCCAACAAGAAAAGGTGATGGGATAATGGAAAAGAAGTTTACGAAAGACGAAATTATAGAAAAAGCACGTGATTTAGCACATATGTTGGCAAACACAGAAGAAGTAGAGTTTTATAAACGTGCAGAAGCACAGATCAATGAAAATCAAAAAGTACGTGAAAAAATTGCTAGTATGAAATCTCTTCAAACACAGGCAGTAAATTTCCAAAACTACGAAAAAGAACGAGCATTAAAAGCAATCGAAAAGAAAATCGAACAAGTTCAAGAGGAAATTGATGCGATTCCATTAGTACAAGAATTCAAACAGTCTCAAGACGAAGTGAATAACTTGCTTCAATTGGTTTCCAATACGATTGCAAATAGTGTGACAGATGAAATTATTGAGTCTACCGGCGGTGATCTATTACGTGGTGAAACAGGCTCATATGTAGAGAATACTCAAAAGAAATCACTTTCTTAAATAAAAAATCGGTAAAGGAGAAAATTCCTTTCCGATTTTTTTCAATTTCTGGGCTGCTGTTGCATAGGATGGATAGAAGCCAAAGAAGGAGGAAGAAAACTGAAAAACTTACGACAAATTGTGACGAAAGCTGTTATTGCCAAAGGGAAGCATCGATCGGAAACTACTGAGTTGTTGAAGCCGCCTAATCGTCCCTCCAGCATATTGGGTTGCTGGGTGATCAATCACACGCAACAAGCAAAGAAAGTTGGATCGCATGTGGAGGTAACTGGAAGTTTCGACGTAAATGTTTGGTACTCACATCATGATCATTCCAAAACGTCTGTCTTTACTGAATCGATTCCTTATAAGGATAAAATCGCATTGCATTATCGCGATGAGCCGACATCCGCTAAAGAAGAGACGATTGTCACGGTATTACAGCATCCGAACTGTACAGAAGCAAGTATTTCTGAATGCGGCCAAAACTTCTCCATTTCCATTGAAAGAGAATTATTGGTAGAGATGATTGGTGAAACAAAAGTCTCTGTTACCATCCATCCTCATCCATATGATGAAGAATGGCCGATACTGGAAGCAGAATCTTCTTCTATTGTGATGGAGGATAAAAAGGATAAAGAAGTGCCGAATAAAGAGAGACCACATCAACCGCCACAACGTAAAGATTCACCATTTTAAAAGCCGGAGATTCACCGGCTTTTTTTTGATGTTTTTTCGTTAAGTAGAAAAAATGTTGCAGGTCAAGTGAACTTTACCATCCTAGAACTTGCAGGAGTCTTTAGGCAATTATAAAATAGCTTATAAATTTATCTATCTTGACACTGCTAACACATGAGGGAATGGAAATGAAATACAAATTCGTGCAACTCATTTACCCAAATAGAAATCGATGATTATAAACTATTCTCGCTAATCAAAAGCCGGAATAGTTTTTATTCATTTTTATACGGGATATTTATTTAATTATCTATGCTGATCTTCCTTTTAAAATTTCTGCAACCCCTTTTGATTCGTTAACTCTACAGGTGTTTGGTATAATGTATAGAAAATGAGCGAGAAAAAGAGGGTTTACCATGTCTGAACATACACCAATGATGCAACAATATTTGAAAATTAAAGAGCAATATACAGACGCATTTTTATTCTTTCGTCTGGGAGACTTCTATGAGATGTTTTTTGAGGATGCAGTTAACGCATCTGCATTATTAGAAATCACGTTAACGAGTAGGGATTCTGGTGCAAGGGAACGTATACCAATGTGTGGCATACCTTATCACTCCGCAACTGGATATATTGAAACATTGATTCATAAAGGACATAAAGTAGCGATATGTGAACAAATGGAAGACCCGCGAAACGTAAAGGGAATTGTTAAACGTGAAGTCGTGAAAGTTATTACACCTGGGACATTAACAGAAGGTAAAACAATGGATGTCGAAGCCAATCATTTTATCGGTGCCATCGATAGCTTAGGAAATCAATGTTATGCATTAGCGTACCTTGATGTTGGTACTGGAGAAGGAAAAGTAGAGTTGATTGAAGGAAGCGAGCGAACGCTACTGGCAGAAATTGAAGCTCTTAGCATGAAGGAAATTGTCGTTGATCAACCACTACATGCTGTTTTGGCAGAACTGTTCGAAAGTCGCGAAATAATGCTTTCGATTGAAGATACGGAGCATTCAGGATCAATTGGTCACGATACATATGAACATCTGCCAGAAGAGTTGCAGGAAGCTTGCCGTAAATTGCAATCGTATCTACTCCGTATGCAAAAGATGGTTTTTGGTCATATTCGACCTTTTATCTATATAGAGAAAGATGCAAAGTTATCGATTGATGCCAACTCAATGCGGAATTTAGAGCTAGTGCAAACTATTCGTTCCGGTAAAAAAGAAGGTACGTTGTTCTGGGTGCTGGATGAAACCGTTACGGCGATGGGGGCAAGGAAATTACGGATGTGGATTCACCAGCCCTTGGCACAGCGCCAAGCGATTGAAGATCGTCTGGAAACGGTAAACAACTTGCTTGATGAGTATTTCTTGCGTGAAGAATTACTTGAAGAATTACATGATGTATATGATGTAGAACGTCTTGCAGGAAGAATTTCCATGGGCAGTGCAAGCGCGCGTGATCTTGCACAGTTACGAAACTCCTTGTCGCATATACCGAAAATAAAACAATTACTCGAAGAATCGAAGCGTCCGATGTTACAGCGTTTTGCTGATCGAATGGATCCTTGCGGGGAAACATTCCAATTGCTGACGGATGCTATTGCAGCAAACCCACCGATCTCCAGTAAAGACGGTGGATTAATTCTTGACGGCTATCATGAAAAGCTAGATGAACTGCGAAATGCATCCCGTAACGGAAAGACATGGCTTGCGCAGCTCGAACAAAAAGAACGGCAGCTAACAGGAATTAAAACGCTAAAAATAGGTTATAACCGGATTTTTGGGTATTATATCGAAATTACTAAATCCAATATCCATTTAGCCGACTTATCTCGCTATGAGCGTAAGCAGACACTTGCCAATGCTGAGCGATACATAACGACGGAGCTGAAAGAAAAAGAAGAATTGATCTTAAATGCGGAAGCAGACAGCCAGACATTGGAACTGGACTTGTTTCAGTCGATCCGCGAACAAGTGAAGGGCGATGTGCAAAGAATTCAACAACTGGCCTCTGTTATTAGTGAACTGGATGTATTGCTGTCATTTGCTAAAGTATCCGAAAAGAATCAATATGTCCGACCAGAATTCCATACAGGGAAGGCTGTAGACATTCAAAATGGCCGACATCCAGTCGTGGAGAAAATGATGAATCATTCATTATATATTCCGAATTCTTGTACCCTAGCTGAAGATAAGAATATGTTACTCATTACAGGTCCGAATATGTCAGGTAAAAGTACGTATATGCGTCAAGTCGCTTTAACTGTGGTGATGGCTCAAATCGGTTGTTTCGTTCCTTGTGAAAAGGCAATACTACCTATTACAGATCAAATTTTCACACGAATTGGGGCTGCAGATGACGTGGCATCTGGACAGAGTACATTCATGATGGAAATGATGGAGTCTCAATATGCATTGGCTCATGCGTCGTCTCACAGCTTATTGTTGTTTGACGAGATTGGGCGCGGAACATCAACGTATGACGGGATGGCACTCGCACAGGCGATGATGGAGTATATCCATGAAGAAATCGGTGCCAACACATTGTTTTCTACACACTATCATGAACTGACACAACTGGAAGATGTGTTGGATCGCTTATTGAATGTCCATGTCGCGGCGAAAGAGCAAAACGGTAAAGTCGTGTTCCTGCATAAGGTGTTGCCTGGTGCAGCTGACCGAAGCTACGGGATTCATGTAGCCGAACTTGCGGGCCTTCCTGCTGATGTAGTTGGACGTGCGAAAACGTTATTACAGCGATTTGAAGATGACAGTACAACAAAAGCCGTGTCTTCTGTTTCGGAGCAACTGGCCTTGTTTGAGACAGATAATGACCCGACTCTTTCAGCAGAAACACAAAAATTACTAGATGAAATAGAAACAGTTGATTTGATGAATATGACACCCATGCAAACCATGCAAAAAATGATGGAGTGGAAAGAACGCCTGACAACAGAGAAGAAGGGGTGAAGCGGATGAATCAAATTCACATCATGGATGACACACTGGCCAATAAAATTGCGGCAGGAGAAGTGGTGGAACGTCCTGCTTCTATCGTCAAGGAATTAGTGGAGAATGCGATTGATGCGCAAAGCACTAAGATAGAAATATCTCTTGTCGAGGCAGGTTTAACTTCGATTCGTGTGACCGATAACGGCAAAGGTATGTCTGAAGAAGATGCGATCCGCTGTTTTGAAAGACATGCTACTAGTAAAATAACTAATGAGCATGATCTATTTCGAATCCGTACACTTGGCTTCCGTGGTGAAGCTTTAGCAAGTATCGCGGCAGTATCAAAAGTATCGTTATGGACCTCGGATGGTGTGGATGGGGCTGTAGTGGAAATTGAAGGCGGTAAAGTACTGAAATATGAATCGGGAGCATTACGAAAAGGTACAGACTTTCTCATACAACATTTATTCTTCAATACACCGGCACGTTTGAAATATATGAAAACAATTCAGACGGAGCTCGGACATACAATTGATTTATTAAATCGATTAGCACTAAGCCATCCTGACGTATCCTTTACGTTAACTCACGATCATCATGAAATTCTTAGAACATCGGGTTCAGGAGACTTATTACGGGTATTATCAGATATATACGGTGTCGCGGTTGCACGTAAAATGATCCCGTTTCAAAAAGAAGATGCTGATTTCAAGGTGAAAGGTTTTATTACACTTCCAGAGATGACACGCGCATCCAAAAATTACATTTCACTTCTAATGAATGGCCGTTGGATTAAAAGCTATACAGGGACGCAGGCGGCTATCGATGCAATGCATACATACTTGCCTATTGGAAGGTATCCGATTGCCGTCATTGATATTACGGCAGATCCCATTTTGACAGATGTAAACGTGCATCCTGCGAAGCGTCATATCCGTATCAGTAAAGAAGGGGAATTACTATCTTTGATAAAAGATGCCATCAGAGAAGCAATTCAAGGAGTCACGATTATTCCCGACGCTGTGAAGAAAGAGAAGCCTATTAAAAGAGACTCAGAGCAACAAACGATTTGGACGCCTTCTTATCACCGACCGGCAGTGACGGTTCCATTACATGAAAAAGATACTCAGCCATCCATTGCGCCTGTCAACGAACCTATCATAGAACAACCTACATCAGTCTTCCCTGAAACTATTTTTGAGCCGCAGGAAGAATCAGTGCCCGAAGAGCCTGTCGTCTACGAGCAAGAACAGCAGGAAATGAATCATTTCCCTTCCATTGCACCTATCGGACAAATTCATGGAACATATATAGTGGCTCAAAATGAAGATGGATTTTATTTGATTGATCAACACGCAGCGCAAGAGCGAATAAAATATGAATATTTTAAAGTGAAGCTTGGACAAGTGGATGCGAGTGAGCGTCAACAATTGCTTTTGCCACTTGTCTTTCATTATTCAGCTGATGAGCAAGTGAAGATCGAAGAGTGTAAGAGTGCACTGGAAGAAGTCGGTGTGTTTCTGGAAGCGTTCGGTCCAGCGACGTATACGGTGAAAGAGTATCCTTCATGGTTTCCGGAAGGACAAGCGACCTCAATTATAGAAGAAATGATTGAGCAAGTACTCGAGAAACGCAAAGTCGATGTCGAGAAATTGCGTGAAGAAAGCGCCATTATGATGAGTTGCAAAAAATCCATCAAAGCAAATTACTATTTAAGGCAAGAAGATATGGAACGTTTGCTTTCGGATCTAGGGGCTTGTCATAACCCTTATACATGTCCGCACGGTCGTCCGGTGTTAATTCATTTTACAACATATGAGTTAGAGAAAATGTTTAAACGAGTGATGTAGCAGAGCGAATCAGAAGGGAGCGATTATATGTTTTCTACATTAGAAAGATCAAGCAGAATTCAGGACTTGAGGAACTTTTCGTTCGATGTTTTAGTTGTCGGTGGGGGAATTACAGGCGCGGGTATCGCATTGGATGCAGCTATGAGAGGATTTTCGGTTGCCCTTGTCGATATGCAGGATTTTGCAGCGGGCACATCTAGCCGTTCAACAAAGCTGATACATGGTGGTTTGCGTTATTTGAAACAACTGGAAGTGAAAATAGTGGCAGAAACGGGAAAAGAACGGGAAATTGTCTTCCGTAATTCCCGTAATATCACGAAGTCCAGACCGATGCTGTTGCCGATCTATCAAAAAGGAACGTATGGCAAGTACTCCACTTCTACAGGACTTCTCATTTACGATTTACTGGCAGGTGTAAAGCGATCAGAAAGACGTGAAATGCTGACAAAAGAAGAAACGGCTGAACTTGAACCATTACTGAAAAAGGATCGGTTAAAAGGAGGCGGGCATTATGTGGAGTATCAGACTGATGATGCACGTTTAACGATTGAGGTACTAAAGAAAGCAGCAGAAAAAGGTGCGCTTTGCCTAAACTATATGAAATGCGAACAATTCAACTTTGAGAAAGATCGTGTCGTGGGTGTGGTCTTAAGTGATCAACTAACAGGCGAAAGGTTCTCCGTAGGGGCTTCTATGGTGATCAACGCATCAGGTCCATGGGTTGACGAGTTGCAGAAGAAAGTCACCACCAAAAATAAAAAACAATTGCATATTACAAAAGGTACTCATATTGTAGTAGATCAATCTATCTTTCCATTGCAGCAAGCAGTATATTTTGATAATTCAGATGGTCGAATGTTATTTGCCATTCCACGAGATAATAAAACGTATATTGGCACGACTGATACATTTTATACGGATGATAAACAGCATCCTATCGCGACAGAAGATGATATACACTATATCATCGATGCGGTTCATGAGATCTTTCCAAGCATTCATCTGCAACGTCAACATGTGGAATCTACATGGGCTGGAATCCGTCCATTGATCGCACAAGAAGGCAAAGCTGCTTCTGAAATCTCACGAAGAGATGAAGTGTGGGAAACAGTCCCTGGATTGTTAACGATTGCAGGAGGAAAGTTAACAGGCTACCGGCAGATGGCGGAAGTCGTGGTGGATCGAATTGATGAACAGTTAGAAAAGCCTTCTATCAAGCGATGTGAAACTAAGAATATGCCGGTCTCTGGAAGTGATTTCATAGACGATGAAGCTTTAAAACAATTTATTGGTCTGCAGGCTAAAAGAGCTCCACAGTTCGGCTTAACTTCACAGCAAGGAGCACGACTTGCTTCCTTTTATGGAAGAAATAGTGATCAAGTGTTCCGATTCGCCCATGCGATTTCAGCAGAAGAGAATAGTTTGCCAATAAGTTTACGTGCAGAGATTTTATATAGTATTCATTGTGAAATGGCCACATCGCCAAGTGATTTCTTTATCCGGAGAAAAGGGGATTTATATTTCCAAATCGATGTTGTGGAATTATTAGCGACACAAGTAACAAACTATATGGCAAAGTTACTGCATTATACCGACAGCCAGAAAACCATTTATGAAAACGATTTAAAAAATGCGATTGCTGAAGCGAAAGGAAGTGCAGGTTCATGACAGACCAGTGGATAAAGATGCGTGATGGTACTAAAGTGTACAGTACGAGTTATACACCTAAGACCAAGCCAATAGCTCGTGTACATATCATTCACGGATTGGCTGAACATAGCCGTCGCTATGAACGATTTGCACAGTACTTGCTGTCACAAGGGTATGTCGTGACGTTGCATGACCAAAGAGGCCACGGAAAGACAGCCATAGAAAACGGCTATGTCTACGGCTATCTGAGTGACTCTGCTACATTCGACCAATTGGTAGACGATGCATTTGAAGTGAATCAATCCTATCAACTGCAATATCCTGAACTTCCGTTAGTACTCCTTGGACATAGTATGGGTTCGTTCGTTGCAAGGCGCTATATCCAGCTATACGGTTCAACAATAAATCAAGTGATCTTATTAGGTACTGGAACCAATTCTGAGCTCATTGCACATGCTGCGATTGCATTGGCTGCGTATAGAGAAGAGAAGTTCCCTAAAGAGCAACCGGATGAGTTTTTGAATGGTCTGGTCTTTGGTAATTATTCAAAACAATTTCCTAATGAAGGGGAATTTGCATGGTTATCACGCGATGTAGATAGTGTAACTGATTATGAAGTAGATGAGGCATGCGGATTCGTGCCTACTGCTCAAATGTTCCGCGTGTTGTTAGAAGGATTAAATTCTTTGGAAGCGCCTGAATTCTTGTTGAATATTCCAAATGAACTACCGATTTTATTACTCTCAGGTACAGATGATTTAGTAGGAGACCGTGCTAAAGGAGTTTGGAAAGTAGCCAAACAATTCGATAAAGCCAATCAACAGCAAGTGACTGTTCAGCTCTATGAAGGCGGAAGACATGAGATGCTTCAGGAAACCAACTATAAACATGTGTATACGACTATCGTAGAATGGATGAGACGACATGAATCTACCCGTTGATGTACTAGCAATAGTAGGGCCAACTGCTTCAGGTAAGACAGCGCTTAGTGTAGCGCTTGCAAATTTGTTTGATGGGGAAATCATTAATGGAGATGCCATGCAAGTATACAAAGAATTGGATATCGGCACAGCAAAGATACATCATTCTGAAATGCAAGGAATCCCACATCATTTCTTTGATGTGAAAGAACCAACGGAATCGTTTTCCGTAGCAGAATATCAACTAGCCGTCAGACAATGGATAGCAGATATTCAATCTCGCGGAAAACTACCCATACTTGTCGGTGGTAGCGGAATGTATGTGCAGTCTGTTTTGTTTGATTATCGATTTACAGAACAAGCAGCTGATCCTGAAGTGCGAGCGCGTTTAGAACGAGAACTTGAATCTGAAGGTGCAGATGTATTGCATGCAAGACTTGCAGAATTGGATCTGAAAAGTTCAGAAAAAATACATCCAAATAACCATAGAAGGCTAGTACGTGCGTTAGAAATCCTTGAAGTGACGGGTCAAACAAAACAAGATCATGAACAACAGCAAGGAAATCAACCCATGTACCATTCTTTAATTATTGGATTAGATCTCCCACGACAATTACTGTATGAACGAATCGATCTGCGTGTAGAACAAATGGTTCAAGCGGGATTATTTAATGAAGTACAGCAACTGTGGAATAAAGGAATTCGCCAAACTCAATCAGTACAAGCGATAGGTTATAAAGAACTGATTTCCTATTTTGACGGCCAATTAACAAAAGAGCAAGCAATAGAAGCGGTAAAGAAAAATACACGCAATTACGCAAAAAGGCAGCTAACATATTTCCGTAATAAATTGCCTGTCCAGTGGGTTGATGCTAATCAGCCAGCGGAAGAAATATTTCAAACAACCTGTAAGATAATAAAGGGTTTTAAGAAGTGAGTATGGAATAACTAAATAACAGTGACAAGGAGGCAATTGAATGACACAAGGAAATATGCAAGATACGTTTTTAAATTCTTTACGGAAGAATAACACATTTGTTACGATTTTTTTATTAAATGGTTTTCAGTTAAAGGGTCTAATTAAGTCGTATGATAATTATACGGTGCTGCTGGAAACGGATGGCAAGCAACAACTAATTTATAAGCACGCGATTTCCACGTATTCTCCTGCAAAACCAGTTATTTTAAAAGATGAACTATAAACAGGCGCTTGCCTGTTTTTTTATTGTCTTTCTTTTAGTATATAGACTTCATCTGGTAAAATAGAATATGACAAAATGAAATGAGGTACTACACATGCAAATTGCACCCATTAATGAAGAATTACTAACTAAATCAAAAGAAGCGGAAGAACTCATCGCGCCGTATGTGAAGACGGTAGAAGAAGTTGCATTTTTTAACCAAAGAAAAGTCTTACAAGCATTCAAAAAAAATCAAGTAAGTGACTTTCATTTATCGGGATCAACAGGTTATGGCTATGACGACAGTGGTCGTGATGTATTGGAACAAGTATATTCGGACGTATTCGGAGCGGAAGACTGTCTTGTAAGAAATCAAATCATTTCCGGAACGCATGCAATTACAATTAGCTTGTTTGGAATATTGCGCCCAGGTGATGAACTTCTATATATTACAGGTAAACCATATGATACGTTGGAGTCTATCATTTCGGGCAAAGGGAAAGATACTGGTTCACTAGAAGATTTTCAAATTTCGTACCAGCATGTTGATTTGAAAGAAAATGGTTCCGTTGATTATGAGAAAGTAAAAGAAACAATCTCATCGAAGACGAGAATCGTAGCGATTCAACGTTCTAAAGGCTATTCAAGCAATCCCTCATTCAGAATCCATGAAATTGAAGCGATTATAAAGGAAGTCCGCAACATGAAAGAGGATGTTGTAATCTTTGTAGATAATTGCTATGGAGAATTCGTTGAAAGGAAAGAGCCCGTTGAAGTTGGGGCAGATCTTATGGCAGGCTCACTTATTAAAAATCCAGGTGGCGGACTTGCCAGAACAGGTGGTTACATAGCGGGTAAGAAAGACTTGGTTGAGAAATGTGCATATCGTATGACATCTCCAGGTCTTGGAGCCGAAGCAGGAGCTTCTCTCGATACGTTACTAGAGATGTATCAAGGTTTCTTCTTGGCACCACACGTAGTTAGTCAGGCGGTTAAAGGCGCGTTATTCACATCGGCATTTTTCGGTAGCTTCGGTATGAATACGACACCGCATTACAGTGAGCTTCGTACGGATTTAATTCAATCAGTGAATTTTAGGAATGCGGAACAAATGATTGCATTCTGCCAAATGATTCAGCAAAATTCACCAATCAATGCCCAATATGCACCGGAACCATCCTATATGCCGGGTTATGCTGATGACGTCATCATGGCTGCGGGAACGTTCATTCAAGGCTCCAGTATCGAATTGACAGCTGACGGCCCGATCAGACCGCCATACACAGCATATATTCAAGGCGGATTGACTTATGAGCATGTAAAATCAGCTGTACTAGATTCTATGGAACAGTTACTTGAAAAGAAATTGGTATAAAGAAAAAAGTGTATCAAAACCTCATGTGGTTTTCGATACACTTTTTCTTTATTAATGAATCATACGGAATACACCAATCACTTTTCCTAAAATAGAAACTTGATCTACAATGATTGGCTCCATGGATGAGTTTTCTGGTTGGAGTCGGAAATAGTCTTTCTCTTTAAAGAAACGTTTGACTGTTGCTTCATCTTCTTCTGTCATAGCTACGACAATTTCACCATTACTTGCGGAGTGCGTTTGTCTGACAATCACGCGGTCTCCGTTTAAAATGCCGGCTTCGATCATGCTATCCCCTACAATCTCCAACATGAAGATTTCCTCTTCTGATGAACCGAATGTATCCGGCAATGGGAAGTACTCTTCAATATTTTCAATCGTTGTAATTGGATTCCCTGCTGTAACTTTACCAATTAACGGTACATGCATAACGCCACTTTTTAACTCGTCCAGTCCTTCAGGATCCAAAATTTCAATGGCGCGTGGTTTTGTCGGGTCCCTACGTATGAAGCCTTTACTTTCGAGTCGTGATAAGTGACCGTGGACCGTAGAACTTGAAGCTAGACCGACAGCTTCTCCAATTTCGCGAACGGAAGGGGGGTACCCTTTTAAACGCACTTCATCTTTTATAAACGCAAGTATTTCTTCTTGTCTCTTTGATATTTTCTTCAACAGATTCACCTCTTCTACTAGTTTGCGAGCAATGGAATACTGAACCACTATTTTGAATATAGTATAACATGTGTTCGATTACTAATCAAACAAAGGTTCTAATTTTACTTGACATAGAATCATATGTTCTCTTATAATTAAGAACAAGTATTCCGAACGTGTATTCTAAAAGCGAAAATTAGAGGAGGAATTATAATGGAGTCTATTAAAGAATTTATTAAAAATAATTATTATTTTGCAGTATTATTAGCAGTTTGTGTATCATTTGCTTGGGTTCAATTCGATAAAATGGCTGAGGAAGATCTCTATATGGAAATCGTTGTTAATGAAGGGGATACACTGTGGCAGTTGGCTTCTAATTACTCACAAGATATACCGACCACCCACTGGATCGAACAGGTACGTTCTTTAAATGAATTACCTACGGATCAAATCGTTTCAGGTGAATTACTGCGGGTGCCTGTTAAAATTAATAAACAAACAGATATTCGAGTAGCTGAAATAGGAGTGGGAACTAAATGATTGAAAAGAGATGTGTAATATACTGCCGAGTGAGTACGGAAAAAGAAACACAAGAACAATCTATTGTAAGGCAGCAAGAAGAACTTGAAAAATTAGCTACTGAGTTATCATATGATTGCGTTGGAATCTATACAGATCGGCAGAGTGGATACGACATGGATCGTGAAGGTCTTCTATCGATGTTGGATCGAATTCAAGACGGTTCAGTGGATGCAGTATTTATTCAAGACGAAACACGATTAGGACGAGGTAATGCAAGAGTCGCAATATTGCATGT
Organism: Sporosarcina sp. P1; assembly: GCF_002743155.1. Lineage (NCBI taxonomy): Bacteria > Bacillati > Bacillota > Bacilli > Caryophanales > Caryophanaceae > Sporosarcina > Sporosarcina sp. P1. The sequence continues at coordinate 236,846 of NZ_PDYS01000001.1, forward strand.
AATCGCTAAAAGTGAGACGACTGTGATTACCAATCATTCAAACGGTACGATAGAACTGAATGAAATGGATTCAATGTTATTAGAAATTCTTGCAATCGTAGAAGAATATCAACGCAAACTACATAATGCGAAAATACGTAGAGGGATGAAGCGTGCTGTTGACAAAGGCTATGATCCATCGAAGAATCTGCGGAATATTGACCAAGCATTGGGGCGTGAAAGACTTGAGCTTCCGATAGAAGAAATTGTCTCACTCCGTAACAAAGGTCTCACGTATGAAGAAATTGCAAATGTATTAAATGGATTAGGTCATGCTGTCAGTAAGGCGACGGTTCATAGAAGATATAAAGAGTTTTTAGCTCTGGAACGCTAATAGGTTGCACTTTTCCTCCAGGTTGTTTACATTTTATTAAACGACTAACTTATGGAGGTTTTTAAAGGTGCTCTCAGAAAAGAAAATAAAACGCATAAATGAATTGGCAAATAAAAAGAAAACAACAGGATTATCGATTGAGGAAGCAAAAGAACAGACGCGGCTTAGAAAGGAATACTTGGAAACATTCCGTTCAAGTATGCGTGAAACTATCGAATCTGTCAAAGTAGTGGACCCAGAAGGAAATGACGTAACACCTGAAAAGGTCAAACAAGCTAGAGCCAATTTAAAACCACTAAATTGATGATAGGTAAAGGATTAACATTGTAATTAATTGTGGAATTGACTACACTATAGAAGGAATATGTACTATAAAACACTCATATGAGGCAGGATGGAAAGGATGTACAGCATGACCGAAAAAACCGATCAACTGGCAATAACGACAATCCGAACATTATCAATCGATGCGATTGAAAAAGCAAATTCTGGTCACCCAGGATTACCGATGGGCGCAGCGCCGGTGGCTTATACACTATGGACGCAACATTTACACCACAATCCATCAAACCCACAATGGTTCAATCGTGATCGTTTTGTACTTTCAGCAGGACACGGCTCGATGTTACTATACAGCTTATTACATTTAAGTGGCTATGGTTTAACTATTGATGACTTGAAAAGTTTCAGACAATGGGATTCAAAGACACCTGGACATCCGGAATATGGACATACAGTAGGAGTGGAAGCAACGACTGGACCACTTGGCCAAGGAATTGGTATGTCTGTAGGTATGGCAATGGCTGAAAAACATTTAGCGTCAACGTATAACAAGCCAGGTTTCGATATTGTCGACCACTACACATATGCACTTTGTGGAGATGGTGATTTGATGGAAGGTGTAGCGGCAGAAGCAATCTCCATGGCAGGCCATCTTCAATTAAACAAACTGATCGTACTATATGACAGCAACGACATTTCTCTAGATGGCGATTTGGATATGTCATTCTCCGAAAACATTAGAAAGCGTTTTGAATCATATGGCTGGAACTACTCACGAGTAGAAGACGGCAATGATACAAAAGCTGTTTCTGATGCAATCGAAAAAGCAAAAGGTAATACAGGTGGGCCAACAATCATTGAAGTGAAAACTGTGATCGGCTATGGTTCACCAAACAAATCTGGTAAAGCAGATGCACACGGTGCGCCATTAGGTGAAGATGAAATGGCACTTACGAAAGAGTATTACAAGTGGACATTCGAAGAGGACTTCTACGTTCCAGAAGAAGTCTATGACCGTTTTAATTCCGCAACGGACCAACTAGGTGTTCAATCAGAGCAACAATGGAATGATTTATTCGCAAGCTATGAAAACGAGCACAAAGAATTGGCAGCACAGTTTAAACAAGCGATTGCAAATGAACTTCCAACTGATTTAAAAGAACAAATGCCAGTTTATGAAGCGGGTGCTTCTGTAGCGACTCGTTCAGCATCAGGTGATTCAATTAATGCATTAGCTAAAGCAGTTCCAGCTTTATTCGGTGGGAGTGCAGACCTTGCAGGTTCGAACAAGACGACGATCAAAAATGCCGGTGATTTTACTGTAGACAACTATGCAGGCCGTAATATATGGTTTGGTGTTCGTGAATTCGCGATGGGGACTGCTTTAAACGGCATGACTCTTCACGGCGGAGTGAAAGTATTTGGCGGAACATTCTTCGTGTTTAGCGACTATGTACGTCCTGCTATTCGTCTGTCAGCATTAATGGGCTTACCTGTTACTTATGTCTTCACACATGACAGCGTAGCGGTCGGTGAAGATGGACCTACTCATGAACCTGTTGAGCAATTGGCTTCATTACGTGCAATGCCTGGATTGTCTATCATCCGTCCAGCCGATGGAAACGAAACATCTGCAGCATGGCATATAGCTGCCACTTCAAAAAACACACCAACTGTCTTAGTATTGTCTAGACAAAACCTTGAAGTATTGCCTAATTCACAAGAACTTGCGATGGAAAATGTCTCAAAAGGTGCGTATGTTATATCACCTGCTACTAAAGAGCAAGCGGATGGTTTATTGCTTGCAAGTGGCTCGGAAGTAAGTCTTGCGGTTGAAGCACAGAAAGCTCTTAAAGAGCAAGACATCGACGTCAGTGTCGTCTCCATGCCTTCATGGGATCTATTTGAGAAGCAAGACCAAGTGTATAAAGATTCTGTTCTTCCAAAGAATATCAAGAAGAGAGTGGCGATTGAGATGGGAGCTTCTCTTGGGTGGCATAAATACTCGGGCGATGAAGGAACTGTCATGGCAATCGATACATTCGGTGCAAGTGCGCCAGGCGACTTAGTCATTGAAAAGTATGGCTTTACGGTTGAAAATGTTGTGCATGAAATGAAAAATCTAGTAAATAACTAAATACCCAGCGCACGGCTCCTAGAGTCGTGCGTTTTTTGCGCAGCTTTACGACAATAATAGTGAGGAAGTTTTCCGCAAACTGACACGATTTACTGAGGACAAGTTCTATGATAGACAGTAGGAGGTGTTCGTTATGAGGAAGTATGAAATTTTTAAGATTAAGTCAGCGTATCAATCCTTCATAATGGGTCGTGAACGTTTATTATTTGAGCTACTAACAGTAGGTCCTTCTACGAACTATCAAGAAATTGAATATTTATGTGATCAATTAAATCAAAGAGAACTGGATCATATCATTCAGAATAACTTGGCAAAAAGTTTTGATGAACTGGATTCATACCATAATGAATACCGTTTGACACACTTAATCAAAGGAGAAGTCTTCATCAAAATGGGAACGCATAGTATACAAGTGTATTGCCAAGGATCACGCATGTTGGATCTAGATTTATTTGTAGCGCTCTCTACTTCAACAGATCGTTTTTTTGCCGTGATGAATGAACAGGAAGAATGTGGGTGGCTCAAGCCACTTAAACACTCAGAACGCATGATACTAGAAAATTCGATGATGTAAAAACTTCCGCACAATTTGTGTACAGTCATTGCTATTCACTGCTGCTATGTTGTATAATCCTTCTTGGTAGTATGTAATCGAACTATTTTTATGAGGGGGGTTTGGCAGTAATGACTTTATGGATAGCAATTTTATTGATCGTCGTCGCTTTGATCGGCGGAGTAGCTCTCGGCTTTTTCATAGCACGTAAATATATGATGAATTATTTGAAGGACAATCCGCCAATTAATGAACAAATGTTACGTATGATGATGATGCAGATGGGACAAAAACCTTCACAAAAGAAAATTAACCAAATGATGGCTCAAATGAACAAGGTTCAAGACAAGCCAGCTAAAAAAAAATAAGTAAAACTCCGTGATTAGCAAATTCGCTAGCACGGAGATTTTTTATTTTTTACCATATAGTATTGTCAGGAATATAAACGGAAACGATTCAAAAATCTTTGAACCGTTTGTAGATATTCATCAGGGTTATCATTATACGATTTGGCATGTGCTCCTTTTGCGAAAAGCTTCAACATTTTATCGCCTTCTTTTAATTCATATAACTCTTCCGTCATTTGAGGCAAAATGAAAGTGTCTTCCATGCTGTGAATGAATAACACGGGTTTATCAATAAATTTCATCACTTCACGAGGAGAAACAGCCGCAGAAGTATAGCCATCACGAATCTTTAAAAATAAATTGGCGATTCGTAAACTCATGGACGTTTTAAACGGCATCTCCGTACGAATAATATGCAGTAGTTGCTCTGAGAAATCCGAGAACGGACAATCGGATATATAGAAATCTGCTTCATCTTCATACGTACCTGCGTATAAAAGCGTAGTGGCGGCTCCCATAGATTCTCCGTGGATACCAATTAAAGCGCGCTTACCTACACGTTTACGTACAGCTGTTACAACTTCCTTCAAATCCATTTTTTCATAAAATCCAAAACTTGTTGTTTTTCCACCAGAATCACCATGTCGACGATGATCAAAAATAACAGAATTAAATCCTAAACGTTCAAACAGTCGAGCATATTTGATGGAATTCACTTTGTTCTCCGTTACACCATGGCAAATAACAACTGTTCGCGTTGTATCTAAAGGCCGTAAGAAAATGGCGCGTAAGTTATAGCCGTTAGGTGATGGAATCCAAATATCGTCTTTTCTTACAGTTTCAAACCACTGACGATCAAAACGTTTAGCGATCATCTCGCGCTGTAAAATAACTTCTGAGTCTTTTGTTTTTAAATACATCAGGCGATTGGTTACAAGGATACCGAAAAATGTTAGAAAGGCTGTAATAACACTTGACGTTATACCGATAATATAAACTACTCTACGTTTCAACAAAATCCTCCTTTCTATTTACTTTCTTCTTGTATATAAATTATACATCGCCGTTTCAATAGGACGGGACAGATAAGGTGCAACTACATCTACTGCTGCACATATTTTGTCCATATCAATCCCTGTAGCTATATCGACTGACTGCAATAGGTATAGCACATCCTCCGTCGCGACATTACCTGTAGCGCCAGGCGCAAAGGGACAGCCGCCTAGGCCACCGGCAGACGTTTCAAATCGATCAACGCAGGCTTGCAAAGAGGCGTAAATAGTAGCCAAACCTAATTTACGGGTATCATGGAAATGTGCTGTGATTAAAATGTTCGGAAATTGCTTTTTCAGTTCATGAAATAAAGTGAAACTGGCTAAAGGGTTTGCCATACCATCAGTATCTACCGCACTTAATTCATCTACACCTATATCGACAAACTTCTTACAATGAGCTAGAGTTTTTTCAAGTGGAATAAAACCTTCATACGGACAGTGAAATGCTGTCGAAATACAAGCCCTGACAAAATGATAATTATTTTTAAGCTGATGGATAGTCGGTCGTAGCGTCTCTATACTCTCCGCAGTGGATCGATTGATAGTATGTTGATTGAATGTATCACTGACTCCTACAAACACTGCTACGCTATCTCCACCAGCTTGGAGGGCATTCTCAACACCTTGTGCATTGGGCGTGAGAACAAGTTTCCTGCCTAGTTTGCTTACCCGTTCCATAATCTCTTTGGAATCTGACATTTGACGAACCCACTTAGGCGATACATAGGAAGTGATTTCCATTTCATGTAAACCTGTTCGCTGCAAAGCATGTATAAAAGCTAATTTTTGATCGGTTGGAATACTGTTTTTTTCATTCTGTAAACCATCGCGTGGTCCAACCTCGATTAACGTCACGGTTTTTGGTAAACTATACATAAACATCCCTCCCCTAATCTATTGTACGTAATATAAGCGAATTAGGGCAATGTAAAACCCTTGTCAATTAAATGGATAATAATAAAAAATAGTACTCTTTATCTAATAGAAAGTAGTGAATAATATGTCGAAAAAACAACGAAAAGTATCAAGTAATCAAAGGAAGCAAATCACAGATGATTCTGCAACTTCACTTTCGGACTTAATGAGCGAAGATATGTTAGCGAAATTAAAAGGCATGAAGCAAGAAATGAAAGTGGAAGAAGAAATAAAACTCGAACAAGAAAAAGAAAAACGTATTCAAGAGCGAAAAGAACGTGAAAAAAATAAAAGTTTTGAAGAATTACTAGAGGAATATGGATATGATGGAACAAAGCATAGAGAATACTAAGCGTGCAAGTAGCTATACTAGTCAAGTAATTCCTTTATAAAAGTCTTTTACAAAGGAGATGGATAAATGCGGTTCTTGTATATTACGTATCGTAAGAAACAAGATATTCAAAAAGTACCTATATCCGAAAACCTTTTGAAACGTGTTCATGCAGCACCTATTGAGCATCCGATTGTTTATTGGTTGCAAAAGAATGTAGAAACTATTGAAATACTAGATTCTGTTATATATTATGATTTAACTAAAGAAATGGTAGAAAGTTTTTATAATACATTATGGGATGCGCATGCGGAAAAAACTAAGGCGTCTCCAAGACCTTGGAAATTCTTGCCCATCCCTGCTGACGAACAGTATATATATCCGATTGCACAATATGAAAAAGAATACGGAGTCACGTATTATGAATCTATATACAAATACATAACGGTTCTTGGAGTCATATTAAATATCTTTGACTTTGATGCTAATCAATTAATTATATTCATTCAATAAGATGGAAGAATATATCCAGGAGGATGTAAGATGAAACAGATCGATGTTAGGCTTTATGAATATTTACTAGCAAAACTTCCTGAAATTACAACTTCTTGGCTGGCAATGAGAAAAGTGGAAAAGGATTCTATTTACTCGCTTAATGCACAACCGGAAATGGAAGAAACACTTCGTGAACAAAATAAACTTACAAATTTAACAGTCATCAGCAGTTTACTTGATGATCCTGAAATCTTTGAGAAGAACAAAAGTAAATGGGCAGCGGTTGTCGCTCTAAGTAGAGTGAACAGCAATACACCTATAGAAGATGTAATTGATGCATTGAGTAATGTGCGTTTAACCTATTGGCGCTTCGTAAAAGAATTTTATTTGGTCCATAAAGAGGAAATTACAATTGAAGATTATATGCGGTGGAGTGACACAATTAATAATGCATTTGATCAGATTTATATTAATTTCGCACAAACTTATAATGAATACATCAACAGCAAGTTCGATATCCAACAAAGCTTAATTAATGAATTAAGCTCACCCGTCATAAAAATTACCGAAAAAATTGGCGTAGTACCGCTAATTGGAGATATGGATGAACTGCGTGCACGCAGTATGTTAGAAAGCATTCCTGATAAAAGTTTAGAGTCTGATATTGAACATTTATTCATTGATTTATCTGGAGTGAACGTGATTGATACACTGGTAGCACAGCAGATTTTTCAAGTGACAAAAGTGTTATCCCTATTAGGAACAAGATGCACAATTACAGGCATCTTACCAGCAATTGCTCAAGCGTCAACAGAGCTTGGTTTAGATTTTAAGAATATCCAAACGTTTAGTTCTTTACAATTAGCATTTTCAAAAGAATTTTTAATTGTAGAACAGTAAAAAAACCAAGTCACTCATAAAGTGGCTTGGTTTTTAGTTTTTATTTATGTTTTTCTTGGAAATCAAGCATGAATTTCTGTAAAGCCTGACAAGCTTCAAATGGTACTGCGTTGTAAGTGGAAGCACGACATCCGCCTACGGAACGGTGACCATTCAACCCGACAAATCCCGCCTCTTTAGCTTCTTCTAAGAACTGTTTTTCCAGCTCTTCATCCGCTACACGGAACGTGATGTTCATCAATGAACGACTATCTTTTTCAGCATGTCCTTTATAGAAACCGTTGCTGTTATCGATCGCATCATAGATTAGATTCGCTTTTTCTTCATTGCGCTTCGCAATCTTTTCTATGCCGCCTTGTTGTTGCATCCAACCAAGAACTTCACCCAACATGTAAATACCGAAAGATGGAGGAGTATTATATAAAGAGTTGCTTGATGAATGCGTTTGGTATTTCAAAATAGCTGGAATGCCACTATTCGCATTGTCCAACAAGTCTTTGCGGATAATCGCAACTGTAACACCTGAAGGTCCAAGGTTTTTTTGTGCACCTGCATAAATCATTCCGAATTTACTGATGTCAAGTGGTCTTGACAGAATGTCACTGGACATATCCGCTATTAACGGAACATTTCCAGTGGAAGGGAACTCGTGGAATTGTGTACCGAAAATCGTGTTATTCGAGGTAATATGCACGTATGCATCTGTTTCTTCAAATGTAATTTCCTTAGAGGATGGGACGCGATTATAATTTGTGTTTTTTGTAGAAGCTACTTCGTATACTTCACCGATTGTCTTTGCTTCTTTAAGAGCTTTATCTGACCATGCACCCGACATAATATAGCCGGCTTTTTTTCCCTCTGCTAAAAAATTCATAGGCACCATTGCAAATTGTAGACTAGCTCCCCCTTGCAAGAATAGCACTTCATAGTTTTCAGGAATTGTGAATAAAGAACGCAAACGTTCAATTGCTTGATTATGTACTTGTTCATAAGTAGCACTGCGGTGACTCATTTCCATAATAGACATCCCTGATTCTTTGAAATCCACTAGTTCAGCTTGTGCTTTTTCAAGAACTTCGCGTGGAAGAGCGGATGGACCCGCATTAAAATTATAGACAGACTTTCGGTTACTCAACAAAATCACTCCTTCATTAATTTACAACTCTAAAACAAAGTATATATGAAAAATCATACATGGGGAATAGCTATCTGCCAATTCGCAATAAATTGCTCAATTAACAAGAGGATTGTCTTGTTTGTTTCATTGCGAAAATGGGTAAATTATAATCCAGCAGCATCTACATAAGCATGTAAAGTTTAGATCACATAAAGCCGAAATGAGGGACATAGTATGAAAACAGGTGGACGCAGAAAAAGTTCAAATGTAGAGGATCGAAGAGGGAAGAGTGGCGGAGGCGGTGCGATTGCATTAGGCGGTGGTGGTCTTGGAATTGTCGGTATTATATTATTTCTCATTTTAGGCGGAAATCCGACTGATTTATTAGATAATAGTTCAGCAGTACCTGATCAACCATACGTGGAAACCGAACAAGATAAAGAATTGGCAGATTTTGTTTCGGTTGTGCTTGCGGATACTGAAGACATTTGGTCGGAGTTATTTGCTCAACAAGGAATTCAATATGAGAACCCCACGCTGGTACTTTATTCAGGACAAGTGGATACAGCTTGTGGATATGGAAGTGCAGCTGCAGGACCATTTTATTGCCCGGGTGATCAAAAACTGTATATTGACTTAGCATTTTATAATGAATTACAGAATTCATTTAAAGCGCCCGGTGATTTTGCTATGGCCTATGTTGTAGCCCATGAAGTAGGACACCATGTGCAAACGCTCCTTGGAATTTCAGATCAAGTTATGCCGCTCCGTCAAAAAATGAGCGAAGAAGAATTTAATAAATATTTAGTGAGATTTGAATTGCAAGCAGATTATTTTGCGGGTGTCTGGGCACATCATGCGAAGGGACGCGGATACTTGGAGCAAGGAGATTTACAAGAAGCAATTACTGCCGCCGGTGCGGTTGGTGACGATACGATCCAAAAGCGTGCGAGAGGCTATGTTGTTCCAGAGAGTTTCACCCACGGAACAGCAAAACAACGAATTTATTGGTTCGAACATGGCTTTGAATTAGGAACTATTGATGGTGGAGATACATTTAATCAAACAGAAAAATAAAAATCGCGAACGTCACTTTTAAGTGACGTTCGCGATTTTTTATTTTGTTGCGGCTATAGCAGGATCAACTGGAATACTTCCTTCTTTTTCATTGCGAAGTCTTTTAATATCTACCCGAATGAGTAACGAAATTATTAGAGCCACCGCGAATAAGCCAGCGAAGAATAATAAGCTGCTTTCATAACTACCTGTGGTGTCTTTCATCCATGCAGCAAACATCGGTCCAGCTACTCCCGCTGCAGACCATGCTGTCAAAATATAGCCATGGATGGCCCCAAGTTGTCTTGTTCCAAAAATATCGCCAATATAAGCCGGGATAGAAGCGAAGCCTCCTCCGTAGCATGTATAGATCACGGCTAGAATGACTTGGAAAATAATTGCGTTTGTAGTGAATGGTAAAATAGAAAATAAAACAAGTTGAATGACAAAGAACGTGGTATACGTATTGGGACGGCCGATATAATCCGAAATTGCAGCCCAGCCAAGTCTTCCGGCTCCGTTAAAGATGCCTAGCACACCAACTAAAGCGGCTGCCTGAATAGTCGTCATGCCAATACTATCAATCGCCATTGGTTTGGCAGCGGAGAGAATGGCGATACCGCATGTGACATTAATGAACAACATAAGCCATAAATAATAAAAGCGTTTCGTTTTGACTGCTTGATTGGCTGTCAATTGAGCAAGATCTTCTTTAACTTCCGTTTTACCTGAACGAATTTTTTCAATAAACCCAGGCGGTGCCCAACCTTCCTCTGGCTTTTCTAGATACAAAGAAGAAAATAACATTATTAGGAAATACGATACACCGAGAATATAAAAAGTGTTTTGTAATCCCACGTTGCTGATCAAGTATTCCATGATTGGACTACTGATGGCTGCAGCGAACCCAAAGCCCATGATGGCCAGTCCTGTAGCAAGCCCCCTGCGGTCCGGGAACCATTTGACGAGTGTAGAAACAGGTGCAATATATCCTACTCCTAAGCCGATTCCGCCGAGCATACCGTAAAAGACATACAGCAAAGGCAATGAAGACATACCTACTGCGAGTCCGGAACCTGTCACTCCCACTCCGAAGAACACAGCTGCAAGTAAACCTGCTTTTCTTGGGCCATATTTCTCTACAAAGTGACCTAAAAAAGCAGCTGATAAACCGAGAAATAAAATGGCTATACTAAACGTCAGCTGTACTTGGCTTGTGGTCCATCCAAATTCGTCAATGAGTGGATTAGTGAAGTTACTCCAGGCATAAACAGATCCTATAGAAATGTGAATACCTACTGCAGATAACGCAATCAGCCATCGGTTCTTCGTTTTTTTCATTCGTAGTCCTCCTTTTAACAAACCTCTCCTATAGCTTTAATTCCAGTACCCAAACACTTTGACTAATCGGTAGTGTAAAAGAAATATTGATAAAGTCCCCGGTTACAAAATGACAATAGTTAAACGATTACTGGAATGTAGGATAGGATTAAGGAGTATATTATTAGCAATTCACAAAGTTGTCAATATTATTTTTTCATATAGTTGGAAAAAGACTGGTGGCATCCATGACGATTCTTTCGGGATGAGTGTACACGTTAAAAGATTCTCCACGAATGAATCCGACCGTCGTGATTCCTAAATCATCTGCTAAATTCAAAGCTAATTCAGTAGGTGCAGATTTTGATAATACGATTTCACAACCGATCTTGGCGACTTTTAGTAAAATTTCGGATGAAATACGCCCACTGAATACAATGATCTTATCTCTAACCGAAATATTATTTTTCAGACAGTGACCATAAATTTTATCTAACGCATTATGGCGGCCGATATCCATACGTGATAATAATAATTGGTCTGGTGCGCATAAAGCAGCATTGTGAACGCCACCAGTATGTCGGAACATTTCTGCCTGTTCTTCCATTTGATTCATCAAAGAAAATATTTGTGTGGGTATCAGTTGAACAGAGATACTATCCATCTTTTTCGCTGTCAGTGCATCATTTGCAAAGATATATCCTTGTCTGCTCATGCCGCAACAAGATGTGATATAGCGTTTATTCTGTAATTGTTCAAAGAAAGGATAGACTTTGTCTGTATTGACGTAAATAAAGCCATTTTCGAGATCAAGTCGAATGTCTTTGATTTGTTCCCATTTCGGTACTATTCCTTCTGAAGCTAGAAAGCCCACAGTCATATCCTCGATATATTCCGGAGTACATACAATCGTCGCAAATTCTTTATTGTTCAGTTTAATTGTGATTGCATATTCAACGGCGACTTGATCTGCTTTTTCAAAGACTTTCCCATCCTGAAATCGAATAATGGATCGTTGTTGTTGCTGTTCCATAATCCTTCCTCCTTTCAGTCAATCGAACGATCGAATAAAAATACCGAAACCGCAATATCATCATCAATTTTAAAATCGCTGAATAAGTGCAAAAACTTCGCCTCGACTAATTCCTCCAAGCCTACAGGTGGTTCTTTTGCATAAACAGCCTGAATCATACTAGTTCGTGCGCGGTGCACCATCTCTTTTCCTTCTGGCGTTCCGGCTATGAACTTTTCAGTCGGAGTCAAATTACCATAGAGAGTAGAGACCACCATATTATCTATAAATATGGTATGAATTCGTTCAGGACCCTTGCCAAATAAGTCTTTTCGTAATTTACGGATGATATCATTAAACTCATGAATTTTTTTCATAGGACACTTCCTTTACTTATATACAGAATAATCTAATTATTTAAAGATAGCCATTGTATTATACGCTTTATTACTTTATACTAAATATATATAAGATGGAAATCTAGTATGCGATTGCTAGAAGTTCATCAACCTACATGTAATAGTAAGTATGGATCGGTTCTTTAGCAAGTCCTGTTAAGAAACTATTCCACCATAAAAAATACCGTCATGACGGTTTTTTTATGGTGGATTTTTTATTTGAGAAGGAGGACGCCTGTATGTCAATTTCAATCAATGATAAGATTTTAAACTTCGAACCAGGGTCGACGCTCATTCAAATCATCAATGCAAATAAGATAGAGCACCCTCAAATATGTTATTTGCCAGAAGTCGACCCGATACAAACATGTGATACGTGCATCGTGGAAGTAAACGGCCAGTTAACACGTGCTTGTTCAACACAAGCAGTCGACGGCATGGATGTCAAATTAGCGTCCCCGCGTGCTAAGGAAGCACAAACGGAAGCAATGGATCGAATTTTAGAAAATCATTTACTATATTGTACCGTGTGTGATAACAATAATGGAAACTGTAAAGTACATAATACCGTGGCACTTTTGGAAGTGGAAGAACAAAAATATCCATACGAACCGAAATGTTCAAAAGATGCGGTGGATTTCACTCATCCGTTCTATCGTTATGATCCCAATCAATGCATCGCATGCGGTCAGTGTGTGGAAGTGTGTCAAAACTTACAAGTAAATGAGACGCTTTCAATTGACTGGGAACGCGATCGTCCCATTGTTTTATGGGATGGCGGAGCGAAGATTAATGATTCTTCTTGTGTAGGCTGTGGCCATTGTATTACCGTTTGTCCATGCAACGCCCTGATGGAAAAAACGATGCTTGGTGAAGCTGGATTTATGACGAACATGAGTGACGAGTTGATGGAGCCTATGGTTGATTTGATTAAGGATGTAGAACCAGGTTACAGCAGTATCATGGCGATTTCCGATGTTGAATCCGCGATGAGAGAATCCACAATCAATAAAACAAAAACCGTCTGCACATTTTGTGGAGTAGGTTGTTCGTTCGAAGTCTGGACGAAAGATCGTACAATATTAAAAATTCAACCGGTTTCCGAAGCGCCTGTCAACCAGATTTCGACTTGTGTCAAAGGGAAGTTCGGTTGGGATTTCGTGAATAGTGAAGAACGCATTACAACGCCTCTTATTCGTAAAGGTGACGAATTTGTTGAAGCATCCTGGGATGAAGCGTTGGATCTAGTCGCGAAAAATCTAGGTCAAATCCGTGACGAACATGGTAAAGACGGAATCGGTGTCATCTCCTCATCTAAAATTACGAATGAAGAGAACTACGTCATTCAAAAATTTGCTCGGCAAGTGTTTGGTACAAATAACGTAGACAATTGTTCCCGTTACTGCCAGTCCCCCGCGACAGACGGGTTATTCCGTACTGTTGGAATGGGTGGCGATGCTGGAACTATTAAAGATATTGCTAAAGCGGGCTTGGTCATCATTGTAGGTGCCAATCCTGCAGAAGGTCATCCTGTTCTTGCGACACGTGTAAAGCGCGCACATAAGCTACACGGTCAAAAGTTAATCGTAGCCGATCTCAGAAAGCATGAAATGGCTGAACGCGCAGATATCTTTATGACACCTCAACAAGGAACGGATCAGGTCTGGCTAATGGCAGTGACAAAATACTTAATCGATCAAGGCTGGCATGATCAGCAATTCATTGAGGAGAATGTTCTGCATTTTGATGACTTTACTGAAGTATTAGATCGCTATACACTCGAATATGCAGAAGAGGTAACAGGTGTTTCAAAAAAAGTATTGATTCAAACAGCTGAAATGATCCGTGATGCGGATGGTACATGTATCTTATGGGGAATGGGTGTTACGCAAAATACAGGTGGTTCCGATACTTCAGCAGCCATCTCCAATTTATTGCTAGCATCAGGAAATTACCGTCGTCCAGGCGCAGGTGCTTATCCTTTACGCGGACACAACAACGTACAAGGTGCATGTGATATGGGAAGCTTGCCTGGTTGGTTACCTGGCTATCAGCATATTACAGACGATGCAGCACGAGAAAAATTTGAACGTGCTTATGGTGTAGAGATAGAGGGTAAGCCAGGACTTGATAATATTCAAATGCTTCACTCGATTGATGCCGGAGTTATGAAGGGTATGTATATTGTAGGGGAAGATATGGCACTAGTGGATTCCAATGCGAATTATGTACACGATGTACTGTCGAAGCTCGATTTCCTCGTTGTACAAGATATCTTCTTCTCGCGTACAGCGCAATACGCAGACGTCATTTTACCGGCAGTACCATCACTTGAAAAAGATGGCACATTTACAAATACGGAACGCCGAGTACAACGACTTTATAAAGCATTGCCGAACAAAGGTAACTCCCGCCAAGACTGGTGGATCATCCAAGAAGTTGCAAACCGCTTAGGCGCTAACTGGAATTACACGCATCCAGGTGATATCTTCGCTGAAATGACAAGTTTGAGTCCTATTTTCGGAGAAGCTTCTTACGAGATGTTGGAAGGTTGGGGTAGTTTCCTTTGGGGAAGTCTAGAAGGAAAGAATACACCACTTCTTTATACCGATGGCTTTAATTTCCCTGATAAGAAAGCGCGCTTTGCTTTATCGGATTGGATTGAACCAGTAAAATTCCCTGATGAATTTGATCTTCACATCAACAATGGCCGTATGCTTGAACATTTCCATGAAGGAAATATGACGAATAAATCAGAGGGGATCCAAGAAAAAGTTCCCAATATATTTGTAGAGATTTCTCCCGAATTAGCAAAAGAACGTGGTGTAGTCACAGGTACCTATGTAAGACTCATTTCTCCATATGGAGCGTTGAAGCTTCCTGCACTTGTCACAGATAGAGTAAGAAAAAATGAATTATTCTTACCAATGAACTCAGTAGATAAGCAATCTGCAATCAACTTCCTAACTGGGCCTGCCACAGATGAACGCACAAATACACCCGCTTATAAGCAGACAAAGGTCCGCATGGAAGTGCTCGAGAAGCAGGGGGATAATCCATTACCTAAGAGTAACCACCGTGATAAAAAACGTCACCCGCAAAATGGTGTAGAAGTAGAACGTAAGTGGAATCGACCAGGATATGTCCAATTAACAGATCAATAATTAGTGAGGTGAATATCAATGGCGGCACCCATAACTTCTATTAAAAGAACAGAACGTTCCGAACTGGAAATACAGCAAGACAAGTTGGCTGAACTACAGAAAAAGATTGCTGAACAAGAAGAGTCTCTGCAGAAAATCATGGAAATCACGGGTGAATTGCATAAGATTGGTGCGTTAGACGCATTACAAGCAATGCTTCATTCAAAAGAAAAGATTACGGGCATAGCGTTAGGTCAAGTATCGAGGGAACCTGTGACAAACTTGCTCAATAATTTGATGGCAGGAGCTGGAATTCTAACCGCACTAGACCCAGCTACCATTCAGCAACTTTCAAAAAGTGTCCAAAAAGGGTTATCTGAAGCTGAGCAAGCGAATGAAGAAGGTCAGAAAACAGGCGTTTTGCAACTGATGAAAGCTATCAATGATCCTGATATCAATCGTGCGTTAACATTCGGTATGAACTTCCTAAAAGGGATGGGTAAGGGTTTAGAAAAACCAGCGGAATAACATTTTTGCGAAAAACGTTACTTTGCTTCATACTGTATTAGATGAGTTCACCCGTTCCCTAGCCTATCTGGCTGGGGAACTTATTCATTCAGTAACATTATTTGTAGGAGATGAAAACATGTCAGCCCAAAGTAAAATTGCTACACATTTAGAAGAACAATCTACAGCACAGAAAAACATCGGAAGACTGCTAGTGAAATGCTCGGATAAACCGGGAATCGTATCCGCGGTCTCAACATTTTTGCTACGTTACGAAGCAAATATCGTAGAATCTAGCCAATACTCAACGGATCCAGAAGGTGGCATGTTCTATCTACGTATCGCATTCCATTTAGACAATCTATTGGATAAAAAAGAAGAAATGGAAGAAAGTTTTAGGGACATTGCGAAACAACATGAGATGGACTATCGTTTTTCATACGCAGTAGAACTAAAACGAACAGCTATATTTGTGTCCAAAGAACCGTATTGTTTGATGGAATTGCTATGGGAATGGCAGAATGGCGATTTGAATACTGATATCGTTGTGGTCATCAGTAACCATGAAGATGCGCGCGGAATGGTCGAAGCACTCGGTATTCCTTTCCATTACATTCCAGCCAACAAAGATATCCGCCAAGATGTGGAGAAGCAGCAAGTAAAGTTAATGGAAGAATACGAAGTGGACGTACTAGTGTTGGCACGTTACATGCAAATACTGACACCTGAATTCGTCAGTCACTTCCCGAATCAAATCATCAATATCCATCATTCATTTTTACCGGCCTTCATCGGCGCACGTCCTTACGAAAGAGCATTTGGACGCGGTGTAAAACTGATTGGTGCCACGTCACATTATGTAACGAATGATTTGGATGAAGGGCCGATCATTGAACAGGACATCGAGCGTGTGGATCACCGAGATGATATTGTTCAATTGAAGAAAATTGGCCGTACCATCGAGCGACGTGTTCTTGCACGTGCGGTGAAATGGCATCTTGAAGATCGAGTGATTGTAGAAAACAATAAAACCATTGTCTTCCATTAAGGGACACGAAACGGGACACGAAACCGCCACTCGAATGAGTGGCGGCTTTTTTAATGTATAGGTGACTTGAAAGTCGCTCCATGTGTTTCTTGTGTATTCATGATGGTCAAAAACGCAGAAGGATCTATGTCGGTGGTGATTTGCTTTAGCTTTGAAATTTCTAGCCTTGTCACGACAACATAGATGACGTCTTTTTCATTATCCGAATAGCCACCGCGACCGTGCAACATGGTGATGCTACGTCCAAGTCGAAGACGAATCGCTTCACCAAGCTCCTCGTATTCATCGGAGATAATAAAGACGGCCTTGGTCTCATCTAGGCCTTGAATCACAATGTCAATTGCTTTTGAGGCGATATAGTAGGTAATGATCGAGTACATTGCTTTTTCAGGTCCGAGTACAAAACCTGCCCATCCGAAAATGAAGAGGTTGAAGAACATAACGAATTCTCCAACACTGTAGGGGATTTTTTTTGTAAGTAAAATGCCAAGAATCTCCGTCCCGTCCAGCGCTCCGCCATTACGTATGATGGTTCCGACACCGGCCCCTAGCAATAATCCACCAAAGACTGTAGCTAGCAGTGAGTCTGTTACGAATGGACCGAGGGTTTTAAGTGGGAATTCTACAATGGCAAGCAAAGCAATCGCATAGGAAGAGGAGAAGAAAAAGTTCTTGCCAATATGTTTATACCCGAAAAACAGGAAAGGTAAGTTTAAGAGTAAAATCAAAATACCAAAAGGTACTCCTGAAATGAAATTCAATATGAGTGCGATCCCGATAATGCCCCCGTCAATTACGGAGTTAGGGATTAAAAATAAATCTAACGCAACTGCTGTAATTACTACACCAATTGAAATAAATAAATAACGTCTAAGTAAATGCCCTACTGTTTCCTTTTTATGTTGTTTGCTCATAAAAATCTCCTTTTTCAAACGTGTTCATTCTATCTTAACGGAATTTTAATAAAGAAAGTAGTAGTAATAGTAGCTTTTCAATTTTTCTTCCAGAGTACGTGATGAATCTTTTACACTTCATGAACATAAGATGATACATCATAGCCTAATTGGAGGAGATATGTTGGATATCATTCGTCAGTTGCATAATTATCGCAAAGAAGAAAATCAGTTGAAGTGGGAAGGTACATTTTTGGAGTATCTAGAATTAATAAAAGAACGTAAGGAAATTGCACAGACTGCGCATTCACGTATTTATGAAATGATAAAAAGTGCAGGAATTGAAAAAAAAGACGGCAAGAAAATCTATAATTTCTTTGATGAAGAGTTATATGGTCTAGAAGAATCTATTGAACGTTTAGTAGAAGAATATTTTCATCCGGCAGCAAAGCGTTTGGATGTAAAGAAGCGCGTATTGTTATTGATGGGACCTGTTAGTGGTGGTAAATCTACTATTGTTACGATGTTAAAACGTGGGCTGGAAGCCTATTCTCGAACGGATGAAGGAGCGGTGTATGCTATCAAGGGATGTCCGATGCATGAAGATCCCTTACACTTGATTCCGGAATCTTTAAGGAAGTCATTCTTTGAAGAATACGGTATACGTATCGAAGGAAGTCTATCTCCTTTAAATCAATTGCGTCTCGAAGAAGAATTCGAAGGTAAGATTGAAAATGTGGTAGTAGAACGTATTCTGTTTTCAGAAGATCGCCGCGTTGGGATTGGAACGTTCACACCATCCGATCCGAAGTCACAGGACATTGCTGATTTAACTGGGAGTATAGACTTCTCCACGATTGCTGAATATGGTTCGGAGTCAGATCCACGTGCATATCGATTTGATGGGGAATTAAATAAAGCGAATCGTGGCATGATGGAATTCCAAGAAATGCTGAAGCTTGATGAAAAGTTTCTTTGGCATTTATTGTCTTTGACGCAGGAAGGGAATTTTAAAGCAGGAAGATTTGCGCTGATTAGTGCAGATGAATTGATCGTTGCCCATACTAATGAAACGGAATACCGTTCATTCATTAGTAATAAAAAGAACGAAGCACTTCACTCAAGATTGATTGTCATTCCCGTTCCGTACAATCTGAAAGTGAGTGCGGAAGAAAAAATCTATGAAAAAATGATTCGTGACAGTGATATGGCTCATGTCCACATTGCGCCACATGCATTGCGAGTGGCTGCTATTTTTTCTGTTCTGACACGTTTGAAAGCATCGAAAAAACAAGGCATCGATCGTTTGAAGAAATTGCGCCTGTATGATGGACAGAATGTTGAAGGGTTTAACGATGCAGATGCGGTAGAACTGAAAAACGAATTTATCGATGAAGGAATGGACGGAATCGATCCACGCTACGTCATCAATCGTATTTCTTCTGCAATTATCCGAAAAGAAGTTCCAAGCATCAATGCACTAGACGTATTGCGTGCGTTAAAAGACGGCTTCGATCAACATGCCTCCATTTCGAGTGAGGACCGCGACACGTATATGAATTATATTTCGATGGCACGTAAAGAGTATGATGAAATCGCGAAAAAAGAAGTTCAGAAAGCTTTTGTCTATTCCTATGAAGAATCAGCAAAAACCTTAATGGATAATTACTTGGATAACGTCGAAGCGTACTGCAATAAAAATAAACTACGCGACGCGCTGACGGGAGAAGAAATTAATCCCGATGAAAAGTTGATGCGTTCGCTTGAAGAGCAGATAGGAATTTCGGAGAATGCAAAAAAGGCATTTAGAGAAGAAATCCTAATCCGCATCTCCGCATACGCAAGAAAACACCAGCGCTTCGACTACCGATCCCATGACCGCTTGCGTGAAGCAATCCAGAAAAAACTATTCACCGATCTAAAAGACGTCGTGAAGATTACTACAACATCTACTACACCCGATGAGACACAACTGAAGAAAATGAATGAAGTCGTTGCGCGCTTAGTAGACGAACATGGCTATAATTCCGTCTCTGCAAATGACCTCCTGCGTTACGTAGGAAGTTTGTTAAATCGGTAAGCCGGATAAGGAACGTGAGTAGAATGGCTGTCTGCGATGGGATGGCAACTCTAGCTAAGGACGCAATTCGGTTGAAGTAATTACTAGGATGAGTCATTGTAGGTAGTGTCTATTTTGTTGTGATTAAACTTATTTCAAGCCATGTCTCAGCTCAAGTCGTAAAACGATTACAATCCTAGCTTTAATGCGCATCAATAAAATAATAATCAAAACCACTGCCTAAAACGTATTCCAGCTACTTAATTTTGTATCAAGAGACCTCAAATCACGAGGTCTCTTTTTAGTTTTGTTACCGTTTTGTCAATATTCAATCAGCTACCGCATATGATAGGGAAACAAATTGTTCGAGAGATAGGCGGGGATACGAGTGGAAGAAAACCAGAAAAGTCGATTCGTTGTCACTGAAGAAAATTGGTCTCTCCATCGCAAAGGCCACCAAGACCAGCAACGCCATCTAGATAAAATAAACGAAGTGCTAAAAAGTAACTTACCTGACTTAATTAGTGAAGAGAACATTATACTGTCAAATGGAAAAGACATGGTCAAAATTCCAATTCGCTCATTAGATGAATTTAAAATTCGCTACAACCACGACAAGTCCAAGCATGTTGGCCAAGGTGATGGCGACAGTGCGGTAGGAGACGTAGTGGCGCAAGGAGAAAAGAAAGCGCAGCCAGGTGAAGGAAAAGAAGCGGGTGATCAGCCAGGGCAGGACATCTATGAAACAGAAGTTTCCATTGAAGAGTTGGAAGAGATGTTCTTTAAAGAATTGGAGCTACCGGACTTGGAGCAAAAAGAACAATCTGTAACAACGATTGAAGACATTGATTTCACAGACATCCGTAAAAAAGGGTTAATCGGTAATATTGATAAAAAACGGACATTGTTATCTGCCATTAAACGTAATGCAATAAATGGAAAAGCTGAAGTCGCACCGATTCTGGAAGATGATCTACGATTTAAAACATGGAATCCCGTGGAGAAACCACAATCTAAAGCAGTAGTCATCGCAATGATGGACACGAGTGGTTCAATGGGTAAATTTGAAAAGTATATGGCACGAAGTTTCTTCTTTTGGATGACGAAGTTTTTACGGACAAAGTATGAAACCGTAGATATCGAATTCATTGCGCACCATACGGAAGCGAAAGTAGTATCAGAGGAAAACTTCTTCAACAAAGGAGAGAGTGGTGGAACCAGATGTTCATCTGCCTATAGTAAAGCGTTGGAAGTTATTAAAGAATATTATCCACCAACTAGTTATAATATCTATCCCGTGCATTTTTCGGACGGGGAGAATATGACAAGTGACAATAAGAAATGTTTGGAACACGTAGATGAATTATTGGCGATATCGAATATGTTTGGTTATGCCGAAGTCAATGAACACCGTAGAATGTCTACGTTGATGTCTGCGTATAAATCAATTGAACATCCCAAATTCAATTATTATATTTTGCAAAAAAACCGCGATGTCTACTTTGCGCTCAAGAAGTTCTTCGAAAAGCGAACGGAGGGGTTACGCTGACTGATCAACGGGCATTATATTATGCAATTGATGAAATCACGGAGATTGCCAATGGATTTGGACTCGACTTTTATCCAATGCGGTATGAAATTTGCCCAGCGGATATTCTGTATACATTTGGTGCCTATGGAATGCCTACACGCTTCACACATTGGAGTTTTGGTAAGCAATTTCATAAGATGAAGTTGCAATATGATATTGGATTGAGCAAGATTTATGAGCTAGTTATAAATTCAAATCCATGTTATGCATTTTTATTGAATACGAATAGTTTAATACAAAATAAACTAATCATCGCGCATGTATTGGCGCATTGTGATTTCTTCAAAAATAATACCTATTTCTCAAAGACACGTAAAGACATGGTGGAAAGCATGGCAGCTACAGCCGAACGAATTGCAGACTATGAAGTACGCTACGGTAAGAAATGTGTGGAAACATTTCTTGATGCGGTATTAGCCATTCAAGAACATGTGGATCCAAGTATGACGCGAGACATCATTCCGTCATCTTTTATTGTCCAACCACCCCGAAGAAGCGCATATGAGGATTTATGGGATCTTGATCAACGGACAATTCCTGGACAACAAGCGATTGAAATGCACCAAAAGAATCCGAAAGAACAACAAAAAGACATCTTATTATTTATTCTTGAAAACAGTCGTAATCTAACGGAATGGCAAGCGGATATCCTGACGATGTTACGCGAGGAGATGCTCTATTTCTGGCCACAGTTGGAAACGAAAATCATGAATGAAGGTTGGGCATCCTATTGGCATCAAACTATCCTTCGACAAATGGATTTAACACCTTCAGAAACAATCGAGTTTGCAAAACTTAATGCCAGTGTACTACAACCTTCCAAGACTTCAATTAATCCATATTACCTCGGTGTCAAAATGTATGAAGATATCGAGAAACGGTACGATATACTAGCTAAAGAAGCTATTTCACGTGGTGAAGAAGCGATGACGGGACGGGAAAAAATATTTGAAGCGCGTGAAATTGAAAATGATACTTCTTTTATTCGAAATTATTTGTCTGATGACTTGATTAAACAAGAAGATCTGTACGTATTCCAAAAGCAGGAAAACCAATACAAAATATCCGATAAACAGACAGACGCAGTCCGGAATCAACTAATTGGACAGCGAGTGAACGGTGGCTTTCCTTATATAGTAGTAGACGATGGAGACTATATGCGTAATGGAGAACTGTATCTCATTCATCGCTATGAAAACACTGAACTTGATCTCCCCTACTTGGAACATGTTTTACCGCATATCCATCAACTCTGGGGACGTATTGTGCACATTGAAACGATACTCGAGAACAAACCTTTAGTCTTTTCATACGATGGACACAAAGTGTTTAGAAGAAGTAAATAAAGAAAAGAGAATAGACACATCTAATTCTGAGACTGAAGATAACTCCAACAATATGGAGATTGTCTTCAGTTTTTTAATTTTACTCCTTTTCATTTCGTGCATCTAATGGTATTTTTATAGTATGTTAACTCATTAACGTACTAAAGAATGAAGAAAAGAGGAAAACCAATGAAAAAGACGACTATTGCTTTATTGTTCGCAGCATTATTCCTACTGCTGGCTGGATGTTCGGATAAGTCTTCCGAAGGAGACAAATCTACTGCGGACGCGGGTAAAGAAGAAACGAAAGAGATCATCATCGGTGTAGATGACAAATTTGCGCCTATGGGATTCCGTGATGATAAAAATAATTTAGTAGGTTTCGATATTGACATGGCAACAGCAGCAGCAGAGCATATGGGCGCTACTGCAAAATTCCAGCCAATCGACTGGAAAACGAAGGAAACGGAACTTAGCAGTGGAAGAATCGATTTAATTTGGAATGGCTATACCATCACAAAAGAACGTCAAGAAAAAGTATTATTCACGAAGCCTTATTTGGATAATAATCAAGTCGTTGTGACGTTAGTAGACTCTGACGTGAAAGCAATTGAAGATCTAGATGGAAAAGTAGTAGGAGTACAAGCATTATCATCTGCTGGACCCGCACTAGAGAGCCACCCGATTCACGAAAAGTTAAAAAATATCACAGAATTTGCGGATAATGTTCTAGCATTGACCGATTTGAAAACAGGTCGTCTCGACGCAGTTGTACTTGATGAAGTCGTCATTGATTATTATATGACAACTGAAAAAGGGGTCTTTGCAAAACTTGACGGATCATTGGCAGTAGAAGAATATGGCGTTGGAGTGAAGCAAGGTAATGAAGAATTGCTTGAAAATCTTCAAGAGGCATTGGATACTATGAACGAAGAGGGTACTTCAGCTGAAATCTCCACAGAATGGTTCGGAGAAGACAAAGTTCTACGTTGAGTAGTGAAGTAATTTATATCAACGGAAGTGGTATGTGTGACTTCCGTTGATAGTAGTATTGTAAGAGAAGTACATAAAACCTGGAATGGTTTTTTGGAGGAATTTACTAATGAGTTATGAATATTTTATATCTATGCTGATTCCTATGTTGGAAGGAGCTAAAGCGACTGTCCTATTATTTATAATAGCGATCGTCTTATCTATTCCACTTGGATTCTTGCTGACACTTGCCGTAAGAAGTAGTATTAAACCAATTTCTTATTTGGCGCAGACTTTTATATACGTCATGCGTGGGACCCCTTTGTTATTACAGCTATTGTTCTTTGTATTTGGTTTACCACTTCTGCCGGTAATTGGTGAGTATTTAGTTTTTGACCGTTTTGTCGCAGCTACACTAGCGTTCATTTTGAACTATTCAGCATACTTTGCTGAAATATTCCGAGGTGGATTGATCTCCATCGATAAAGGACAATATGAAGCTTCACAAGTACTTGGATTATCGAAATGGCAAACGACTGTGCGCGTCATCCTACCACAGATGTTTCGTGTTACGCTACCACCTATTGCGAATGAATCGGTATCTTTAGTAAAAGATACCGCGCTTTTATATGCGGTAGCTGTTCCTGAACTTCTACACTATGCACAAACAGTCGTTAACAGGGACTTTACAATCATTCCGTTCTTCATTGCAGCAGCGATCTACTTGCTGATTGCATTCGGGTTGACTGTAATTTTCAAGTACTTAGAGAGAAAGCTGCAATACGAATGAGGAGTGGAAATTATGTCTTTCATTGAAGTACGCAACTTACAGAAATCATTCGGTCCATTGGAAGTATTGAAGGATATTTCGTTTGATGTTCAAAAAAATGATGTAATGGCAATTATCGGACCTTCGGGATCTGGAAAGAGTACCATGTTAAGAAGTCTTATTCAATTGGAGCAAGTCGGTGGCGGCAGTATTATCGTTGATGGAGATTACCTAGTTAAAGATGGCATTTACACAAATTCTACCGATAGTAAAATGATTAACTCCAAAATGGGAATGGTATTTCAACAATTCAACCTTTTTCCTCATTTAACTGTAAAACAGAACTTGGAACTAGCACCGAAACTTGTGAAGAAAGAAAAAGCCGAAGATTATGGGCTGAGAAGTATCGAATTACTAGAAAAAGTGGGACTGGCTTCAAAGGCTGATGAATTACCTTCGAGACTTTCAGGTGGTCAGAAACAACGGGTAGCGATTGCGAGAGCGTTGATGATGGATCCGGATATTTTATTATTCGATGAACCGACTTCTGCTTTAGATCCACAATTGACGAAAGAAGTATTGCAAGTGATGAGAAATCTCGCAGAAGAGCATATGACGATGATTGTGGTGACACATGAAATGGAGTTTGCAAGCAATGTCGCTAATCAAGTGATCTTCATGGATGATGGAATGATCATTGAATCGGGTACTCCAGAAGAAGTAATCAAATCACCGAAAGAAATGCGTACAAAGAGATTCCTGAATTATGAGTTAAGTAAATAACCAAAAATAGTGATGCGAATGTAATAATCGCATCACTATTTTTTTACGTAAATAGAGCCGTTTTCAATCGAGTTTTTGCAATATATGAAATAGTACATCGGATAATCGGTTAACTTGTGAGAATTCACGCAAAATATTGAATAATGCATTGACGAATAACTTAGTAAAGGGTACGATTACGTATAATTATTACCTTTTCTAAATACATCGAAAGAGTAATAGATAATAGTTGAGGGGGATTTAAATGAAGAAACGTTGGGTGACTTACGCAGCAGCACTATTCAGTATGGTGCTCATTCTAGCCGCGTGTGGTGGAAAAGAGGGGGCATCTGATTCTGGAGCAGATGATAAAAATAATGATAAAGCAAGCACTGAGGAAAAATACATAATTGGTGTGACGCAAATTGTTGAACACCCGTCTTTGGATGCAGCCTTTGAAGGATTCCAAAAGGCGATTGAAGATGCAGGGCTGAATGTAGAATATGATAAGCAAAATGCGCAAAATGATAATAGTTCTAACTCAACCATCGCGAACAACTTGGCGGGAGCGGGCGTAGATTTAATATTTGCTAACTCTACACCGAGTGCACAAGCGGCAGCTAGCGCGACTCAAGACATTCCGATCATCTTCACTTCAGTTACGGATGCAGTAGCTGCGGAACTTGTTGCATCTAATGAAGAGCCGGGTGGAAATGTTACAGGCACTACTGATAATCATCCGGATGCAATTCCGAACACAATGAAATTCTTGAAAGAAAACTTAGGTGCGAAAAAAGTTGGAATGATATTTAACTCGGGAGAACAAAACTCTCGCTTACAAGTAGACCACGTCAAAGAGATCCTTGCAGACATGGATATGGAAGTTGTAGAAGCATCTGTTGCGACTTCTGCAGACGTAAAGCAAGCGGCTGAATCATTAATCGGTTCAGTAGATTCATTTTATATTATTACGGATAACACAGTAGTATCAGCACTCGAATCTGTCATCTCGGTTGCGAATGACAATAACATTCCGATGATGGTGGGTGAATTTGATTCTGTGAAACGTGGAGGGCTTGGAGCATACGGTTTTGAGTACTACGATATCGGGTATGAAGCAGGTGAAATGGCAGTAAAGATTCTAAAGGGTGAAGAAACGCCTGAATCATTACCTGTTCAATTACCACAGAATTTGAAGTTAGTGATGAATAAAGAGACTGCGGATGCAATCGGCTTGAAAATTCAAGATGATTGGAATGCCGAGATTGCAGAATAAATAAAATTAGGAGATGATCTTGCATGTTTTCAGCTGTATTTGGCTCAGTTGAGCAGGGTATCATCTATGCGATCATGGCACTCGGAGTGTATCTAACATTCCGGGTGCTTGATTTTCCAGATTTAACAGTGGACGGAAGTTTTGTAACAGGCGCAGCAGTAGCGGCTACGATGATTGTATTTGATTATCATCCACTTGTTGCAACACTTACCGCGATCTTGGTTGGCTTTTTTGCTGGATGTATAACAGGCTTATTACATACCAAAGGAAAAATCAATCCACTCCTATCCGGAATCCTCATGATGATAGCTCTGTACTCGATAAACCTTCGGATAATGGGACTAACTACAGAAAATTCAGTAGGCCGCCCGAATATTCCGCTTTTAAATTCAGAAACGATTTTCAGTAAGTTCCAAGGTTTCTGGAGTAATCTTGGAATTGATGAAGCAATCAATGGTTTCTTATCAGGACTTGGCTTGGAACATTTACCATCGACTTGGGGAACGGTAGTTCTGATGATTCTAGTCGTGGTGATCATTAAATTCATAGCGGACTGGTTCTTGCAAACCGAAGTTGGTTTGGCCATTCGCGCGACTGGCGATAATAAAAAAATGATTCGCAGTTTCTCTGCCAATACAGATACTCTCGTTATTCTCGGATTAGGAATTTCTAATGCGTTGGTAGCTTTCTCAGGTTCATTGATTGCACAGTATGGAAAATTCGCTGATAACGGTATGGGGATTGGCATGATCATCATCGGATTGGCTTCTGTTATTATCGGTGAAGCGATATTCGGGACGAAAACCATTTTCCGTACAACACTAGCCGTGGTTATTGGTGCCGTAATCTACAGAATCGTACTTGGACTGTCGTTAAAAGTGAAAATTCTCGATTCAGGTGATATGAAATTGATTACTGCAGTCATCGTAATAGCGGCATTAATTATTCCGCAGATTCTCGAAAAGAGACGGGAAAAAGTACGTAAAGCGAAAAGACAATCTGAACGAATGGCGATAAAGTCATCAAAAGGAGGTCATAGCGTTGTTGAAACTGGATCAAGTCAATAAAGTATTTAATGAAGCGACTCCAGATGAGAAAGTAGCGCTGGACCAGATTAACTTACATTTACAACCGGGTGATTTCGTTACCGTCATAGGTAGTAACGGAGCAGGGAAATCTACCATGATGAATATGATTTCTGGCGCATTGACACCGGATTTTGGCTCTATTTATATCGATAACAAAGACGTCACACGTTTGGCGGAATTTAAACGTTCCAAAATGATTGGACGAGTATTCCAAGATCCGATGTCAGGTACAGCACCCACAATGACGATTGAAGAGAATTTAGCGATGGCGTATTCTCGCAACCGCCGACGGTCATTGCACCGCGGAGTAGATAAGAAACGGAAGGACTTATTCCGTACATCACTTGAAACATTGCACTTGAATCTTGAGAATCGGATGACAGCGAATGTTGGACTGTTGTCAGGTGGTGAACGTCAAGCGTTGTCATTGTTGATGGCGACTTTTACGCAACCTTCTATTTTGTTGTTAGATGAGCATACGGCTGCACTTGATCCATCCCGCGCAGAGCTGATTACCGATTTAACGAAACGCTTAGTTGAGAAAGATCAACTAACGACGTTGATGGTAACGCATAATATGCAACAGGCACTTGACCTTGGAAATCGATTAATTATGATGGATAAGGGTCAAATCATACTAGAGGTGGAAGAAGAGCAGAAACAGCACTTAACTATTGCGAAATTAATGGATGAATTTCAACGTATTCGTGGAGAACAACTTACGAATGATGCAGCTTTACTTTCTATATAAACAAAAGCCCGTGCTTTCCAGTAATGGAAAACACGGGCTTTTCATCGTCTAAGCAAGCTTTGCTATATGTTTCTTAATTTCATATACCCAATCAAATGGATCTTGTTCTTTACCTGTTTGTATATTCGTTAACGTGTTATAAAGAAGTGAAGATAGTTCACCCGTTTGACCGTTACCGATGATCATTTTATACCCATCCCAATTCAGTTCTCCAACAGGAGAAATAACAGCAGCTGTACCTGTGCCGAATACTTCTTCCAGTTCTCCATTTTCATAGGCAGATCGGATTTCATCCATCGAGATTTGACGCTCTACAACTGGCATATTCCAGTGTCTCAGTAACTGCAAAATTGATTTTCGAGTAATTCCCTCAAGAATACTGCCGTTGATCGCGGGTGTTATGACTTCACCATTGATTTTGAAGAAGATATTCATACTTCCTACTTCTTCAACGTATTTACGCTCGACGCTATCAAGCCATAGAACTTGGGAGTACCCTTGTTTGTCTGCTGTCTCCTGGGCCTTTAAAGCAGATGCGTAGTTACCGGCAGTTTTAGCGCTACCCGTTCCGCCTTTTGCAGCACGGACGAATTCATTTTCCACGAGGATTTTCACTGGATGAATCCCTTCTTTATAGTACGAGCCAACAGGAGATAGAATCATGAAAAATTGATAATTTTTAGCTGGTGCCACACCTAGGAAAGCTTCTGTTGCAATGACAAATGGGCGGATATATAATGAGGTTCCTTCTAGTGTAGGAATCCAATCTTGCTCGATTTGCAGCAACTGGTTAAGTGCGTACAATGCGTTCTCCTCATCGATTCGTGGCATACATAGACGATCGAGTGAATAATTCAGGCGCTTCATATTTTGATCTGGACGGAACAAGCGAATGGTTCCTTCTTCTGAACGATACGCCTTCATTCCTTCGAAAACCGTTTGTCCATAATGTAAAACGATTGCAGCTGGGTCAAGTGTTAAAGGAGCGTAAGGAGTGATGCGATGATTATGCCAACCTTTGCCTTCCTCATAGTCTATAATGAGCATGTGGTCTGTAAATGATTTACCAAAGACTAGAGAGCTAGGATCTGGCTTTTCTTTTTTATTTTGTGCAAGTTGAATGTGCATAGGTAATCTCGTCATAATCATCAAAACCCCTTAAGATATAGAATATTCCGAAACTTCAATTCCGAATAGTGTAATTATACTGCTTTTTCAGGAAAAATAAAGTGAAAAGTTTGTCGATTTTAAAAACTAGTATAAAAAGGAGCAGATTTTTATGAAAAAAGTATTGATTATAGGTGCTGGAATCGTTGGTGCTTCTGCTGCTTATCATTTGTCTACGCAATATGCAGAAGTCGTTCTAATCGACAGACAGGAGCCTGGACAGGCCACAAAAGCCGCAGCGGGCATTATTTGTCCATGGGCATCTCAGCGCCGCAATAAGGCTTGGTATGCATTAGCGTCAGCTGGAGCCGCCTATTATCCGGAATTCATTCGTTCATTGGAAGAGCAGGGCGAGGTGGAAACAGGATATAAGAAAGTGGGTGCTTTGGCGATTCATACTGATGTAAACCGTTTGGAAAAGAAAGTTGAGTTATTGAATAAAAGAAAAGAACATGCACCTGAGATTGGAGAAGTGGAATTACTAGATACAGAGCAGGCGGCTAGCTATTTTCCTGTGTTATCGGATGAATACGCAGCTGTTCGTATTTCTGGTGCGGCAAAAGTCGAAGGAGATCAACTACTTAGTGCATTGGAACGTGTGGCAGTTAAACGAGGAGTGCAATATATAAAAGGTTCCGCTATACCGTACATAAAGGAAGGGAAAGTCTGTGGTGTTATGGTGGATGGGCAAATTATTGAAGGAGATCAAATCATTATAGCGGCAGGTGCATGGGCTAGTGAATTTACAGAGTCATTTGGCAAGAAACTTCAAGTAATAGGACAGAAAGCGCAAATCCTCCATTTACAATCAAATCATGAAGCGTCAGGTGAATGGCCAGTCATCATGCCGCCGAGCACTCAGTACCTCGTGCCATTTCAAGACGGCAGATTCGTTGCGGGTGCAACACACGAAGATACTGATGATTACGATATTCAACCGACAGCTGGTGGAATACTGGAGGTATTGTCGAATACTTTACCCATTGCACCTGTACTGAGCGAAGCAGTATTGGCTGAAGTCCGTGTGGGCATTCGTCCACATACACCGAATTTTATGCCGGTCATTGGTCAATTACCTGATTATCCGCAAGTTTGGATTGCGAATGGTCTTGGTTCATCTGGTTTAACAGTAGGACCTCTTCTTGGCAAGCTATTATCCCAGCTAGTGCTAGGCCAAGAGACTGGATGGGACTTAGAACACTACTCTATTAATCAAATAATTGTCGATGAACATTGAATAAAGAGCGTATAATGATTATTATGAATATATAGCAATTGAACGGTAAAGGGGAAGATTCATAATGAGAAGATATGTTTCGTATTCAGAAGAAGTGAAAGAAGCGATGAAATACGGCAAGCCGCTAGTCGCATTGGAATCCACAATTATTACGTACGGTATGCCCTATCCTGAGAATGTGAAAGCTGCACGTGAAGTTCAACAGATTGTGCGTGATCATGGTGCGGTCCCGGCGACGATTGCAATTATGGACGGAAAAATAAAAATCGGGCTAACTGATGAAGAGTTGGAACGGTTCGGGGACAGCAAAGGTGTTGTCAAAGCATCTAGACGCGATATCAGTTACTTAATTGCTACTAAGAAACCTGGTGCAACGACGGTTGCCGCATCGATGTTCTTTGCTGACTTGGCGAGGATCCGTGTATTCACGACTGGGGCCATTGGTGGTGTGCATAGAGGTGTGGAACAAACGATGGATATTTCTGCGGATCTTGAAGAGTTTGCCCGTACAAGTGTAGCAGTTGTTTGTTCAGGAGCAAAATCTATTTTGGATATCGGTAAAACACTTGAGTATTTGGAAACAAAAGGTGTGCCGGTAATGGGGTATCAAACAGATATTTTTCCTGCCTTTTACACAAGAAGCAGTACACATCATGTAGACTACCGAGTGGATGAAATCGACATGATCGCAGAAATGTTGCGTGTCAAATGGAATTTAGGCTTGGAGGGGAGTGCGATTATCGCTAATCCAATTCCTGAAGAATATGCAATGGATCAGGACTATATGGATGGATTGGTTTCAGATGCACTTAAAGAAGCAGAACAAATGGGCATTAGCGGAAAGAACCTCACACCTCATATGTTAAAAAAGGTTCAGGAAATGACAGGCGGTAAAAGTCTGGAGGCCAATATTGCATTGGTGAAGTCAAACGCTGAACTTGCAGCAAAATTGGCAGTGAGTTTTAACGGTAATTAATATAGACAGGTTGTGTAAAATTGAAAGTAGTGTCTTGGAACGTGAACGGTATTAGAGCATGTGTAAAAAAAGGTTTCAGTGACTTTTTTGAACAAGTACAGGCAGATATATTCTGTATACAGGAGATCAAATGTCAAGAAGGACAGATTGATCTTTCTTTTGAAGGGTATGAATCCTACTGGAACTATGCAGAGAAAAAAGGATATTCAGGTACGGCGGTCTTTACGAAGAAAACACCTCTTTCTGTACGTAATGGATTGAATGATCTGGACCATGAAGCAGAGGGACGAGTGCTGACGCTAGAATTTGAAGAATTCTTTCTCGTCAATTGTTATACGCCCAATTCACAGCGGGACTTAGCGCGATTATCATTTCGACTGGCATGGGAAGATGATTTACTTGAGCATTTACAGTCATTGAATGCCATCAAGCCCGTCATTTATTGCGGAGATTTGAACGTAGCGCATGAAGAAATTGATATTCGTAACGTTAAATCTAATATTGGCAATTCGGGATTCACGTATGAAGAACGCGGGAAAATGACGCGATTGTTAGACACTGGATTCATTGATACGTTTCGTTTTATGAATCCGGGTCTAAAAGAGAGTTATACCTGGTGGTCGTATATGCGCGACGTACGTGCACGTAATATTGGTTGGCGCATCGATTACATTATTATTTCAGAGCGTCTTCAGTCGGCTCTAAAAACAACAGCCATTCATTCAGAAATCATGGGCAGTGATCATTGTCCGATTTCTGCGGAATTAGAAATATAAAAATGAGTAAGAGCATTTCAGATGAACTTGTTCAGTCTAGAGGATAAAAAGCTGAATTAATAAACGAATTATAATCATATTAGAACATCAAATGGCATTGGGATGAAGCGTGCCATTTGTTTTTTTCACTACTATTGAAATAAGTCTGCTTTACGAATGGTAAAAAGCTTAGGCTCAATTTTCGAGAAACGAGCCAGATTGGTGAATAACGCGTTTAAAGAATCAGTATTTCTATTTAATAAAGACAGATAGATATGTGAATCCTCACACTTGGGATAACAGTCAGAATTGCTCGATTAGAAAATAGATGGCAGACATTCTATATCATTACTATGGATTTAGAATTGGAATTTCAACAAATCTATTCAATTTTGATTTAGATGAGAATGGTATTCCGTTACCAAGTAATAAAATAATGACGGAAAATGATGTATGCATATCTCCACCGTATTCTCCACAGTATTCTCCACAGCTTATACCAGTAACCTATACTTAAGATGATGACTTAATTAACCCAACTGTTGGAAAAATAGATAAGAACATCTGTAATAAATGTGGAAGAAAAACATCCGATTTAAATCTGCAAACTAATTATATAGGTCGATTTAAAAGAGAATATTGGTCTGGACAATCGGAATGGAGATACATATTAATTGCAATCCCAAAAGAATATTATCGTAATAATGAACGTGAAGGGATAGCCACTAGACTAATAAAAGGTTCATTCAATCATGTTAGACAAGTCTTTATCGGTTAATAAGGTTCTTGTAAGACTAATAGAGGTTCACTTTCTCCGGAAGGCACCGACTTATTGAAACGGAAGAGTTGAGACACATAAAGTGTTGATGATTGAATTGATTTGGATTAGTTAGAACGCCGTATGAAGTGAAAGTCTCACGTACGGTATGAAGTGGGGAAAAGCTGGCGATCACTTCAAAGGCTTACCTATCACTATAATAATGTTTGAAGCCTTAGCTTAGTTGATCGGAGCGGAAGCCGGCGACTCTGTTCCTCCAGAACGCGTCCGGCTGCAGCGCAGATCAACGGGTTGCAACCACTATCAAAATAAAACGAAGAACCCCAATTCCATTGTGAATTGGGGTTCTTCGTTTTATTTTTGTTAAAATGCACTTTTCATTACGACTCATTCTGTTTGGGTTCAAGCGAAATATAGCGCTTTTTCCCTGCGTACATTCCACTGATAAATAGAATAGTTGCGACCACTATGAAGGTATACAGTGGTGCTGTCCATGAACCAGTAAAGTCATGAAGAATACCGAACAACACAGGACCAACAGACGCTAGTAAGTAGCCAATCGACTGTGCCATCCCGGAAATTGAAGCCGCTTGGTCTGGTGTATTCGTACGTAAAGTGAAGAACATCATAGCTAGTCCGAATGCTGAACCGCCACCCAGACCGATGAAAATCATCCAAAGTGCAGTCAGAGCTTCGCTTCCAAACTGTACGCCACCGTAGCCAATTAAATAACAGGCGAAAACAGCTACGACAAGGATACGTTGATCGCGTACTTTATCCGCAACGACTGGTATGATGAACATCATAGGCAATTGTGCAAGTTGGACAAGCGCTAACATCCATCCAGCAGCATCAGCAGTCATGCCATTGGTTTGCAACACAACTGGAATCCATGAAGCTGTCGTATAAAATAGGAACGATTGCAGTCCCATGAAAATCGTGATGCTCCAGGCTAGTGGCGAACGCCAAATAGGGAGAGCAGGTTTTGTCTTCATGTTTTTCTGAGCTGTTTTGATGACTTCTTTCTTTTTACGTATCTGAGGAATCCATACGATAATGGCTAACAATGTAATGACTCCCCAAATGCCTAACGCACCTTGCCAGCCATATACTGTTTCATTGGCGATGGGAGAAGCGATACCAGAAGCGAGTGTTGCAGATATACTCATAGATACTGAGTACAGACCCGTCATCAATCCGATATGTAAGGGGAAGCTCAGTTTAAGAAGACTTGGCAATAGGACGTTTGCAAAAGCGATTCCTACCCCAATTAAAAATGTACCAATCAGTAGCAATATACTATTGCCGACAGAACGCATGATGATGCCTAACAGTAAAATAATCATCGCATAGAAAAGCGTTCGTGACATGCCAAACCGTTTCGCAAGGCGAGGTGTAAAAGGTGATACAATGGCAAATGCCAGTAATGGGATTGTAGTCAGAAATCCGGCCAACGAATTAGAAATTTGCAGTTGATCGCGAATGTTTCCGATAATAGGTCCGACAGAAGTGAGTGGGGAACGGATGGTAGCGGCTAAAAATAAAATACCCGCTAATAACACCCACTGACTTTTAGGGAAATGTAGATGTTTACTCGGTCGTTCTTTTTCCATTATGAAGCCTCCTGTATTCCTTGAAGATTGTTCTGAGAAGTATGTAGCTGAAACAGCAGAAAGGAGATTCCTTTGTGGAGTACTTACTCATAGTCTTTGTAAATGTTATCACACCGATGCTTATTTTATTAGCAATAGGCGTTTCTTTACAAATAAAATTTACTTTTAATGTTAAGGCATTGGGGAATATTCTGACATACTGTTTAATACCCGCTGCCGTGTTCATGAACTTATATCATACTGTCATTGATATAGACATCCTACTTGACGTATTCATATTTGTACTATTATTTACGACCACTTTAATACTTACTGGCCATGTATTTAGTAAGCTCTTGCGTTTGAATCGCCAGCAGACCGCCGTAATGAAAAACAGTATTGTTCTAATTAACTCAGGAAACTATGGATTACCTGTCAGTCAGCTAGTCTTTCATGAGAATCCACTCGGGGTGTCTATTCAGATCGTTTTGATCGTCTATCAGAACTTACTGACGTATTCATATGGATTGTATAATCTCGTATCTTCCACGCAGTCCGGGAAAGATATTGTGAAACAGTTCCTTCGAATGCCAATTATCCATGCTTTGTGGCTAGGTGCTTTGCTTAACTTGGCAGATATCCAGTTGCCACAGTTTATCGAGTTGCCAATCAGTCATTTATCGGATGCTTTTATCGCCATCGCGCTCATTACACTTGGCGCGCAGTTAGCGCAGATTAAAGTGAAGACACTGTGGAACCGTTTGATCTACTTAAGCGCTATCGGTCGACTCATTATCTCACCCACCGTGGCGTTGTTGTTGATTTTATTACTAGGGATAGAAGGTGTAACGGCACAATCACTCTGGATTGCCAGCTCGTTTCCAACTTCGCGAAATAGCTCCACGCTAGCATTGGAATACGATGTTGAGCCCGAGCTAGCAGCCCAAATCGTCTTGTTCAACACCGTAGCTAGCAGCTTTACAGTAGGCGTAGTGATTTATCTTTCCTCCCTACTGTTTGGGTAAGGGATTGGCACTAAGGAGGGGGCGCTTCAATCCTTTGCACTCTCTTTTGAAATTATGCTTTATCCCAATCTAACCCAACTTTTTGTCCAGAATATGTCCAGAAGATTGCTAGCCTAAAACTATCAAACTAATTGGTAAATATTCATATTGAAAATTTGTCGAATCGTGCTATACTGTTAGCATTCAGTTAAATAAGACTCATATAATCACGGGGATATGGCCCGTAAGTTTCTACCGGTCTACCGGAAATAGACCGCCTATGGGGAGAATGAAAAGCAGCTTTCTTTGTCGTTCGACAGAGGAATTGCTTTTTCATTTTTAAAAGCGTACATGCCGCTCTCTCATAGTTGTTATATGGGAGTATGGCATATACGCTTTTTTTATTCGGAAAAATGAAGGGAGCACAACAGCGTGGAGTTGCTAAAAAATAAGATTCGACAAGAAGGTAATGTATTATCGGAAGAGGTACTGAAAGTGGATTCGTTCTTGAATCATCAAATTGATCCATTACTGATGCAAGAAATCGGAAGAGAGTTTGTTAGACGATTCAGCGATCAAAATATCACAAAGATCATCACGATTGAATCTTCAGGTATTGCTCCAGCTACAATGGCGGGAATGATATTGGGCGTTCCGGTAGTGTTTGCCAGAAAGCGTAAATCACTTACATTGACGGATCATTTATACTCCGCGAAAGTATATTCTTTCACTAAGAAAGAATCGAATGATATTTCTGTTTCTAAAGATTTTATTTCAAATGAAGATACGGTATTGCTCATCGATGATTTCCTTGCCAATGGACAAGCTGCACTAGGACTCATAGATATCGCAAAACAAGCAGGTGCCACTATCGCAGGTGTTGGCATTGTCATTGAAAAGTGCTTCCAGCCAGGCGGGGATTTGATTCGTAAAGAAGGCGTACGTTTAGAGTCGCTAGCTGAGCTTCAGTCACTGAATAACGGTGAAGTTCAATTTGTTGGGGAGGAAAATAACTGATGAAAACAACACTGCTAGGTTTTCAGCATTTACTTGCTATGTATGCTGGCGCAGTATTGGTACCACTCATTGTGGGGAATGCTATTGGGTTAACTCCTACACAACTGACATATCTTGTTTCAATTGATATTTTAATGTGTGGTATCGCTACGTTGTTGCAAATTTCACGTAATAAATATTTTGGCGTTGGTCTACCCGTGGTTCTTGGGTGTACATTCACAGCTGTAGGTCCCATGATTTTAATAGGCAATGACTATGGAATTTCCGCTATTTACGGAGCGGTTATTGCTTCAGGCGTAATCATTTTCTTCATTAGTCGCTTCTTTGGGAGTCTCGTGAAATTCTTCCCTCCAATCGTTACCGGTTCAGTCGTAACTATTATTGGAATTACATTGATTCCTGTTGCGATCAATAATATGGGCGGTGGACAAGGTGCTGAAGATTTTGGATCGATGACAAATGTTTTACTCTCATTTGGCACGTTATTATTCATTGTCTTACTGTTCCGATTCACTTCAGGTTTTATGCAGTCTATCGCTATTTTGTTAGGTTTAGTTGGTGGTACGATTGCAGCGATATTCCTGGGTATCGTAGATTTCTCCAATGTACAAGATGCTTCTTATGTCCATATGGTGATGCCGTTTTATTTAGCCACTCCTACATTCCATCTACTGCCGATCGCCATTATGACGTTGGTGGCAATGGTGTCACTTGTAGAATCTACTGGAGTATACTTTGCGCTTGGTGATATTTGTGAAGAAGAAATCGACAAAAAAATGTTGGAAAAAGGCTATCGTGCAGAAGGATTGGCTTCCGTTATTGGCGGTATTTTCAATGCATTTCCTTACACGACATTTTCACAAAACGTGGGTTTAATGCAATTATCTGGTGTGAAGTCACGTCGTGTGATATTCGTGACCGCGATTATGTTGATTTCTTTAGGGTTCTTGCCGAAAATAGCGGCTCTTGCAACCATTATCCCACCGGCAGTCCTTGGAGGGGCTATGGTTGCGATGTTCGGAATGGTGGTTTCGCAAGGAATTAAAATGTTGAGTCCTGTTATTTCCAAAACCCAAGATAACGCAATGATTGTAGCGTGTTCCATCGGCATTGGTCTTGGTGTTTCAGTTGTACCGGATCTATTTAAGGAATTACCTGAAAGTGTACAGATCCTAACGAGTAATGGGATTGTACTCGGAAGTATCACGGCAATCTTCTTGAATATCATTTTCAATATGCTTCCTTCAAAAAAGAAGCAAGCTGTCCAACAAGCACATCAAGCGGAAGCTATGCCACTTAGCGTTAAGGAAGGACCATCTTCTGTCTTAGTTAGTGCAACAGCTAATCATAAATAAGAAAAAGAGCAACCTGCAAAAAATGCGGTTGCTCTTTTTCTTATATTACACGCGATGTTGTTCATATTGATGTGGCTCTGTTTTGTTTGTTAAAATCGTCAGCAATTGTGAATCTATTGGCGAGTCATAAGCTTTTAATGACTCTCGAAGTTGCTCTTGTGTTCTGGAACCAATCAAAGCCGATGCTACAGCGGGCTCTTTAAGTACAAAGGCAATGGCATATGCTTGTAAGTCAATCGTTTCATTAGAAAGTGTCTGAACTGTCTGCTGTAATTCAAACTGTGAATAAGATACAAAGCCATTCAAATTCTTCGCACGCTCCACGCCTTCATTCGTAAGTAAACCCTTTGCCAACGTCCCTCTAGCGACAACAGATGCACCTTTTTCAGCAATCAAAGAAAAGTATTCTTCAGGACGGCGATCCAGCAAGTTGTACTGCATCATGACGGAAACTGCTTGGCTAGTACTCAGAAAACGTTCGATTACAGTGGGGCGGATACTTGAGATACCATATTCACGTATGATGCCTTCTTTTTTTAATGTGTCAAATGCTTCAATTGTTTCTTCCACATCATCTTCCATCGTACCACCGTGAAGTTGGTACAAGTCGATATGTTCGAGTTGTAAACGTCGTAAACTTTGTTTTACAGCGTCCATAATATGGGCTTTTGAAGAATCCCATATCCAGGAATCTTCTCCCTGCCACTTGTTACCGGCTTTCGTCGCGATGATCAAATCTTGACGTTTTTCTTTCAATACTTTTCCTATAAGTTCTTCGTTTGTTCCTTTATCGTAAAGATCTGCTGTATCGAAGTAGTTGATACCATGATCTACTGCTTCATCAAGTACGGAACGAGCCGATTCAAGTTCAGTCGGTAATGACATGCAACCTAGTCCAATTTCGGAAACAAGTAAACTACTAGAACCTATTATACGCTTCTTCATGTGCCTCACTCCTTTCGTTTCATGGTACAATGAAAGCGGGCTATAAAACCAATGGAAAGGGTTGAGTGCTGGATGAAGTTTGAAGAAAGAACCCTCTCAACAGAACAGATCTTTACAGGTAAAATCATTTCGGTACAAGTAGACGAAGTAGAATTGCCTGATGGAAAACTAGCAAAAAGAGAATTAGTAAAACATCCAGGAGCCGTGGCGATTATCGCATTGACTGAAGATAAAAAAATCGTGTTAGTTGAACAGTACAGAAAGCCTTTGGAACGAACGATGCTAGAAATACCGGCAGGCAAGATTGAACCGGGCGAAGAACCTAAGCTAACGGCGATTCGTGAACTGGAAGAAGAGACAGCGTACCGTGCACATTCATTCGAATATTTGCAGACATTCTCGACTTCTCCAGGTTTCGCGGATGAAATCATTCACTTATACATAGCAAAAGATCTTGAGAAAGTGGAACAACCTGCTATAGGAGATGAAGATGAATTCATTGAAGTGCTGGAAGTAACTGTTGAAGAGGCAGAGGAGTTAATTGCGAATGAACGGATTTATGATGCGAAGACAGTTGCGGCTGTCTGGTATGTAAAAAACCTATAAAGGATTGAGCTATTTCTGGACGGACAAGCATATGTTATAGAAACGATGCGGAGGTGTCCTATTTATGGCTCGATCATTGTCTTTTGTCTATTTATTCGTTATACTCGCAATCAGTTATATAGGAGGGGCTTTATTATTCAGGGAGTGGCCTGTCACGTCGCTAGAGCAGATCATCGGTCTATATGATCAACGCGTAGTGAAGGGATCTGAAGCGGCTTTGTGGTCACCTGTTGTGGTGACGTTGAGCTTTATTCTATTAGCCATCATTCTGTCTAAATATAAAAGGGTCCGTTTTATCACTATGTTTCTCGGAGCGATTAAATGTGCTTTTTTTGGTTTGTCATCCACCTATTTATTGTCGACAGGCTTAAAGTTGGTATCCTATACGATTTGGTGGTTCCCATTTCAATTGATCAGCTGTTTGTTGTTCCTGATTTTATGTTCAGTGTTGAACCCGCCATTTTTTGCTCCACCGGCTAGTAAGAAAAATCGTCCATTAACTGCAGTGCCACCATTGATTGCTCTATTGTTGATCACGCAGATACTGGAACTAGCGATCTTTCATTTTATAAAGTAATATCCACTACACACTATAATGAACTGAACCTTTCCTTTCTATTGTCATCTGGAACGACAGTTTGGTATAATGGAAACAATTTGAGGGGGGCGTCGTATGGAAAGCCGAATAGAACGAATTAAGAAGCAATTGCACGGGGCCAGCTACAAGTTGACGCCTCAGCGTGAAGCGACTGTAGCAGTTCTTCTGGAAAATGAAGAAGACCATTTAAGTGCAGAAGATGTATTTTTGCTAGTAAAAGAAAAGGCTCCAGATATCGGTCTGGCGACTGTATATCGTACATTAGAATTATTAACTGAACTAAAAGTTGTCGATAAAATTAATTTTGGCGATGGGGTAGCGCGTTATGATTTACGAGAAGAAGGCGCTGCGCGGTTCCACCATCATTTAATTTGTCTAGAATGTGGAACGGTTGATGAAATTCAGGAAGACTTAC
This sequence comes from Sporosarcina sp. P1, assembly GCF_002743155.1. NCBI lineage: Bacteria > Bacillati > Bacillota > Bacilli > Caryophanales > Caryophanaceae > Sporosarcina > Sporosarcina sp. P1. The sequence goes on from NZ_PDYS01000001.1 coordinate 277,766, forward strand.
TCGGTGAAGTAGAAAAAGTCGTAGAAGGTCGGTATGGTTTTACAGTCAAAGATCATTGGCTGACGTTCCATGGAATTTGTAAACGTTGTAAAGCGAAAGACGAAGAGAAAGAACAGGAAGACAATGGGATAGCCTAAGCGCTGTCCTTTTTTACTTTTTACATAAGAAAGGAGGAAAGTCTATGAAAGATGCACAGTTTGCATTGGAGGATTATGTGCACTTTTTAACAGTTGAAAGACAATTGGCTCAAAATACGGTGAAGTCGTATCAACGCGATCTGACAGCCTATATACGTTACATCGCAAGTTTAAATTTAGAAACAGTTAATTCTATTGAACGCACGATGGTTCTGCAATACTTGCAGAAGTTGAAAGATAGTGGTAAATCCAGTCGTACCCTCTCCCGACATATTTCCTCCATTCGTTCGTTCCATCAATTTTTAGTAAGAGAACAAATCACGACACATGATTGCACGATTCATATCGAATTGCCTAAAATTGAACAAAAGCTGCCGGATGTCCTCTCTATACCTGAAATAGAACGATTGATCCATGCCGTTGATGGCCATACTTCACAAGGTATGCGCGATATTGCATTGCTTGAATTGTTATATGGGACTGGAATGAGGGTAAGTGAATTGATAGCGATTGATTTGGCTGATCTTCATTTGACCATGGGGTTTGTGCGGGTATTTGGAAAAGGCAGTAAGGAACGAATCGTGCCACTTGGACGTTCAGCAATCGATGCCTGTACTTTGTATTTAAATGAAGGGCGTCCTAAGTTCATCAGCGATACTGAAGCGTTGTTCCTCAACATGCATGGCAGACGGCTGACAAGACAAGGATGTTGGAAGATCTTGAAAGAGGCAGGAGTGAAGGCGGGAATTCAGAAAGTCATTTCACCGCATTTATTGCGCCACTCATTCGCCACACATTTGATTGAAAATGGAGCTGACTTACGCGCAGTTCAGGAAATGCTCGGACATGCCGATATTTCCACGACGCAACTCTACACGCATGTCAGCAAAAAACGCTTGAAAGATGTCTACAGTCAATATCATCCTAGAGCGTAAACTACTATTACTGGAGGTTTTCATATGGAGAAATTTCGTTATAATCGTATTCATTTAATCGTACTTGACTCAGTAGGGATTGGCGAAGCACCTGATGCTGAAGCTTTTGGCGATGTTGGGTCTAATACGCTTGGACATATCGGTGAAGAAATGGATGGACTGAAACTACCGAATTTGGAACGTCTCGGTCTTGCGAATATTGCACCAATTAAAGGTCTCGCACCACAAAAAGAAGCACAAGGATATTACACAAAGATGCAAGAAGCATCTGTCGGTAAAGATACGATGACAGGGCATTGGGAAATCATGGGCTTGCGTATCGATGATGCATTTAAAGTGTATCCGAATGGTTTTCCCAAAGAACTTATAGATGAATTGGAATTAAAAACGGGTAGAAAAGTCATCGGAAATAAACCGGCAAGCGGTACGGAAATTATCGATGAACTAGGTGAAGAGCATATGAACACAGGAGCTCTCATCGTTTACACGTCTGGCGACCCTGTCCTGCAAATTGCAGCACATGAAGAAATTATTCCAATTGAAGAGCAATATCGAATTTGTGAAATCGCAAGAGAACTTACATTGCAACCTGAATTCTTAGTCGGTCGTGTGATTGCGCGTCCATTTGTTGGGGAACCGGGTACATTCACACGGACTACAAACCGTCATGATTATGCATTGAAGCCATTTGGTAAAACGGTAATGAATGAATTGCAAGATAAAGGCTATGACGTTATCGCCATCGGTAAAATTGCGGATATTTACAATGGTGAAGGGGTGACTGAAGCAGTTCGTACAACAGGGAACATGGATGGTGTAGATCAGCTTGTCTCGGTGATGAAAAAAGAATTTGAAGGCCTTAGTTTCGTTAATCTAGTAGACTTCGATGCATTATATGGTCATCGTCGCGATCCGATTGGTTACGGTAATGCACTTGAAGAATTTGATGCACGTTTGCCTGAAATTATGGATGCAATGCAACCGGACGATTTACTGATCATCACAGCAGACCATGGGAATGATCCGGTTCATGAAGGAACGGATCATACAAGAGAATATGTACCGTTACTCGTCTACTCTCCTTCCAACAAAGGAGCAGGGCAATTGCCCATCCGTAAAACATTCTCTGATGTCGGGGCGACGATTGCCGAAAATTTCCAAGTGGATAAGCCTGAACATGGTGAAAGTTTCTTGTCTGCATTAGTTAAGGAGGACTAATTTTATGCTGCGAATGGTGGATATCATTGAAAACAAGCGAGACGGAAAGGAACTAAACAAAGAACAGATCGAGTTTTTTGTGACGGGTTATACGGATGGCTCAATCCCAGATTATCAGGCGAGTGCTTTCTTAATGGCCATTTACTTTAAGGGTATGACTACAGAAGAACAAGGCTACTTAACGATGGCCATGGCGGAGTCTGGCGATCAAATCGATTTATCTGCAATTGAAGGAGTGAAGGTAGACAAACACTCAACAGGCGGAGTAGGTGATACTACGACACTTATTTTAGCGCCACTTGTCGCAGCATGCGGTGTACCAGTTGCTAAAATGAGTGGCCGGGGACTAGGCCATACAGGGGGCACACTTGATAAGCTAGAAGCAATTGAAGGCTTCCACGTAGAGATTTCTACCGAACGATTTATTCAACAGGTCAATGATTTGAAAATCGCTGTAATCGGCCAAAGTGGCAATTTGACACCAGCTGATAAAAAACTATATGCGTTAAGGGATGTCACAGCGACCGTCAACAGCATTCCACTGATTGCAAGCTCAATTATGAGTAAAAAGTTGGCGGCGGGCGCAGATGCTATCGTACTAGACGTCAAGACAGGCGCAGGAGCTTTCATGAAAACATTGGAAGACTCAAAGCAATTGGCAGATGCCATGACGGCGATCGGCAATGAAGTTAGAAGAAACACAAGTGCTATTATTTCGGATATGAACCAACCCCTAGGACTTGCGATAGGTAATGCTCTGGAAGTAAAAGAAGCGATTGAAACACTGCGAGGAAAAGGTCCAGCCGATCTAACGGAGCTGTGTTTAGTTCTTGGTAGCAAGATGTTGCTGGCAGCGAACAAAGCAGAAACTGAAGAAGGCGCACGCAAACAACTACAGAATGTCGTAGAAAACGGTGACGCACTGCGTTTGTTCGGTGAGTTAATCAAAGCACAAGGCGGCAACGAAAAAGTCATTGAGAATACAAATCTATTGCCGCAAGCACAGTATCAAATTGAAGTTCCCGCTATTGAAAGCGGCTATGTATCCAAAATCGATGCCGATGAAATAGGTGTTGCCGCTATGCATCTTGGCGCGGGTCGTGCAACAAAAGAAGACGTCATTGATCTCGCGGTCGGGATTGTGCTGCGCAAGAAAATAGGGGACTTTGTAAAAAAGGGAGAGGCACTCGCTATTCTCCATGCAAACACAGAGCAAGTGGATGATTCGATCCAACTGCTGCAAACTCATATGCATATTTCAAAGGAAAAAACAGCAGCACCACCGCTTATACATTCCTTGTAATGAATAAAAGCCATGTACCTGAAGCATGCCAAGAAATTGGCTCCCTTCAGAGCACATGGCTTTTTTGTCGTTCATGTGTAAAAACAAATGCAACTGTACATACTCTTGTGTAGCTCGGGTAAGGAGCGAGGGAGTGACTAGCTATGAATCCGATGCTAGGCTAACGCGTATCTTCGGGAGAGTTCTTCAGAGAAGTTCAGCCCGACTGCTGTAGGCCGCCTGGAAGATGTCGCGTGGAACGTCGATTAAAGATATCTTTCCAGCCCGTTTAATTTCTGTCACAACTTAAGAAGTTTTAGGGACAGCTGACTAGTTTTGTCAAAACTAAAGGATAGCCGTTCTAAATGTGCGACAATGCCTTCATGAAGGAGGCGTATCTACACATGGCAACTATTACACAACTGGAAAATGGCATTGTCTTAATCACGCTAGCAGGGGAACTCGATAACCACGAAGCCAATCAAATTAGAGAAGAAGTATCTACTGCTATATTCACGGGAAAGACGCGTGCAATCATCTGGGACCTCTACCAACTAGGCTTCATGGACAGCGCAGGAATCGGACTTATTCTTGGAAGAATGCGTGATCTAGTACCCGTAAACGGAGAAACACTCATATTGAATCCATCTCCGACAATGCAGAAATTATTCCAATTTGCAGGTCTTGGTGATGTCGTCAGAATATGTACAGTCGAAGAAGCAATCGACGAAATCGGAGGGGTTGTACATGAAAAATGAAATGACCTTGTCGTTTCTAGCGATAGAACAAAATGAAGCACTTGCCAGAATGGCACTCACCTGTTTTATCGCACCATTGGATCCGACACTGGAAGAACTTTCGGAATTTAAAACAATTGTTTCGGAAGCTGTTACGAATGCGATTATCCACGGTTACGAATGCGATGGTAAAAGTATGGTGAAGATCCATGCAGCGATTGACGACCGCACAGTAAAAATGACGGTAACAGATGAGGGAATGGGTATCTTCGACATTGAGCAAGCAATGGAGCCGATGTTTACGACCAAACCACAAATGGAGCGCTCCGGTATGGGCTTTACGATCATGGAAAGTTTCTCGGACGGTATCCGTGTAGATTCTACCCTTGGAAATGGGACAATCGTGACATTTGAGAAGAATTTTTCTCCAGTCACAGAAGTAAGTAGAATGAGGTGACATATGGAAGCATCTGTTGAGAAGCAACACGCTCTATTGTCACAAGAAAAAATGCGAGAACTCATCAAAGAATCACAAGCGGGTGACAAAGAAGCTAGACGAATGATGGTAGAAGGCAATACAAGACTTGTGTGGTCCATCGTTCAACGCTTCGCTTCGCGTGGTGCGGATTTAGAAGATTTATTTCAAATAGGCTGCATTGGCTTGATGAAATCAATAGATAAGTTCGATCTATCCTATGAGGTGAAGTTTTCAACGTATGCTGTACCGATGATCGTCGGAGAAATACAACGTTATTTACGTGACGATGGAATGGTGAAAGTAGGACGCACCATTCGTGAGTTAAGTTATAAAATTCGTCACGCAACCGATGATTTCTTTAAGAAAAACGGACGTTCACCTTCTATTTCGGAAATGGCGGAAATATTAGAAGTGAAACAAGAAGATATTATTCTAGCCTCAGATGCGCTCCGTGATCCCGCCTCGCTACATGAACAATTGTATGAGAGTGATGGGGATAGCTTAACGTTAATGGATCAACTTCGAGACGATAGATCAGAGAGGGTATTCGATCATATTCCGTTACGAGATGTCATTACACGGTTGAATAAACGTGATCAGACAATCATTTATATGCGCTATTATTTAGATTACACACAAAGTGATATTGCGAAACGAATCGGAATATCACAAGTTCAAGTATCACGGTTGGAAAAGAAAATACTAGCTCAAATGAAAACATGGATGGGCGCAGATGCCGAAGATGCGCTCGAGAAGGCGAGGAGACCGTAATTTGACCGATACACTATTTACGTCCATACGAGAAGGGGAAAGGTGGTTCATCAACCAGTTTGGCGAAGACGAAACATTTGATGCGACTAAACGGTTGATCCACCTATGGGATAAAGAAATACTTCTTCTGTATATGAACGGTTTAGTGGATGGAGAGGTCTTAACAACCTTATTGACGGAGATGCAATATCGTAATGATCTATATACAAGTGAACCTATTGAAAACATTGACCGCGCATTGATGGATTATTTTCCGTATCATTCGCTGGAAATCGTAAAGGATGAAGATCAACTCGCAAAAGTGATTTTAAGTGGGTTAGCTGTATTCATTATGAAAGATGGTTTCACATTCGCGCTTGATGTACGATCATACCCCGGTAGAAATCCTGAAGAGCCTGATACTGAAAAAGTTATACGAGGTTCAAGGGATGGTTTTACGGAAAATATCTTGACGAACACTGCATTAATTCGAAGGCGTTTACGCACAACGGAACTACGATTTGAAATGCACGAGACATCAGTAAAAGGTAAAACGGACATAGCCATTGCCTTTATGAAAGGTGCTGCTAATGAAGAGCATTTGAATTTTGTGCGAGAGCGACTGGATGCATTGAAAACAGATGGCTTGACGATGACCGATAAATCACTCGAGGAATTTCTGTTTAAACAAGGATTTCATCCGATGCCGTTTGTTCGGTATACGGAACGCGCCGATATTTGTGCCGCGCATTTACTCGAGGGCCATATTGCGATCATCGTCGATACATCTCCTTCCGTCATTTTAGTGCCTGTTACGCTTGTGCATCACTTACAACATGCAGAAGAATATAGACAAGCACCTTTGATTGGGACTTTCATCCGAATGGTACGCTTCATAGGGACTTTTTTTAGTTTAGTGATGTTGCCGTTTTGGTATTTGATGTCAGTCGAAAAACAATTCGTTCCGGAAGCAATTAAGTATATTGGTCCGAATGATTGGGGAGAAGTTCCGTTATTTGTCCAATTGTTAATAGCTGACGTCGGTATAGAAGTGTTGCGGATGGCTGCAATCCATACTCCTACACCACTGTCGACCGCGATGGGACTCGTTGCTGCTATTGTCATTGGGCAAGTGGCGATTGACGTAGGCTTGTTCTCTTCAGAAGTTGTACTATATGTGGCGGTTAGTGCCATTTTGACATTTGCCATTCCGTCATTTGAATTAAGTATTACGACAAAAGTGTTCAGGGTTTTCTTATTAGTTGCCACTGCGTTACTAGGGGCCCCAGGCTTTTTCATAGCACTTGCTTTAATTTACTATTATTTGTGTTCGTTAAAGCCGATGAATGTGCCATATTTGTGGCCGTTCACACCATTCTTCCCGAAAGCTTTGTTGCGAGTATTGATTCGTTTCCCTATGACAATCGACGATCCACGGCCGTTTATCACTGAATCGCCGAACCGTGATAGGATGTCATAGGACTAGTTAGATATTCTGCATGTCGTTGCTACTTTCCGCCTTCTTGTGATAAAGTTATCTGAGAGAATTCGGGAGGGGTATGGGACATGCATCTTTATGGAACACAGGCAGTGAATGGAAACGGTCATCTGACAATCGGTGGAGTGGACGTTTCAGAATTGGCTAAACAATACGGAACACCAGTCATGGTCTATGATACAGAGCTATTCAAAGAGCGTGCGCAGGCATTTAAAGAAACGTTTGAAAAAAAAGATATTAAAGCACAAGTTGCTTATGCGAGTAAAGCCTTTTCTTCAATCGCAATGTATCAGTTGGCAGAACAACAAGGGTTGTCTCTAGATGTGGTTTCAGGTGGGGAATTATATACGGCTGTAGCAGCAGGATTCCCGCGCGAGCGTATTCATTTCCATGGCAATAATAAAAGCAGGGAAGAAATAGTATACGCATTTGAAGAAAACATCGGATGCATCGTGGTCGACAATTTCTTGGAGATCGATATCATCAAAGAAATTGCGGATGAGCGAAAGCAATCGATGAATGTCTTAATCCGAGTAACACCGGGTATTGAAGCACATACACATGATTATATTACGACAGGCCAAGAAGATTCAAAATTTGGTTTTGATTTAAAAAATGGCCAAACGAATCAAGCGTTTCTTGCTTTGCATGATCATGGATATATTCATTTCCTCGGCATGCATTGTCATATAGGCTCACAGATTTTTGAAACCGATGCATTCAAATACGCAGCAGAAGTGCTGATGGAAAGAATGGTTGAATGGCGAAAGAATTATCAATTTATCTGCCCTGTCTTAAATTTAGGCGGAGGATTTGGTATACGCTATACGGAAGAAGATACGCCACTTGAGCCAGCTGTCTATGTAGAGGAAATGGCAGATGTAGTGAAAAAGATGGCAGAGGAATATGAGTATCCGATTCCTGAAATTTGGATTGAACCCGGCCGCTCGCTCGTAGGAGATGCAGGAACGACTATTTATTCTGCTGGCAGTACGAAAGTTGTGCCGGGTGTCCGTACATACGTAGCAGTAGATGGCGGTATGTCAGATAATATTCGCCCGGCTTTATATGATGCCCACTATTCTAGTGCACTTGCTAACCGGATGAACGAACCACATGACCAGCAATGGACAGTCGCAGGGAAGTGCTGTGAGTCAGGCGATAAATTAATTGAAAAAGCCAATTTGCCCAAAGTGAAAACCGGTGATTTACTAGCTGTCTTTTGTACAGGAGCTTACACGTACTCCATGGCTAGCAATTATAACCGACTGCCTCGACCTGCCGTTGTGTTTGCGGAAAAAGGGCAATATCAGTTGGTAGTAAGGCGCGAAACTTACGAAGACATCATTAAATTGGACCTTCCGTTGCAATCAGATCGGGAGGAGAGTTTCTGATGAAAAAGAAAAATATTATTCTTTTCATATCGATTGTTGCGATGGCCATAATTTGGGGAGTCATCTATTGGTATTTTGTTGTTCCTGTGATTGATCCGCGCTTCAAATGATGCGCGAGTTGAAGTAAATGGGGTAATGATGTAAACTGTACAAAGGATTTCTGAAAAGAAGGGGTTACTATTGAATCTAATTCGTTTTAAGAAGGCACAAGAGAAAATTGCTATGGGCTTTTTATCTTATATCCCTAGTGAGAAGATGTTATGCAAATTGCAAGAGACTGTTCAGCAATATCTATGTGATGAACAGTGGCAGCTATTTCTTTACAAAGAAGCAGAAGATTACATCGGATTAATAGGGGTAGAAGTCAACGACAATGACAAGATGTACACTGTTCAGCATATTTCAGTCAATCCATCTTTTCGTGGAGAAGGAATTGCATTTAAGATGGTGAAGGAATTGCAGGAGATCTATCCAGGATATGGCTGTAAAAGTACTGACTTTACAGAGCCATTTATACAAAGTTGTTTAAGAAAAGAAGAAGGCGCAGATCTTTAACGGCTGCCCTTCTTCTTTTCTTCACGTTGTAAAAGAATATCTGACCTGTCTCGTTGCATATGCTTATGAATAACAGACGCGCTGTTTTTAGGTAGTAATACAATCAGAGGCTTAGATTTCTCTGCTTCAACTTCTAACTCTGAAGAGATTGGAAGCTGAAATGTATAGAAATCTTCACCTAATTCAATGCGTGTAAGACAATGCTCTAGCTGCATGATGATTTCATCAATAGACACCTCTTCAAGATAGTCATCAAATTGTACAGGCATCTCACGGAAGCGTGTGATGGCCTTATTTAAAGTACGTGAAGCACCTGCTGTATTACCCCTGCGCCAATGATATAATCCAGTAGCCATAAGAATATAGCCTGTTAGCGGATGGTCTTTTGAAAAGTTCTCTTGTTCTTTCCAATATTCCTCCAGTACTTCGTGGCATTCGAAATAGTCTTGATTGTCATTGAAATAAACAATAAACTGTAGAAAAAGTGGATGGTAGTAAGGGTGCATCCAAATCATTCCTTTCTGGTTAGGTAGGTTGGTAAAAATGAGTTATAGTGTAAAACTCGAAGTCTTCGAAGGACCACTTGATCTGTTGTTGCATTTGATCAATCGGCTCGAAATTGATATTTATGACATCCCCATGGCGGAGCTAACACAGCAGTACATAGAACATTTGCATGCCATGCGTGTTCTTCGTTTGGATGAATTAAGTGAATACCTTGTACTGGCAGCGACGTTGCTCGAAGTGAAAAGCAAAATGCTGTTACCGGTCAATGAAGAAGAAGCGTTCATCGAAGAATTCGGTTATGAGGAAGATCCGCGTGAAGAATTGATAGCCCGTTTAATGGAATACCGGAAGTTTAAAGAAGCAGCCAACTCACTTCGTGAGTCAGCAGCCTATCGTGATGAGCATTTCACCAAAGAGCCTGAAGACTTAACGGATTATGGTGAACCGATTGTAACTGAGACGGAAGATCAATTGAATGTTTTTGACTTGATTGGTGCATTTCAAAAAATGCTGCACAGAAAGAAGCTAAAGCTGCCTCTAACAGCGAGTATAACAAAGTCCGAGCAATCTGTCGGTGATAAGATGTCTTCGATCATGAGTAAGTTGGAACTATATGGTGGAGAATGTGATTTCCATGCACTGTTTGAAACGACGACTGTACCTGAGCTCGTATTAACATTTTTATCATTGCTCGAACTGATGAAATTACAAGAAGTCAAAGTACGACAGAGTAATAATTTTGAAGAATTACGAATCTCGTTGATGTGAAGGGATGATAGGAATGGATATCGAAACCCGTTTGGTCGGGATGACGGAAAGTTTTTTATTCGTTGCAGGTGAAGAAGGATTAACTCTTGGACAGTTAGCCGCATTGTTACAGTGCGAAGAACAAAAAGCAGAACAAGTACTGAATTCGTTACAAGAGGCATATGAAGAAGACGACACACGTGGCATCACGCTAAAAAGTTATGGCGGGAGTTTCCGCTTAATGACGAAGAGTGAATGGGCAGATGATATTAAAAGGATGTTAGAAGATCCAAAACCGTCTACGTTTACACAAGCAGCGCTCGAGGTGCTTGCCATCATTGCATATAAACAACCTGTAACGCGCGTAGAAATTGATGATTTGCGTGGTGTCAAATCTGAGCGTGCATTGTCTTCATTGGCAGGTAAAGGCTTCGTAGAGGAAGTGGGGCGCATGGATGGACCGGGTCGACCTATTTTATATGGTACGACAACTTTCTTCCTAGATCGTTTTGGACTGGCATCGCTCGATGATATGCCGCCACTGTCACTTGACGAAGAACAAGAAGCATCGGAGGAAACGGATTTATTCATGACAAAATTCCAAGAAGCATTTTCCATTACAGAAGAAGGAGGACATGATGCTTGAGAAAGATTTCGGTCATCGTTCTACTGATAGTCGGATTATTGATGAATCCTGCAAGTAGTCAGGCAGCAGGTTCGTCTTTTGCAGTGATAGATGGAGAGAATGGTAGGTTGTTGATGGGATCAAATGAACATGAACCACTACCCATCGCAAGTTTGACTAAAATGTGGACGGCTTATACCTTTTTGGAGTTAAAGCCCAGTGAGCAAGAAACGGTCATCTCCTCACAAGCCGCTATGGCAGAAGGGTCATCCATTTATCTCGAAACGGGTCAAGTGATGAAGACGAGAGATTTATTATATGGCTTAATGCTTCGATCAGGTAATGACGCAGCGCAGGCGCTCGCTGAACATGCGGGTGGCTCACTTGAAGGGTTCGTCTATCTGATGAATGAAGTGGCGCAAAGTCACGGCTTGGAACAGACGCATTTTATGAATCCATCGGGTTTACACGGCGAGCATCATCTATCTTCTGCGTATGACACAGCTAAAATGTTGTATTTTGCCATGAAGAATCCAGAATTCCGTAAAATAGCATCTACAAAAAACTATCCTTTCGAAACGGAACATGGTAAAAATAGTTGGCAAAACAAACATCGCCTAGTGTTATCTGAACCTACTGCTGTTGCAGGTAAAACAGGTTTCACAAAAGCTGCTGGCCGAACACTGGCTACCTATTTTGAAAAGGATGGAAAGTCTGTCATAGTCGTTACGTTAAATAATGGAGATGATTGGCAAGTCCATAAACAGTTATCACAACAAGTTTTTTCTGAATATCAATCGTATACAGCAGTGAAAAAAGGGAAGTATCAAGTATTTCCTCATATGATCGCGAAGTTGGATCAATCTGTTAAATTACTCGTAACGAAAGAAGAGAAAAAAATGTTGTCCAATGTGTTACAGATTCCACAAGCAGATGAACAACAAAAAAAGGGCTATTGGTCTATTTATTTAGGTACAGACCCCATTAAGACAGTAGCAGTAGATATCGAGACCGAAAAGTGAATAGAAAACATACTATTTCGAAGATTGCCCAACATAGGTCAGTCTTCTTTTCATTTGTCCCAAAGTGTGACATAATTTTTTCAGTATGTAACATCAAGGAGGAACCCATGGAAAGATTACAAAAGGTATTGGCACAAGCCGGCGTAGCATCAAGAAGAAAGTCAGAAAAACTAATATTGGATGGTTTAGTTAAAGTGAATGGTAAAGTCATAACGGAACTTGGCACAAAAGTTAGCAGAATGGACACAATTGAAGTGGAAGGCGTTCAATTGACAAAAGAAACACCTGTCTATTATCTGCTTTATAAGCCACGCGGTTATATCTCAACAGTAGATGATGAAAAAGGTCGTAAAACCGTAATGGATTTAGTACCCGAAATCAGCCAGAGAATATTCCCAGTTGGTAGACTGGACTACGATACATCAGGCGTATTGCTGATGACGAACGACGGAGATTTCTCGTATTTGATGACGCATCCAAAATTTGAAATTAAAAAGAAATATGTGGCTAAAGTAAAAGGCATCCCTTCCCGCGATGATCTCAAGAAATTGGAGACAGGAATTGAACTAGATGACGGGAGTACTGCCCCTGCACGGGTGAAAATGACAAGCTCGGATAAAAAAACGAATTCTGCAATTGTCGAGATCACAATCCATGAAGGACGTAACCGTCAAGTGCGAAGAATGTTTGATGCAATAAATTGTCCAGTACAAAAACTGAAGCGTGAAGAGTTTGCTAACTTAACGACACGCGGATTGAATGCCGGAGAAGCGCGTGAATTAACGAGACATGAATTGAAACAACTACGCGTCTTAGCAGAAACAGGAAAGATCGGCTGAGGAAGTGTCAAAAGTTCACAAACCTATCACTAGTGCCGAGTCAACTGATTTTATGTTTTGGTATAATAGCAGTTGGAGCATAAATGAGACAGGAGGTTACATGATTGGCCAAAAAGAAAAACAAAAAGACTATTAGGCTAATTAGCAGAGCAGCCCTTCTAGTAATATTAGCAGCAATTATTATCTACGCGATTACTTCAAATGATAAAGTGAAAGTCTTGGCTGAAGGAGATATGGCGCCTGATTTCGAGCTTGTAGATTTAGAAGGAAATGAACATCGGTTATCAGATTACAAAGGACAAGGCGTATTCTTGAATTTCTGGGGCACGTGGTGTCCACCTTGTAAAAAGGAAATGCCTCACATGGAGGATCTCTATAAAGACTTTGAAGCGAAAGGTGTTCATATCCTTACTGTTAACGTAGGAGAACCAAAAGTGAAAATAGAACTTTTTAGAGATGACATGAACCTATCATTCCCGATGTTATGGGATAAAAACAAAACCGTTATGGATTTGTATAATATTAAACCATTACCTACAACTTTCCTCATCAATCCAGAAGGAAAGATTACGAAAGTCATTAAACAGGGAATGACAGAGCAACAAATTTACGAGTATTTAGAAAGCATTCAACCAAAGTAAGGAGATTGTTACTCAATGAGCAAAATCAAATGCCAATGTGGGCATGAAAATCCTTATGGTACAGAGCTTTGTGAGAAGTGTGGTCGTCCCTTATCTGAAAAAGCAAAGAAAAGTGATATTGTAGATATGCGCTACGAAGGATCTTCTAGAAGATCCCAAACCTATAAGAGTTCCATTGTCGATAAAATTTGGAACTTCTTCTCCAGTGTTAAGATTGGTGTCAGTATTATTGCGGCGGTATTAATCGCGTCAGCAATCGGAACCATATTTCCACAGAAGTTCTATGTACCTGCCACTACGCCGGAAGGCTATTTGGAATACTATGAGCGTCTGTATGGTACGGTAGGAAAGCTTTATTATGAGCTAGGCTTATATGATATGTATAATAGCTGGTGGTTTAAAGTGCTGGTCGGTATGCTTGCAACTTCTATTATTATTGCAAGTATTGACCGTGTAGTTCCGCTTTATAAATCACTTAAAAAGCAACGTACACGTCGTCATCCATCCTTTATGAAGCGTCAGCGGATTTTTGGAGAAGGTGATGTTCAACATACAGAAGAGTCACTTGTAAAAGCAGCAGAAAAACTAAAAGCAATGCGCTACAATGTGAAAACGGAAAATGGCGCAATTTTAGCTGAAAAACATCGATTTTCACGTTGGGGCCCATATATTAACCACGTCGGATTAATTATTTTCATTTCGGGCATTCTGCTGAGAGGGATTCCTGGTTTTTATGTTGACGAAGCGATGTGGCTTCGTGAAGGAGAAACACGTAATATCGTCGGAGCACCAGGTTATGTACTTGAAAATAAAAAGTTCACTTTAGAGAATTATACAAAAGAAGAAGCAGAAAAAGTTTTCGGTGAGGCGTTGGAGAAAAATGGCGCGATCGCCAAATCCTATACAACAGACGTTACATTGTATAAGCAAGAAGAAGGAGCACTACCTGGTAGTGAAAGTCTTAAAAAAGTGGAGGATTACTCCATCAATGTTAACAAGCCATTAAAGTTTGATGGATATAATGTATTCCAGATGGATTATAAACTAAACGAGCTTAAAAACATGACATTCCATTTGGTAAATAAATCTTCTGAAGAATCTCTTGGAGAATTTACGGTGAATTTAAGTGACCCAGAGAAGGAATATGATCTGGGGAATGGCTCTACTGTCAATATGCTCGGTTTTTATCCGGATTATGATGGGATTAAAGACGGGGAACCCTATTCAAAGTCACCTGTTCCAAATAATCCAGCGTTCATTTTTCAAATGAACACACCGGATAAGCCAAAAGGTGAAAAGAGTTTCGTTGCAATTCGTCAAACGTTGGAAGTGGAAGAGAACGACTATGCGATTAAGTTCGCAGCTGCCGAGACTCGAAACATTTCAGGTTTAACGATCCGCAAAGATAAAACTTTATATATCCTCTTACTCGGTGGCCTAGTATTTATGATTGGTGTTATTCAAGGTATGTACTGGCAACATCGTAGAGTATGGATCCAAGAAGATACAGAAGGTCATCTATTGATTGCAGCACACACGAATAAAAACTGGTTCTCTTTACGTAAAGAGCTGGATACATTACGTGAAACTGCAGACTTGCCTGCTTATATAGATCGTCAGGATCCTGAGTTGGACAAGCCAGAACAGGAAGGGGACGAGGAAATATGGACTTAATTACCATTAGTAGTAACTTATTGTTAGTTTCATTTGTTGCTTATTTAGTTGCGACACTCTTTTTTGGAGGCGCTATAAAAAAGTCGAAATCAGAAAAAGCATATCATAATAGTAAGTGGGGAACAATTGGTCTAGTTATTACGATCATCGGTTTCCTTACTCACCTAGGCTATTTCTTTACAAGATGGGGTGCATCAGGTCACGCACCCCTTAGTAATATGTTCGAGTTTACAACTGCTTTCGGCATGATGCTCGTAGGGGCATTCATCATGTTATATATTATTTACCGAACACCATCACTGGGATTATTCGCGTTGCCCATTGCGATTATTATTATTTCATACGCAACGATGTTTCCAACGGACGTTACTCCACTAATTCCTGCACTTCAAAGTAAATGGTTATTCATTCACGTAATCACGACGGTTATTGGTGAATCCATACTTGCGATCAGTGCGATAGCGGGGCTTGTATTCTTAGTAAAGAATATTGATATGACGAAAAAATCGAAATCACGCTTTTGGA
The DNA here is from genome assembly GCF_002743155.1 of Sporosarcina sp. P1. Classification (NCBI taxonomy): domain Bacteria; kingdom Bacillati; phylum Bacillota; class Bacilli; order Caryophanales; family Caryophanaceae; genus Sporosarcina; species Sporosarcina sp. P1. The sequence goes on from NZ_PDYS01000001.1 coordinate 293,330, forward strand.
TAGAAACAGTTATGTATACGCTAGTTCTAGTTCTTGGTTTTGTCGTATCTTCTACGACATTTAAAGTAATGGACTATGAAGCAGAATTCACATATATAAATAAAGATGAAGTACCTGCTGAAATTACGTATCACGTTCCTCCGTTATTCGGAATGAATGAGTATGAAGCGATGACACCAGATAAAATGACACCTTGGGTTGAATTGCCACCGATTATCAATGCCCAAAAAATGTCTTCTCTTGTTTGGTCTATAGCTGTAGGTTCAGTGCTTTATCTACTTTTACGCTTGATCGCACGCAAACCTCTTGCCGCAGTATTCCAACCGTTGGCGAAGAAGGCGAATTCTCAACTGATGGATGAAATCGGCTATCGTGCTGTATTGATTGGTTTCCCGGTCTTTACGCTCGGCGCGTTGATTTTTGCCATGATTTGGGCACATGAAGCCTGGTCACGATTCTGGGGTTGGGATCCGAAAGAAGTGTGGGCACTCATTACATGGTTGTTCTATGCTGCATTCCTTCACTTGCGTCTATCAAGAGGTTGGGAAGGTAAAAAGTCTGCATGGCTTGCTGTCATCGGATTTGTTATCATCATGTTCAACTTAATTGCCGTAAATTTAATTATTGCAGGTTTACACTCATACGCATAATCTTCGACTGCATGACAATAATTGTCATGCAGTCTTTTTATTTCTTTTTATAGGTCAGTAATTGTACAATGGTGTTAGAAGGTTGTCGAAAGGGGTAATGAACTGTGGAAGAAACTGTGAAGCTCTTAGTGGTGGATGACGAGGATCGCATTCGTCGCCTGTTGAATATGTATTTATCTCGAGAAGGTTATGAAATTGAAGAAGCGGTCGATGGAGCAGATGCATTAGAGAAAGTGTTTGCTGGACAATATGACTGTATATTGCTCGACGTGATGATGCCTGAAAAAGATGGTATGGAAGTATTAGCTGAACTGCGTGAAAATAAAATTATGACACCTGTTATTTTATTGACAGCGAAAGGTGAAGAAGCAGACCGTGTAAGTGGGTTTGAAAGTGGTGCAGATGATTACATCGTCAAGCCATTCAGCCCAAGAGAAGTAGTCTTACGCGTTAAAGCTATGCTGAGACGTTCAGTTGCATTCCCGAACGTGTCGTCTAACACAACATCAAAAGATTTAGTAGTCTTCCCACAGCTGACGATTGATCATGATGCGCATCGTGTAACTGCTGAAGGTAAAGAAGTCAATCTAACACCGAAAGAATATGAGTTACTATATTTCCTGGCGAAATCACCAGATAAAGTATTCGATCGTGAACAATTGTTAAAAGAAGTATGGCATTACGAATTCTTTGGAGATTTGCGTACAGTGGATACACATGTCAAACGGCTACGTGAAAAATTGAGCCGTGTGTCAGAACGGGCAGCGAAAATGATTGTCACCGTTTGGGGTGTCGGTTATAAGTTCGAGGTTCCAAACGAATGATTAGAATATGGAATTCAATTGTCGGGAAGCTATGGGCCACCATATTGCTTCTCGTTTCCTTTGTCCTGTTTATCGTGACACTGTTCCTGCTCGAGTTTCTAGATAATTTCCATACGAAACAAGCAGAAGAGACCTTGCAGAGGGAAGCTGCCACCATCAGCAAAATCGTCAATGATCATAACGGACAAACGACCGATTCCATGCACCAGATTATAGAGGATATTCTTGATATGGAGACGAATGCAATCGTAGTTGATCAACAAGGTGATATTTTGTATTCATTCCATACGTCTTCGAGTAAAGAGGAAATTGAAGATAAATTACTGTCCGAAGGCAGTTTATTCGAGTCGCCAGAACTAGGTAAGCAAAAAATGAAAGAAATGATATTGCCTTCATTGACAGAGAAAGACGTCATGGAGCAATTTTTGATTTTATCTTATCCATTCGAACAAGTTAGTGGTGAACAAGCGAGTGTACTCATGTACCAAAGTCTCGATGCTGTGCACCGTACGACGAAAAGTACAACCAATATTGTATTCTTATCGGCATTCATCGCATTTATATTGACTACGTTCTTTGCATTTTTCTTGTCTACACGGATTACATTGCCATTGCGTAAGATGAAGCAAGCTGCGTTTGAGTTGTCTAAAGGAAATTTCGATACACACTTACCTGTTGCGCAAAAAGATGAAATTGGTCAGTTAGCAACAGCTTTCAATCAGATGGGACGTCAATTGAAATATAATATTGAATTGATTAAGCAGGAGAAAGAACAGCTTTCCAGTATTCTTACATCTATGACAGATGCAGTTGTGACGTTTAACCAAGATTATTCCATTCTTCTGAAAAACCCGCAAGCAGAGTTATTGTTGAAGAAATGGTATGGTTATAATCAAAAAAATCATCATCCGTTGCCTAAAGAAGTGTTCCATATGCTTGAGCATGCCATTTCATTCGCTGAGGAAGTGGAAGACGAGTTGGAATTGGGCGGACAGTTTTATGTGATCTCTATCAGCCCGTTATACAGTGAAAATAGTATCCGTGGAGCGGTAGCGGTATTTCGTGATATGACGGAACAGCATAAATTGGATAAATTACGTTCAGATTTCATTGCCAACGTATCACATGAATTGCGAACACCCATTTCGATGTTGCAAGGATATAGTGAAGCCATCATAGATGATGTAGTGAGCAGTGAAGAAGAACGTATGGAAATGGTCCAGATTATTCATGATGAATCCAAGCGTATGAGCCGTCTCGTCACGGACTTGTTGAATCTTGCTAGAATGGAGTCTGGTTACATTCAACTTAATAAAAATCCCCTTTCAATTGTGGAATTTTTGGAACGTATAGTGACAAAGTTCTCACAAGTGGCAAAAGACGCCAAAGTGGACTTGTCTTTGGAAACAGAAGAGTCGGATACTCTGATCATAACGGCCGATGAAGACCGGCTGGAGCAAGTATTCACTAATTTGATTGATAATGCTATTCGTCATACTCCGGACGGTGGTGCTGTGACGCTATCGGTCTACCGGTCTACTGAAATGCTTGATATTACAGTAGCTGATACTGGCGTTGGTATTCCCGAAAAAGATTTGCCGTTCGTCTTTGAACGTTTCTATAAGGCGGATAAAGCAAGAACAAGAGGTAAAGGCGGTACAGGACTTGGTTTGGCTATTGCAAAGAATATTATGCAAGCACATGACGGTTCGATTTTAGCGACACGTGGAGATGAGAAAGGTACAATCTTTATTTGTTCTCTTCCACTTGATGCACTAAACAAATGAAACTTCTCCTGGACTGAAACGACTACTACTACAGAGCGAGGGGATTGAATGGATGATTCCGTTTTTCAACGATTATATGAAGATTATAACCGTGACGTATTCAACTTCCTCACTTATTTGACTCGCAATCGAGAGGTAGCGGAAGATTTGATGCACGAGGTTTATGTGCGTGTTCTCAAATCATACGGCCGTTTTGAAGGGAAGAGCTCTGAGAAAACTTGGTTATTTGCAATTGCGAAAAACGTCTCTATTGACTATTTTCGAAAACAATCCACAATCAAGAAACATACAAATATTCATTTCGATTGGGAAACAGAGCAATTAATTTCAACAAATCACTTGCCCGAACGTTTAGTTGAAGCGGGCGAAGAGCAGAGGCAAATGCTTGAAGCGTTGCACACATGTACGGGTGATCAGAAAATGGTCATCCTTATGCGGTTCTTCCAAGATCTATCAGTTGCTGAAACAGCTGAAGTTTTAGGCTGGACCGAAAGCAAAGTGAAAACGACACAACACCGTGCAATCAAAGCGTTAAAAGTGAAATTGGAAGCACGTTCGGTCAGAGAGGGGTGATGACATGAGCAAAGATAAATGGAATGAAGATGATCTCGAGAAACGTTTACGTGACATGCCGATCGTAGAAGATCAGCGTTCCAAAGATGAGGTTATGCAGCGGTTAAAAAATGATTCAAGACTTTCTGAACCGAACGAGCCTTACAAAAGACCTTACAAAACAAAATGGTCTCCACTTATTGCAACTGTAGCAGCGATTTTATTGCTCGCCATCATCTTGCCGACATTTTTTCAGCAAAGTAATGAAGTATCGATGGATAAAGCGACGACAGAAGAATCTGCTGATGCTGTTAAGGTGGAGAATGGAGAAGAATTGCAATCGCATGAAACAAATGATACATCCATGTTTACAAGACAGGTTTCAATGCCGCCCTCATACGCTGCCTATCCTACCGATGTCTTAGATTACACAGCGTTTCACATCGGCCTTGCTACCGATCAGGCGACCGTTGTTCCAGTAACGTTTCTGATACCGAATGAACGCCTTAGTGGAGACTTAGAGACCTCACCGGATGCAGTGACACTTTATAATGAGTATGCGAATAAAATAGATGAAGAGGCGCTTGGATTTACAGAGTATCATCCCTATAAAGCGATAATTTCTTCAATAGGAAAACAAGTTCAATTGAAGTTTGCTGCAGATCATCCCTATGACACTTCGAGTGCGACACTTGAGATGTTAAATTTGTCCCTACAAGATACGTTTCAAGGATATGATGAAATCGTGTTGCTACAAGAAGATGCTTCTGCAAATACATTTGATCAAGTAGGTCAAGTGGAAAAACCGATCGCCTTGTCAGGTACCGTATCGCATCAAGCATACTATCGATACGTGAAATCAGATGGAGAAGCAGTACTCTCTACTAATTTTGGTAAAACTTCTAATACGGTGGAGCAAGCATTACATGATATGAAAAAGTCACCGAATGACATATATTCAACTGTGGTTCCTAAAGGAATTGACTTCACGGTCAAAGTAGAAAAAGACATTGTTAAAGTGAAATTCACTGAAGTACTTGATTTAGAAAAGATGCAACGTCAAGAGGCCATGCAATTGATAGAAGGGATCTTGATGACAGCGGCAAGTTTTGATAAATTTGTAGAATTCGACCAAGTTGCTCAAGCACAATGGATGGAATTTGATTTCACTCAGCCATTGGAAAAACCGATTGGTGCAAATCCAAAGTATTTAATTAACGAATAATTCTGTTTTGTAAACTTGTGAAGTTTACAAAACAGTTTTTTTACGTTATAATAGGTTCATAACTAAATATTGATTCATCTTCGGGGCAGGGTGTAATTCCCGACCGGCGGAAATGAAGTAGAATACTACTTTTTAGCCCGCGAGCTTAACAGCTGATTCTGGTGAGATTCCAGAGCCGACAGTATAGTCTGGATGGGAGAAGGTGAAGGTGCAGCCATCTTTTTGTGTACGCAAAAGTGGTGCTTGTTTCCTGACGGATAAGTTTGTATGATTTATCTGTTCTTAACAGTGCATTTTATTCTCCCTAAAGTATATTTTACTTTAGGGATTTTTAGCGCAACAAATAGATGAGCCAGCCTTTCCTCTTTTGAAGTGAATCGCAAAAGGAGAGAGGAACAAGTGAATAACAAGAAGTTACGTAAGCTGATTTTGGTGGCGATTTTGGGGAGTATTTCAACTGTGTTAATGCAGTTTAACTTTCCGATTCCGGCAATGCCTGGATTTTTAAAGATCGATTTTAGTGAGATCCCAGCTGTTATGGCAATCATGACGATGGGACCTGTTGCTGGTATAGGCGTAGAGTTATTGAAGAACGTCATGCACTGGTTCTTATCAGGAAGCCCGACTGGAGTACCGGTGGGTGAAGTTGCAAACTTCGTGACAGGCGTATTATTCATAATGCCAATCTACTGGATTTTTACGAAGTATCGTTCAGCTAAAGGTCTTGCATCAGGTTTGATTGCAGGTACGGTAGCAATGGCAGTAGGTATGAGCGTATTGAATTACTTAGTGTTCTTGCCGATGTACACATATTTCCTCGGCATGCCAGCAGTTACAGGCGACTCGCTTTATCAAATGATTATATTGGGAATCTTACCGTTCAACTTGATAAAGGGTGTCATGCTATTAGCCATCACGTTGATGTTATATAGAAGCATGGAGAAGTGGATTCTTCAGCAACAAAAGAAGTTATCGTTCTAATCAAATAAACGCCGGTCTTCCTGAATAATAGGAAGACTGGCGTTTTTACTGTATATAGAGAATTAGCTAGTGAGAATGAGGGGATTGAAACGCCAGCTGGGGACGCTTTACGGTTTGCGCGGCATGAGTCCCTTATCGGCAAAGTGCAAAATCGATTTAAAGCAAAAAAACAACACATCCAGTAGTAGGAAGTGTTGTTGGGATTGAATCAATCTTCATATTTTAATGGATCGCCTTCGAAGGCTTCATCTGCAATTTTAATTGAATCGGTAGGGCAGCCATCATATGCATCCTCGAGATCCTCCATCAGTTCTTCTGGAACTTCAGTGTTTCCCGTGTTATCATCTAAAATAACAAATGCAATTCCCTCATCGTCATAATCATAGATATCTGGCGCAGCAGCCCCGCAGGCCCCGCAAGCTATACATGTATCCTGATCGACAATCGTATACTTTTTGCTAGACATTTGTCTTTCTCCCTTCTTCCATTCACTCATCCTATTTTGTATCTACTCTATTCTAAAGCTGTTTTCATCACTTTTCAACAAAAAAACGTTATTTCTTCAGGAGTGAGCGCAAATGAGTTTTGATTCTATCTTACTAACGATCTTCCAACGTCTCCATGGTGAGCGTTCAGCGCAAGGAGTTTATCATATACTTCGCGGGAAAAAATCAGGACAGACATTACAAGACGTTGAATATTATCAAGTTAAATCATACTATGCATTGTTGCCACAATTGACGGCAAGCGACTTTCAGCAAGCGTTAGAGCGGATGCAAGCAAACGGTCTGATCTATATAAATGAACTCGTCTATGTGACGGCAAAAGGTCAGATGGGGACGGGTAGTGAAATGTGGCGATTTAATGGCTGGAATTACCGTGGTCGTGAAAGAGAGTTCGGCAGACGGTTGGCGTTGCTAGTACAGACATTGTCCAATTTACGACGCGGTGAGACAATGTTCATGCCGATCCAGAAAGAATTGCCTACCCAACAATTTATCAAAGGACTTTTACGTAATCAATCAAGTAGCACGACTAATCTATCTACATCATTGCGAAAAGAATTGGAACACGCGCTAATTCATTCATCATTATCAGATTTACAACGTACGATAGTGAGCGATCGATTGACGGGTTACCGACTTACGGCATCTACTTGGGAACAGCTGGCGGAAAGTCTAAACATATCGACTATGACTCTACAACTTTACTATTTAGAAGCATTACACATATTGCTGGACTTCCTACAACAACAACCGAATTTGCAATTACTGACAGAATTAGCGGTAGGTTGCAGAGTAGACACGTATTTGACACAATCTGCCGAACGGACACAAAAACTATTCGAGCGGGGTTATTCGGTAGAGCAAATTGCATCTTTACGAAATTTGAAATTAAGTACTATAGAAGATCATTTCATTGAAATGGCAGCGAATATGGATGGCTTTCCATATAAAGAATTTGTAACGGAAGAACAAATGGAGATGGTTTGGCGTCATGTTGAACAGTTGCAAACTAAAAGATTGCGTTTGTTGAAACAACAGTGCCCAGAATTGTCGTATTTCCAACTGCGATTAATCATCATTATTGGAAGGAGCGAGAGCTGATGGAACTTCAAGAAGTATTGCATCAAAAGTTCGGCTATGAATCATTTCGACCTGGGCAACAAGAAGTCATTAAGGAGTTACTTGCTGGACGGGATGCTGTGGCGATTTTTCCGACGGGTACGGGGAAGTCACTTTGTTATCAATTACCTGCATATATACTCGATGGAGCAGTGATCGTCATCTCTCCGCTCGTTGCGTTGATGGAAGATCAAGTGGCCAATCTACGAAAACATAAGGAGAAACGTGTGGTCGCGATCAATTCGTTTTTATCTAGCAAGGAAAAAGAATTGGCGCTCTCTACCATGGCGCATTATAAGTTCATTTTTTTATCACCTGAAATGATGATGCAACAACATGTCCGGCAGCTTGTTCAACAATTACATATAGCTTTTTTTGTAGTGGATGAAGCCCATTGTATTTCCGAATGGGGATTTGATTTTCGACCAGACTATTTACGATTAAAAGAACTGTTCTCAGTTTTAAAAAGAGCACCGGTGTTGGCATTAACTGCTACTGCGAGTAAAAAAGTAGTGGAAGACATAACTACTTACTTACACATGAGAAATCCTCACATCGAACGACAGTCGATGGATCGTCCTGCTATATCCTATCGTGTGGTGCATTTGGATAATGAATTGGCAAAAACAGAGTGGATTATTGATAGACTTGCTACAACGATCGGACCTGGTATTATTTATGTGGCGTCACGAAAACGTGCGGATGAACTTTCGGCAATAATTCGAGAGAGAGGAATCCCAACAGCAAGTTATCATGGAGGCAAGGAACAGGATGAACGATCTATTATTCAAGAACAATTTATACAAGGTGAACTCGAGTGGATTTGTGCTACCAATGCATTTGGTATGGGAATCCATAAAGATGATATTCGACAAGTTATTCATGAACATCTACCTGCTACGCCAAGCGCGTACATTCAGGAAGTAGGACGTGCAGGACGTGATGGGGATCAGGCTGCGGTCACTCTTTTATATAGTGTGCGGGATATACAGAAAGTGAAGTTCATCGTGTACGAGGATTTGCCAGATGAACAGCAAATTCTCTATTATCATTCTTTACTGCAATCAGGTACTGGGAGTCAATTGGCTGCCGAGCAAGCTGGACTATCAGAAGTAGCTAGTCGTTTGCTTGATTATTATTTGGAACAATACGATATAGAACATGTCATTCGACAAATCGAACAAATATATCAAGTGAAAGAGAAACAAATTGCCGAAATGGAGAGTTATGTAAAAAGTGAAAGGTGTTTGCGACAGAAATTAGTACAGTTTTTTGGCGAGAATACGTCGCCAGCAGAAACGGATTGCTGTTCAAACTGCCAGAATCTAGATGACGATTGGTTGATTAAGTCACAAGCATCAACTGAACACGTAAACAAAGCGTTACAGTGGAGTGAACGTCTACGTCAGTTATTAGGTTAAAGCAGACTGTCAGTATTTACTTTTTAGACAAAATTCGGCATAATAGAGATAGATGAGTTTGTGAACGGACGTATTTTTCACGGATGAATAAAGGAATTGCATCATATAATAGCAACAGACATTATGCGGTGTGAAGGAGAAATTAGACATGTTAAACGATCAGTATAAAATGGATTTTGAACAACAGCGAAAAGAGATTAAAGAAAAAGCGTCTATCGATAAACTTCCCTCCCGTGCAGAAGTACATGGAAAGATGAAAGAGGAGAAATACGGTCAAGTGAAAGTCATCAATATTTTTCTGGCGATTTTTACTTTAATACCTATTGTTATACTCCTTTATGTATTATCGGATCTCTATTCCCCTGACGTTCCCGATCAAGTACCTGTTGAAAAAGTCGAGTTGTCGGTTGGGCTTTATCCGTCCATGACACATTTCATGCATGCCGTTTCCTAAGCGAAGTATAATAGTTAGGGGTTTTAATGAAATCTCGCTACACTACTAATGAAAATTACTACTACAAAAGCAAAGTAGACGCTTTGCTTTTTTTTATGGGAGTTGACTAATGAAAAAGGTTCGAATAGCGGGATTATCAGTTTTTTTATCAGCGATGACTATGCTGACTTATATGTTTACCTTAGCTCATCGGAATCGTGTGCTTACTCATACATTAACTATTCAATCGTCGCCAACTAATAAATTGAACGTGTTCTTCATTTCAGATATCCACAGACGGAGTATTCCTCAGCGACTGATAGATGATTTGCGTACGCGTTCTATCGATGTGGTTATCGTAGGTGGAGATGCGGCGGAAGGCGGTGTGCCGATTGAGCGAATTGAACGCAATATGCGTTTACTCGCTTCAGTGGGGCCGATCTTCTATATTTTTGGAAATAATGATCAAGAAGTAGGCACAGAAAATATATTGCGTGTGATGGAACATGTAGGTGGTAAAGTGTTGGTCAACAGTACTACATCGATACCGAACCATCCGAATTTCGGTATATGTGGGCTGCAAGATCCAAATAACGGAAAAGTAGAGATCGATAAGGCTGTGGATTCTGCAAAAGGTTATGATCATTTGATCCTAGCTGTACATAATCCTTCATTTTTCCGAAAGTTTGAAGAGAAGCGGCGACCTGATTTATCTGTTGCTGGCCATACACATGGCGGCCAGATTAGACTTGGTCGTTGGGGCATGCAAGACCTTGGTCGCTTTGAGACGGCGGAAAGTTGCGCGAAATTAATCAGTAACGGCTATGGAACGACAATGGTGCCGTTGCGTTTCGGTGCGAAACCCGAATGTCATGTAGTGGAAGTTCATTACTAGAACGCGAGAAATTAGGAGAGTAGATGTCATGAATTCTGTAGATGCAGTAATTGTTGGTGGCGGTCCATGTGGCTTGTCAGCGGCAATAGAATTGCAAAATATCGGTTTATCGGTAGTGGTGATTGAAAAAGGAAATATCGTGAATTCGATTTATAATTATCCCACTCACCAAACGTTTTTTAGTTCCAGCATGAAATTATCGATAGGCAAGACGCCATTCATTACAGCGATAGATAAACCAAGACGTAATGATGCACTCGTATATTATAGAACTGTTGCACAAATCGAGAACTTGCGAATCAATAGTCATGAGCGAGTGGAAGATATAAATAAGCAGCATGATCAATTTATTGTGACGACGAATAAAGCGGTCTATGAAGCGAAATATGTCGTAGTGGCAACAGGTTATTATGATCAACCCAATCGTTTACATGTCGAAGGAGAGGATTTGCCTACTGTCTATCATTACTTTAAAGAAGCACATCCGTACTTCAATAAAAAAGTGACAGTCATTGGCGGGAAAAATTCTGCTGTCGACGCAGCAATCGAGTTACAACGCGCGGGTGCGCATGTAACTGTCATCTATCGAAACGAAACGTATTCGAAAAGTGTAAAACCTTGGATACTCCCAGGTTTTGAAAGTTTGGTGCGTAACGGTCAAGTCGATATGCATTTTAATGCGTATGTAACGAAAATTACTGAAAAAACAGTTACCGTTAATCAGCAAGGCACCTTATTTGATCTCGATAGTGACTACGTCTTTGCGATGATCGGCTATCATCCGGATCATGCATTTTTACGTAAAATAGGGATTGAAGTAAACGAACAATCTGGACGACCTGTTTTCAATGAAGAAACGATGGAAACAAACGTTGATAATTTATTCATCGCAGGTGTTATTGCAGCGGGGAATAATGCCAATGAAATTTTTATCGAAAATGGACGTTTCCATGGTGGAATGATTGCACAATGTATTGCACAAAATATGTGAATGAATCAGTCGCTTGCCTTACAGGTCAGGCGGCTTTTATTGTATATGGTGTGATATACTAGCGATATGAGGAGGCGCTTATGTTTATTTTACTGACAGTCGCAATAGCGCCGGCGCTGGCACTTTTCAGTTATTTGTATTTACGTAAACAAATTGCCAAGGAGCCGTCCAAGACGCTATTCCATGCATTCATTTACGGTGCAATCATGACCTTTCCTATTTTGTTTATCCAGCATGTATTTGAGGAAGAGCATGTATTTCATAATGAGTTTTTCCGTAATGTATTATTTACGAGCAGTTTAGAGGAATTTTTTAAATGGATTATTATTTTTATTCTCGTATATAAAACAATTGAGTTTGAAGATGCCTATGATGGGATTTTATATGGAGCGAGTGTCTCACTCGGATTCGCTACAATAGAAAACATTTTATATTTACTATCTTTCGGTTTGAATACAGCTTTTCTTCGTGCATTACTGCCTGTCTCAAGTCACGCATTATTTGGTGTCGTGATGGGGTATTATTTTGGTAAAGCCAAGTTTTCTGTTGCATCAGAAAAAGCGAAATGGATAGTTATTGCATTTTTAGCGCCATTGCTACTTCATATATTTTACAACTCAATTTTATTTACTAATGATTATTGGCTGTATTTAATGATCCCTTTTATGCTGTTCCTATGGTGGTTTGGGCTGACACGAGTGAAGTATGCACATACTTTTGCGATGCAACAATTCAGAAAACGAAATCAATCAAACTTTTAGAAATCCGTCTGAGTTCTTCAGACGGATTTTTTGCCTTATAAAATACTCGATATTGGACAAACTACGAGGAAGCACAATTTTATGGAGGTGGATGTCTATGAAGCGAATTACAAAACGCTTCCTATTTTTATTACTGGCAGGCATCATGATGTTTTCTTTCTTTGCGAGTCATAGTGAAGCGTTCAGTGGACGTGACTTAGCGAAAGGTGCAAAAGGGGACGATGTAATTGAATTGCAAGCAAGGCTCCAATATATCGGTTTCTATCATGGAGAAATTGATGGTAATTTCGGTTTTGGGACGTACTGGGCATTACGCAATTTCCAGGAGCAATACGGTTTACCACTTGACGGGATAGCGGGTAAAAGCACCCAGAAGAAGTTGCGAGGAATTTCAGATTACGATGAAAAGTATGTAAAAGGGCAGATAGCGAAAGGAAACCAATTTACCTATTACGGTGGACAGTCGCTAGAATCCCAAGTGAAAAAGGGGAGTGTCCCGCACAAGCAGTCGCAAACCCAAATGCAAGCACCGCCTAAATATACTGACCAGGATATTAATTTATTGGCCAATGCAGTGTATGGTGAAGCACGTGGCGAGCCATACGAAGGACAAGTGGCGGTAGCGGCAGTTATTTTAAACCGTGTCGAACATCCAGATTTTCCTGATTCAATTGGCGGCGTCATCTTTCAACCGGGAGCGTTTACTGCGGTTGCGGATGGACAGATTTGGCTGACACCGAATGAACGTGCGAAAGAAGCCGTTATTGATGCAATCAACGGCTGGGATCCTTCGGAAAATGCAATTTACTATTTCAATCCAATCACAGCAACTAGTAAATGGATTTGGTCAAGGCCACAAATTAAGAAAATCGGTTTACACATATTTTGTGACTAATAGAAAGGAGACCTAGCTTATTATGAAACGAATGATTTTCATTCTGACCTATTCATTTATTGTATTAGGAATATATACGTTTGGAACAGTGCGTGAAAATGAAGATTTATCAATTGCATTGAATGGCCAATATTCCAAAAGTATGACAGATGCCTCACAAAAACTAGGTGAGTTGGAAGAGGCAGTAAATAAGTCATTATTATTTGAAGATCAAAAAAGTTCTGCAAAGGAAAGAGAAGATATTTGGCGTTTGTCATCAGATATCAAATCATCCATATCCTCACTTCCTGTAGATGAAAGTTTCTCTACTTCCTGGATGAATTATTTAGGAAGATTAGGGAATTTCGCAAAGCAATCTACAGAGAACGGCGACGCTGACGAATACTATGGCGTGATGCAACGCGCTTCAGAAAATCTGGATGAACTAGCGAGTGAATGGCAGTTAGCGACAAAAGATATGTTTTCAAGAAAAATGTCAATCAGCAACTGGGAAAAAAAGTTGCGTGATTCACCTGATGGAAAGGCGAATTGGTCGAAAATGGGAGAGTCTGTCATGGAATATACAGAAGCAGTATTCCCTCTAACAGCTAGTGAGTCTGATGCGAAGAAGAAAAAAGAGTTGCGTGATATTAAGGAAAAGAAAATTAGCGAAGACGAGGCAATTCAAAAATTCAAAAAGCTTCTGCCGACTGTATCGAATGATATCATTGCAGCGGAACGAAGTAGAAAAGGGGCTCCATATCCATTTTATCATATCCGTTATGCGGAAAATTCTTCAATTGGTTATATAGATATAACTGAAAAAGGTGGACATGTTCTGTCATATCTCATGGAGCGTCGCATGGGTAAGCCTACAGTTTCCTATGAAGAATTAGAGAAGCTGGCTGATGAGTTTTTAAAGAAGGCGGATTATACGGATTTGGTTTTAGAAGAGGCGAGAGAGAATGATAACGCGTGGCATTTTGTTTTCGTCCGGGTGGATCCTGAAAATGATGCCAAAGTATTTTCAGATCCAATTCATATCAAATTAGCAAAAGACAACGGGGAAGTGATCGGTCTGAATGCATCGGAATACATTCGTAAAGAACAGCCAAAACCACAGCCTATTCGTACAGCGGAGTGGCACACGTTCTTTAGACCGGATGTTACAGTAATGGCTCAGGAGCTTGCCTATGTAGAAAATAGTCAAATGGAGCAACGCCTTGCGCATTATTTAACTGTCGTTTCAGGTGAAGAAAATTTAGAGACATATAAGATTCTCGTTGATACGGAGACATTAGAAGTGATTACGACAGAAAAACAATAAAAAGGATTGGAAAAATTTACTCCACATGACATAATAAAAGAATAGGACGAATGGCAGGTGGAGATATGAGACTAAGTATCGGGACAGTATTAACATTGGAAAAAGATTATACTGAGGAATCGGAGAAATTCAAATGTCGCGTAGTGGATATTGAAGATGAAGAGCACTTCATGATGGATTACCCTATCAATATAATGACGGGTAAAACAGCATTCTTCATAGATGGTACGCAGTTACTTGTTACATTCGTAGATCAGTATAAAATGTCTTATGCATTTCGCACAGAAGTGCATAGCCGGGTAAATCAAACGATTCCCATGCTTAAACTGAAATATCCCGGTGATAAGCATTTGATTAAAATCCAAAGACGAGAATTCGTTCGTGTCGATACGTCATTAGACGTGGCATTACAAGCAGACTCTTCCTCTTTGCAATTGGTGTCATTGGATATTAGCGCTGGTGGATTAGCAGTCAATATGAAAAATCATGATTATTTCCCGCGAAATACAGAAGTGAAATTATTGATTGTATTGTATTTCTCGAAAACAGAAATCAAATATGTATCATGTAAAGCAAAAGTAGTAAGAAATTGGGAAAGTCAGAACCGTAGATTGAGCTCTTTCACGTTTGATGAAATAGATGATAAAGATCGACAACACATTATTCGCTATTGCTTTGAACGACAGTTAGAATTACGAAATAGCTAAAGGAAAAGTCTGTCGAGAGCAGACTTTTCCTTTTTGCTTATGGTACAATAAAAGCGTAAATGGAGGGGTTTTCATCATGACAGGTGGAATGAGAATTGCAATTGACGGACCTGCAGCAGCGGGTAAAAGTACAATTGCTAAATTAGTAGCTAAAAAATTAGGATATACGTATATCGATACAGGAGCTATGTATCGCGCCATTACTTACAAAGTACTTCAAAGCGCCACAGATCCACGTAATGAGGAAGAAATTACAAAGTTGATTGCCCAAACGGAAATCGATTTGCAACCGGACGAACAAGTGCAAAAAGTCTTGCTGGATGGTATTGAAGTAACTGACGCGATTCGTTCACACGAAGTGACGACAAATGTTTCAGCAATCGCGGCTTTGACATCTGTCCGTGAACTTTTGGTAGCTAAACAGCAGAGTCTGGCAGCAGAATCCTCCGTAGTAATGGATGGTAGGGATATTGGTACTGCTGTGTTGCCTGAGGCTGAATTGAAAATCTTCATGACAGCTTCTGTAGAAGAGCGTGCTGAGCGTCGTTTACTAGAAGAACAGAAGCGTGGAATGAAATCGGATTATGAAACATTGAAAAGGGAAATAAGCGAAAGAGATCAAGCGGACAGCGAACGAAAAATTTCTCCATTAAAAAAAGCAGAAGATGCGATTATAATTGACACAACAGGGAAGACAATAGAAGAAGTGACAAATAGTATTGTCGAATATGCCGAAAAGAGGTTGGCTCAATGAATTTATATCCACTTGGCAAGTTTTTGATTAGTACTGTTTGTTTTCCACTTTATCGAATTAAGGTAATCGGCAAAGAAAACTTCCCGAAACAAGGCGGTGTGCTTTTATGCACCAATCATATAGATAATTTAGATCCGCCTATAGTCGGTATTACATGTCCGAGAACAGTTCATTTTATGGCCAAAGAAGAGCTATTTGATAAGCCGATTCTTAAAACGTTGTTACCAAAAGTACAAGCATATCCCGTAAAACGTGGCATGAGTGACCGAGAAGCATTCCGTAAAACCATTAAACTATTACGCGAAGACAAAGTGGTAGGTCTTTTCCCTGAAGGGACTAGAAGCAAAACGGGGGAAATTGGAAAAGGTTTAGCGGGCGCAGGATTCTTTGCTCTTAAAGGTGGAGATGCAAAAGTCGTCCCGTGTGCAATCATCGGTCCGTATAAAGCCTTTTCGCAACTGAAAGTCGTCTACGGGGAAGCTATGGATATGACGCCTTATCGTGAAAGAAAAGCATCTGCTGAAGAGGTAACGGAAGCGATTATGGCAGAGATCTCCAAGTTGATTGAACAGTATAAATAAAAGAATAAGTGCAATTTTTTGTTTTTAAGTCTCAATTCGCATAATATAGAGATAGGATCATTATGGAGGAGGACTACATATGACTGAAGAGATGAATATGGATGAAGTTAAAGAATACGGTGAAGGTGCACACGTAACGGGTGTAGTGACAAAGGTTGAAGAGAAATCAGTGACTGTTGAAATCGCTGGCGCTCCTTTTGACGGTGTGATTCCGATCAGTGAACTTTCAAGCTTGCATATTGAAAAAGCAGCAGATGCAGTCTCAATTGGTGATGAATTACAATTAGCGATTACCAAGGTGGAAGATGAGATGTATGTCTTGTCTAAGCGTCAAGTAGATGCAGAAAATGCATGGGATTCATTAGAGGAGAAATTTGAA
The DNA here is from genome assembly GCF_002743155.1 of Sporosarcina sp. P1. Taxonomy (NCBI): domain Bacteria; kingdom Bacillati; phylum Bacillota; class Bacilli; order Caryophanales; family Caryophanaceae; genus Sporosarcina; species Sporosarcina sp. P1. The sequence goes on from NZ_PDYS01000001.1 coordinate 310,097, forward strand.
AGTGGCGAAATCATCGAGACAGATGTAAAGGATGTAGTAAAGGGCGGACTGGTTGTCGACCTTGGCGTTCGCGGATTTATTCCAGCTTCTTTAGTAGAAGATCACTTCGTTGAATCGTTTGATGATTATAAAGGACGTACGATGACATTTAAAATCGTTGAAATGGATAAAGAAAAGAACCGCTTAATCTTGTCTCACCGTGCTGTCGTTCAAGCGCAGAACGAGCAGAAAAAAGAAGCTGCGCTTTCTGAAATTCAAGAAGGTGACATTCTCGACGGTACAGTACAACGCATCGCTTCATTTGGTGCATTCGTTGATATCGGTGGCGTAGATGGTTTGGTTCATATTTCGCAAATTTCACACGGGCACATTGAAAGTGTGTCAGACGTGTTGAAAGAAGGAGACGAGATCCAAGTCAAAGTATTGTCTGTAGACCGTGATGCAGAACGTGTATCTTTATCCATTAAAGATACATTGCCTGGACCATGGGAAAATATCGAAGAAAAAGCGGAAGTGGGCTCTGTACTGGATGGTACGGTGAAACGTCTTGTAGCATATGGTGCATTCGTCGAGATTTTGCCCGGCGTAGAAGGACTCGTTCACATCTCACGTATTGCACATGAGCACATCGGCACACCGCAAGAAGTGCTTGAAGAAGGTCAAACTATACAAGTAAAAGTATTAGATGTAAATCCTCAGGAAAAACGAATCTCATTGAGCATTAAAGATCTTATTGAAAAGCCACAAGAAACACGTGAAGAAAACTTTAGTTATGAAATGCCTGAAGAAACAACTGGCTTCTCTTTAGGAGATGTCATCGGTGATCAACTGAAGAAATTCCAAAAATAAACTTCAGAATGTAATAAACTAGCCACAAATGATAAATAAGCGTAATTGGAATGATGATGCTTTCATATGCATCATCATTCTTTTTGTGTATAATATTCAAAGATAGGTCGGAAGGGTGTTATGAAAGAAAATGAAAAAACCAACAGTAGCAATCGTAGGAAGACCAAACGTCGGTAAGTCGACAATCTTTAACCGGATCGTAGGCGAACGTATTTCTATCGTAGAAGACGTTGCCGGTGTAACGCGAGATCGTATATACAGCGCAGCAGATTGGTTGAATTATGAATTTAACTTAATCGATACAGGCGGTATTGAACTTAGTAGTGAACCATTACTTGACCAAATCCGTATGCAAGCTGAAATTGCCATTGAAGAAGCGGACGTCATCATCTTTTTGACGAATGGTAGAGATGGTGTGACAGATTCAGATGAACAAGTGGCACGTATGCTGTATAAAACGAACAAGCCAGTCGTATTGGCAGTGAATAAAGTAGATAATCCAGAGATGAGAGATATGGTCTATGATTTTTACTCACTTGGATTTGGCGAACCGTATCCACTTTCAGGATCACACGGTCTAGGACTTGGTGATTTATTGGATGCAGTCGCAGAAAGCTTTAAAGATATGAATTTAGAAGAAGAGGAAGACGATTCCATCAAGTTCTGTTTAATTGGACGCCCGAATGTCGGAAAATCGTCACTAGTTAACGCGTTACTTGGTGAAGATCGTGTCATCGTAAGCGATATCGCTGGAACGACAACAGATGCAATTGACTCTACAAAAGTAATAGAAGGACAAGAATTTAAAATTATTGATACTGCGGGAATGCGTAAAAAAGGGAAGGTATACGAAAATACAGAGAAATACAGTGTATTACGTGCCTTAAAAGCGATTGACCGCTCTGATGTTGTATTAATTGTCTTAAACGCAGAAGAAGGTATTCGCGAACAGGACAAACGTGTAGCTGGTTTTGCGGAAGAGGCAGGAAAAGGTGTCATGTTCGTTGTGAATAAATGGGATACTCTTGAAAAAGATGATAAGACGATGAATAATTTCATCGATGATATTCGCGATCAGTTTAGATTCCTTGATTATGCACCTATTTTCTTTGTTTCTGCTAAAACAAAGCAACGCGTGCATACATTATTCTCCAATATCCAATTGATCAGTGAAAATCATGCGATGCGTATTCAATCGAGTGTCTTGAATGAGGTAGTAGAGGATGCAGTGGCTAGAAATCCTGCGCCTTCAGATAAAGGACGTCGTTTGCGGATTTATTATGCAACACAAGTTGCTGTGAAGCCACCGACATTCGTGGTCTTTGTCAATGAACCAGAACTTATGCACTTTTCTTATGAACGCTTTTTACAGAACAGATTACGTGAAGCCTTTGGATTTGAAGGTACACCCATCCGTTTAATCACAAGAGCAAGAAGCTAACTACACAAATAGAAAGGGTGGAGGTAATGGAAAAAGTCTCTATAATCGGGGCAGGCAGTTGGGGAACCGCGCTAGCTGTTGTGCTGGCTGAAAATGGACATGATAGCTTAATTTGGACGAGACGTGCAGAACAAGCAGATGAAATCCATAATCAGCACACGAACAATCGGTATTTGCCAGATGTGAAACTGCCCGATAACCTTAACTCTACTAGTGAACTACAAATGGCGGTCAAACATGCGAAAACGATTATACTTGCCGTACCGACTGTTGCGATGCGTGAAACTTGTCGCCGTATACAGGAATTATTAACTGAACCTGCTTTATTTGTCCATGTCTCCAAAGGAATTGATCCGAATTCATTGGAACGGATTTCTGAAATCATTGCAGATGAAATCGATGAAACATTGCGCGAAGCCATTGTCGTGCTGTCTGGACCGAGCCATGCGGAGGAAGTCGTACTTAGACATCCGACAACAGTAGCGGTCGCTTCAAGCAACATGGAAGCGGCAGAACGGGTACAGGATTTATTCATGAGCAATTATTTCCGTGTCTATACGAATAAAGATGTAATTGGTGTGGAGCTTGGCGGGGCATTGAAAAATGTCATCGCTTTAGCTGCCGGAATTTCTGACGGTCTAGGTTACGGTGATAATGCAAAGGCTGCTCTTATTACGAGAGGCCTAGCAGAAATCACACGTCTGGGTGTTAAAATGGGTGCGGATCAACAAACATTTTCTGGATTAACGGGACTCGGCGATTTGGTCGTTACATGTACAAGTGTTCACTCTAGAAACTGGCGGGCAGGAAACTTACTTGGAAAAGGTCAGTCTCTAGAAAGAGTGACTGAAGAAATGGGCATGGTCATAGAAGGTGTGCGTACTACGAAGGCCGCGTTTCAGTTAGCGCAGCAGTTTAATGTCAACATGCCGTTGACAGAAGCTCTGTATTCCATACTATTTGGAGGGATTCCCCCTAAACAAGCCGTGGATCAATTAATGACTCGCGGTAAGAAACAAGAAATCGATACATTTTTCGGTATTTAAACAGTAGGAGGGTGACAATTTTGTCCTCGTTAGATAAAATGTGGCTATCTTTTTACGCAATGGGATTCATGGTGGTTTCAATGGGCTTGATTTATTTAAGTCGATATAAAATAAAAAACCGTGTAGTACAGATTCTATTTGCGATTATTGCCTATACACTATTAATTTCATCGTTCTTCGCAATGGTCTATTTAGTATTCAACGGACCGACTGGAGGGGCGTAACGTATGAACAAACGAATCTTTATATTTTCAATGATACTCTGTGGACTTTTGTTGTCTGCCTGTGGCGGTCGCCCACCTGAAGAAAAACAAGCAAGTGAGACACCGTATCCTGAACTTCAAGAAACAATCCAGAAAGCTGTAGAGCGCTATCAAGAACAATCAGGCGGTCTATTACCAATTAAAACACGCGATCAAGAAACCGATCAATTCATCAAATATCCAATCGAGTTCTCAAAAATCGTGCCGGACTTCACTGAAAAGATTCCGTCCAACGCATTCGAAAACGGTGGGATCTTCCAATATGTTCTCATGGATGTGGAAGAAAATCCTACCGTTAAGCTAGTCGATTTGCGTATAACTGAAAAACTACGCGACTTAAACTTGCGTAAATTTATTAACGGAGAACTACCATTCCTAGATCCGGTCGGAGACAACGTCTATGAAGTAGACTTCAAGAAAATGGGCTTCAAAGAACCACTAACTGTCCAAAGCCCGTACTCTGACGCTCACTTACCCATCGTGGTAGGCGGCGACGGAAACTTCTACGTGGATTATTCCATCGATCTCAACAAGATCTTGATGGAACAAAAGCCTAAAATAGAAGCAGGCAAAGACATCCGTTATCTACTATACGAAGACTCCCTAGTACTTCCGGCATACTCCTTGCCGTACACAGTTGACGAAAACAACGAACCCGTGTTTATGAAGAAATAACGTTCTTTAATTTGTAGGTGACCCCATGTACCAGCACTTGAACTTTACATATTTCAAAGAGCGATACAAACTGTCCCATAATATAATTAGGATTGGTACGGAAGATGGGAAGACTCTGGGAGGATCAGCCTGACAGGTGAGACCGCTAAAGGAACGCAGTGACTAGCGGGCTCACCGCGAGCCCTCCAATAAGCGCTCCCATCTGGAGTACCAATCCCGAACGGTTACAAAGTTTATTAACTAAATTAGTAGCATTACCCAAAAACGTTTCATGCATTTATGCATGAAACGTTTTTCTATTTCATAAGCTACAATGCGGAGAAAAAGGAGGGCTAATGATGAAAGAAGAACTATACGAAAACTTAGCTAGAAGAACAGACGGCGATATTTATATAGGTGTGGTAGGCCCTGTTCGAGTAGGGAAATCCACTTTTGTCAAACGAGTCATGGAGGAAGTCGTAATCCCCAACATGACGGATGCCAACGATCGGATACGCGCACAAGACGAACTTCCCCAAAGTTCACCAGGTCCCGTAATCATGACTGCAGAACCTAAATTCGTACCTGCCCAAGGCACAAGCGTTTCAATAGGGGATGGCGAGCTGGAATTCCAAATTCGCCTAGCAGACTGTGTAGGTTACGTCATCGACGGTGTCAAAGGATATGAGGACGAGGATGGACCGAAATACGTTCATACACCATGGCACAATGAGCCGATCCCGTTCCAGGAAGCGGCACGCATCGGAACAGACAAGGTTATTCGTGATCACTCCACTATAGGGATCTTGCTGACGACAGACGGCACGGTAAACAATATTTCACGCGCAGCCGCTGAAGTGGCTGAGAAAGAAATTGTTTCGAAATTGCAAGAGATTGGTAAACCATTCGTCATTGTATTAAATTCTAAAATGCCTGCCCATGAAAAAGCATTGGAACTGAAACAGCAATTACATGAAAAATATGGTGTTCCAGTAATTGCTATTAGTGCGGATCAGCTCAATGCAGCAGAGATCCAGCTCATTCTTAAAGAAGCGTTGTATGAATTCCCTATCACGGATATCGAACTGCAACGTCCTGACTGGATGGAGGAGCTTGGAGATAGCCATAAGCTGAATGCACGTATCGATCAGCTAATCACAGATGGATTCCTTGGTGTCTCTAAGATTCGTAAAGTTCAGGAGATTGCGGAGCTATTGCAAGAAGAAGAATTTATTAGACAAGCGGAAGTGGTGGAAGTTGATGCAGGTAAAGGCCGCGCCATCGTGAAGATTGATATGGATGAGCAAGCCTTTGTTAATGTGTGTGAAGAGTTCATGGGAACAGAAATGCGCTCAAAAAAAGATTGGTTAATCTTCATTCAAGAGGCAGTTAAAGCAAAAAAATCCTATGATATGTATGCGGAAGCAATTGATACAGCAAAAAAATCAGGTTATGGTGTAGCGTTGCCTTCCATTGAAGATTTTCAGCCAACTGCTCCTGAGTTGATTAAACAAGACACGTTTTATGGTGTGAAAATGAAAGCGAAAGCCCCTTCACTTCACATTATTCGAATCGACATGGAAGCGGAATTTGCTCCATTAATCGGGTCCGAATTCCATAGTCATCACTTGTTGAAAGAGTTGAAAAATGCGTATTTACATGATCGTGAAGCATTATGGGAAACCCAATTATTTGGTACACCATTGCATGAAGTCATGAAAGAAAGTATCCGATATAAGACTGCCGCAGTTCCAGATCGAGCTAGAAAACGCTTGCGTGAAACAATTGAACAAATGGTTAATGATGGGAATAAAGGTATGATTACGTTTATTGTTTGAGGTGAAAAATTAAGAAAACCACACAAAAAATGTAGTTTAAAATGAAGAAAGATCCGTCAAAAACGGGTCTTTTTTCTATGCTTTTCTTTCAAAATCGCTTGAAATGCCGTGAATAAAGGAAAAGCGCGATAATATTGTTGCACCGTAGTTTTTCTTATGTTACTCTTTTTACAGTGTTAACAGCAATAGCATCCCCCTTTGAGAGGAGGTGAACGGTGTGAATAAAACAGAATTAATTAACTCTGTGGCAGAAGCGGCAGGTCTAACAAAAAAAGACGCAACTAAAGCTGTTGAAGCTGTATTCGATACAATTCAATCGACTCTTGCTAACGGTGATAAAGTTCAATTGATTGGTTTCGGAAACTTCGAAGTACGCGAACGTGCTGCACGTAAAGGACGTAACCCACAATCAGGCGAAGAAATCGAAATCGCTGCAAGTAAAGTTCCAGCTTTCAAAGCAGGTAAAGCACTTAAAGACGCAGTAAAATAATTTGAGATTTTACATAGGAGTCCGTCCAGCAAATCTGTTCATCAGATGGCCATGGATGGACTCCTTTCCTTTTTTTTATTGGGATACATAAGGAAGTACAAGTAACTATACGGAATGAATGGAATGTGCTAATATTTTGGGGAAATAGGTTTAGTTCCTACAAGGAGGACATGCTGTTATGAAAGAGCAAGATATAAATAAATTAGAACAGGCAGTTACAATGATACTGGAAGCGATCGGTGAAGATCCGACTCGTGAAGGATTACTTGAGACGCCAAAACGTGTTGCTAAAATGTATCAAGAGGTATTTGAAGGTTTAAATAAAGATCCAAGAGAGTATTTTGATACAGTATTCCATGAGAATCATGATGAAGTGGTATTGGTGAAAGATATTCCTTTTTATTCCATGTGCGAACATCACTTAGTTCCGTTTTTCGGTGTAGCACACGTAGCATATATTCCGCGTAATGGAGTAGTTGCAGGTTTGAGCAAGTTGGCAAGAGCTGTTGAAACAGCAGCACGTCGTCCACAATTGCAAGAACGCATTACATCCAGTGTGGCAGATGCCATGATGGAAAAGTTGAATCCCCATGGTGTCTATATCATTATCGAAGCTGAACATATGTGTATGACGATGAGAGGAATTAAGAAGCCGGGAGCTAAAACCATCACGACTGTAGCTAGAGGAATCTATGAACATGATGACGTGAAACGTGCTGAAATTTTATCTCTCATTAGAACGCACTAAGGTCTTTGCCCAGCGCTTGCTGTATATGCTATCATTAGAATTATATATAGACTGGAGATGCGAAAATGACACAACCAGATTATCTAATTATCAAAGCGAAAAAAGATGGAGTGAATGTTATTGGGCTCACGAGAGGCAATGACACCAAGTTTCACCATACCGAAAAGCTGGATAGAGGAGAAGTCATGATCGCGCAGTTTACCGAGCATACCTCCGCTATTAAGATTCGGGGAGAAGCTGAAATTCATACAGCACATGGCGTAATTGCCAGTGAAGAAAAAGAATGACCGTATCCTTACGGGAATGGAGCTTACTGATGGAAACAAAAGGATTCACTGACCAAGTCGACAATTATATACACCATTTGCGACGTGCTATTTATCAGCCAGTGGTCGAACGAGATGCTGGGCATGCTTCGATTGACAGGCGAAAAGCTTCGTTGCTCCTATTGCCTATGCTTAACGGAGAGCAGTGGACAGATGAAATGCAAACCGCGGCGTTGGCGATTGGTGCCATCCATACGGCTTTTGACGTCCATGATCAAATCGATGTCGTGGATGCTTCTTCCAAAGAACAGCAATTGATGGTCCTTGCAGGCGATCACTTCAGCGGTATCCACTATAAGCTATTGGCGTCAATTCCAAACTTCCATCTCATTCGTTCTTTGTCATTGGCAATCGGCAGAGTTAATGAATGCAAGACGACATTGTTTCAAGCACCACCGCCTACTCTTGAAGAGCGGTTGCAGTTGATTGCTGAAGTGGAAAGCGCATGTATTGTGAAATTCTTCGAGGCATTCGGCTTTAGTCGCTACACACATATCGTAGAAACAGTCTTTCCACTCGTTTGGTTGCTCGACAGCACACAGCATGACTTGAATCGGATGAAATTTCCGCATCTAGTGCCGAGTACGAATGATACACAAGAGTGGATCGATCAATTACAACTACAGCTGAACAACAGATTAAATAACAGCTTTTATTTACATACTGAAGTACTAGAAGAGTTGCAGAAAATGACGAATCAATGAGAAAGTAAACTGAAGTGAAGAAAGAAGGGACGAACTGTGGCGGTCTCAAAAGAAGAAAAAGTTCATAATGTCTTTGAAAAAATTTCGACAGACTATGATAAAATGAATTCCGTGATCAGTTTCAATCAACATATTAAATGGCGGAATGATATCATGGCACGCATGAACGTACAGCCTGGTGCTAAAGCGCTTGACGTTTGCTGTGGTACTGCAGACTGGACTGTCGCATTGGCTCAAGCTATAGGCCCTACTGGCGAAGTTGTCGGTTTAGACTTCAGTGCCAACATGCTGGATTCGGGCAGAGATAAAGTAGCCCCTTACCCGAACCTTACGTTAGTTCAAGGTAACGCCATGTCACTTCCTTATCCGGACAATTCATTTGATTATGTAACGATCGGGTTTGGTCTTCGCAATGTTCCCGATTACTTGACTGTATTAAAAGAAATGCGACGCGTGTTGAAGCCGGGTGGAATGGCAGTGTGTTTAGAAACATCTCAACCTAAAATTCCTGTATACCGTCAAGGGTTTCGCTTTTATTTCAAATATATTATGCCAGTATTCGGTAAGCTTTTCGCAAAGAGCTATAAAGAATATTCTTGGCTTCAAGAATCAGCAAATGATTTCCCAGGCATGAAAGAGCTAGCACAGCTTTTCGTCGATGCAGGATATCAAGAGGTTTCGTACAAGTCTTACAGTGGCGGTGCGGCGGCAGGCCATATCGCTTATAAATAATGAATACACGGGAGAAGGTAATGGGGTTGGAAAAAATTAAGTTGATGTCGCTTTATACGGATTTCCGCAAAGATATGTCCTATATTGAAAAAGAGCTTGAGCGTTCCGTGCAATCCTCTTCTCCCATTGTTCGTCAAGCTTCCTTGCATTTATTGAAAGCCGGTGGAAAAAGGATTCGGCCCATTTTCGTTATAATGGCTGCTCAATTCGGAGCTTATTCGCTGGAAAGCGCTGCGAAAATTGCAGTGTCCCTTGAATTAATCCACATGGCATCTCTCGTCCATGATGACGTAATTGATGATTCTGATATGCGACGCGGTTTAGAAACCGTTAAAGCGAAGTGGAACAACCGGGTGGCAATGTATGCAGGTGACTTCATCTTTTCACGAGCACTGACATCTATCGGTACTATCGAGAAAGCACCTGTCCATCAGATTCTCGCTGAAACGATGCTTGAGATATGCAAAGGGGAAATTATCCAGATTGATTTCCAACAACAAACCGATCAACATTTTCGCGACTATTTGAAACGTATTAAGCGAAAGACTGCTTTACTGCTATCTTCTAGTTGTGAACTTGGCGCACTCAGTGCAGATGCAGATGCTCAAACTGTTCAGAAACTAAAGAGATATGGGTATTTCACTGGAATGGCATTTCAAATCGTCGATGATATTTTGGATATCACTTCAACAGATGCAGAACTTGGGAAACCTGCAGGAAGCGACTTATTAAATGGTCATATTACATTGCCTGTTTTATACATAAAAGATGATGAACAATTCAAGCCCTATATGGATCGTGCTTTTACTGGACAGATGGAAGAGTCGGATAGACAATCGATGCTTCGCTATATTCGACAGAGTGGTGCGATTGAAAAAGCACAGCATGTAAGTGATCTCTACTTATCCAAAGCGCTAAAAGAATTGGAAAGTTTGCCGAATGGTAAGTCGAAGAAAGCACTGACTCAAATTGCTGATTTTATCGGTCAACGAAAATATTGACGAAGTTTGTTAATAGTTGAAAGAAAAAGGCGTCAATGTTACGATTTAAAAGGGATAATCCCTATAGAAGATTGAAGGAGTGTTTTAGAGATGGAAAGAACATTTTTAATGGTAAAGCCTGACGGCGTACAACGTAACCTTGTAGGTGAAATCGTTGGTCGTTTCGAAGACAAAGGATATCAATTAGTTGGCGGGAAATTGATGAACATTTCTCAAGAACTTGCTGAACAACATTACGGAGAGCATAAAGAACGTCCATTCTTCGGAGAACTTGTTGACTTCATTACTTCCGGACCAGTTTTCGCAATGGTATGGGAAGGCGAGAACGTAATCTCTACTGCTCGCTTAATGATGGGTGCAACGAATCCAAAAGAATCAGCTCCCGGAACTATTCGTGGAGATTTTGCTGTAACAGTAGGCAAGAATATTATTCATGGTTCAGACTCAACTGAGTCAGCAAGCCGCGAGATTAACTTATTCTTTAAAGAAGAAGAGCTTGTGACTTATGACAAAACAGTGAACAACTGGATTAATTAATCGCCAAGAACAGCCGAGCGAATTTCGCATGGCTGTTTTTCTTATACATACGACATACATTTTCCGTTATAATAAGAACGTACATAAGAAAGCAACGGCAACAGGGGGTTGTTAAATGTCTGATTATTTGGTGTTAATTCAAGGGGTCAAGAAGAAAACTGGGATCGATTTGTCTTTGTATAAAGAAGCCCAGATGAAGAGGAGACTCACTTCTCTGTATGAAAAGAAAGGCTTTCGTAATTTTAAAGAGTATTCTCTAGCTATTCAAACGGACAAGGACTTGCTGGAAGAATTCTTGGACCGCATGACGATTAATGTGTCAGAATTTTACCGCAACGCCGTACGTTGGAACGTCTTAGAGAAGAAAATTTTACCTCAATTATTGGAGAAAAATAAACGATTGAAAATTTGGAGCGCAGCTTGTTCTACCGGCGAAGAGCCTTATTCACTTGCAATGGTTCTATCATCCTACCTTCCATTGCGTGATATTTCCATTTATGCAACGGATCTAGATATGGGCGTATTGAATCGTGCCAAAGTTGGCCTTTACAATGATCGTGCATTAAAAGAAGTGCCAAAGCCAATCGTAGATAAATTCTTCATAAAAGAAGGTGCTTCTTATCAAGTAGTAGAAGATATCAAAAAGACAGTTACATTCAAACAGCAAAATTTGCTGGAAGATCGTTATGATACGAACTACGATTTGATCGTCTGCCGTAATGTGATGATCTACTTTACGGAAGAAGCAAAAGATCAGATTTACACCAACTTCTCCAAAGCACTTAAACCAGGTGGTATTTTATTCGTTGGAAGCACGGAACAAATATTCAATCCTGAAAAATACAACTTTGAATCAGTAGATACATTCTTTTATAGAAAAAAACAATAAACCACGTTACGGAGGAATGGAATATGCGCTTTATTACAGCTGGAGAATCCCATGGTCCACAGCTTACTGCCATCATTGAAGGATTACCTGCACAGATGGAACTAACTGCTGAGATGATTAATAAAGAATTGAAGAGAAGACAAGGTGGACACGGTAGAGGTCGCAGGATGCAAATAGAGAAGGATCGTGTAGAAATCTCATCAGGTGTACGTCATGGTAAAACAATAGGCTCGCCAGTAACGCTGACGGTTGTTAACGATGATTGGAAACATTGGACAGGCATCATGGGCGTAGAACCACTTCCTGAAGACATGAATCCTGAAGACGTGAAGCGCCAAATCACTCGTCCTCGTCCTGGACATGCAGATCTAGTCGGCGGCATGAAATATGGCCACCGTGACTTGCGAAATGTTTTGGAGCGTTCATCAGCACGTGAGACGACGATGCGTGTAGCAATCGGAGCGGTAGCAAAACAATTCTTGCGTCAGCTTGGGATTGAAACTGTAGCACATGTTACGGAAATTGGTGGCATCGAAACAGATCCTGCTGCTTACGCTGATCTTTCCATAGAAGAACTGCGCGCCATCGTAGAAGAGGATGCAGTATATTGTGCGGATAAAGAGGCATCTGTCAAAATGACGGAAGCTATAGATGATATTAAAAAGCGTGGTGATACACTGGGGGGCGTAGTGGAAGTCATCATTGAAGGATGTCCTCCGGGAATTGGTAGTTACGTGCAATTCGATCGCAAAATGGATGGCAAGCTTGCAGGGGCTATGATGAGCATCAATGCTTTTAAGGGTGTTGAAATCGGCTTAGGGTTTGATATGGCAAAAATGCCAGGCAGTGAAGTTCACGATGAAATAAGCTGGAATAAAGAGCTAGGATATTACCGGAAATCCAATCGTTTAGGTGGACTTGAAGGCGGAATGACGACAGGTATGCCGATCATAGTTCGCGGTGTCATGAAACCAATTCCGACGCTTTATAAGCCACTAGAGAGTGTAGATATCGATACAAAGGAATCCTTCGTTGCCACAATTGAGCGTTCTGATCCTTGTGCGGTTCCTGCTGCATCTGTTGTAGCTGAACATGTCATCGCAACAGAGATGGCTAAAGCGATTATGGAAGAATTCCGTTCGGATACAATGGAAGGTTTACAGAAGGATATTGAACAATATAGACAATATGTAAAGGAGTTTTAAGATGGAGAAGTTAACTGTTTCCGTCCGGGATCACCAATACGATGTCTATGTAGGTTCGAACACCTATGAATTACTTCAGACTGAGTATGCAGAATTGCTGAGTACGACAGATAAAATCGGGATTATTGCCGATGCGCGCGTGGCAGAATTACACCTCCCTTTATTGCAAGAAACTTTACTACGTTCTGGTCACGAAGTATCGGTGAAAATCGTCCCTGGCGGCGAGAAGTGTAAAATGCCGGAAGTATACGTAGATTGTCAGTCTTTCTTACTGACGGAAGGTTTTACGCGAAATTCACTCTTGATCGCATTTGGCGGAGGAGCGTGTGGGGATTTAACAGGTTTTGTGGCAGCTACGTTTATGCGTGGTATTCGCTTCATCCAATGTCCGACCACTGTACTTGCACATGATAGTGCAGTCGGTGGTAAAACAGCCATCAATATGCCGGAAGGGAAAAATATGGTAGGATCTTTCCATCAACCTTCAGCTGTATTGTTTGATACGGATGTATTCAATACGTTGCCTGCATCAGAAATGCGTTCAGGCTTGGCAGAATTGGTCAAGCATGCCTTTATTTCTGATCCGTTATGGACAGAGCAGTTACTGGAAAAAGAACAGTTTTCTACACCTTCTATAGAATGGCTTGAGAAGGAATTACTTCAAGGGATCAAGGTAAAAGCAGATATCGTTAGAGAAGACGAGTTTGAGAATTCCACGCGCAAGTTTCTGAATTTCGGTCATACATTTGGACATGCAGTGGAAGCGGCTTCTGGATTTGGCAGCCTCAGTCATGGGGAGTGTGTCATGATTGGTATGGGTTACGCCTTCTTGCTAAGTGAGAAATACGGTAATATCCCTGAAGGATTCACGAATCGCTATCTTCATTTTGCTAACAAGAACGACTATACCTTTAAGCCGGTATTCTCTTATAGTTTCGAAGAGTTATTATCCTATATGCAGAAGGATAAAAAAGCTTCATTCGGCAAGATGAATTTTGTTTTATTACAAAAAATCGGTGAACCTTTTGTGAAAGAAATTAGTTCAGAAGAATGTCGAACGGCATTTGAGGAATTCAAAGAAAAGTTGGAAAGTGAGGGAATCGTATGAGTGTTAGAGGAATTAGAGGCGCGACTACAGTAGAAAATGATGACGCGGAAGAAGTGTTGCTGGCGACAGAATCACTTGTACTCGAAATGGCAGAAGCGAATCAATTCAAACCCGAAGATATCGGTTCTGTAATTGTTTCAACTACGGTAGATGTCAAAGCGGCATTTCCCGCAAAAGCAATCCGCTCAATTAAAGGGTGGACGTATGTCCCCGTCATGTGTACACATGAAATCGATGTACCTGGCTCGATGCGTAAGTGTATACGGGTCATGATGAACGTCAACACTTCTAAGAAACAAGAGGAAATACAACATATCTATCAAAATAACGCAGTTCAATTACGACCCGATTTACAAAAATAACTCAACGAAAGTAAAGGAGGAGCCATCCAATGAAGTGGAAACCAATTTTACGCACAATGAAACCTTATACACCCGGTCGTTCATTAGAGGATGTCAAACGTACATACGGTCTGCAAGAAGTACATAAGCTCGCTTCAAATGAAAACCCTTATGGTTCATCACCTGAAGTCGCGGAATATTTACATTCACAGGCTGCTAAATTTGAAATTTATCCAGATGCGTACACTGCAGGATTACGTGGAAAGCTAGCTGAATTCCATCAAATTGATCCGAATGAAATTCTTTTCGGAAATGGTTCTGACGAAATTGTCACCATTATTTCCAGATCTTTACTGCAACCGGGTACGAATACGGTGATGGCTTCTACAACTTTCCCGCAATACGCACATAATGCAAAAATAGAAGGAGCCGAAATTCGTGAAGTGGCTATGCTCGAAAATGGTGATCACGATTTAGAAGGCTTTTTACAAGCTACTGATGAAGAAACAGCGGTCATCTGGGTATGTAATCCGAATAATCCAACAGGTAATCTTTTATCGAGTGAATCGATTAAAAAATTCTTGGATCGGGTACCAAAAACGGCACTTGTTGTTCTCGATGAAGCATACTTTGAATTTGTTACGGATCCGACACAGCAAGACGCTATAACGTGGATTCACGATTATGACAACTTAATTGTACTTCGTACTTTCTCCAAAGCGTACGGATTGGCAAGTTTTCGCATAGGCTATGGCGTCACTAACGCAAGTGTAGTAACGGAGCTCAATAAAGTGCGGAACCCGTTCAACAACAGCTCACTCGCATTAGCGGTAGCGGAAGTGGCTCTTGCTGATCAGCGGTTCCTTCAAGATTGTGTAACGAAAAATGATGAAGAACGAAAACGCTATGCAGACTATGCGAAACAACATGCATTGGCAATCTATCCGTCGGCAACTAATTTTGTATTAATCGCTGTCCCTGGAGATGCGGATGCTGCATGCGAGATTTTATTGCAAAATGGATATATTGTTCGCAGTGGAAATCTGCTAGGTACGCCAGGATTTGTTCGCGTGACGATTGGAACGCATGAACAAAATACAGGCTTCTTTAACGCGTTCGATCAACTATTAACTAACCAATAAGGATAGATGACAATGAAAACGACGGTAAGTATAATTGGACTTGGATTGATCGGTGGATCACTTGGTCTAGCATTAAAACGAAATCCAGAAATTCATATTGTAGGTTTTGACCGTTCTTATGCAACTGCTGATGAAGCATTTCGCAGAGGGATCATTGACACGGTCGCGCCTTCTGCAAAATCAGCCTGTGAACAGGCTGACTTTGTTGTTTTTGCGACGCCTGTCAATACGACGGTTGCCCTTTTTGAAGAAGCGGTAGACTGGGACTTTAAAGAACATGTAATTCTTTCTGATACAGGGAGTACGAAAAAACCGATTATGGATGCTGCAAAGATCTTGCAAGAAAAGGGAATTACATTCATAGGTGGACATCCAATGGCGGGTTCCCATAAAAGTGGTGTATCCGCTGCGATGGAACATCTTTTTGAGAACGCATACTACATTCTTACGCCGAATGACACAACGACTGAAGAACAAATCGATGATATAGAGAAATTGCTTACCCCAACGAAAGCAAAATTGATTGTTCTACAAGCGGAAGAACACGATCGTATGACGGCGATCATCAGCCATTTCCCGCATATTGTAGCTTCTTCATTAGTCGGCCGCTTGGCTGCACAGGAAGAACAACAGCCATTCGTGAAAAAATTAGCTGCAGGTGGTTTCCGCGATTTAACACGTATCGCTTCCGCAGATCCTATTATGTGGCGTGATATTACCATCCAAAATAGGGAAGAGTTATTGTCGCAAGTAGACGGTTGGCTCGACGAAATGAATACAATTCGCGCTATGTTGGAAGACAACAATCCTGAGCAAATTTTCGATTTCTTTGCGCAAGCAAAAACGTACCGCGATCAACTTCCTTCAACAAATGAAGGGGCGGTTCAAGGTGCGCTCTACATGACATTTGATTTACACATCGACATACCAGATCATCCGGGTATCATTTCCGAAATTACGAAAATTCTTGCAGAAGCCAATATTAGTTTGACCAATATACGTATAGTGGAAACACGTACAGACGTGTACGGTATTTTAGTTGTCAGCTTCCAATCGGCTGCTGAACGTAAGAAAGCTCGTCAAGTATTAACAGCAGAAACAGACTATTCTATGCACGTACTTTAAAAGGGGGAGAGCGTAATGTCAGAACAACAAACGGTTTCATTTGAAAAGCCGGTTCTTCGCGGCGCTTTACAAGTACCTGGAGATAAATCAATTTCCCACCGTGCGGTTATGTTGGGTTCAATTGCAAAAGGCAAAACAACGATCAGTGGATTTTTGGATGGTGAAGATTGTCTGAGCACAATTGAAATGTTCAAACAGCTTGGTGTAAAGATTACTCGGAACGGAACTGCTGTGACTATTGAAAGTCCTGGTATAGCGGATTGGCAGACGCCAACTGTAGCACTTGACGCGGGCAACTCGGGAACGACTGCGCGCTTAATGCTAGGCATTTTATCTGGTTCTTCCGTAACGTCTGAAATGTGTGGAGATCAATATTTATCCAAGCGTCCGATGAAGCGTGTGACGAATCCTTTGGAGCAAATGGGTGCAGATATCACTAGCAAAGGATCAACTGATTATTTACCACTTACAATCACTGGGAAAGAATTGCAAGCAATCGACTATTTGATGCCAGTTGCTAGTGCGCAAGTAAAGTCCGCTGTATTACTTGCGGGCCTTCAAGCAAAAGGCACTACATCTGTTACAGAAATTACTGTATCGCGGGATCACACGGAACGTATGTTAGTACAATTTGGTGCGAAGCTGGAACAAAAAAATAATGTAATAAGGATCGAAGGTAGGCAACAACTGACAGGAACAGACGTTGTCGTACCAGGAGATATCTCTTCCGCGGCATTTTTCATGGTAGCCACTGCATTAGTTGAAAACAGTGATGTGTCGTTCCTGAAAGTTGGATTGAATCCTACTCGAACAGGTATACTTGATGTACTAGAAGCGATGGGTGTAGATATCGAATTATCAGATGAACAAGGATTTTCAGGTGAGCGTTACGGCACTGTCCGAATAAAGCATTCGCGCCTGCGAGGAACTGAAATCGGTGGTGATTTGATTCCAAGATTAATCGATGAACTTCCTGTACTTGCTTTATTAGCAACACAAGCAGAAGGAAAGACCATCATTAAAGATGCAGAAGAACTTCGTGTCAAAGAGACTGACCGTATTGAAGCAGTCGCTACGGAATTACGGAAACTCGGGGCCGATATCGAGACCACACCGGACGGCATGATGATTAACGGGCCGACGCCACTTACAGGTGCCACACTTCAATCATACGGCGACCACCGTCTAGGAATGATGGCAGCGATTGCGGGATTGATTACGTCAAGTCCAGTCCAAATCGACAATCCATCTTGTATCGCAATTTCATATCCACACTTTTTTGAAGATCTATCAGAGCTAGTCAATCAATAAAGTAGAATAGAAAGCTCAGGTGAAAAAATGAATGTATTGCAGGAATTGGAGCAAATAGTACTCGATGGAGATGTAGATGCCCTTCAAGATAAAATACAGAAACTACAAGCTTCGAATGAATATGACGCATTATACAATGTCGCAAATCTATTGATCGAATATGGATTCATCGGACAAGCCGATGAGATCCTCTCACAGTTGTTGCTAGTATTCCCTGATGAAGCCCAGTTGAAAATAGATCGCGCCGCGGCATTACTTGAACTTGGTGAAGAAGACGAAGCATTATTATTGCTGACAGACATTTCACCGGACGAAGAAGAGTATGTACAGGCATTGCTTGCGCAGGCAGATTATTATCAAATGCTTGGACTTGCTGAAACGGCATTATCTAAAGTGCGAGAAGCAGCAACATTGTCTCCGAACGAACCGGTAATCCAACTCGCACAAGCAGAACTTCTTTTGGATTCAGGAAGATACAGTGAGGCTGTGAGGATTTATGAGAAGCTTCACGAGACCACTGAAGAGATTGCAGGCGTTCGTCTGTCGTCACGGCTTGCGGAAGCGTACAGTGCAGGTGCTGCGTATGAGGAGGCCATTCCTTTCTATGAGGCATTACTTGATAAGGAACAAAATCCTGAAGAGTTGTTTGGATTAGGATTGGCATACTATCAAACTGGGCGCTACGCAGAAGCGGTCACACGGCTTGAGCAGTTATTAGAAATGGACCCAGATTATTTCTCTGCTTATATGCTTGCCGGTCAAAGCTATGCACAACAAAATGAAGACGACAAAGCGTTAGAGCTTTTCAAAAAAGGTATTGAACGTGATGAATTCGATAAAGAACTACAGCTGGCAGCAGGGAAATCTGCTTTGAAGCTGCAAATGCCAGAACAAGCAGAAGGGCATTTGAAAGAAGCGCTCGTTTTAGATCCTGAATACATCGAGGCACTTGTGACGCTTGCTTCGGTCTATGAAAATCAGGAAGAAGATCAAGCGTTAATTGAATTGTTGACGTACTCTGAAGTAGATCAATTAGAAATCCCTTTACTTCATGCTTTTCTTGCCTATGCCTATGAACGTACAGAAGATTACGAAAAAGCGTATGAAATGTATTTCAAAGCATATGATGGGATGAACGAGGATGCTGCTTTCTTAGATCAATATGCACGATTCTTGCTGGAGGAAGGTAAGCGCGATGAAGCGTTATCGGTCATTCAGCAGTTAGTAAGGATCGCTCCGCATGAAGAAGAATGGACGGCATACATCGCGCAATCTGAAGAGGAGGGGTAAAATGAAGGCCATGGTTCCTGTAGCTGCCAAGAAAGAATTCTTGAGGTGGTTTTTAAAACGCTATCGATTAAAGCGGCGGGAATGTGTATGGATTTTAAATTATCTTCTCAGCAACGAACATTTATTAACGAATGTTCATTTTACAAACGAAGCTCATCACTGTCCGCGCGCCATGATTATTTCTACAACAGAGGTGGACAGTATCCCTTTTCGCTTCTACAAGGGGAACTTGATGACAGCTGATGCGGAAAAGTCGTTTCACGACCTCAGACTGCATCCTGACGAAGATATGTTCATCCAACTGAATTTCAAACACAGCAACAAATGTCCTGAGTATGCGAGTGTGGCGGAAGAGAATCCTTACTTGCCGGAAGATCTGCTGAAGAAAAAGAAAGACCAACAAATAGCAGAAAAGCTGTTGGAAGAGAGCTTCACGTTAACGACGAACGACATGTTGCTGAAGAAAATCGACGAAGCGCTGGACAACGGTGATCGGGAGCTGTTCATTAGCCTGACAGCTATGTTGAATGAGATGAAAAAAGATAAAGACATTAGCCAATGATTTCGCCCTCCGCGGTGGAATCATTGGTTTGCGTTGAGAGAAAATATAGGCTAAACTTTACTGAGTAATGCAAGGAGGAATGACAATGAACTGGGTTCCAAAAGATGTGGATACATATATAAATCAGAAAGAATATATTGATACTGTCGTAGTACCTTTAATAGCGATAGACACACGACCAGAAACGATGAAAAACAGTGCATCCTCTTCTGAGTTTTTGATGAATCTATCGATGTTCATAGAGAAGCAGTTTAAAGGGCGTATGATGTTCTTGCCCCCTGTTTCATACACGCAGTCAACAGACTTGCAGCAAATGGCGGATACGTTATCAAAGGATTTGAAGAAATCTTCCTTCACACATGTCTTCTATCTTACAACGGATCCTAAGTGGACGAGCGTGACGGTGAAAGGTAAGGTTGTCTGGCTTCCGTCTATCCCTCTAGAGACAATGGACAACCATCTACGCCAGACGATCATGGAAGACCAGCTACGGCAAGTACTGACACACTTTATGGAAAGTTGGAATGTGCAGTAAGGTTATCATTAATGAAGGCCGGGTTTAGGATTGCAACCACTTTTGGCTTAGAACTTGAACTAAAACAAATTTAATGTCATGATCAATACAGACGCACTCTAAACACCGTCCTCAAAAGGGTCAAGCACTAATCAAGACTTATTTAAAGGTTGATTGCCGTTTGTCACCAAATCTTAATATTTGTCCACAAACTTAAGTACCTACTAAAAGCATTATTGAATTTAGTTTCATATTGATATATCATAGATATGTCCTAGTATTACAATTAGCAAAAGAATGTCCGTGGGACTGACTTTGGAGTAAGAGGAGGGAAATTACTGATGAGCAATAAAGTGTCAAGACGCACGTTCCTAAGTTATACACTAATGGGAACTGGTGGGTTCATGGCCTCTGCAATGCTGATGCCGATGATTCGTTTCGCAATTGATCCCGTTCTGGCCAGTGCCGGCGGTTCCGACATGATTCCAACACCGCAAAAAGAAGCTGATCTTTCGGAAGTACCGGTTCGTGTAGACTATACAATCAAAGATCGACAAGATGCATGGTATACTTCTGACGAATCTAACACGGCTTGGGTCTACAAAGAAGGCGACAAAGTCATAGCACTTTCTCCGGTCTGTAAACACTTAGGGTGTACAGTAAACTGGGAAGGCGACGAGCATAAAAACGAATTTTTCTGCCCTTGTCACGCTGGACGTTATAAGAAAAATGGTGATAACATTCCAGGAACACCACCGCTTGGACCGCTTGATGAGTTTGAAGTAGACGTCATCGACGGATTTGTCTATCTTGGTGGAGTAATACCGAACACATTAGTCTAAAGGGTAAGGGGGTACGACCGCAGTGTTAAATAAAATTTATGATTGGGTGGATGAACGGTTAGATATCACACCAATTTGGCGAGATATCGCTGACCACGAAGTACCTGAGCACGTAAACCCTGCACATCATTTTTCTGCATTCATCTATTGTTTCGGAGGTTTGACGTTTTTCGTAACGGTTATCCAAATCTTGTCTGGTATGTTCCTGACAATGTATTACACACCGGATATTGAAAACGCATGGAAATCAGTTTTCTACCTTCAGAACGATGTTGCATTCGGTGAACTTGTGCGAGGGATGCACCACTGGGGAGCTTCGTTAGTTATCGTAATGATGTTCCTACATACTTTGCGTGTATTCTTTACAGGGTCTTATAAGAAGCCTCGTGAATTGAACTGGATCGTCGGCGTACTGATTTTTGGCGTCATGCTAGGTCTAGGTTTCACAGGATATCTATTACCTTGGGATATGAAGGCTCTATTTGCAACAAAAGTTGGGATTGAGATTGCCGCGTCAGTACCTTTCATCGGAGAACAGATTAAAATCCTTCTCGCGGGTGATTCCACGATTCTAGGTGCACAGACGTTAACGAGATTCTTCGCGATTCATGTATTTTTCCTACCGGCTGCTTTGCTTGGGTTGCTTGCAGCACACTTTATCATGATCAGAAGACAAGGTATTTCCGGACCACTATAAGAACCAATTTTTTGGTTAGGGTCATCTGAAATTTAAGAAGGAGGGAATAACATGCACCGCGGAAAAGGGATGAAATTTGTTGGGGATTCGCGCATCAAGGCTTCAGGCAAGATGTCGAATACACCAAAGGATTACTCAGAATATCCGGGTAAAACCGAAGCATTCTGGCCAAACTTTCTATTGAAAGAGTGGATGGTTGGATCGATTTTCTTAATCGGCTATCTGATCGTTACTCTTGCACACCCGTCACCGCTTGAGCGTCAAGCGGACCCGACGGATACAATGTATATACCGATACCAGACTGGTATTTCTTATTCATGTATCAGCTATTGAAATATGAATTCGCTTCCGGTCCTTATAACGTGATCGGTGCGATCGTAATTCCTGGTTTGGCATTTATGGCATTAATGCTTGTTCCTTTCATGGATACTACGAAAGAAAGACGTCCGTTTAAACGTCCGTTGCCAACAGGCTTCATGATTCTTTCATTCTTAGCTATTTTCTACTTGACTTGGGAATCAGTCGAAAACCACGACTGGGAAGCAGCAAAAGTTCAAGGTGCTATTGTGGACGAAGTTGAATATGATGAAACGGCAGAAGGGTATGAGATTTATCAGGGCTCTTCCTGTATTGGCTGTCACGGTGACTCCTTCCAAGGTGGACTGGGCTTACCGTTAACTAACACAGGTATGACACCTGAAGAAATCATCGAAATTGCTCATGATGGCCGAGGTTCAATGCCTGCTGGTACATGGGAAGGTTCAGATGAAGATCTTCAAGTACTTGCTGAATTTATAGCTGAGCTAGAAACGAAATAAGAAAAAAGAGTCAGGAAACTGACTCTTTTTTTCTATATATTTATCTATAACTAAACTATACATAAAAGTAGTATATTCCGATGGAAGTGGTGATGTTTTTGCGAATGTTATGGGCTCAAATTTGGATGATCCTTTCACATAAATCATTTTTATGGATTCTTCTTTTTATAAATATATTAGGTTCCGTCTACGGATATGATTGGTATATGTGGCAACTGGAAATCACGGAACCGAAATTTTGGATTTTCGTACCGGATAGTCCTACCGCTACTTTGTTCTTTTGTATTGCTATAATAGGCTGGCTACTTAATCGAAACTTCAAATTGATGGAAGCTCTTGCACTCATCACTTTAGTAAAGTATGGCTTATGGGCAGTCGTTATGAATTTGTTGACTCTCGTTGTAACGGGTTCAATTGGTTGGGTAGGCTGGATGTTGATAGGCTCGCATTTCGCGATGGCATTGCAAGGAATCTTGTACTTGCCAAAATATAAGTTCACAGCTTGGCATATTGCAATTGCCGCAATTTGGACACTTCATAATGACGCCATCGACTATATTTTCGGACAAATGCCGATTTACCATGACCTTACGCAATTTAGCCCTCAAATTGGCTATTTCACATTTTGGTTATCTATGGCTTGTATTGCTATTGCAATGTGGAATTATAAGTCAAGACGGGATTTACAGATGATGAAAGCGTAGTAAATAGTTGCAGTAAGACAGTAAACATTATAAAATTAAGGATAGAGAGAAAGGGGAGAACTAGACGTGTTCTGGATTTACTTTGGTATCATTTTATTGCTTCCTATCTATGCGCAATTTAAAGTGAAAAGCACATATAAAAAGTATTCAAAGATTCGTTCGACTTCTGGAATGACAGGTGCTCAAGTAGCGAGGCTCATTTTAGATCAAAATGGTTTACATGATGTAAAAGTAGTGGAAAGCCAAGGATTCTTAACGGATCACTATAATCCATTGACAAAGATTGTGGCATTGTCCACAAGTAACTATCATGAATCATCTGTAGCAGGTACTGCGGTAGCGGCGCACGAAGTTGGCCACGCTATTCAAGACAAAGAAGCTTATTCATTCTTGCGTTTCCGCCACAGATTGGCGCCCGTCGCAAGTATAACTTCTAACGCATCATGGGTATTTATCATGATCGGGATTATCTTCTCTAGCATGAATTCTTTGCTAGGTATCGGAATCTTGTTGATGGCAGTTGGAGTACTATTCCAAATTGTTACATTGCCAGTAGAATTTAATGCATCATCACGTGCGATGGATCAAATCGTTCAACTTGGTATCATCCGTAATGATGAAGAACCACAGGCGAAAAAAGTATTGAGTGCGGCCGCTATGACATATGTTGCTGCAACTGCAGTAGCTGTACTTGAGCTAGTGCGTTTGATTTCAATCTTTTTAAACCGCGACTAATAAATAGGGAAAATCCTTCTGCTAAAATAGCAGAAGGATTTTTTTAATCACCGATTGGCCGTTTTTGTTCATCCAATGTAAATCCTTCGCCCATTACATCATGTACTTCCATCATGGAGACGAATGCTTCGGGATCTACAGAAGTGATGAGATTTTTTAATCGAATCATTTCATTTTTACCGACTACGCAATAGAGGATTTCACGATTTTCTTTTGAAAAATGGCCATAACCTTTGAACACGGTTACGCCTCTCTCCATGGAATCTGATATTTTACTGGCGATCTCATCCGGGAAGTTCGTTACAATGAATGCACCTCTCGCAGAGTACGCCCCTTCTTGAACGAAATCAATGACGCGTGCTCCAACGAAGAGCGCAACCAATGTATACATCATTGAGCGATAATCTAAATAGACAGCCCAAGATAATAAAATGATAGCGGCGTCAAAAACAAACATCGTTTTGCCCATCGTAATTCCATATTTCTTATGCACGAGTCTCGCTATGATATCGGAGCCGCCTGTTGTCCCACCGCTTCTAAATATAACACCTAGTCCCACACCGATGAAGACGCCAGCAAAGAGCGCGACTAGGAACAAATCGCCTTCCATATGAATATTCACTTGATACTTCATAAACACTTTAATGAAAACCGACACTGCCACTGTACCGATGATGGTATAGATGAAAGAACGTCTGCCAAGCATTTTCCAGCCTATTAAAAACATAGGGATATTCAGCAATAAATTCATCAAAGCAGGGTCCCAATTGAAAGCAAACAGCAGGATTAACGTAATTCCCGTAAATCCACCTTCTGCCAGTTCATGCTGAATCGTAAAGTTCACAAGTCCAAAACTAAATAGCGCTGCACCTAAAATAATCATTAAAATATTCCGTATGCGAATTCCAGCGAACAAACACAACACTCCCCCTACTAATCGGTTTTTTATGTAATCGAGCTCTTGTCCTATGTACGCGCTTATTATCATTCGATAAAACGTGCAATATACATAGTATGTGCTAAATATTATATTTTGACAATAGCCGGAAGAATGCATACGATAGGAAGGGGAGTGATTGTGATGACTAAAACGATGGAACAATTACAACAAGATGTTGATACATACATAACCGGTTTTAAAGAAGGATACTTTCCTCCAATGGAACTCATCGCACGGCTGACAGAAGAGTTAGGGGAATTATCCCGTGAAGTACAGGATCGCTACGGTATGAAGAAGAAAAAATCTACTGAAGCCGTCCGAACGTTGGAGGAAGAAACAGGCGATTTATTATTTGTCTTAATTTGTTTTGCTAACTCACAACAAATCGATTTATCTGAAGCGCTTGATACCGTATTGACAAAGTTCAATACAAGAGATAAAGACCGCTGGACAAAAAAGGAGGAAAAGAATGATGATTAAATTAGCGATAGCAGGTGCACGTGGAAGAATGGGTGGGACTGCTATAGTAGCAGGAACGGAAGCTGCAGATATTGAAATCGTGGCGGTACTTGATTATAAACATGACGGGGAATATTTACATAATGGAACAGTAACTGATACCAAGGACGGAATACCGATTTATACATCGCTTGAAGCGTTGCATGCCGCACACCATCCTGATGTATTACTCGATGTCACGGACCCCGATGCAGTATTTGCTAACGCAAGTCAAGCCTTGTCACTAGGCATGGATGTAGTAATCGGGACATCTGGTTTGACTCCCGAAATGCTCACAGATTTAGAGAACCTTTCCAATGAACAGCAAAAAAGCTGTATTATTGCACCAAATTTTTCGATTGGCGCTGTCCTCATGATGAAATTTGCTCAACAAGCCGCTCGTTACTTGGGAGACGTTGAAATACTTGAAATGCACCATGATCGGAAATTGGATGCACCGTCTGGAACAGCTGTTAAAACGGCTGAGATGATCCGTGAAGTACGTGCAGCTCACATCCAAGGTCACCCAGAAGAACAAGAGAAGCTTAAAGGTGCACGCGGTGCAGATATAGAAGGAATGAAGATTCACAGTATTCGTTTACCGGGATTACTCGCACATCAGGAAGTACTACTTGGTGGTGAAGGGGAGTTGCTCAAGATCCGTCACGATTCATTCGACCGGAAGTCCTTTATGCCGGGTATATTACTATCGATTCGTGAATCTGTTTCTACTCCGCGATTTATTTACGGGCTTGAAAATATTATAGATTAAACTTTTGCAGTGAGGCGGTTAACATATGCAACAAAGAAAATTAAAAGTAGGTGTCATTTGTTACCCATCGCTTGGAGGTTCAGGTGTAGTAGCGACGGAGTTAGGACTTAAAATGGCGGCCAAAGGTCATGAGATGCACTATATTACATCGAGTAGACCTTTTCGATTTTTAGATATCCATCCGAATATCCAGTTTCATGAAGTGACGATTGAAGGATATGCAGTTTTTAAGTATCCGCCGTACGACATTGCCCTTGCCAATCGCATAGCGCAAGTCATCGAATCAGAACAGCTGGATTTGCTACACGTTCACTACGCCGTGCCACACGCAATCTCCGCTATTTTGGCGAAAGATATGGCGCAATCATCTATTGGCATCATCACGACCCTACATGGCACCGATGTGACAATTCTTGGTCACGACCCTGCATTAAAAAATACTTTGTCTTACGGTATCAATAAGTCCGATCGTGTGACAGCTGTATCCCGTTCATTACGCAATGAAACGATCGAGTTGTTGCAACCGACGACAGAAATTCGAACAATTTATAATTTCATTGATGAAGAAAAGTATTATCCACGTGAAGTGGGACATCTTCGGGAAGAACTTGGCATTGCGTCGGATGAAAAAGTCCTAATCCATATATCTAATTTCCGTAAAGTGAAGCGTATTCCCGATATTATCGAAAGCTTCCGATTGATTGATAAGCAGC
Source organism: Sporosarcina sp. P1 (assembly GCF_002743155.1). Taxonomy (NCBI): domain Bacteria; kingdom Bacillati; phylum Bacillota; class Bacilli; order Caryophanales; family Caryophanaceae; genus Sporosarcina; species Sporosarcina sp. P1. The sequence goes on from NZ_PDYS01000001.1 coordinate 336,933, forward strand.
ATAAAGCGAAATTATTATTAGTTGGTGAAGGCCCAGAAAAATTCGCTTTGGAAGAGTTTGTTACTACTCACGAGTTGCAAGAAGATATTTACTTCTTAGGGAAGCGTAACGATCTGCCCGAATTATTATCAATCAGTGATGTGATGTTGTTACTTTCCGAGAAAGAAGCATTCGGTCTCGTGCTGCTTGAAGCTTTTGCTTGTGGTGTGCCAGCTATAGCAAATGCGATCGGTGGAATTCCAGAAGTTGTTCAAGACGGCGTTAATGGATTTTTAGTAGAACTAGGTGATGTACAAGCCGTCGCCGATCATGTGACACAGTTACTAAGTGATCCCGAGTTGCATCAACACATGAAAAGCAATGCTATACGTACCGTACAGGAAGAATTCAGTTCCGAATCGATTGTAGCGCAATATGAAGAATTATATTATGAAGTGGCGGCGATGAAATGACAACTTCTTTCGGTTCAGCAGCAAGTCGGCAAGTAGTTAGGGAATTGCAAGCAGCGGGTTATGAAGCCGTCTTTGTCGGCGGTGCAGTTCGTGATGCCGAGCTTGGTAAAAAGCCGCTGGATATTGACATTACAACTTCCGCAACACCGTCTCAAGTCAAAGAAGTGTTTAGACGGACAATTGATGTTGGTATTGAACACGGTACGATCCTTGTGCTGATGCATGGAGAGCCGATTGAAGTGACGACATACCGTACAGAAGCTACAACTAGCGATGCTTGTTATCCCGTCTATGTAGCATCATTACGAGAAGATCTGCAACACCGTGACTTTACGATCAATGCACTCGCTATGACGGTAGACGGGGAACTCATTGATTTATTTGATGGACTCGAGGATATACAGCGAAAAGTCATCCGTGCTGTTGGGAAGCCTGAAGAACGCTTTCAAGAAGATCCGTTACGAATTTTCCGTGCCTTGCGCTTTTCATCTGTCTTGGATTTTGATATAGAAATGGAAACATTGCATTCGATGAGGACGCTGCTTCCTTCATTGCATCATGTGGCGATTGAACGGATCAAAACAGAGATGGATAAACTGTTTCAAGGACAGAACCCTTCACGAGCTTTTCATTACGGACGTGAAATTAAATTGCCCGAACAGTTTCCTGAGTTATTTGCAGCGTTTGAATCGCTAGATCGCTATACACCATTTCTTCACGCGCGCCATGGCTTTGCTGCAATGCTTGTAATAACGGACACACCCGCAACAGAACTGGCTCGGCTCTTCAAATTATCTAATGACGAAAAACGCTTCTTGAAACAATGTGAAGAAGCATATGCTATACGCAAGCATCGAGCGTTTGATTCGTGGGATTTCTATATTTATCCAACTGACATACTAGAAGTAGTGGGGAAAATCTTTAACGCAAATCATGAAGATTATGAGATAAACAAAGAGCAAATTGAACAGTATAAAAAACAATTACCGATTCTGCAACGCACAGACCTGTCTTTCACTGGCAAGGATTTGTTAAAATGGTCAGGAAAAAGTGCTGGCAAATGGACAAGTGATTGGATCATGAAAATTGAACGAGCAGTTGTCTACGGACACATTAAAAATGACGCACTGGCGATAAAGGAATGGTTTATCAATGAAATCTCCCGTGAAAAGTGAATTATTGAAACGATTATTTGCCGCACAAGGCGAGCCGATATCGGGTCAAGATATTGCCGATGAATTCGGTCTTTCGCGCACTGCAATCTGGAAATATATTAAAGAACTTGAAGAAGAGGGCTATGAAATCGGGTCACAGCGTAAAAAAGGCTATTATTTAATCGAAGCACCCGATTTGGTCAACAAAGGGAACATCACCGAGTATTTAACGACAGAACGCTATGGTCGGACTATTAAATATTTCACAACTGTGCCCACTACGCAGACAATAGCTCATGAAGATGCGCAAAATGGTGCGGAAGATGGCACATTGATTATTGCGGAAGAACAGACAGCTGGTAAAGGACGTTTAGCGAGACCATGGACATCTAAGGCCAATCGAGGTGTTTGGATGAGTTTGATCATTCGCCCTGACTTGGCGCCTCAATATGCGCCGCAACTGACATTGGTTGCAGCGGTCGCAATTGTTCGTGCAATTGAAGAAGTAGCGGATATTCAACCAGTTATTAAGTGGCCGAACGATATTTTAATCAATGGCAAAAAAGTCACAGGTATTCTGACAGAGCTTCAGTCAGATCCCGACCGTGTCAAAGCAATTATTTTAGGAATGGGTATTAACGCCAACCAGCAACAGTCTGATTTTCCTGAAGAACTGCAAACAATTGCGACTTCATTACGTATTGAAAAAGGGGAAATGATTGACCGTGCACAATTAGTGGCAGCCATTCTTAAGTACCTTGAGCAATATACAGACTTATATGTTGAAAAAGGATTTGCGCCGATTAAAATTTTATGGGAGAGCTATGCTGCGATAACGGGTAAGAAAATCAAAGCGAGTATGGTCCATGAAACAGTTGAAGGTATTGCACTGGGTATTTCCCATGATGGCATGCTGGAACTACGACTTGCAGATGGCACGGTCCGTGGTATTTATTCCGCAGATATTGAAGTTAAGAATTAAAACTATACAGGTTCTTACAGTTTTGATATAGTGTACGCATAGGGCGGTATCAATTTTAGAGCTGCACCTGTTTGGCAAATGAATTATATAAGAAATCTGCCTTGATCTATTTAGACAGGGACGGAGGAAGCAAAATCAAACGCTTACGCAACCCTTCTGTCCAAATTTGGATCAGTAGGGTTTTATTTTGGTTTTTTTGCCTACCAAACGCCTGCTGAAATCAGACGTAAAGGAGAAGATGAACAATGAAAACCACAACAGATTTTTCCAAAATGAAAGCGAACGGTGAAAAAATTAGTATGTTGACGGCATATGATTATCCGACAGCACAAATTGCAGAACAGGCGGAGATTGATGTACTTCTTGTCGGGGATTCCCTTGGCATGGTCGTGCTTGGCTATGATTCGACAGCACATGTAACGCTGGACGAAATGAGTCACCACGGTAAAGCGGTTCGACGAGGTGCAAAAAATACATTCGTTATTGTAGATATGCCATTTGGTACGTATCACGGATCTGCTGACACAACGTTACAGAATGCTTTACGTTTATTCCAGGAAACTTCTGCGAATGCACTGAAAGTAGAAGGAAGCGGTGCAGTCATCGATAAAATCAAGTTGTTGACGACAGCTGGCATACCAGTATGTGCGCACTTAGGATTGCTTCCGCAGTCTGCTGGAGTCAGTGGCGGATACAAAGTACAAGGGAAAACGGCGGCTGCAGCTAAACAGCTGATTGAAGATGCCAAAGCTTGTGAAGAAGCGGGTGCGTTCATGATTGTACTGGAATGTATTCCTTTCCAATTAGCGAAAGAAGTTGCGCAGGCAGTAGCAGTTCCTATCATTGGAATCGGCGCGGGTGCTGAAGCAGATGGGCAAGTACTGGTATTCCATGACATGGTGCGCTACGGCAACCACAAACTACCAAAGTTTGTTGAAAGTTACGCAGAAGTCGGTAAAGATATCGAAGGTGCGATGAAATTATATAATCTAGCAGTTAAGGACGGTTCATTCCCTTCTGAAAGCCATCGTTTTACAATGAAAGAAGAAGAACTTGAAGCATTATACGGAGGCAAAACACTATGAATACTAGTGCCACCATGCAAATTGTCCGCTCCATTGCGGAATTGCAAAACATTCTGAATCCAAGAAAACGTGAAGGGCGCACAGTAGGTTTCGTACCGACAATGGGCTTCCTTCATGAAGGTCATATGGAATTAGTCGAAGAAGCTAGAAGAGACCATGATATTGTCGTCATGAGTATTTTCGTTAATCCTGCGCAGTTCGGGCCGGGAGAAGATTATGAAGCCTATCCACGCGATGAGCAACATGACGCGGAACTGGCTTCTACAGCAGGTGTCGACTATTTATTTATTCCTTCTGTTGAAGAAATGTATCCTCGTAAGAGTGGGATCAGTATTTTGCCTGGTGAACAAGCTTCGCGTCTTTGCGGAGCTTCAAGACCAGGACATTTCGACGGAGTGTTGAAAGTACTATTAAAGTTATTTAGCATCGTGGATCCAGATGAATCTTATTTTGGGATGAAGGATGCGCAGCAACTAGCGATTATCGAAACATTTGTACGTGATTTCAATCTTCGCACATCAATTGCACGTGTACCTACTGTGCGTGAAAATGACGGACTTGCGAAAAGTTCTCGTAATGTTCGTTTGCTTGAACATGAACGAAATGAAGCGAGTGCAATCTACCGTGCACTGTGTCAGGGGAAACGCAGTTATTATGAAGGCGTTCCGCTGCAAGAAGTAGTGAAGATTGTACGTAAAGCAATTGAAGAAGAAACATCCGGTACGATTGATTATGTCGAAGCACTTGCCTATCCCTCTCTAGAAGAGAATATTAATGATATGGAAGAAGTGATCTTGGCCGCAGCGGTACAATTTACTTCCGCGAGATTGATAGATAATATTATTATGTCAACTATAAAGGATGAGAAAAATGTTTAGAATGATGATGAATGGAAAATTACATCGTGCTACTGTTACGGAAGCTAATTTGAATTACGTAGGCAGCATTACAATCGATGGAGCATTATTAGAGGCTGCGGGTATGTTGCCGAATGAGAAGGTACAAATCGTCAATAATAACAATGGTGCGCGCTTCGAGACATATATTATCGAAGGAGAGCCAGGAAGTGGTGTGATTTGTGTCAATGGAGCTGCAGCGCGTCTTGTGCAGCCGGGCGACATTGTGATCATTCTTTCTTATGCGTATGTGTCCGACGAAGAGGCACGTACGCATCAACCAACTGTGCTGATTATGGATGAACAGAATCGTGTGAAGGAAGTAATCACCGAAAAGCCAGGCGTCGCGATATTCTAAAAAGTATTGAACCCCCATTTGAGAGTTATTCGAATGGGGGTTTCATTTGTAGAATAAGTAAGTAGGAAGAGGTAGCAATGTCGATCTGCGTCCCCAGCTGGAGCTACAATCCCGAACCACTACCTAAATATCCCTTTCAATTTGTTTGGTATGATGGGTTTCTTTTATGACCACATGCAAGACGTGAGTCGCCGTGGTAAATGTGATACAATTTGCATTAGAAACCAAATAGGAAGTTGATGATGGTATGTCTACAAGCAAATATGCAGTTGTCGATTTGGAAACGACTGGTCATTCACCTTTAAATGGAGATCGGATCATTCAAATTGCCATTGTATTTATTGAAAACAATAAAATAACAGATACATATATGCGTTACGTACATCCCCAGCGCCCGATTCCACCTTTCATTCACCAGCTGACATCCATTGGTGATGAAGAGTTGAAGGATGCTGCCCCTTTTGAAAAGATTGCTGAAGAAGTGGCTGATTTGCTTACGGGATGTATTTTTGTCGCGCACAATACAGACTTTGATGTATCATTTCTACAAAAAGAATTGGTTCGTTGTGGTATGGCAAAATGGCATGGCAAGACGATCGATACGGTAGAACTAGCGAAGATTATGTATCCTACTTTACCTGGCTATCGTCTGCAAGATATTGCTGAATCATTAAATATTTCATTGAAGCAAGCACATCGGGCAGATGATGATGCAGAAGCGACAGCGTTGTTTTTATTGAAGGCTATTGAGAAAATCAAAACGTTGCCTAAAGAGACGCTGAATCGTATGCATGAGCGTTCATTTGCAATGAAATCGGATGTGTCGACATTATTTTATGAAGCCCTTAAGCATGTACGTGGAAAAGACACGTCCAGTGACTATGCACTATTTCGTGGGATCCCTTATTTGCAATCTAAACCAACCACTACATCGTGGCCACAGCCAATAGAATTTCCTGTCGACGACATGGCGAAAGAACGAGTCATGCAGAAAATTCATCCGTCTTATCATGTTAGGGAAAGTCAAGCACACTTAATGGATTTGACATGGCAAGCTTTTGTTGAAAAGAAGCAAATCGCAGTGGAGATTCCAACGGGTGTTGGTAAGACGATTGGCTACTTAGTGCCTGCTTTGATTCGCGCCTATGAAACGAAACAGCCGGTTGTCATTAGTACGTATACGAATCACTTAGTCGACACACTCGCTGAAGAAGTCCAGAAGCTTGAAAAGGCTTTGCAAATGACGATTCCCACGACTGTCGTTAAAGGTATGGCGAATTATATTTCAGTTGGGAAATTTGAAGAACTTTTGCATTTTAACGATGAGGTTTATGATGATTCCATCACAATTATGCAGTTATTGGTCTGGTTAACGGAAACGACGACTGGCGATTTAGATGAAGTCAATGTATCAGGTGGCGGTCAACTGTTTATCGACCGTATTCGTAAGCGTTCAATGCGGGTAAAGAAAGACGAGCGGGTGGCGGATTTTTATACGCATACATTAAAAAACTGTCAGCAGTCGATGGTGATCTTGACGAATCATTCCATGCTGGTGAATGACCAGCAACGTTATGATCCATTGTTCCATTCCATCAGTGGATTGGTGATTGATGAGGCCCATCAAATGAACCAAGCGGCAATTCGGACGCATCAACAAGTATTTTCTTATACGAAATGGAAGTATGTAATGAGTCAGTTGAACGGTTTAGCTAGCTGCCAACTATTGTTTGATATTCAGGATATCTTAAAGCGATTTCATTTCAATCATAAAACGTTTACTGAACGTCTTCAATATTCATTCAATGAATTCATGTTGGCATTTGACGAGTCGATGCTTATACTGGCGAACTCCAATTCAACTAACGATAATAAGTCGACAACGAGAACTGTGAAGCCATTATCCAAACGTTTGCGGACGAATGAAATCTTCGACAAAGTGTTGCGTAAGATGAATGAATATATAAGTGTGACCGAAAACTATGCAATGCCCATCCAAAACTTGTCGAATGAATTGACTTTACATGAGCAAGCAGCACTAAGTGAATGGTTTTATTGGATCAATGAAATGAAAATCAAAGCGGGCGAGTGGATAGAATTATTTTTGGAGCAACCAAACAGAAGCACTACCATTTGGATGGAGAAAGACAGCCGAAGTTTACCTGGCAGTTTACAAATTAAAAAAAGTCCAGTAAATGGTTCAGAAGTGATCCGTAATTTTATTGATACGTTTGAAGGCGAAACGGGCATCGTCTGGACGTCCGGAACATTAACGGCGGGACAACAGGACCGTTTCGTGCTAGACCAGGCAGGATTGCCTTCTAGCGTGCCGCTTTATACATTTGAGGCTCCAGCCAACTTCTATGAAGGTGCGCATACATTGATTGTGGAAGATATGCCGGATATTCAGCAAGTTTCAAATGATGAGTACATTGAAGCGGTAGCAGATGCATTGATCCAAACGGCCGTTGCGATTGAAGGACGCGTATTTGCCTTGTTCTTATCTCATGATATGTTGAAGAAGACATATCAAACGGTACTTGACAGCGAGTCATTACAAGAAGAATACATGCTGATCGCACAAGGTGTCAGCTCGGGAAGCCGTCATAAGTTGCTGAAGACGTTTAAGCAGCAAAAGAAAGCCGTATTATTCGGTACGACAAGCTTTTGGGAAGGTGTGGATGTGCCGGGTGAACAATTAACTGCGGTGGTCATCGTTCGTTTACCGTTTACTTCACCTGAGGAGCCATTATTTAAGGCTCGGTCAGAAGCTTTAGTTGCGGAGCATAAAAATGCATTCACCCATCTTGGTTTACCCGAAGCCATACTGCGTTTCAGACAGGGGTTCGGCAGATTGATTCGTTCAACCGATGAACAAGGATTCTTTATCATATTGGACCGACGCATTGATACTAAATCCTACGGCCAATCCTTTTTACAAGCTTTACCTAAATCATTAGTGAAAAAAGTATCTTTGGAAGGTCTAGTTAACGAGATCGAAAATTGTTATAATGAGTGATGTACAAAAAGAAAGCAGGTTAGAAAATGAATCGAAAAAAATCTGCGGTTCATTCGATAGGAAGTGACACTTATGCTCAACTGGATTAAGTTTCTATTCCTATTTTTACTCGCGCTCGGGTTCACGATTACTATTGTCGTTTTCTATCAAGCGGAGAAACCGTTTGCTACATCTGAAAACAAAGCGAAAGAAGCCATATTGGCAAATAACGTTCTTGAAAAAGTAGATAAGATGGATCATTTTCATGGTAAAACGTCATGGATTACCGTTTATGGTACAGATAAAAATAACCATGAAAAAATTATCTTCGTGGAAGAAGAGACGACAAAGATTCTGAAAGCTGTATCAATCAAAGATGGTATTACAAAGCGGAAAGCCAAAGACATCATACAAAAAGAGGAGAACGTCGAAAAAGTTCTCAACGCCTCATTGGGTTTGGAAAATGACACCCCGTTTTGGGAAGTCAGTTATCTCGATAACGAGGATTTCTTACACTACGCGTATCTGAATTTTGCAGATGGAAAATGGTTAAAGCGAATATCAAAGTTATAGAGAAAAATGGGATTAGGACAAAAGGAGAGCGGTCAATTTGAGAAAGCAATTAGCGTCCAGAGTAAGTACTTTATCACCATCTACAACATTAGCGATTACAGCAAAGGCAAAAGAAATGAAGGCAGCGGGCATCGATGTGATCGGACTTGGAGCTGGCGAACCGGATTATAATACGCCTAAAAACATTTTGGAAGCAGCATACCAATCAATGAAGGATGGTAAGACGAAATATACTCCAGCTGGTGGTCTCCCACAATTAAAGGATGCCATAATTGACAAATTGAAAAGAGACCAAGGATTGACTTATACGCGCAAGGAAGTGTTAGTCGGTATTGGAGCGAAGCATGTACTCTATACACTTTTCCAAGTGTTGCTTAATAAAGGCGACGAAGTCATCATACCTTCGCCATTCTGGGTGAGTTATCCTGAACAAGTGAAGCTTGCAGAAGGCACACCGGTGTTCGTTGAAGGAACAGCAGCTGAGCAGTTCAAAGTATCAGCCAAGCAAATCCGTGATGCTATCACGGATCAAACAAAAGCGATTATCATCAACTCACCAGGTAATCCAACAGGTATGATTTATTCAAAAGAAGAACTCACAGCGATTGCGGAAGTTTGCCGTGAAAAAGATGTGTGGATCATTTCAGATGAAATTTATGAGAAGCTTGTTTATGATGATAAAGAGCATGTATCGATCGCACAGCTTTCAGAAGATGCAAAAGATCGTACATTCATTATTAATGGTGTATCGAAATCCCATTCAATGACAGGCTGGAGAATAGGATATATAGCGGGTAATGAAGAAGTGGTAAGCGCGATGACGAATCTTGCAAGCCATTCTACATCCAATCCGACGACGACTTCGCAATACGCAGCAATTGAGGCATATAACGGACCGCAAGACACTGTAGAAGTCATGCGAAAAGATTTTGAATCCCGCTTGAATCAAGCGTACCCTAAACTTTCTGCTATACCAGGTTTCCATGTATTGAAGCCACAAGGCGCATTCTATTTATTGCCTGATGTACAGGAAGCAGTAAAGAAAACGGGCTATGCAAACGTAGATGACTTCGCACAAGCATTATTGACAGAAGCTAAAGTGGCTGTCATCCCAGGCACAGGATTCGGTTCTGATACGACGATCCGTCTTTCCTATGCCACATCAATCGATCTGTTGGAAGAAGGAATTACACGTATTGATAAGTTTGTAAGAGATCATTGGAAAGCGTAAAACAGAAGCGACAAACACGTTGCTGATGAGAGGAAGTTTCAAATATGCAGCAAGATGAACGGCTGAAAATTTGGATGGAGCAGGGAAATGTTTCTATTTCCCAGCTCTTTTTTCAGCATTATAAACAATTGTTGATTTCGGATAGTGACGCCATGGTATTATTGCATTTGATCGCATTTCAAGGAGCGGGGAACTATTTCCCAACGCCTACCGATATTGCGAATCGTATGCAACTACAAGAGAAAGATGTAACGAATTGCTTACAAAGAATGATGCAAAAAGGATTGTTTTCAATTGAACAAAGTACCGATGAAAATAAAGTATTGCATGAAAAATTTTCATTTTATCCTTTATGGAAACGATTGATTGAAGAAGTCGAAAAACAAGCGGTGGAAACAGAAGAAGAAGTGATCAAGCAGGAAGAGGGAGAAATCTTCTCTTTGTTCGAGCAGGAATTCGGCCGTTTCTTATCCCCTATGGAATTTGAAACTATCGGTATGTGGATTGACAAAGATGGTCATTCAACAGAAATCATTCGGGCAGCATTAAGAGAAGCAGTACTGGCGCAAAAAATGAGTTTGCGCTATATTGACCGAATTCTATTTGAATGGAAAAAGAAAAATGTTAAAACCATGCGTGATGTAGAAAAGCAGACTAAAGCGTTTCGTCCAACAACTGTAGCCACAACACCGCAAGTGAAAACTGCGATTAAAGATGTGCCTTTCTACAATTGGCTCGAAGAACGGGAGTAGGTGAAACGATGCTGACAAAAACACAATGGCAAACATGCCTGCAAACGTTCGAAGAGATGTTTCCTGAAGCACATTGTGAACTCGTTCATAAAAACGCGTTTGAATTGTTAATTGCGACGCTTTTATCTGCACAATGTACGGACGTATTAGTTAACCGTGTGACGGCAGAGCTGTTTAAAAAATATGAGACTCCGGAAGATTATCTTGCCGTACCGATTGAGGAATTACAGCAAGATATACGTTCGATTGGTTTATTCCGTAATAAATCAAAAAATATCCAAGCGCTTAGCCTTCGGTTGATAGAAGAGTTCGGTGGGGAAGTTCCCCCTAATCGAGATATCATGATGACGTTACCAGGTGTAGGTAGGAAAACGGCCAACGTCGTCGTGTCGAATGCGTTCGGTGTGCCGGCACTAGCTGTCGATACACATGTCGAACGTGTAGCAAAAAGATTGGGTATGAATCGCTGGAAAGATCGCCCGATTGATGTAGAAGAAAAAATCATGCGTTGGACACCGATGGAACTATGGACACAGACTCATCATCAAGTGATTTTCTTTGGTCGCTATCATTGCAAAGCGCAAAATCCCAACTGTCCAGAATGTCCATTATTGGATTTATGCCGCGAAGGACGAAAAAGGATGAAATCCAAATGACATATGAACTATTAAAGAAAAACGTGCAACAAGTACTCGATATATGGCAACAGCAAAAGCCTGAATTAGAAAAGACATATGCTGTAAATGATACGCGTAAAATAGAATTAATACAGCCGGCTATCGATCAGCTAGAGTGGCTAATTGAGCAAAGTGAACAAGTGGAGAACCCACATACTGGAAAAATGCACTACACACTTGCGCCAAATAATTACGACGAACGGATCGAGTTCATCAAACTTCAAAAAAGTAGCCATTATGCTTTAATTCAATTGACTATGCTATATGATGAGATGAAAAAGAAAGCAGCGCGATTACGCGTTCAACAATAAATAAAAGAGCGATTCCACACGTAATTGTGTGGAATCGCTCTTTTTTAATTAGTAGAGGAGTCAGATGATGTATCACCGGCATCGTTAGGGTTTTGTCCTTGTCCTGGATTTCCCTGATTGCCTGGATTCCCTTGATTTCCTTGATCTTGGTTAGTTTGACCTTGTCCTTGACCTTGACCTTGACCTTGACCTTGACCTTGACCTTGATTTTGGTCTTGGTTGTTCTGATCGTTAGGTGGGGTATTGCCATCTTGATTGGTCGAACCGTCTGGATCCGATTGATTTGGATTTTCATTCTCGGAATCATTGTCGTTACTTGGGTCGTTGTCTGACTGATCATCTTCATTATTGTTTTGATCATTATTATTTTCATCAGGCTCAACGATTGGTTCGTCTTCAATGACCGGTTCATCAGCGCCTTTTATCGAAAGGGAAGCTGTAGCCGATCCACTTGTATAACCGCCCATATTGGCACTGACATGGAATGTGTAGTTCTTACCGTATTCCACACCAGAGTAAGTTGTTTGTTTATCGGAAGTTGTCGTGATACTTTGTGCTCCACCACCATCAACAGAAACACTGACGTTGAATGTAGGACTTCCTAGACTGCTGTATTTATTCGGCACATCATAATTCCATTGTAATTGAATCGTATTGGAATTCGCATCGAATTGTGCAGTTAATCCATCTGGACTCGGAATTGAAACCTTTTCAGGAATTGATGCTTTTTTAGGTAACGTTCCTCTGACAAATAATTCAGTACTGATAAGATTACGAGAAGTGAAAGAACTAGCAAGCATAATAGGATCGCTGCCTTTGACAATCGAAGCTTCTTCGACTGAGTCCGGTTGACTGAACGTGCCCGGGTCTTTTGCGATACTGCTCATGACATCTCTGAATAAATTTTGTGGTACGTAACGTCCGTGATCATAGGTTTTAATCGGTGAGAAATCTCCGTACCCGCCCCATGTAGAAATGGTGTACTCAGTTGTATAGCCTGTAAACCACGTATCAGGTACATAATGACTTTCCATATTATCTTTCTTCATTCTTTCAGCGGGATAATTGGTTGTACCTGTCTTTCCAGCAATGTCCATATTGCTGATATTCGCTCGTGTTCCTGTCGCTCCATATTCGGTAAGGACGTCACGTAATACATCTGTAATCATGTATGCGGTGGAATCTTTCATTGCGGTTACAGGATCCGGACGTAAATTCTTTTCCGTCTTGCCGTCACGCAATATAAGCTTATTTACAGTATGGGGTTTGGTGTAAATACCGCCATTACCGAAAGCAGCATATGCGCCTGCCATTTGAACGGTAGAGAATTCATCTCCACCACCAAGTGCATTGGATGAATCTATATTTTTATACGTAAAGCCAAGTTTATTAGCAAAGGCTTCTGCTTTTTTCGGTCCTACTTTTTCAAACGTCTTGACTGCGGGTATGTTTCTGGACCAGTACAGTGCTTGACGCATAGTCAATGTACCGAGGAATTTACCATCTGCGTTACCGATGGCTGTTCCTGAACCTTTATAGCTGTAAGGTTCATCTACTACCTTTTGACCTGTAGACCAATCTAATTCTTCAATTGCTGGACCATACGATAGAATCGGCTTAATACTAGAACCTGGTGCACGTTTGACTTCAGCAAAATTCAAGTTTCGCCCTGAATAATTCCTTCCGCCACCAATAGCAACGATGGCACTTGTTTTCGTGTCGAGCACCGTCATACCGGCTTCCATTTCATCTGATTCATAATAGCTTGGATCATTGATTGCGGCTTCTACTGTTTCTTGTACTTTCGGATCTAGAGCAGTTTGTACGGTGATTCCTTCAGATAGAAGATCGGTAAAACCAGCTGCTTCGATTTCATCCAGCACAGCATCTACATAAGCTGGGTATTTACCGAATACTTCACGATCTTCTTCTGCCAGTAGAGTGGAAGTGACTGGTACTTTTTTCGCTTCATTCATTTCAGCAGTCGTGATTTTGCCGTGACGTTCCATTAGTGTTAGAACAATATTCCGGCGCTTTTCTGCACGTTCCGGGTTTTTAAATGGATTAAAGCCGTTTGGAGATTGTGGCATACCGGCAAGCATGGCCATTTCAGGTAAATCCAGTTCGCTTACTTTTTTTCCGTAGAAGTAACTTGCGCCTGTCCCGATGCCGTAGCGAGTACCTGACATGAGAACTTTATTGAAGTACATCTCGAAAATTTCTTCTTTTGTATATTCTTTTTCTAGTTTATAGGCAAGCCAAGCTTCCTGTGCTTTACGCTTCAATGTTTTTTCGTTCTTCAGAAACGAGTTTTTAATAACTTGCTGTGTCAATGTCGAAGCACCTTGTGATCCAAATCCACTACGGAAATTGGCGACCACGGCTCCTCCAAGACGATAAAAGTCAATCCCACCGTGCTTGAAAAAACGAATGTCTTCTGTAGCTAGAATGGCATCTTTCATTTGTTCAGGGATTTCCTTATACGGTACGAATTCTCGTTTCTCTGCACCGAACTTCATGAACACATCGCCGTCTTTTGTCACGAAGTTAGAGGTAAGTGGATCTTTCAACAGCTCTTCGTCCAAGTCAGGTGCTGTACTTGCATAATAAGCAAATAATGAAGCTCCGCCAACTAGTACTAAGAGGAAAAGCGTTGCAATAGCTAAAAGGATTTTCTTCCATAATTGAGTAGGAAGCTTTTTCTGCGGACGCTTTGGTTTCTCCGTCATTTGTTTTTTTCTTCTTGCTGTTCTCGAGTTTATGTTATCACTCATAATATTTCCTGCCTTTCGCTTTCATTAATCTATCTTGCGCTTGATCCAATCCTTCACGGCTTGTATATAATCTAGCCGAGGGTGAAAACCGGTATTGATTTCGATGGATCGTTGTTCTATTTCAGATAATGTAATGGACTTTCGTCCGCCATCTTCCATGCGTTGCCACAAAGGATAAAATTCCTCGAATGGCAATAAGAAATATCGATCCAACAATGTGAAATTGACAATAAAAAAAGCAAGTCCGGATTGGTCGATTACTTGCTTCATATGCTGTACTTGATGCAAATGAATATTTTGCAGTGGCAATGAAGTTTTATTTTTCGTTTCCTTTGCTTCAAAGTCCACATAATATCCATTCCATACACCATTATAGTCAGTTGTCGAAGGTGTACGGAAATACGCTTCAGTGATCACTGCAGCGCTTCTTGCAGGATAGCGGACATTGACGATTTGTATGGGTACCGGCTTTTTATGGATGACGGCTAGACCATGCGCCAAATAGTATTCGTTTGTGTCGTTCAGTTCGTCTTCTAATGATTTACCCCGATTACTGAAGGAGTAGTCATAAGTTTTCTTTTTCGTAGAAGACACGGAAGGATTGAACTTTTTTCCGTTCGGATAACGTATCGCCAATGTGACCACCTCGTACTCTACATCATATCATACCGACTATTAGACGAGTTACCAAAAAGAAAGTTTCCATCGAGTTGAAAGTAGTCGAATTGGTGACGGCTTGGAATGTTTGTTCGTAGAAAGTGGAGCTGTAGTGGAATATCTGATAAAATGAAAAAAAGGACGTTTTTTACAATGAATCCTAAAGGAGTTTTATATAAATGAGCAAGATAGAAGACACAAAGTTATTGCTGACAATTTGTGACGAATGTGAACAGCGGTTTTATCGTATGAGAGAAACAGATCATGAACCAGATTTCTTTGAAGAAGTGAAGCCGTATGCTGATAATAGCCACCAGGCAATTGCGCAATGGGCGGAAGAGATGAAAGTGTGGATACAGAAGAAAAAGCCGCGCTATGTGCATGAAGTGCAAGTAGATTCGTTGAAAGACTCGATGACGCAATTCGTCGTGCAGTCTTTCTACAAAGCGACCGGTAAAAAGCGCTTTATTCTTTCTATCCGTGCAGCACGCTATACATTGCAAACTGTTTTGGACGCAATGAACGCGGATCAAGGAGAGGACCATGTGAATGAATAAACAAAGTATACCTGAAACGATTCAAGAACTATTTGCTGATTCACGCTTTGGGCCGAATATCGCCTATATCGAAACGCTAAAGGAGCAAGAAGCCATCCTAGCGGAGTTTCCTCCTATATTGCATTCATCGATTCGTAAAGCGTTGGCAACGAAGGGAATTACTCAGTTATATAGTCACCAGCGACAAGCATTTGACAAAGTGAGTGAAGGACATTCGATTACCGCCATCACGCCGACTGCCTCGGGGAAGTCACTATGTTATCATTTGCCGGTACTGCAGTCGATTTTGGATGACCCATCTTCACGGGCACTGTATTTATTCCCAACTAAAGCATTGGCTCAAGATCAGCTAGCCGATTTGCATGATTTGATTGAAGCGAGTGGCGAAACCATTTTAAGTCACACCTATGACGGAGATACGGCACCTGGCTTGCGAACTAAGGTTAGAAAATCTGGCCATATTATACTGACAAATCCGGATATGCTTCACTCAGCGATATTGCCCCATCATACTAAATGGATTTCATTGTTCGAGAACTTAAAATATATTGTGGTCGATGAACTTCATACATATAAAGGTGTGTTTGGCAGTCACGTGGCACATGTCTTAAGGAGATTACAGCGTATTTGCCGATTTTATGGTAGTGATCCAATTTTTATTTGTACGTCCGCAACGATTTCAAATGCCAAAAATTTAGCGGATAATCTGACAAATAAGGAAATGGTGCTTATTGATCAAAACGGGGCACCACGCGGCAAGAAACATTTCGTTTTTTATAATCCACCAATTGTCCATGATGTGTTTGGCATACGGAGAAGTGCAGTGCTTGAAGTCCGTGATCTCGGCGCATTTTTATATCAAAAACATATTCAGACGATCATTTTTGCGCGAAGTCGGGTACGTGTAGAAATGCTTGTGACGTATATGAAAGAACTGACAAAGAAAAAGTTATTCGATAAGACGGTAATGGGTTATCGTGGCGGTTATTTACCATCAGAACGCAGAACAATCGAAAGTGGTTTAAAAAATGGTGATATTCGCACCGTGGTCAGTACAAACGCCTTGGAACTGGGTATTGATATCGGGCAATTACAAGCATGTATCATGACAGGTTACCCGGGAAATATTGCCAGTGCTTTGCAGCAAGCGGGGCGTGCGGGCAGACGCCAGGAAGATGCGTTGATTATTTATGTAGCACAATCGATGCCGCTTGATCAATATATTATTCAACATCCGCAATATTTGCTCGGACGGCAGCCGGAAGAAATTCATATTCATCCGGACAATATGCTGATACTGATGGATCATCTGAAATGTGCTTCATTTGAACTGCCATTTAGCTCTACTGAGACGTACGGTGAATTTGAAGTACAGGAATTATTGGCGTTTTTACAAAGTGAAGGCGTCTTATTACAAACATCGGATAAATGGCATTGGATGACCGATCGTTTTCCCGCTGGAGAAATCAGTTTGCGTTCCGCGTCACAAGAAAACGTCATCATCATTGACCAATCATTTCCAAAAGAGACACGTGTCATAGGAGAGATGGACCGGTTCAGTGCCATGACGTTGTTGCATGAAGAAGCGATTTACTTGCATCAAGGAACGCAATATCAAGTAGAGGAACTGGATTGGGAAGAGAAGAAAGCATACGTTACAGTGGTCGATGTAGATTATTTCACCGATGCAAATCTCGCGGTGGAACTGAAAGTCATAAGCGAAGACAAGCGGATGATTGACGGAGAGCGTACGCTAGCTTACGGAGACTTAGCAGTACTCGCGATTCCGACGATCTTTAAGAAAATCAAATTTGATACGCATGACAATATTGGATCAGGCCCTATTTCGTTGCCTGCGGAAGAAATGCATACGTCAGGTACGTGGTTAACGTTTGATGTCCCCGAAGGCTGGGAGAAATCCGACTTGACTGACGCGATGACAGCTGCAGCGTTTGCGATTCAATCACTGGTACCGCTATTCATCAAGTGTGATCGAAATGATATCCATGTTGTACCGCAAGTGAAGGCGATTCACATGGAGCGGCCGACATTCTTTATTTACGACAGCTATCCAGGTGGAATTGGTTTAAGTGAAAATATTTATAGTCGTTGGAAAGAATTATTAATGCTCGCAGCGGATCATGTGGCGGAGTGTCGCTGTGAATACGGCTGTCCCGTCTGTATTGGAGCCCAAGAAGCAGGACAAAAGAATAACAAACATCGTGCACATAGCTTGCTAGCAGAGTTGGCAAAGTGAGTAGAAAGAGAGTCGAAGAGAAGTACTTCGACTCTTTTTTATGTAGAAAGAGAAAGTAGTTGGAAGAACCAGTAGAAGTTTCCAAAAACAATAAAAAATATAGACCCTCTATCTAAATAGCAGTGCATTCTGATAATATGAATATGTACAACTATCAGTCTAGTAAAATGAGGGGGTAAAACAGATGAATAAAAGATCAGTTCATAGGTTTGGTGCTACATTTGCTGTCGCTAGCGCTATTGTATTGGCGGGAGGCTCTGTCAGTGCAGCAGAGCAATGGTATACCGACGTATCAAAGGACAATACGCATTATGAAGCGATTAAAGCGTTGACGGACCAACATATTATTCGTGGCTATTCCGAAAATCAGTTCAAGCCCGGGAATTCCATTGAGCGTCGTCACGCGGCGTTAATTTTGGCAAAGTTAGGGGACTTTGAAGAACCAACTAATGTGGCGGATGTATTAAAAAAGTTTAAGGATATTTCAGAAGACAGTTTCTACGCGAAAGAAATGGCGACTCTAGCGAACGCTAATGTATTTAAAGGAGACTCCAATGGGAATTTCAAACCAACAGCTGCTCTAACGCGTCAACAAATGGCAAATGTATTAGTAAATGCATTGGATCTTGAGAAATACGATACAGGTAAGAAAGTGGAAATTAACTTATCGAATGTAGGAGAGTCACACAGAAGAGGTGTGCAAATCCTTGCAAATCTTGGTTTAACGGATCAACTGAGTAATTTCAGACCGAATGAGCCCGTCACACGAGGTGCATTCTCCTCATTCATTCACCGTGCCAATCAGCTGCAACCAAACGATTACACCTTATCATTGATGCATATGAACGACACACATGCACGTGTAGCGGAAATGCCAAAAGCTATTACCGCTATCAAAGAAGTTCGAAATGAAAAGCCAGATGCTTTGCTTCTTCATGGAGGAGATGTGTTCTCGGGAACATTATATTTCTCGGAGTTTGAAGGACAAGCGGATCTAGAACTGATGAATTTAATGGGTCTAGATGCAATGGTATTTGGTAATCATGAATTTGATTTAGGCGATAGTACGAATGGCCACAAGTCACTGGCGAATTTTGTGAAAGGTGCTAATTTCCCTGTAATCGGAGCGAATATAGATTTCTCCAAAGACCCCGCCTTGAAAAATCTAGTAAGCAAGACAGAATTCACTAGCACGCCGGCATTTGGAGAGATTCATAAAGGCTTGATCAAAGAAGTGAATGGAGAAAAGGTTGGCATCTTCGGATTGACTACTGAAAGTACAGCATTTGTCGCGAGTCCAGGAGCAGTAGAGTTTTTAGAGTATAAAGAGTCAGCTGAAAAAGCCGTAGCCTACTTTGAGAGCCAAGGCGTCAATAAAATTATTTCGCTAAATCATCTTGGATTCGATAGTGATCCATCTGTAGGTAATGATTTGCTTCTAGCTCAAGCAGTTGAAGGCATCGATATTATTGTGGGTGGGCATTCACATACGAAATTGTCGGAACCAGTGATAGTTGATAAAAAGGCAAGTGGAGAAAGCAAAGATCCTACAGTCATTGTTCAAGCGGATCAATACTTGACGCATCTTGGAACACTGGACGTAGAATTTGATGATCAAGGTGTCATTACAGGTCATGCTGGAAAATTAATCAGCTTAAAAGACAAAGCGAATGATGTAGAAGCAGCGGAAGCACTTCTCAAATATTCCGGAAAAATTGATGAAACGTTTGGTAAAGAAATCGGAGCGACTTTAGAAGTGGATTTGCCAAACCCGAGAAGTCGTGAAGGAGAGAATTCTACGGATAGTGTCCGTGCGAATGAAACAGCACTCGGTAATTTAATAACGGACGGAATGCTAGAAAAAGCAAAAGAATACGATCCGAAAACGGTAATTGCTCTACAAAACGGTGGAGGAATCCGCAATCATTTAAATAAAGGACAAGTCACTGTCGGAGCAGTAATTGAAGTGCTGCCATTCGGTAATACTTTATCCCTTGTTACGCTTACGGGTGAAGAAATTAAAAATACGCTTGAGCATAGTGTGCGAAATGTACCTAACGAAGAGGGCGGTTTCTTGCATATGTCAGGAATGAAAATGACATTCGATAGCAGTAAAGAAGTGGGTAATCGAGTTCAGACCATGCAAGTAAAAACGAATGACGAGTTCGTTGATGTAGAGATGGATAAAGAGTATGTGATCACGACAAATGCCTTTACAGCAAGAGGCGGAGATGGCTTTAAAGTGCTTGGTGAAGCATATGAAAATGGCCGTGTGACCGATCTTGGTTTGGATGATTGGGTGAACTTACGGGATCACATGATCAAGCTTGGAACAGTCAAGCCTGAAATTGAAGGTCGAATTGTTGATGTGAATAAGTAATATACATGAATGTAAAAGAGTTGGAGCCCAAAAAGCTTCGACTCTTTTTATGTAAAAAATATTTTTCTAAGGTGTATCCTTTCTACAATATGTAACTATATAGCATATGAAGAGAGGGAAATGCTTCTCTAACATTCGAATCCATTAGGAGGAAATACTATGTATTTATTACTCGATGAACCTTCATTTACTTTGCAAACTACTTTAGTTATGGAAATCGGGCTTAATGAAGCCTTTTTACTGCAACATCTTCATTATCGTTCGCTCATTTCAAAAAATGAACGGGATGGATATAAATGGGTGTACAAAACGTATACGGACTGGAAGGAAGAGATTCCATTTTGGTCACTCAATAAAATCCGGCGTGCTATTTACAGTTTAGAGTCACAAGGCTATTTGATCTCCAATTCCTCGTATAATAAAATGAAAATTGATAGAACGAAATGGTATCGCGTCGATTATACGAAACCGATTTTTCAAAAACAAAATAGCACGGTGGACGTATCAAGTTGAAACGTCGACGGCACAAATAGAAACGACGGATTTGCTCGGAATTGACAAATGAAGTTGCCCGAACTGAGCATACCAATAACCAATGTACTATTAAATAAATTAAAAATAAAGATATTGTCGAGATGAATCTCGACGTTGCATTTTTTGTAATATATCCTAAAACAAATAATTTGTTAACTTGAAGAATTTAGGGTAGAAGTATTCTGAGAACCGAATAGGAGGAAATCTACATGCCAGTTCAGACCAAACGGGTTTATGAGGATGCAGAGAAAGATGATGGATTGCGAGTTCTAGTGGATCGTCTATGGCCACGAGGAATGAGTAAGGAAGATGCACAAGTGGATGAATGGTTGAAAGAACTAGGACCGAGCACAGAACTTCGCCAATGGTTTGACCATGATCCCGATAAATTTGAAGATTTCAAGGAAAAGTATAAAGAAGAATTGAAAAACAATGAAGCACAGCAAGAAGAGTTAGAAAAGCTGAAGGACTGGACAAAAGAATATAAGAAGAATATAACGCTAGTATTTGGAGCGAAGGATGAAAAGAATAATCAAGCTGTAGTATTAAAAGAAATCTTGGATCATCAGCAAGTGTAATGATCGAATTCAAAACGCTGTTCAAGGAAACAAATACTTGAACAGCGAGCGATCTATTGATCATTTATTTCGTATCGTTAGCAAATACTGTGCGTTCGTTACAATTAGTATGAGTCCTACAATGAAAATAGAGAATAACTGGGAATCACCTGTGCCCACGGAGTACAGAATAAATAACATCAATGCGATGATCAATGACAGATTCATTGTGTTAAACGTTTTATATAAGCCTTGAAGCATGACGAACCTCTCGCCTTCATCCGAAGCGGCTAGCAACTTCTTGGCAAAGTTTTTTTCAGGAGCCGAGGGTAGATCACGATCCGGATAAACGGTTTTCATCAAACCGGGGACCAACATGGAAAATAAGATGGATACTAGTAGAACGCCTCCGGAAGCTAGTAATAACCACGTTGGCTGATCGGTGATGATAGAGATCCCAATCGCCATGATACTTACAATTAGCGCAACATTATTACATAAATTCAGGTCACTGAATCGTTTATATTGCCAAACATCGCGTTCGTCTTCGTCAACACCTGTCAGTATGAGATGGGCTTTCTTTTTCATTTGAGTAGAACTGATAGCAATAAAGACAAAAAGCAATAAAGTGATGGCGATCAACACACTATTTACTTCTAATCCAATAGGTGGAAAGCCTGCTTTGAAATCAATAGATAATGCGGCATACATTCCAAAAAATCCGACTACTGCTCCTATGAGCGTCCAAATTATCATTCTCATTATAATTCCTCCTCATCAAAAATAAAAATACTTTCAATTGTCTCATCAAAAATATGTGCAATCCGTTTCGCTATAAGCAAGGAAGGCACAAATTCATCCCTTTCAATTAAACTAATCGTCTGCCTAGATACTTTTGCTCGCTTGGCAAGCTCTGTCTGATTGAGCCCGTCACGCGCTCGTAATTCTTTTAATCTTGTTCTCACTAGCCTCACCTCTTACTGGTATTGTAACGTATGATGTTCACTTTGACAAATTTAATTGTCAAAGTGAATATTTTACACGTCTTTTGAGGTGTTTATACGATATTCAATTTGGTTATTAATCGATAATAAAGGGGACGAGGTTCATGCTTAAAGAATTAGTAGTGAAGATGCATGAAAGGATTTAGTTTATTACGAGCGTTAATGAGATTCTCACATCCTTATCTTGCAAGTAATTCGGAAGATCAAAAGACGAGAGATTTTGTATGGTGAATGACCAATTATGTATGGAACGTTTTACTCGTTCAGTACGCAAGCTAACCGTTGCAAGAGAAACGTCTAGTAATACATGGACTAACGAAGTAAATAAAGCGGTGAATGTCCGTTAAGGCATTCACCGCTTTATAATGGGCATTACCCATATGCTTTCTGATGTGCTTTTTTCCGCTTAATATACTCTTCATCTTTGCGAATGGCGTCCCATCGTTCTTTGAAAATTTGTGCAGACTCTGCCTTGACAGAATCCATATCGCGCTCTTTTACCGTTCCATCTTCATTATATTTTCTTCCGCTTTTATGATTCGCATAACGACGTGCACGAGTATATCCCATTTGAATGAACTTACGTGCCATATCCATTCCAACAAAGTCATCCTGCTTTCGGTATTCTTCAAAAAGCGCACAAATTTGATCTGCAGACTCTTTTGCGATTTCAGGTGTCTTAAAGCGCCAATGAGGTAAAATTTCACTTTTGTAAGGCTCAACCAACAACACGCCTTGTTCGCCTTTTCCGACTTTATATAATTCGGGGTGTTTGCGTAAGTCTAACGTACTATAATCTACATCATAATCGAATGGCATATATTCACGTCCTTTTTCTTCTACTTTACCCCTAAAAGAATGGGGAAAAACAGGAGAATTCATATATAAAATACTTTACAACAGAACATACATTCTTTATACTGGAACAAAGGGAGGGAACGAACGTGCGGTGTTCATTAGAAAAAGCATTACGATACGATGATATTCTTGAAGTGATTTATGAAGCGAAAGATGGCTCCATTAGCAAGCGGAAAATACGTGTACTGAATTTACATGGCAAAACATTTACAGCGTACTGTTTTCTGCGTAACTCCAAACGGACTTTCCTGATTGATCATGTACTGGCAGTCGTTCCTGCGGGTGTGAAAGAAACGGTTATAGTTTAATCGAATAAATATATAAAGAACTCAAGCGATCTGTCCTATTTTCGGGGATACATCGCTTTTTTATTGTTCAAGATATGAAGTAATGCAACGTCAGAAAATCAAATTTCATATAAAACAAGACATTTCATGTATAATTTATATCATAATGATCTTTTTTGAGGTGAAATTATGATAGACCAGGAGATAACTAAAGTGAAATGTACTTGGTACTATAGACAAGAAGTTCAACATATAGTGGATAGCCAACAAATAGAGGAACAGATAGATGAGTTGAAACGTCATGTCATATGAGCAGAAACTAATGGCGATGAAATCACTTTTGAAGAAGACAGCTGTTGTTCAGGAAGTGGAAGAGACTTTCAAGACACCACCAGCACCAAGCTATGAAAAACGCTGGTTGACGACAGGTATGGAGAAAATTGAAAATCAATTTGGTGTCGTCTATAAACGTGTTATTCATTATCCGCTCGATACGACGCACGGTGATTTTCGTTTGGGTGATGTGAAGCAGAAGTTGATGAAATGGTCTGAAGCTAACTATTTGCACCCATTATCCCCAAATGCCGGTAAACTACTATTTTTTGATACGGAGACAACAGGTTTAAAAGGCGCCGGTGCTGTCATTTTTTTAATTGGGCTATTGGAATTACAGTCCGATGAATTCGTTATGACACAGTACGTGTTGCCGAACCCTGATCATGAAGCGGCATTTCTTTATGCATCAGAATTATGGAGAGAAGGACTTACACTCGTCACATTTAACGGCAAAAGCTTTGATTTCCCTCAACTACAAACGCGTTGGTCATTACATCGGAAGTTGTTGCCGCCACTACCTATCCCACATCAAATCGATTTGTTACATGGATCGCGCCGTATTTGGAAAGGGCAAATGGAATCATTCAAGTTGACCGAAGTAGAGAGAACACAGCTAGGCTTTCATCGTAAAGACGATATACCTGGACATATGGCGCCTATTATTTATCAAGATGCGGTGAAAAACGGTCGTGCGGAAATTTTAATGAAAGTTATGTGGCATAATGAATGGGATATTCTATCGCTTGTGACGCTATTTAGTCTTTCGACCGATATCGTCATGGAAGAAGCTAGTCAGCAAAATGCTCAGATTGCAACGAATATCGCTAAATGGTTCCAAGATCTTGGTTTGAAAGATCATAGTTTTTCGGAACTTCAACGAATTGCGGAAGTGTACGGGACGAGTTATCCAATGACGCATTATCATCTAGGTTTTTTACTGAAGCGTCATAAAGAATTCGATCGGGCGATTCAGTCATTTGATATTGTCGCAACGCATGGTACAGGCAGGGAACAGCTACTAGCGTATGAGGAACTGGCAAAGTTATATGAGCACCAAGTAAAGGATTATTCGCTCGCATATGAACACATACTAAGTGCGGGTCAACTATTGCAACAATCCAATGAATTTACACAACGTTTCAGCAATCGCATGAAGAAGTCATTAGCGAAACGGGAAATGCGAGTAAATAGAAAATTATTTCCTGGGCAAGCGCAAGAAGCGACGGATGAAGAGCAATAGCCTTTTTCAGTAAGACAAAGAATGACAACATATGCTATAATGGCCTTATGGAATCATAGACGGAAGGACGTTTTGTCATGGAATTAAAGCTAGAAACGAAAACGATTTTAGAAAAAGAATTTAAACAAGCCATTCGAGGCTATAAGCAAGAAGAAGTGGACTGGTTTTTGGATGATGTCATTCAAGACTATGAAACATTTAAGAAAGAAATTGCACGTCTACAAGAGGAAAATATTAGATTAAAGTCGGAAGTAAACTCTTC
Organism: Sporosarcina sp. P1; assembly: GCF_002743155.1. Taxonomy (NCBI): domain Bacteria; kingdom Bacillati; phylum Bacillota; class Bacilli; order Caryophanales; family Caryophanaceae; genus Sporosarcina; species Sporosarcina sp. P1. The sequence goes on from NZ_PDYS01000001.1 coordinate 362,105, forward strand.
ACAAAGACGTTCTGCAACACCGGCTCCTCAAACGACGAATATTGATATCATTCAGCGTATCGCAAATCTTGAAAGAGAAGTATTTGGTGATAAATTGGTTCAGCCTGAAGAGTAAAAAACAATTTGACATAGGAGAACCGCCACAGTAAAATGTGGCGGTTCTTTTTGGATTATGGAAGTCTATTTCTCGTTTCTATTAATTCCTCCATTGAGTCAAAGTCTTGAACAAAGCCCAGATGAATTGCTTCCCAAAGATAATGGGACACAATCGAGCGATAAGGCATCCATTGAGGGGATTTCTCAACAAGTAATTGACGCCGCTCCGACTTTTCAATGCCATACAGCCATTGTGCAGACCGTTGGATTCCTAAATCGTCGATCGCAAGCACGTCTTGGCGGCCGAGTGATAAAATCAAAAACATTTCTGCTGTCCATTTACCAATGCCTTTGACATTAGTTAATTGCTTGAGAATTGCGTCATCATCATAGGCTGCAATATTCCTGAGATCCAGTTCACGATTCACAATTTTATCCGCAAGATCTTTTACATATTCCGCTTTTCTCATAGTTAATCCAACTTTTCTCAAATCTTCTGTAGAAGTGACTAACAATCCGTCAACCGTTATATGGCCTCCAAGCAAATCCAACAAACGTGTGTAGATGGCACTTGCAGCACCGACTGAGATCTGTTGGCCGATGATCGAACGTACAATGGAAGATAAATAATCTGATCGTAACGGAACTTCAAAATCACCAATTAGTGAAATCAACTGTTTAAGTTTTGGATCTGTTGCACAAATAGATTGAACTGCTGAATCTTGCGTACGTATATGAAGTTTCTCCAAGTCGCTCACCTCTTCTATTGTTGTAGATGGTAAAGAGTCAGACACCATCCTTTAACCACTTCGCCGTTAGCGTGTCTGCCGACAACATTTCTTGCGGTGTCCCTTCAAAAAGTATGGTTCCTCCACGTTTGCCACCGCCTGGACCTAGTTCAATTATCCAGTCACTCGCTGCAATGAAGTCTAGATTATGTTCAATGATTATTACCGAATTTCCTTTGTTTACAAGTTTTTGGAACAATTCAAGTAGCTTACCATTATCGCTCATATGCAATCCTAATGAAGGTTCATCCAATAAATAGATTTGCCCTTCATTCTGTAAGTGACTCGCCAGTTTGAGTCGTTGTATTTCTCCACCGCTCAATGAACTGGTTGTTTGTCCTAATGTAAGATAATCTAAACCAACTTCAGCTAGCATATCCATTCTTTTTACTATCTTGGGCATGACAAAATACTCTTTAGACTCGTCTACTGTCAACTCTAAGATGTCTGCGATGTTTTTCCCTTGGTACATATAGGAAAGAGCCTCATCGGAATAGCGTAATCCATCACAAGATTCGCATACAACAGTTACGGGATCCGCAAATGCCACATCTGGAGTGGTGACTCCTTTCCCATCACATACTGGGCAAGCCCCTAACGAGTTAAAGCTGAATAGTCCAGCAGGCTGTCCCGTTTCTTTCGCGAGGATCTGCCGGATGTCGTCCATGATTCCCATATAGGTAGCTAGCGTGGAGCGACTAGAAATTCCGATACGGCCTTGACTTACTTTGATTAGATCGGGATATTTTGCCGAGAATGCGTCAAAGAGTAGAGAACTTTTACCTGAACCTGACACGCCGCAGACGGTAACGAAAACGTTTTTAGGGATGTCAATCGATACATCCTTTAAATTGTTTTTATTCGCCCTAGTAATGGTGAAATAATCGTTTGACCGACGTGGATGCTGATTGATTTTCAGCTTGTGATCCAGTTTTGTTAAAGCAGAAGCTGACAATCCATCAGGCTCTCCTTGATAGACAATTTCTCCACCCGCGGCACCTGCACCCGGACCCATTTCCACAATCTCATCCGCTACCTTTATAACGGATAGGTCGTGTTCAATGACAATGACAGTATTATGATTAGCTTTCAGACTTCTAAGCATCTGGATGAGCATATCCACTTCTTCCGGATGAAGCCCCGCGCTTGGTTCATCGAAAATATAGGTGATATTGTTTAAGCTGCTACCTAAATGCCGCGCAATTTTCACTCGTTGTGCTTCTCCGCCAGAAAGGGTTCCCATTTTTCTCGATAGACTTAAATAGCCGAGTCCCAATTCTATCAATTGCTGTACATTCGGAATCGCCTGTTGCGCAATGGACTTGCCTAGTGGATCACGTATATTTTTCAGTTCTGGTAGAAGCTCTGTCAGTTCCAATTTATCGTATTCGGCAATATTAAAACCGTTAATTTTGCACTTCAATACTTCTGGATTCAATCCTGAACCATCACAAGTAGGGCATAATGCATGTGTAGATACTGCCAGTACATCCTCTTGCGAAGTTTGTTTAAGTTTTGTGATATCCCGATTAATATAAAGACGTACGAATCTAGGCAATAAACCATCCCACTCATGATCATGCGGACCATCTTTTGTATGGAATGGTGCAAACACCCTTTCACCTTCAGGAGGTCCATAGATCAATAAATTATATTGATCTTGTGGATACTCTTTGATTGGCAGATCGGGGTCAAATAATCCACCTGTCATCATCCACCTACCTTGCCAACCAGAAGGGGACAGTGGCTTAAACTTTACAGCGTACTCTCGAAGTGACTGGTCCAGATCAATCATTTTATGTAAGTCAGGGTACACGACTTCGCCGAATCCATTACACTCTGGACATTTGCCAAATGAACTTTGACTCGAGAAATCCGTAGCTGAACCAATGGCAGGTGTCCCGATGCGTGAAAACAAAAGACGAATTAATGGATGAATATCCATATACGTCCCGACTGACGAGCGAGAATTGCCTCCAACAGGCTTTTGTTCCACAACAATAACTGGACTCAAATGCTGCATTAAATCAGCACGTGGCCTTTCATAACGAGGCATCTGGTTTCGTACATACAGCGGATAATTCAATGTCATCTGCCGTCTACTTTCCGTAGCTAATGTGTCAAATACAACTGAGCTCTTTCCCGATCCTGATAAGCCGGTAAATACCGTGATTTCTTCTTTCGGCAAGTTCAAATCTATATTTTTCAAATTGTTTTCTCGGAGTCCCCGTAAAACAATTTCATCTTTGACTTCCTTCATAATAATAGTCCTCCTTCAAACCATAATTACTAGTCTTGCTAGATGATTTCCCTATTTTGAAGAAGTTACACTATACGATTAATTTTGTGTCGTTATTAGTTGGAAAATTGAATAATTACTGTATAAGAACTTATCTGCGCTCATTAATTCGTAGAAGCGATCATACTTTCGCTTCAACCGCTCTTAACTTCCAATAATCGCTCATACCTCATCCAAATCCGCTCTATACTCAACCCTAACCGCTCACTAACTGTATTTAACCGCTCATTACGCAAAAAAATCTACACTAATTCATTCTCCACATCACGCCAACTAATTAATCTGCCTTATTCCAAACGAATTTATTGTATAACTAACTGATTTGGTGTATACTCAGGAGTGCCATAGAGAGTATTCAGGTAATCGCTGCAACTTCGGTTGTAGAGGAAAGTCCATGCTCACACGGATCTGAGATGACCGTAGTGTTCGTGCTCGGTGAAAAAATAAGCCGGGGCAATGCATTTGCATTGATGGCGGGAATAACTCCTAAGTCTTCGGATATGGACTAGATTCTCTGAAAGTGCCACAGTGACGTAGTCGGCATGGAAACATGTCGAGTGGAACGGGTAAACCCCACGAGTGAGAAACCCAAATTATGGTAGGGGCGTTCTTCCGAAAGAATTCAATGGAGGAAGGAACAGGCAATTGTCTGTAGATAGATGATTACCACTTCAAGTACGAGGCGCGAGCCGTTTGAGTACCGAAGAACAAAACATGGCTTACAGAATACTCTATGGCATTTACCTTACAATTAGCTCTCCTACAGTTTTGGGAGAGTTTTTCTTTTTATAGAAACGAACGAATACATATACCTTTCCAAAGATCGAAAGGACATATTGACCAGAAGTGAAGAATGGAGTGTAGAAACATGAGTGAATACAATTTAGTAGCAACTGCTGCGATGGGACTTGAATCTATCGTCGCGTCTGAAATAAAAGATCTTGGCTACGATTGCCAAACAGAGAACGGGAAAGTCTATTTTACGGGTGACGAAGAAGCGATTGCGAGAACGAATATGTGGTTGCGTGTAGGCGACCGTGTACGAATTATTGTGGGCGAATTCAAAGCCTTTACATTTGATGAGTTATTCGAACGGACGAAAGCTTTGCCATGGGAAGAGTTCTTGCCGGTAGATGCGGCTTTCCCCGTTTCAGGTAAATCGGTTAAGTCAAAATTATTCAGTGTACCTGACTGTCAGGCGATTGTGAAGAAAGCGATCGTTGAACGATTGAATAGTGCGTATAAACGAACTGGATTCTTAAGTGAATCAGGACCACTTTTTAAATTAGAAGTTTCTATATTAAAAGATCAAGTAACATTGACAATAGACTCAAGCGGCCAAGGCTTGCATAAACGCGGATATCGTATGGCTCAAGGAGATGCACCGCTAAAGGAAACGATGGCAGCTGCACTCGTTAAACTTTCTAAGTGGAGCCCGAATCGGCCTTTTGTAGATCCATTCTGTGGTTCTGGTACGATTGCTATTGAAGCGGCCATGATTGGACAAAATTTAGCGCCAGGTTATAATCGTTCCTTCTTAAGTGAAGAATGGCCTTGGATGAAAGCGGATGTGTGGGATCGTGTTCGCGAAGAAGTCGAGGACGTGGCGAAGTATGATTTAGCACTTGATATTCGAGGGTTTGATGTAGATCACAATATCGTCTCTGTTGCACAGCGTAATGCTATGGAAGCAGGATTTACAGACTTGATTTCATTCGAACAGCGAGACGTGCGTGATTTGAGACTTGAAGGACAAAATGGAGTCTTGATCGCCAATCCGCCATATGGTGAACGACTTGGTGAAGTGGAAGAAGCAGAAGATATTGCCGGAGTACTTGGTGAGATTATGAAACAGTATCCATCATGGTCAGTATATATTTTATCTTCACTTGAAAACTATGAAACGATGTATGGCAAACGTGCAACCAAAAAACGTAAACTATTTAACGGCTTCATCCGTACTGATTTATATCAGTTCTGGGGACAGCGTTCATAATTAGACGGGCAGGAAGAGGAGTAGATCCCTCTTCCTTTCGCTTGCATTCAGGAGGAGTCAGTATGAATACAAAAATTCCATTTGAGTTGGATAAAGGGCAAACGTTTTATGAATCTCTCAACGATTGGCTCGGGGATACGTTATATGACGATTTAACAGAAAAAGGATTCGAATGCCGTGATGAGCAAATTTATATGGCATTTCAAATAGAAAAAGCACTCAAAGAAAAAAACGTCTTGCTAGCAGAAGCGGGAGTGGGTACGGGGAAAACGATTGCGTACTTATTGCCAGCTATTGCGTATGCGCGTTATACAGGGAAGCCAGCGGTGATTTCTTGTGCAGATGAAACTTTGATCGATCAATTGATCAAAGAAGAAGGCGATATTCAGAAGTTGAGTACCGCACTCAATATGACAGTGGACGTCCGTTTGGCGAAAGCACGTAATCAGTATATTTGTTTAAAACGTCTGGAAGAAACTAGTATGAAGACGAACGAAGATTTTGTCGATTTAGTTGAAGATCAATTGCCAGAATTCGTCCATGCAGAGCGTTCATTGCAGTCGGTATATCCTTACGGCGAGCGTTCAGATTATCCATATTTGGCTGATGAAGAGTGGGAAATGATCAATTACCACCCGATTATGCAATGTGCGGCTTGTGATATTCGTAATCGTTGTGGGCAAACGATTCATCGTAATCATTATCGAGAAGCTGCTGACTTAATCATTTGCTCACATGACTTCTATATGGAGCATTTGTGGACGAAAGAATCACGTGCTAGACAAGGGCAACTGCCTTTATTACCGGAAGTATCGATGGTCGTGTTTGATGAAGGACATTTACTTGAGTATTCCGCTCAGCGTGCATTGACATATGAAGTACAAGAACAAACGATTATCAACTTGCTAGAACGTATTATGGTGGACGGCATCAGAGAGAAAACATTGCAGTTAATGGAGCAATTGCTCGAGACGCATGAATTATTTTTCAAACAGTTGAAAAGTAATGCCATTCAACATGACAATGAACGCCTAACCATTGATAAGAATGAGGAAATGATGAAGTATGCTAAAACAGCAGTTTCATTATCTCACGAACTTCTTGAAGAATTTGTTTTTGAAGGTGAATTATATGTTATTCCTGAATATGACTTGAAAATTGTCGAAGAGTATTTGGAACAGTACATTTATTCAATGGAGCTATTTGCGGGTGACAACGATGCGGTAGATTGGCTTGAAAATCGCCGTGAAGAAAGCACATTGCTCATTATGCCAAGACTTGTAACGTCCATCTTGAAAGAAAAGTTATTTACAGGAACGATGCCGATTATCTTCTCTTCAGCTACTTTGTCAGTTGAGAAATCATTTGATTACTTAGCGTATAGTTTGGGAATTGTAGATTATCAATCATTCTCTATCGCATCGCCATTCGACTATGAAAATGTTATGAAAATTCATTTGGAACAAGGGAATACGGATGAGAACATCACACGTCTTTCCGAACTACTTGAAGAAGAGGAACAGACATTGGTATTGTTCGGTTCCAAGCAATCGATGATGGAAGCCTACGATCAATTACCACTCGAACAAAGCGTCATGGTGACCTATGAAGGGGAACGCTCACTATCATCATTGGTGAAAGATTTCCAGCAACGTAAAGTAAATGTCTTCTTCTCCTATCATTTGTGGGAAGGTCTGGATTTGCCGAACGAAGCGTTAACTCGTGTTATCATCTTTGACTTGCCGTTTCCACCGCATGATCCGCTATTCCAAGCTAGAAGGGAGTTTGCGGAAGATCCGTTTGACGAAGTGGATCTACCATTTATGCTGTTGCGTTTGCGACAGGGAATTGGTCGATTGATTCGAACGAGCGATGATCACGGTTCGATTCATTTATTTGTAAAACCGGAGAGTATTGAATTACTGCCAGTTATTGAACGTGTACTGCCTGTACCATTTTCGTGAACAGTATAGAAAAAGCGTGCAGATGTCGGAGTTCCGTCATCTACACGCTTTTTTACCTGTTATCGTTCTTCGTCAATGGTAAGCAATAAATTTAACGTCTGACCATCTTCAAATTTTACAGGGATTTTAAATGCTTGCTTAAAGCCATAAAATTTTGTTTGTCCCGTCATGACAGTAGGCGGTGAAATATCTAACGTCAGATCCGCTTTTTCCAATACAGTACAAAGATTTCCCGCAATCATATTCCCGAGTTCTCCAGTGAATGACTCAGCCATTTCCCCTTCGATCTGCATACCGAACATGGCTAAACCAATGTCACTAATAATGGAATGTGTAGGCTCTACAATTAAACGACCTTTAATATCTCCAATTAGGCCGATCAATACACTGATTTCACGTTGTTCATACGGTTGCTGTATAAGGGCGGGGGAAAGCACTTGGAACTTTAATGGAACTACGGTAGTAAGAGAAGCTATCGTTGCATGTAAAACTTTTTGTACATTTGTTGCTGTATCCATCTAAAGAAACACCCTTTCGCAAACGGTTAATTAGTTCAATTATATCACTTATAGTGTCTAAAAGACTAGATAATTTTAACGGAGTAGTTACAGCTCCATTAATCATTCGAATTCTTCAAGATTCGCTGACTTTATTTTATTTAGAATAGCTGCATCATACCTCTTTGGTTTTAAAAGTAATACTTATAAAGTAACTATCTATTTTTTCACGCATTAATGGTATGATGAGATGAGTTAAAATTGAAAGGACGACGATTATGTCTACAAACCATGAATTTTTACAGCAATCCGCTACATATGGACAGATTTTTTCCAACAATGAAGATGATGAACGCAAAGCAAAGACGACATTACTTGCTAATAAAATAATCGACAAAGAATATACGATTGCTTTTGCTGGACACTTTTCGGCAGGAAAATCTTCGACAATTAATGCTTTAACAGGAGACGACCTTTTACCATCCAGTCCTATTCCGACAAGCGCGAATATTGTGAAGGTACATAAGGCGGATGAAGATTATGCGATTATCCATCGCGTCGATGGAAGTGCAGTGAAATTCAGTGGCCATGGTTTCTCTGAAGGTGTGAAAGCGTACAGTAAGGATGGCGCTGAAGTCTCATTGGTTGAAATCGGCCATACCGAATCCAATTTACCTGAAGGAATTACGGTAATGGACACACCAGGCGTTGACTCAACAGATGATGCACATAGACTATCTACCGAGTCTTCATTGCACTTAGCGGATCTTGTATTCTATACGATGGATTATAACCACGTACAATCTGAAATGAACTTCCGATTTACAAAAGAATTAATGCGCTATAATAGTAATGTTTATTTAATTATTAATCAGATCGATAAGCATCGTGACAGTGAATTATCATTCGATGAGTTCAAAAAGTCTGTTGAAGACTCGTTTAAGTTATGGGGGGTAGAACCAAAAGGGATTTTCTACACGTCATTGAAACAACTGGATCACCCGCATAATGATTTTGAAAAAGTCAAAGCGATTGTTGATGGTTCAATTGAACACCGAGAAGAGAATTTCGAACAAAATATTGAGCAATCGTTATTGAAATTAAAAGATGAGCATATGAAATATCTTCAGCAGCAAGTGGATGACTTGAAAGAGAATCATTCAGAAATCCTTAGCGAACCCGAGTGGGATCAGTTTGAAGAGTTGAATCAAGATTTGAAAGATGCAAAAAAACGTTTGGAATTAGTATCAGGTGACGAATTCTATGTGAATTTCGAGAAAGAACGCAATGAATTATTGTCGAACGCAGGACTGGCACCGTTTGAAACGAGAGAATTACTGAAAGACCATTTGGAAGCCAAGTCACCAAAATTCAAAGTAGGCTTACTATTTGGCGCGAAGAAGACAGCGGAAGAGCGCGAAAAACGTCGTCAAAAGCTAGATGATAATATTTCAGGTTTAGCGCATACACAAATCGAAATTTATATGAAAACGTTGATGAAAAGTTCACTAAAGCAAGCCGGAATCTTAACCGATGAGCGTTCACTTGCGATTGACAATATGGATCTGACACTACCGTTTGACAAAGTAGATGAGCAACTGCATGTACAAGAAGTGATCACTGGCGAAACCATTTTGAATTATGCAGAGCAAATGAAGCGTGCCATTCATTTAGTGTATAAACGTAAAACGGATAAATGGAAACAAGAAATGTCTGTCATCGCGAAAGAATCAGGTGGTGAGCAATCGGGACCTCTTGTTGAAACGATTGCCGTGCTACAAGAAAAAGTAGATGCACTAAAAGAAATGAATAAGTGGAAAGAGCGTATGGAATGGGTTGATAAAGAAATTGCTAATCCTTCAGCGCCGACACGTATGGGCCGCGATCAACTCGTTACTAAGTGGGAACAGCCTAAAACAATCGAAACAATCGATTATGTAGCGAAAGTAGAGCAGCAAGAAACGATTGCTGAAGAAGTGGAAGAAATAGTGGAAGAAGAACGTCAACTGGTTGATTCAGAAACAGCTATCGTACATGCGCAACACATTGCCGAGTCGGTCGAGGCCATTCCTGGTTTTGCAGAAACGGCATCGTATTTGATGACGAAAGCAGACCGCTTAAAAGGACAGGAATTTACAGTGGCATTGTTTGGCGCATTCAGTGCGGGGAAATCTTCCTTCTCAAACGCTTTGATTGGTGAAAAAGTGTTACCTGTTTCACCGAATCCTACAACGGCTGCGATCAACCGAATTCGTCCAGTAAGTGAAACGCATTTGCATAATACTGCGGATATTCACTTGAAGGATGAAGCGACGATGACAGAAGACGTCGCGTTGTCATTCGGTGCACTCGGTATCACTATTTCTTCACTGGAAGACGCCTTCAATAAAACAGATGTCGCTATGAAGCAACCTCTTGAAGATGAGAACTTGCACATCCATAAGTCATTCATCAGCGCATTTCAGAGAGGGTATCCACTTTATACGCCTGCACTTGGGACGACGTTGACGGTAGAGCGTGAAGAGTTTACGAAATTCGTTGCACAGGAAGAGCGTAGCTGTTTCGTCGACTCCATCGATTTCTTCTATGATTGTCCGTTAACTCGCCACGGAATCACATTGGTGGATACACCAGGAGCGGATTCCATCAACGCGCGTCATACCGACGTAGCGTTTGAATATATCCGTAATGCCGATGCAATTCTTTTCGTAACATACTACAACCACGCATTCGCACGTGCTGACCGTGAATTCCTTATCCAACTGGGCCGTGTCAAAGATGCATTTGAACTCGATAAAATGTTCTTTATCGTCAACGCGATCGATCTTGCTTCGAATGAAGAAGAAGGCGAAGAAGTAAAAGGCTTCGTTGCCAATGAATTGCAGAAATTTGGCATCCGCAATCCACGCGTACACGGTATTTCAAGCCTTGAGGCATTGGAAGGCAAATTGACACAACAACCGAATCCATTGATGGCCGATTTTGAAGAGAAGTTTTATTCATTCCTCGAGCATGATCTACGTGCGCAAGTCGTGCAAGCACTGGAAGAAGAAACGACGAAAACGATCGATCGTCTAGCTTCATTGATCGACAGAACGATTCAGAACCGTTCTCGTAAAGCAGAAAGACTAGAAGAGCTCGCGACTGCTGAAGTTGCAATAAAAGAACGTTTCGAAAAGAGTGCAAGTGAGATTTTAGTGAAATCCACTCAAGATGAATTGAGTGAACTTGTCTATTATATTTTACAGCGTGTATTCTTACGTTTCGGAGATTTCTTCAAAGAGGGATATAGTCCGTCGACATTCGCGAAGAACTCATCGGATAAAGCATTGAAAATCGCATTGGCGGAAACAGTCAATATGGTAGGCTTTGACTTGACGCAAGAATTGAAAGTAACAAATTTACGTATTCTTCAGTACATGAAGAAACAATTGCTAGAACGTCAACGCATGGAAGTTCGTTCATTAGCCGATATGGACCAGTCGATCGTGCCTTCTCCATACGAGCCGAACGATAAAGATATGTTGTCATTTGAGACGCCATATGAAGATCCTATGGTTTATAGCGCAGTGAATAAATCGTTCAAAAATCAAAAGGCGTTCTTTGAACGCGGTGATCGCGATATCTTGAAAGTGAAGCTGGAAGAAATATTGAAAAAAGATGCGTCTAGCTATCTTGGCGATCAGAAAGAACGTATTGAAAAGTGGGCAGACTTGTGGATTGACGATGAAGCAGAAGCGTTGCGTGTTCATTTATTGCAGGAAAGTCTTGTACAAATTGAATCGGAGCGTACGTTGCTTGATGGTTCGGAGCAGCTGGAACACTGGCAAAAAATCTATGAAAAAATCCGTCAAGAGGAGTTGGTTCAATGACACAAGTATTTGTATCTATTCACGATATAGAGACAAGTCACGCGAAATGGATCGATGCACGCTTTTCATTGCAAGATGAAAAGCAAGGGAAACGTGATTATCAAAAAGAACACGTAAAAGACGCGATTCATTGGGATCTAGAAGAAGACCTATCCGGTGCTTCTGTAGAAGGTGGACGTCATCCCTTACCTTCTGCTGAACAGCTGACTGAATTATTTCGTAAGAGTGGACTGGAACGTACAGATACGATTTTGATCTATGATGAGGGCGGCGGTCCTTTCGCAACACGTGCTTGGTGGATGTTGCAGTATGGAGGTTTCACGAATGTGCATGTCGTAACAGAAAGTTATACAGAATTACGCAAAAACGTGGACGTAACGTCTGATTCTGCTACTCCTGTACGCTCAACGGTGGATCCAGATTGGCAAGAGCACCTATACGCTAGTAGAAGTGAAGTTGAAGAAGTTGTGGCGGGCAAGCGACCGTCTCAACTTGTCGACGCACGTTCTGAAGTTCGCTACCGTGGGGAAAAAGAGCCGCTTTATCATAAAGCAGGCCATATACCGACAGCGCGAAACTTCGATTGGGAACAACTGAAGCGAGACGGACAGTATGATGTGCAGCACGCAAAAGAGCAATTACAACAGATCGTTTCTCCTGAAGATGATGTAATTGTCTACTGTGGCAGCGGCGTAACGGCTTCCCCTTTATTCGCGGCACTTAAAGAGCTGGACTATCCAAATGTGAAATTATATGTGGGCAGTTTCAGCGATTGGATATCAAAAGATGATGCACCAATTGAAACCGCAATAAGGGGTTGATACACGATGCATTTCGCATTGCTGGGAGATATACATTCATCCAAAGAAGATTTGCAAGCCGTACTGGCACAAATTGCTGATGAAGCACCTGAAGCAACTATCATCGGGACGGGCGATTTATATGAATGCACAGTCAGCAAAAAAGACCTTCATGGGCAGATTTATCCTACTGTCGAAGAAGTGATTAAACATTCAGCTGGCATCGAAAAGCTGTTAACTTTTCCATCCATCTATGGCAATCAAGAAGAACGTATTCTGTTGCTGACAAAGCAATCAGAACCTATACGAAACGTCCTAAATAGCTTGCCTGAAACTCTGATCGCTGATGAAGCGGCGATCATTCATGGTCACCAGTGGCCGCATAAGCAAGCTGACGCATGGCTGGCTGAGCATCTACCGGAAGCACACCTTGTCTTTCACGGGCATACCCACCAATCAGGCTTCACGAGCGAAGGACAATCCGTACCAATTAGCTGGAACGAGGAGATGTCAGTGAGAGGCTCTCGAACTGTTGTCAACGTAGGGGCTGTAGTGGGTTCTAGAGAATGGGTGTTATATGATTCTGAAAAACAAAATGTTAGATTTATGAAAGCGTCAAATAGCTAAGGGATTCATGTCTAGCCCGTTTAGTTGAGTAGTGAATAGCAAAATAGTAAGTGAAGCATCGCATTTTGCGGTGCTTTTTTTATTGTTGAAATCTATTTGGGAATCCTTATTATTACGGTGTTGAGGGTTAAAAAGTTTTGACGTTAAATAAATGCGCCATTTTGTAATATAAACTGTGAAGAGGAAGGTCCAATGTGAAATAGAGCGATTTTTATTGGTGACGTGAGATTTGATCAATGCAAAGTATTTGAATTAAATAACATAACAAACTACTTTGAAATGATAATCGCTAAAGAGATCAGATATGAAAAAGTAGTGGTTGAAAAAGATGAGGAGTTTTTGATTTTTGAAATAGATCATGATAGTACAACCATGATGAATAAATAAAGTATATAGTTGCAGTTGTGAAAGTTGAATTATTCCTGAAACGTGCCTTTTGAAGAGTTGTAGTAGGCTCATTATTGTGTCGGATGGTAAGGGTGCGTGGAATGGACAACAGGAGTTTCAAAGTAATATCCTTAGCTTTTACATATATATATATTTATGGATTATCTTGTGAACGCTAGCTGACTTCAAAACTTAAAGATATATTGTTTACGACAAAAGGGTGAGTTAACTGTATAACCGTTGATCACTAAGTGGTTCAAATTGATGGATATATGAAGATGATTTGTAATGATAATTGAATCTTCACAGAAACGAATTGCATAAATAAAACTGAGGAAGGGAAATGTCGTGTCAAATAGAAATGTATAAGTACTCAAGGTAGCATTCATTAGTCTTATGTTACTGCTTAATGGGGTACTGTTCGCTGCGTGTCGGTTACCGAGACAAGACATACAAACGAAAGCAGGTTTACAGTTGGCAATATCTCTACTGACGGCATCCCTGCAGATAACACCTACTTTTTGGTCGTGCCTAGTAAATGGTTTGGAAGCTGGCCCGCTGTTATTGACTTCATCGCGGAGATACTATGGGTGGAAAACAAAATATCCTAGAATATGAAATCAAAGAAGAAGGACGACTTATCCTGAAAGTGAAATTAAGCAGCGTAAATAAAAATAATGATAGGCAGTTAGAAATCCATTACAGTGTAAACTGGAAAATAGATCAAACTATATCAACATCAACTGTAAGGGCTTTCAGCTAAATAGTTCAGCGAATGGGGGCTATTCTTTTTAGTTCGTTACGGAAACATATTTGAATGAAAGTAGTGTTGTTAAATCTAAAAACGTAAAGAGTAGATTTGGAACGGTAAACCAAGTATAACGACCCTTTTTTTAAAATTCTAATTAAGATGATACAAAAATGTGGTCAATTTACTACAATGACTAAAGTAGCTACTCTATATCATTTTATAAAAAGGGTTAGTAAAGTCTACGTAATTCATTTCGTTGCCCGTATATTTGGAACTACGAATCATAAACTTATCAATACAAATGATATACCCATAATCACAATATAATATTATTAATTTAGTATATACTACTTGTGGACCGAATATTCAAAATTGTTTTACCATCCAGTTCCCCTGTGCTATGCTATTGATGAATTGCAAGCAAGTCTAATAGAGAATGTAAGTGTTCTAGTTTAGACCATCAGGGACGGTAAGTTACTCGGCAAAAAGAAGGGGTGGTTGTTTATTATGAAGAAATTGGGAAGTATTGTTGGTATTTTAGCGCTTTGCGTTAGTCTCGCTGTGCCTGTATTTGCTGCAGACACTACAGACATTCAGGAACCACATCATCACGATTATTCGATTTCAGGATTCACAGATTACGGTGAACTACAAAAAAAGCTTCAACAAATTGAGAAGTCAAGCAAGGGGATTGTTGAGGTTAAAGTGGTTGGTCAGTCAAACAAAGGCCGGGATATTTACAAAGCGACAGTTGGTACTGGGGATCAAGTTATCCTTATACAAAGTGAAATTCACGGGAATGAAAAGACGGGTACAGTTGCAATCCTTAACTTGTTAGAAAAGTTATCAAATAACTCAAAACAAGCAAGGGAAATTCGCGAAGAGGTAACACTTGTTTTCATGCCGATGATGAATCCTGATGCGTCTGAAGGAGACAAAAGAAGAAATAGCATGACTTGGGATGAAGTGATCGCGAAATTCCCACAACTTAACGGGGCATCACCTTCTTGGAACTACCTAAATCGGGGCATAAGCCAAAGTTACGATTACGGTAAAAATCCTGGATTTGATGTGAATCGCGACTTCAATCCGGATCTCAATTATATACCACGGGCGGAAGACTTCCCAGGTAGATCAAACACAGCGGGGTGGTTCATTACGCCTGAAGCACAAACAGCAAGGGATGTATACAAGTCATTGAAAGAAGACTATGGAAAAGTGGATGTCTTCATCGATCTGCACCACCAAGGGATGTACTATGTTGCAGGTACAGCTAACGATGTGACGCTCTCCTTATCCGCCCAGTTTGTCCCAGATCCGAATACACCAGCAGGTGAAAAATATGCCCAATACAAGGACAACTATAATTATGACTTCTCAAGGCAATTGAACGTTGCTGCGTACAATGAATTAAAGTCTTACGGAAATTCACCATTTACTAACATTTCACTTTATTCGCAAGGTCTAGACCTTCCTGGTACGGCTCTTGGCTCCTATGCATTGAACGGAAGTGGTACCGTACTTTTTGAAGTGAAAGGCCAAACGCAAATGATGGGGCACAAAGAAAATGGACGACTTGTAAAAGCGGTTGAATGTGGCCTGACTGGTATCATTGATGCGGTTGCTGACGATTCTGTGAAAAATCTAAATCCAGAGGACTACGAGAATATTCCGCTCACATCGGCCAGACCGACGAATTAATGAATAAATAATTGCTGGATTAGATAATTTAAATATAGCAAACTAGGAGGAAGTTAGATGAAGAAAACATTTTTCGCACTTTCAATGGCAGGGGCAATGATGCTTAGCATCTCCCCGGTTGTCGATGCAGTAGGAAACGGACCAAATTACGGTGGCAATGAAACAGTGAACACCTCGATATTGCATACGTATGATGAACTTTCAAACTTCCTAAAAAAGGAAGAAGCGAAACAAAAGGATATGGAACTTGAAGTAATTGGTCAAAGCGTGAAGGGAAGGGACTTGTATCTTGTTAAATATATGAAAAACCCTAAAAATCCAACAATCCTTTTCTTAACACAACAGCATGGAAACGAGCAACTAACAACAGAAGGGGCACTTGAATTTATTAAACATCTTGGCACAGGTAAGATGAAGGGCGTCGCTGATGGAGTTAATATTCTCATAGTGCCAATGCTTAATGCAGACGGAGCTATGGGTGATGTCGATTTCCCTCTCGATGATTATATCGCTAGTGGCGGCCGTAACCTGACACGTTATAATGCAATCGGAATCGACTTGAACAGGGATCATATTACTAAAATTCAACCTGAAACAAAAGCTTTGCACGACAACGTTATGCGTAAATATGACATTGATTATATGATTGACTTGCATCACCAAGGTACACAGAGTGAGATTGACAACGAATACGTCTCTGGATCAATCCTTTATCCTACGACTCCAAACGTAGATGAGGATGTTGTACTGAAATCTAAAAAATTAGGTGCAGTCGTTTATGATTCTATCGAAAAGAAAGGTTGGGGCCATTTAGGAAAATATAATGGTGGTTCAGCTGAAACAATTAGTCGGAACGGTATTGCAGTAGAATATGGGATCTCCACGCTACTTTTTGAGATGCGTGGAATGTCAGACCATTCCTATGAATCATATGTATTAGGGCAAAAGAGTAATGGTTATTTGATTAAACAAACGATTAACACACTTGATGCCACAGTGCGTGCAATTGCAGATCGTTCCATTGAAACGAAAGACATTTCTTTCTGGGATACACTTCCGTTCCAAACAACGCGTACTACTGAATAAATCATTCTACAAAAAGTCTGTGGAGAAAGAAATAAACTGTACCCTATAAGATGGACACTTTGAAAAAGTCCCTCTTATAGGGTATTTTTATGTATATTATGAAAAAAGATTTCGGGGGTGGGATCAAATGACTAACATATTATTTACTAAAAAAGAACAGGATCAACTAAAATGTAATCCCAATGTGAAAGCAGTCAGTGAAAAAGGAATTACTTATTCAGATGAATTTAAACGTCATTTTATTTCAGAATACGAAAAAGGTAAATTGCCAGGGGAGATATTTGAGGAAGCAGGTTTTGACGTTGAGCTAATCGGTAAAGAGCGTGTACATTCCGCTAGTAAGCGTTGGCGTGCTGCGTATCGAAAAGAGGGTGTGAACGGTTTACAGGACACACGTAAAGATAATGCGGGTCGTCCAGTAGGTCGCGAACTAACACTTGAGGAGAAAATTGATCGTTTAGAAGCCAAAAACCAATTATTACGTGCAGAGAATGAATTACTTAAAAAGCTCGATTTACTCGAAAGGCAGGCGTTGAAGAGGAAATAAAAATCCTGACAGGAGTGAAATTTGAATTAATCCTTTACACCGTTAATAAGTATAATTCGAAGCGGATGGTAAGCTATTTATGCGAAGTAATGGGTGTCTCTCGTTCAAGTTATTATAATTATTTTGCGGAACAGTCGTCGCAAAAACGAGTAGTGCAAGAACAAGCAGATGAAATGGTAAGGGATCTCATTTTAAGGGCTTATCGTTTCAAAGGACGCAAAAAAGATGCACACCAAATTAAAATGATACTCCAAAATCAATATAATATTACCTATAATCTAAAGCGCATTCGTCGTATCATGAAGAAATATAATATTATCTGTCCGATTCGTAAGGTGAATCCTTATCGACGTATGGAGAAGGCAACAAAAGAACATCGTACGTGTACCAATCTATTACAATGCAATTTTAAACAAGGTATAGTGGGAAAAGTATTATTAACCGATATCACTTATTTAACATATAAAGATGGAAAACGAGCATATTTATCCACAGTTAAGGACGCAGAGACAAACGAAATTTTGGCGTACGAAGTATCCTCTTCACTACATTTAGAAATTGTGCTGAACACCCTTCAAAAATTGAGAAAACATGACCATCTTTCAGAAGGTGCCTTTATTCATTCGGATCAAGGTTTCCATTACACGAGTTCGGAAGTTCAGTCAGTTATTAAACGGATGGGGCTGGGTCAATCCATGTCCAGACGGGGAAACTGTGGGATAACGCGCCACAGGAATCCTTCTTCGGGCATTTTAAGGACGAAACGAACATAAAAGAGTGTGCAACATTAGAGGAAGTCAAACGTGAAATTAAAAGTTACATGACATATTACAATCATGATCGTGGGCAGTGGGATTTATAAAAGTTGCCGCCTGCAAAATACAGGCAGCAACTTCAACAAGCAGCATAGGCTTTTTTAATTGTCCTTTACAAAGGGTACAGTTTAGATTACTTTGTGATCTAAGATACAGGCTTTTTGGTTCAACTATATTTTCTATATATTAATTTTAAGTATGCACTTTTATGAAAAGTACTTATAGGAATAAAAGCAGCTAAAATAGAAGAATCTTTGTTTGAGTAAATGTTTCAAAGGCTTGAACTTATTATGATTTGATAATCGTCTAATGGTTGAATTTGAAGTACGATGAAGGGGAGCTAGTGGATTGTATAAAGAAGAAAACAGATTTCATATTAGAAAAAGTGATGATTGAATCTGATAATGAGTTGGTACGATTAATATTTTCTTATTTGAAAGATATAGAGGCTTCTGAGGACATAGTTCAAAATACGTTTATCAAATGTTAAAAAAACTCAACTCGTTTCGATATGACGCACAAATTAAAACATGGCTTTACTTGATAACCATTAACGATTGTAAAGCTTATTTAAAAAGTTGGAATTACAAAATGGTCCAAGCAAAAAGTTTTATTAATGCAACAGCAAAGTCCATATCACCATCAATTGAGAAACACGTTATTGATAAATACAACTCTGATATGATGATTATAGGGTAATGGTAAAACAATAATTAGAAACGGGGTTGAGAAAGATGGAGATATTTAAAAGGTTGTTCGGAAATAAAAAACAAGTAGAAAATAAGATTGAGGCACAGAAACCCAAAAGCGAAGAAAATTCAATCATAGGACCAACTTTAAGTTTTTCAATAGATGATGACTACAATGGGATTATTTCTGCATCATCCGTTGGTGTTTCAACGGGCAGTGTGAAAGAAGATTTTTATGTATACGAATGGTTTATAAAAGAAACCGGAGAAGTCTTTTATATAGGAAAAGGACGTGGCGATCGTTATAAGGAATTCCACGAACGAGCGTATGAAGCAGAGAAGATACGCAAGCTGTATGAAACTGATACACGCTTTATTGGAACGGGATTAACTGAAGATCAAGCAATAGAGTTGGAAAACAAAGAAATGACACGGGTACTAAATGAAACAAACGACAGGCTAACGAATCGTATAACTCCACTCCTAGCGAAAAGAGACAATGGGTATGATCGTAGTCCAAACACTCCTGAATTAAAATTTGAGACCCCGCCCTATTTATACGCAAGTGAGATAGAGGAGCATTACTTTGGGGTGAAACCTCAAGCGTTTGATGAGGTCAAGATCGAAAGCTTGGGCGCGGTGGTTTTCATTACCAGAAGTATGAGAGATGAAATTGAAATTCTTTATGGGGGGAATCTTGATAAATATAAGGAAGAAACATTACATTTGCTATCAATGAATGGCAGTAGAGTTTTAACAACCCAATTCGCAAAGTCTGTATCGGCTTGGATATTTATCGGGGATGATTATTTACAAAACTATATAGTTGACCAAGAGAAGGCTATGGAGAGGCTTGGAAGGAAGGTCCCAACATACCACTTGCTAGATGTAAGGGGATTTTTAATAAACAAGTATGGTGAAGTTGAAGCAATTTCAAAAGAAGAAGTGTTATTTAATCCGGTTCACAAACGAGTTCCATTAACTGAGATAAAGAACTTACACGATTGGAGTAAAGGATATAATGAGGGAATGCATTATTGGGAGCAAGGTGAGAAGGAACGAAAAGCTGATAATATAGAAAAGGCCATTGAGTTATTTGATAAAGCAAGATATAACGGATATGATGCACCAGCATTATATAGATCATATGCAATGGCTTATCGAAAACTAAAAGATTATGATAATGAAATAGCAATCATTGATGAAGCAATCGAGCGTACAGGTCCACAAGGAAATACTACGATTATGGAACTGAAAGTACGCCGAGAAAAAAGTTTTGTATTGAAGCAAAAGAAGATGGCATTGCCGTCTAAATAAAAAACTAGCAATTATCGGGCGAAGTTGCTGGATAACACATGTGCTTCTAACGGACCATAATTGCGGAATAATAACTGCGTATGAATGTATTGGGTACCCAAATCAATTATTCTCTAATTCATTTACCCTTGGCAAGGGGAGGAAATAAGAATGAATATTGACATAGATCCAGATGAAGTTTACCCAGTTACCTTTTGCAGAGAAAAATTTAGTGTAAGAACAATAACGATAAGCTGTAATACAAATAGATGATAAACTAAATATTAGGAATAGTTTTATACAGTTAGTATGATGGAGTTAATAAATAGATAGTAGGAGGAGTGTTCAGATGACAAAATATGAATTATCAAACGTGTGGAAGTGGGAAGCAGAGAATTCGAATAGAGGTGGAAATCGTCCGACAGCCGGTGAACGTTTCGAACAAAAACTACCAGTCGGAGAGGCACCATTCCAACTCTATTCCCTCGGAACGCCGAACGGTATTAAAGTGACGATTATGCTGGAAGAATTAAAAGAGTTGGGTGTCGATGGTGCAGACTATGATTTGTATGAAATCAATATTGGAGCCGACGAACAATTTGGTTCAGATTTTGTGAAGATCAATCCTAATTCTAAGATCCCAGCCCTAGTCGATCAAAGTCAAAGTCCACGTGTGGAAATTTTTGAATCAGGGTCGATTTTGCTTTACTTGGCTGAGAAATTTAATAAATTGATTCCTACAGATATTCATGGACGAACAGAAACCCTTAATTGGCTATTCTGGCAAATTGGAGCAGGTCCTTATGTTGGTGGAGGGTTTGGTCACTTTTTTGCTTATGCGCCAGAGCCTATGAAATACCCAATTGATCGTTTTACTATGGAAACGAAACGTCAATTAGACTTACTAGATAAAATATTAGCTCAGCGTTGTTATATCGCTGGTGACACCTATGCTATTGCAGATATTGCGATATGGTCTTGGTACGGACGTTTAGCTTTAGGGAATTTGTATGAAGGCTCTTATGAATTTTTAAACATGGATGAATATACCCATCTCTTGGAATGGTCTCATCGCATTGCGAAACGACCAGGCGTTCAAAAAGGTCTTGCAGCAGAGTATCAGCCGCTTAAGAAGTAGTTTCAAAAAAACATGTATTGAGGATTTTCTTCTTTAAAATAGAATTGAAACCTTATATAGATATGTCAAGGACAACGGTATCGTGAATAGGAAGAGTGGTTAATTTTACAAAATGGGTGCGATTCTTGTATAAGAGTTTTGCACCTTATTCAGTAATAGGGCCAGATTATCAATAGGTAAGGAGTATTCTTATGCTATACTTTACGCTTGTTTCTATAATTATTTTTTCTGCGGTAATTAGTCCGGCTATTGGGTTTTTAGTTTATCAGGCAGGTAATAGATTCTTCTATTCCACTCTGATTCAGCATTCATTGGGAATAGCAGCAACAGTGCTCGTATGTTGCTTTTTAACAAATTTGTTACTGTTCGGAATCTGGTACTATTACGTAATTGTTATAAGCTTGGGAGTAATTTTATATATTGTGTTCATAAAATCCTCGATGAACATGAAACAGATCTAATTCTGTAAAAGAGGATTTTTCTGTAACACAACTATGTCGCAATTGGGCCATTTTGTTGAATAACTTGTTGTAGTAATAATTAAATTTGAAGAGAATTTTCCTACATTAGGAACTAAATAAAGGGAGAGATTAAATGTTTCCTACACTAGAAACAGATAGGCTGATATTAAGAGAATTAACAAATGAAGACGCAGAAGGCATTTTTGCTTGTTTTTCTAACGAAGACGTAACACGTTTTTACGGACAAGAAACGTTAAAAAGTATAGAAGAAGCAGAAAAGTTCGTAGATATATTCTCAAAAAACTATAGTGAAAAAATAGGCATGCGATGGGGAATTGAGCGAAAAGAAACC
Organism: Sporosarcina sp. P1; assembly: GCF_002743155.1. Lineage (NCBI taxonomy): Bacteria > Bacillati > Bacillota > Bacilli > Caryophanales > Caryophanaceae > Sporosarcina > Sporosarcina sp. P1. Next base: position 384,267 of record NZ_PDYS01000001.1, read on the forward strand.
AAAGGTATAATTGGAACAATTGGCTTTAATGCTTGGTTGCCAAAACATAAACGAGCTGAAATTGGTTACGAAATTCACCCGCAACAATGGAGAAAGGGATATACCTCAGAAGCAGTTTCTGAAGTTCTTTCCTATGGCTTTGATATTATGGGTTTAACTCGTATAGGTGCAGTAGTATTTATTGAAAATGAAGCCTCGAATAAATTATTAGGAAAAGTAGGCTTTCAAAAAGAGGGAGTTTTAAGAAATTATATGTACCAAGATGGAAAAGCATATGATACAAACGTTTATTCCCTCCTTAGAGAATAGTATTCCACAAACGGGCGCGGTTGTTGAATAAGGACTGTGCTTCAAACGGGCCAAAATCATGTAACTTACTTAGCAATATGCCGTCTACTTGACAAGGAGATGAAGCTAGAATGAAAGTTAAATTCGTTTACTTAGTATTGACAGTTTTTTCGATAATACTTATTGCGAGTTGTTCAAATAAACCAGTTATAGAAAACACAAGTGAAATAGATAGCAAGGAAGATGTTAAAGCTGCAGCGTGGGAATTTTTAAATGAAAAAGGTTGGCGAGATCGAGCGAAAGATGATTTCGAAAGTGCCAAAGTGGAAAAAGTAAATGCTGATAGTAAGTACGTATTATTAGATCAAACATATGATGGAAAAGAATTGCTGGAAGTTTCATTTGAAGATGTTGATAACGCTGTAATTGGGACACCATTAATCATCGTTGATTCGAATACAAATGAAGTAGTTGGCTATATGCCAAGCGAATAAATTAACTAATGCTAAGCAAATGGGTGCGATTGCAGCATAGTGTTGTTCTAGAATCGGGCCATTTAATTTAATAGTTTGTAGGAGGGGGAATATGAGTAAAAATAATTGTCCGAATTGTGATGAAGAAATGAAAAAAGGTTATATACAAAGTGGTACTAGGCTTGCTTGGGTTCCCAAAGTGTCAAAATTGAGTGTTGAACCAAGCCTTAGTAAGGAATCAGTTTTGTTATCAAAACAAAATCGTTTTTCTATCAATTATGTTGACGCTTATCTTTGTGAGAGTTGTAAAAAAGTAATTATAGATTACTTAGGTAACGAAGACTGAAACAGAGATAATTGTTTTGTTAAACAATCGGGCCATTTAGCGAAACAAAGGTGTAATGGGGGAATGAATAAATGGGAGGAAATATTCTTGCAATTTCCGGCGGAGGTTTTTCTAAAGAAGATAAAGCCTATATTGATGAGTACCTACTAAAAATCCCAAAAAGACAGGGACCATTAAAGATTGCGTTTATTCCAACCGCTAGTAATGATGCGCAAGGTTATATAGATAAATTTTATGAAGCTTTCAAAACGGAACATACAAGCCACCTCACTATCAAAGACTTTGAATCACAAAACATCCAAGAAAACGTAAATTCTTTAGATATTGTATATGTAGGCGGTGGCAATACTCAAAATATGCTAGAAATTTGGAAAAGAACACGTTTCGATGTTGTATTAAAAAATGCATATCAAAATGGCGTCATCTTAGCTGGAATAAGTGCCGGTGCAATGTGTTGGTTCGAAACTTGTTTTAGTGAAAAAAACGAACAAGAGTACGAAGAGTTTGAGGGTTTAGGATTACTGAAAGGTAGTTTGTGTCCTCATTACAATGACAAAGAGCGACGTGAAGCGTTTGATAATTGGTCAGCCAATCAAACAGGTATTAAGTTATATTCTTTAAACGACAATGAAAATTTACATTTCCGAAATGAAAAGTTAATTGCAGAAATTATTACTTAAACTTTTTCGAGTATCGCAATCGGGTGCGATTGTGGCACATGGTTTATTAGCACCCGCTTAGTTGATCTTCGTTACAGCTGGCGACTCCGGAACCGTCCGGTTGCGACTCAGATCAACGGGGTCAAACCACAATCCTGTCATCGGGTGCGTAAACTGAACAACCGTTACGCACCAAACAGGCCAGAATGTTGAGTTTGTAACATTTGCATACGAGGGGGATATAATTGGATAGAAAGCCAAGGTTGATTTTTGAATATATGACAGTTGAATAAAAGCAGGAACTTATAGTGCTATTAAAACAAGATAGACAGGAATTAAGTGCAGATTATACAAGTAATGGACATACATACTCGAAAATTATTAGGCAAGTTATTCATTACGCATTGGATAAATGGGATTTAGAAATTAATAAATTAAATAATGATATTCAAAATAACATAGGTCCAATTATACAAGTGTAAAAATAATAATACAATCGACCACAATTGAATGCCGATAATTGCAGAGGGCTGCCATTCAACCCGACTCAATGATCAAATTATAGCTACTACTTAATCAGATTGAGTCCCCCTGCAAGAAAGGTCGTCATGAAGCACGACCTTTGCGAATAAAATAAAGCACAAGCAGTACACTCTTTTAATGTCGAATTCTTAAATGACAACAAAACATCTCGCCTAGTTTATTCCTTTTGCTTTTTCTGCATCAAAATCGCTTGCCGCGCAAGCGTATCTGCCGTCTTGTTTGTACTGTCGGCAATCCACTTAATAAAGAAAAAATCAAACGACGCTGCGAGTCTCAATGCCTCCTTCAAATGAGGTACATACTGCGCATTCTTCACAAATTCCTTCTCCATCGACTGCACGACCACCGTCGAATCGGAGCGCACCGACACCATGCCTGTTGTCAGCTTAGATGCTTCCTCAAGACCTCTCACAAGCGCTTGAAACTCCGCATGATGATTATTCGTCGGCTCAATCGACTCACTAATCCGGACATCCTGACCTTCTCCTTTAATATATACACCAATTCCGCTCAGCCCAGGATTACCTGCGCTAGCACCGTCTATGTACACTTCCAACATGAGATTTTTCTCTCCAATCTGGTAATAAAATGTAAAAAACATAGAAACACTTGCAACATCCCGTTAGCCGACTTAAAATAGAAAGAAGAAAGGTGGGAGTTCTTTTCTAATGAATAAAGTAGTTGTCATGAAAGAAATCAATCAATTGCTCGATATATATTGTGAAGGTTGTTACGTGAAAAAACAACTAACAAACGAACGTGGCAAAACAGGCGCTCACCAATTTTGTATTTCTGACTGTACTGTAGGAAACCAGTTGCAATTCCTTGGAAGAGAAATCAACAAGATCAGTACTGCATCCAAATAAATAACGAAAAAGCATCCCGCAACTGCGTGGATGCTTTGTTTATGTTATAAATTCAGCTGTTTACGTCGAGATGAGGTTGCACTTCATCCTCAAGAGTCGATACGTTAGCCGCCTGTGGACCACGATTTCCTTCAATTACTTCAAAAGAAACTGTTTGACCTTCAGCCAGTGTCTTAAATCCATCTGTAGCAATTCCTGTGAAATGCACAAAAACATCTTCACCATCATCTGCTTCGATAAATCCATACCCTTTGTCACTGCTGAACCACTTCACTTTACCTTGGTGCATAATAATTCCTCCTCGGCAATTAGAAATCCATCTCCACACGTAACGTACAAGTCTACTACTGACAACTTGCCCAATACGGCTTCTTACACTATACATGAGTGGGCCGAGCGTGTCAATGTTAGAAGGAATATTCTGATTACTATTCAAAAATAGCAAGGAATGTATTGGTTTTTATCTGACTATTCCCTATAATGAAGAAGTATTCATTTTTATACATAAGAATCAGATAAGGAAGTGTTGGAGTGAAAATTGTCATCCCGCTTTTGCAAGTAGGAATTTTATACATACTATTTCTAACAGGTGAGTTTTTACGCGCCAAACTATCCATTCCTTTGCCGGGGAGCATTATCGGTTTGCTCGTGTTATGGGGACTGTTATCGATCAAAATCATTCCACTGCGCTGGGTGGAAAAAGGTGCATATGTATTTCTATCGACTTTGCCACTGTATTTGATTCCCGCAACGGTTGGCGTGATGGATTATGGTCATGTGTTCGCAGGTAAGGGAAGTCTACTGATCGTGATCACAATCGGTAGTACGTTGATTACGATGATCGTCGCCAGTCTGGTTAGCCAATTTATGGCCAAGCGCCATGTGAAAGAGGAGGGGACTCTTTCATGAATACAGTAGTACTTGCCTTCACGATGATAGTGTTAACGGTTATTCTTTATTTTGTGATGAACGTCGTCTACGTAAGGTTACGTTCGCCGTTTCTAGTACCTATCCTGACAACGACTATCGCAGTCATTGTCTTGTTATCGTTATTCGATGCGTCATATGAAACGTATATGGTAGGTGGTAAATGGATTGACGCGTTGCTTGGCCCTGCGATCGTCTCACTTTGTATTCCACTCTATAAGCAACGGGATGTCATCAAAAAGAATGTATTGCCCATCTTTGGTGGAGTCGTGGTTGGAGGTGTTGTCGGGATGTTGACAGGCGTCCTCGCAGCCAGATGGGTCGGCTTTTCAACTGAACTTCTGGCCAGTATTTTACCTAAATCCATTACTTCCCCAATCGCTATGCAAATAGCGGAAGAACTCGGTGGCATACCTTCGCTAGCGACGGTATTTGTCATTATCGCCGGACTTGCTGGAATCCTAATGGGTCCTTGGATCAATCGCTGGTTCAAGATTGATACAGCGATTGGTCAGGGCATTGGCCTTGGAGTGGGTGCGCACGCGATTGGAACTTCTAAAGCGCTTGAATACGGGGAACAAACGGCTTCCATGAGTTCGGTTGCCATGACTTTATCGGCGATTATCGGCGCACTTGTCGGTCCTATATTTGGTATTTGGTTGTTTCCATAGAAAAGCGGAATTCCTATTCAATTAGGAATCCCGCTTTTTTTAATGCTTCTTCCGCATCGTGTAGTTGTTCTGGTCGTGGAGCAGAAATAGCGTGTAAATGAATCCCGCTTTCGTCCAAATTCAATAGATAAGGAGCTTGTGCCTGCTGGATCTGTTCGATAAACGTTTTGACTTCTTGCCGGTTCGATACCATGATCGATGCGCGCACATCGCCGTACACAGGATGTTCTACCCGTACATCTCTGACAGTTACGCCGTGGTCGACTAAAATATGCAATTCTTCTTCAGTTTGTTCAGGAGCGTGTTTACAGACGATGATTTTTTCAATGTCTTTTACACTTTTAGTTGACTGCGTGTATAAGTATCCTTGATTCGTCGCCATGATGGGTTCGTCTTTTGCTTTCAACAAATTAATATCACTAACGATTACTTGTCTGCTGACTTTTGTTAAATCACCTAATTCTGCACCTGTAACGGGATGATTTGCTTCTTTTAACGTTTGGAGAATCAAATTTCGACGCTGTTCTCCTGCCACTTTTGCTTTTTGTCGCAAAAATCTCACCTGCCATCTATAAAATATCTATCGGGATTTGTGCAGTAGGTGTTAATACTGCAACTTCAAGCAACGCTTTTGCCAGTTGGGTGACGTTTTCACTAGTTGATGTCTCACCAAATGAAATCCGAATGAATCCTTTCGCCAAATGGGCGGGGATATTCATCGCAGTCATTGTCATTGATGACTGTTGTTGACCGACCTGACAAGCACTACCTGTCGATATAGCAAATCCTCTTCTATTTAATTCTAACATAATGAGTTGTCCTTCTGAGTGTTTGGCGCATAGACCGATAATTTGCGGAAGTTGTTCAGATGTCTGGAGATCGCCATAGAAAGTGAACACATCTTGCCGGGTAGAGAGTATATCAATAAAGAGAGAGCGTAATGTAGCGTACTTGACTTCATTACTATTTGCCAGCTCAGCTGCCGTAACGAATGCAGCAATTCCCGGTACATTCATCGTTCCACCTCTAAATCCTTTCTCTTGTGTAGCTCCTGGAAATAGCGGAACTGCACGAATATGTGGATCGATATAGACTGCACCAACCCCTTTTGGACCATGCACTTTATGGCTTGATACGGACAGGCTGTCTACATATGGAGAGATGGCGCGCACAGATAATTTACCAAAAGATTGTACACAGTCACTATGCAAATAAATCCCTTTAGGTTTTACTAGTTCAGATATAGATCGGATCGGTTGAATGGTACCGATTTCTGGATTGCAGTGTTGCACGGATACGACAGTCGTTTGTTCTGTAATGGCATTTTCGAGAGCTAGTAAATCGATGAAGCCTTTCGTTGTAAAAGGAATGAACGTAACAAGGAACCCTTGTCTTTCCAGGTACGCTGCAGCTGAATGGAGCGAAGGATGTTCCGCAGCAGAAAGAATAATATGCTGTCCTTTTTTCTTTGCCGACTCAGCTAAAGATAATAGTGCGAGAATGTTACTTTCCGTACCACCCGAAGTGAAGTATATCCCTTCAGGGCGTACCCCTAAAAGTGCAGATAGGTTTTGTCTGCTATGGGACAAGATGTTTTGCGCAGCCCCTCCTGCGTCGTGGAGGCTCGTTGTGTTACCAAACTGTTGTTGAGAGACCGACACATAGACCGAGGCGGCTTCCTCACGGAGAGGCGTCGTGGCGGCGTAATCAAAGTAATGCAATTGAATGACCTCCTGCAATAAATAGTATATTCATCTTGTCATATAACTGTTTATATGTAAAGATAGATGTAAAGACACTAAGTAAAAAGAAGGGTCGTAGGACTGCACATGAATAGAATCAAATTGGTCTCAATGCTTGAACAGTTTTTCATAGAAGACGTGGGAGATGGAGATCTATCGGCTAATACATTATTTCCTGCTGATGCGATAGGTGAAATGCAAATCATCTCTAAAACTTCAGGAGTATTTTGTGGAGTAGATGTCATCACGACAGGTTTTCAAGTGATGAATCCATCTATAGAAGTCGAATGTCTAGTAGAAGATGGTGAAAGAATAACAGATAAGCAAGTACTCGCGATTGTTAAAGGTTGTGTTAGAGATCTATTAACTGCGGAACGAGTAGTACTGAATTGTATTCAGCGGATGAGTGCGATTGCAACGAAAACTGCTGATCTAACTGCATTATTGTCCGGAACGAAGACGAGAGTTTGTGACACACGCAAAACGGCTCCTGGGCTCCGCATGTTAGATAAATATGCAGTCCGTACAGGCGGTGGATTTAATCATCGCAATGGCTTGTATGACGCAGTGATGCTAAAAGATAATCACTTGGCCTACGCGGGTTCTATTACGAATGCCGTGCAACTACTGAGAACACGTTTAGGTCACACAGTGAAAATAGAAGTAGAAATCGAATCTCTAACGCAACTACAAGAAGCTATCGAAGCAAACGTGGATATTATTATGTTTGATAACCGGTCGCCACAAGAAATTACTGACTGGTTGCCATTAGTACCTGCTCATTTCATGACAGAAGCTTCGGGCATGATTACAGAAGACACCATCGCTTCTTATGGCAAGACAGGAATTGATTACATATCGGTCGGCGCACTGACACATTCCGTAATGGCAGCTGACATTAGTGCTACTATACAACTCACTACGCAGGAGGACTGAAGAACATGTCGATGATGGAACTTGTAAGAGAACAGGCAAACGCTATGTTGCCAGAACAGTATAAACAGTTTACGGTTAGTGAAATGGAAGAAAAGATTCGTACCATTAAACAAACATTAGGGAACAAATTATTTATTCCTGGCCATCACTACCAAAAAAATGAAGTGATTCAATTTGCAGATGCTACGGGAGATTCTTTGCAATTAGCGCAAATCTGCGCAGCAAACGAAGAAGCCGAACATATTGTGTTTTGTGGCGTGCACTTCATGGCGGAAACGGCGGACATCCTAACAACGGAAAATCAAAAAGTCTATTTGCCTGATATGCGTGCTGGTTGTTCGATGGCTGATATGGCGGATATCTACCAGACGGAACGAGCGTGGATTGACTTGCAAGCACGTTTTGGAGATACGATTCTTCCATTGACGTACGTCAATTCAACGGCAGCAATCAAAGCATTTGTCGGACGTAATGGCGGTGCAACAGTGACATCGTCAAATGCCAAAGAAATCGTTCAATGGGCTTTCACTCAGAAAAAACGTATTTTATTCTTACCTGATCAGCATTTAGGGCGCAACACAGCGTATGGACTTGGTGTGCCTCTCGATCACATGGCTGTATGGAATCCTATTACAGATACTCTCGAATACGATGGACAAAACGAAGAGTGTCAAGTGATATTGTGGAAAGGACATTGCTCGGTCCACGAAAACTTCACGGTAGAAAATATTCGACAGTTACGTGAAAATGATCCTGATCGTCGTATTATTGTTCACCCGGAATGTTCTCACGAAGTCGTGATAAAATCTGATGATAATGGTTCAACGAAGTATATTATTGATCAAATTGAATCCGCCGCTCCTGGAACGAAATGGGCGATCGGAACAGAAATGAATTTAGTCAACCGTCTGATGGAAAATCATCCGGATCAAGATATCATTTCATTAAACCCTTTAATGTGTCCTTGTTTGACAATGAACCGTATTGATTTACCTCATTTACTTTGGAGTCTTGAAAGTATCATAGTAGGCGCGGAGCAAAATATTATCCAAGTGGATGAAGCTACTTCCGCGGATGCGATTGATGCGCTAAACCGTATGTTGCAACGAAACTAACGTAGCTGCGCTTGACAATTACTCTGAATATTGTATGATTGGGAAAATGATATTGAATGTTGAAGAAGGATCAGTAGATAAATAGCATGTGTTAGAGAGCGGAATCCATCGGCTGGAAGTTTCCGTCGCAATGCCTTGTCGAACCTGCCTTTTGAGTCCTGTGAAAACACAGGCGCGCACCTTGGCGTTAGAAGGAAAGCGGGATTCATATAAATGGATCCAATGATGGTGGCACCGCGGAAGTTATGTCCTTTCGTCCTGATTATATCGGGACGATTGGGCTTTTTTATTTCCTAAAAGCAGATGATATGGAGAAATGGAAGGCGAATGTATATGAAAAGACAACGAATCGTTGTGAAAATCGGTAGCAGCTCGTTAACGAATGATAATGGAGAAATCGATCAAGTGAAATTCAATGATCATGTCGATGCCTTGGCGATGCTAAAAAACGTTGGACATGAAGTCATTGTCGTCTCTTCAGGAGCGGTCGCGGCAGGCTTTGCCCGTCTCGGTTATTCTTCCCGTCCACAGACCATAAAAGGTAAGCAAGCCGCAGCGGCAGTAGGGCAGAGCTTATTGATACAGTCTTATATCGAAAGATTTAGCGCACATAAAGTAATACCAGCACAGATCTTATTGACGCGTCATGACTTTGCCGATCGCGATCGATACCGCAACGCATTTGCGGCGATGTCTGAATTACTTGACCGTGGTATTATGCCGATCATTAATGAAAATGATACGGTGTCAATTGATGAGTTAACATTCGGTGATAATGATATGCTATCCGCATTAGTCAGTGGTTTTCTACACGCGGATCAGTTGATTATTTTAACCGATGTCAATGGCATCTACACAAGTAATCCACGAACAGATCCAGACGCTGTACGATTGACTAAGTTGGATGAAATTACAGATGAATTACTGGGCGGTGCTGATGATGTCGGCTCAAAAGTCGGTACAGGGGGCATGCGTTCGAAGATACTGGCTGCAAAAACCGCTCACACATTGGCAGTTCCAGTATTCATTGGAACAGGGCGTGGTCCGTCAAAATTACTGGACATTTTAAAAGGTCATGGAGACGGTACATATATATCCAGTCCTGTTGCCAATACGATCAATACGAACCGTCAATGGATTGCACTTCATTCCGAATCAACTGGACGTCTATATGTGGATAAAGGTGCCGAAGAAGCCATTGTGCATAACGGTCGCAGTTTATTACCCGCGGGTGTCTTTAAAGTACAAGGTGACTTTGGTATTGGCGAAGTCGTGGAAGTGTTCGGTTTAGATGGTTTGATCGGTAAAGGTGAAGTCACCTATTCATCTGAACAATTAAAACAAACGATATCCAATAAGGATAAATTGGAAGAATTCAAACCGATGCTAGAAGTCATTCACCGAGATCGCTGGGTACAAGTATAATTAAAGGAGAGAATGGATTATGGGTGAAATTAGAGATAAAGGCAAAGCTGCAAAAGAAGCAAGTATTGAACTGAACGTGGCAACGACAGAAGAGAAAAACCATGCATTGCAATTGATTGCCGATCAATTATTGGAAGAACAGGATCAATTGCTCACGGAGAATAAAAAAGATATTGAAGAAGGTCGTGAAAGAGGAATTGACTCGGCCGTTCTCGATCGTATTTTATTGACGCCTGAGCGTATTGAAGCGATGGCGGAAGGTGTTCGTCTACTAATTGATTTACAAGATCCAATTGGAGAAACGCTTGAAGAAATCCACAAAGAAAACGGATTACATATTGTCAAGAAGCGCGTGCCGATCGGTGTCATTGCAATGATTTATGAAGCACGACCGAATGTTACGATAGATGCTGCGTCCTTGGCTTTGAAAACAGGGAATGCGGTCGTGTTGCGCGGAAGTTCGTCTGCGAAATATTCCAATTTGGCCCTATGGCGTGTTATTCAACGCGGACTCGAAAAAAGTTCATTACCAGTCGATTCTGTTCAATTAATAGAAGACACGAGTCGAGAAACAGCGAAAGAATTGTTCACACTCAATGACTATTTAGATGTCTTGATTCCACGTGGCGGAGCTAAGTTGATACAGACTGTTATCCGTGAGTCTACAGTACCGGTGATTGAAACAGGGGCGGGGAACTGCCATGTGTTTATCGATGAATCCGCAGATGAGAAAATGGCGATTGATATAGTAGTCAATGCCAAAACCCATCGTCCGTCGGTTTGCAACGCGATCGAAACCGTTTTGATCGATTCCAACTGGTTGGCGCGACATGGAAAGCGTTTGATTAAAGCATTACGTGACCAAGACGTGCAACTACAAGGGGACGATCAACTACAGGCATTTGATTCAGATGTCGCAGCGGTTGAACAAAATGATTGGTCAAATGAATACCTGGACTTGACATTACGCTTGAAGAGCGTGGAAAATGTACAGCAAGCATTAGATCATATAGCAACATTCAGTACGAAGCATTCAGAAAGCATTATTACACAGACGGATGCACATGCTGAGCAATTTTTAAATAACGTAGATGCAGCAGCTGTTTACGTTAATGCTTCTACACGCTTTACGGATGGTTTTGAATTCGGTTATGGTGCTGAAATCGGTATCAGTACACAAAAGCTTCACGCGAGAGGTCCAATGGGATTAGAAGCATTGACTTCTTCGAAATTTGTTATTCGGGGAACTGGACAAATCAGATAATATTTAGGAGGGTTTATTTATGGCCAATGAAAAACATATTTTACACTACGAAACTTCCGCACCAAAAGACAAACCAGCAGCGGATGATCCACTCGCTTTCGGAACGATTTTCACAGATCACATGTTTGTAATGGACTATACAGATGGAACTGGATGGCATGATCCTCGTATTGAGCCGTATAAGCCGTTTCTTTTAGATCCAGCCGCTATCGTGTTGCATTATGGGCAAACGGTTTTCGAAGGGTTGAAAGCCTATTTAAACGAAGACAAGGAAGTAGTTTTGTTCCGTCCAGAGGAAAATATGAAACGCCTGAACCGTTCAAATGATAGATTATGCATGCCGATGTTCGATGAGAAATTCGTATTAAGCGCACTAAAGGAATTGATTTCTGTTGATAAAGATTGGATTCCGGATAGAGCAGGGACATCACTTTACGTCCGTCCTTTCATTTTCGCTACACAGCCTTATTTAGGTGTAGCTCCTTCTAAAACGTACCGCCTAATGATCATTTTATCGCCGGTAGGTCCATATTATAAAGAAGGAGTTAATCCGGTCAAAATTGCAGTTGAATCAGAATATGTCCGTGCGGCAGTAGGTGGTACAGGCTCTGCGAAAACAGCCGGTAACTATGCAGGCGCGATGAAAGCTCAAGAAGTGGCGGAAGCGGAAGGGTATTCACAAGTTCTGTGGCTGGATGCAAAAGAACATCGTTATATAGAAGAAGTGGGAGCGATGAATGTATTCTTCAAAATCAATGGAGAAGTTATCACCCCAAGCCTCAATGGCAGTATTTTGGAAGGTATCACGCGTAAGTCCGTTATCGAGTTATTGATCGCTTGGGATATTCCAGTTACAGAACGTAAAGTGTCCATCGAGGAAATTATGGAAGCCAATCGAGCAGGCACATTAGAAGAGGCATTCGGTACAGGAACAGCTGCTGTTATTTCTCCGATAGGTGAACTATTCTTTGAAGGTGAAAAATGCGAGATCAATCAGAATGAGATCGGTGAACTTTCGCTAAAGCTTTATGAGACGATTACAGGCATCCAGACTGGAAAAATAGAAGATCCATTTAACTGGGTCGTGCCGGTAGACTAATTTCCTTCACAAATCAGGTGGAATGGTCCGTGACAACTGCGGTGCTGTGAAGTACACTGTTAATAGTTTTGATTGAAGGGGAGTTTCCTGATGAACAAAAGTTTGATCGTTCTATTCCTGGCAGTGATGCTATTTACAGTGACAGGATGCGGAAAAACGTCTTCCGCCCCGTCGAGTGCGGAAGATTTATTGAAGAAAGCGGAACAAGCGATGGATGAATTGGAATCGGTCCATGCCAATATCGCGTACGACGAAAGTAGTGTCACATCCGATCCTGCAAAGCGTACAAGCAAAAATGTACAAGTCCAGGCGGATATTGAACAAAATCCACTGAAGGTTTCAGAGGAAGTCGTCTGGAAAATTCCAAAACAAGGCGCGAAAAACATTCAACTATTCCGCCAAGGTAATGAATTGGCTATGCAAGAGACAGTTGAAACAGAAAAAAGTGAATGGCAAGAGCTAACAGATGAGCAACGCATAGAATTGCTTGGTGTGTGGGTGCCGTTTGTTTCTCCTATAATGGACTTTTCGCTGTTAAAACCTTTTTTGCATGATGCAGAAATAGAAAAAATTGATTATGGCTATGCAGTGCAGTTTTCTCTATCTCCTGCTGATTATCGTCAGTTGATGGAAGTTGTATCAGTGAATAGTCCGCAACCAGAAAAATTTGTCCATACGCATGGCGGATTTCCTGTAGTGGAGAAACTGGATGTAGAGCTGACGGTAAACGAAAAGACCATGTTTGTGACGGGCATGAAGATGTCGGCGAATGTTACGAGTTATTTCGGACGGGATTATATTCGTTATAAGCAGAAGCTCGATGCAAAGTATAGTTATTTTAATGATATTGATTCGATTTCCACACCGAAAGATGCAGAGATGTTCAAGTAATACGAGAAAATCCACACTGACCTAGCAAAGGTTGGCGTGGATTTTTTGTACTATCTAGCTAAATTCCTAACGTGGATTCTTTTGGCCTTTGAATGATTGAAGACGCTTGTGAATGGCGGCCATTCTAGTTTCTTCACCGGCTTCTACAGGGGTATAGAACTTAGAGTTTACTAGGCTGTCAGGCAAGTACTGCTGGTCTGTCCAACCGCCAAATGTGCCTACCGGTGTTGCGTGTGGATAGACGTATCCGCCATGACCAAGTGCGGCAGACCCGCTGTAGTGTGTATCACGTAAATGCATGGGGATTTCGCCTGTTGGTTTCTCATGCAGTGTTTTTGTAGCCGCATCGATAGCTTTATAAGCGGAGTTTGATTTAGAAGCCAGACACATCTCTATAATTGCCGTGGCAAGTGGAATACGTGCTTCTGGCATGCCAAGACGTTGTGCGGCGTCTGTGGCCGCGAGAACCCGGCTTCCGACATCTGGTGCTGCCAATCCGATATCTTCGTAACTCATGACGAGCATCCGTCTTGTAACAGCTGTGAGGTCACCAATTGCGAGTAGTTGGGCCAAATAATAAAGTGCGGCATCGACATCGCTTCCGCGTACACTTTTTTGCAAAGCAGATAATAAATTAAAATGATGCGAGCCCTTTTTATCGCCTAGTAAACTAATTCTAGTTAATAATTGAGCAAGCAATGCATCTTCAATAATAATCTTACCGTCCTCTTCATCACTTGCAGCAAGTAATGATTCAAGGAAAGTTAAAGCTTTTCGCGCATCACCATTCACGCCTTCTGAGATTTTCTCCAGTTGTTCTGTTGTGATGTCAATCGTTTCCTTACCGAGTCCTTTTTTCTCGTCTTTCAATGTACGCTCGAGTAATTCCAGTAAATCTTTTGGTTGCAATCGTTTTAATTGGACGATTTCTCCACAACGTGAACGAATAGCGGGATTGACATCATGGAATGGATTTTCCGTTGTCGCACCGATCAAGACAATCGAACCACTTTCTACATGAGGAAGCAGTGTATCCTGCTGCAATTTATTGAAACGATGGATTTCATCTAAGAATAGCAACACTTTGCCAGTCATCCGTGCTTCTTTCACTACATCTTCTACGTCTTTTTTTCCTGCTACTGTGGCATTCAACGCAATGAAAGGTAGTTTTGACGTACCTGCGATTGCGTATGCTAGAGACGTTTTGCCGATACCTGGTTCACCATATAATAAAAGGGACGGGACATGCCCGTTCTTGATCATCCGATATAAGGGAGTATTATTGCCGATGACGTGGTCTTGTCCAATCACTTCATCAATCGTCTCGGGCCGCATGCGAAAAGCCAAAGGTTCATTATGCATGTACATCCTCCTAGCGTACGTTTGTTCTTTCATTATACCGTAAAACATTAGTGAAGTCATTTGCAAGAACCAGTGATACAATTATGCTATACTGATTTCAGCAATTTTAGTAAAGGACGATGCCCAATGAAAATATCCACTAAAGGACGATACGGACTTACAGTAATAGTAGAATTAGGACGAAAATATGGAGAGGGTCCTGTACCTTTGCGTAAAATCGCAGAAGAGCAAAATCTCTCTGAAGCATACCTGGAACAACTGATCCCGCCTTTACGCAACAGCGGAATGGTGAAAAGTGTTCGCGGTGCCTACGGTGGCTATAAACTCGCAAAAGATCCTTCTGAAATCGTGGCAGGAGACGTAATTCGTTTGCTTGAAGGACCGATCCAATTAGTCGAAGGGCTTGATGACGATGATATTCCGCAACGGGAACTATGGAAACGAATCGGAGACGCAATCCGAGGAGTATTGGATCATACGACGATCAAAGATTTAATTGAATTTGAAGATACGTCGACTGCTGATGAATACATGTTCTATATTTAAAGGAGTTTAGTTATGAAACCAGCTATATATTTAGACTATGCTGCCACGACACCGATACATCCAACTGTATTGGAGCGATTCACCACTGCGCTGCAGGATACATATGGTAATCCTTCAAGTACACATCAATTCGGTCGTCACGCGAGGAAAGTGCTGGAAGATGCACGCAAAACGTTAGCCTCTTCAATCAATGCATCACCTAATGAAATCATTCTTACTTCTGGAGGAACAGAAGCGGATAACTTGGCGATTTTTGGGTGTGTACGATCGTCGGAAACAGAAGGCAAACATATTATTACAACGGAAATCGAACATCATGCGGTGTTAAATCCGTGTAAACAACTGGAGTCACAAGGCTATAAAGTGACCTATCTTTCACCTGACCGCAATGGGGTCATAACTACAGAGCAAGTTCAGCACGCATTAACAGATGAAACCATTTTGGTGTCTATCATGTATGGAAACAACGAGGTGGGGACAATACAGCCAATTGCGGAGATCGGCCAGCTTCTTTCCACACATCAGGCCGTCTTCCATACAGATGCAGTGCAAGCTTACGGTACGTGCCAACTGGATGTCGAGGAACTGCAAGTCGATTTATTATCAGTTTCAGCACATAAACTTAATGGACCAAAAGGAATCGGCTTTCTTTATCAGCGAAAAGGTAAGATGCTATCGAGCCAAGTATTCGGAGGTTCACAAGAGAGGAAACGCCGTGCAGGTACAGAAAATGTACCAGCTGTAGTTGCATTTGCAGAAGCGGTCTCCATTGCCGAGCAATCAAAGCTCGTTAAACAAAAAAATTATTCTACGTATAAACAAATAATGGCGGATGTCTTTGAGAAACATCAAATTGATTTCCAACCGACCATCCCCCATGCAGTAAGATCTTTACCGCATATTTATCATGTATCGTTTCCGGGCACCGATGTGGAGACATTTTTGATGAGTTTGGATTTAGACGGTATAGCCGTATCAAGCGGTTCTGCTTGTACTGCAGGATCATTTGAACCGTCACATGTCGTAACCGCTATGTTCGGTACGGAATCAGATAACGCTAGAAACTCGATCCGCATTAGTTTCGGCTATGATTTGGATGAATCCATTATAGAAGAAGCAGCCAATCGAATTGCAAGTGTAGTCAAACGACTAGTGAAATGAATTAAGTAAAGGATGAACAATATGACAACGAAAAAAGCACCTGCCGATACACGTGTAGTCATTGGAATGTCAGGCGGAGTGGACTCTTCGGTTGCGGCATTACTATTAAAACAGCAAGGCTATGAAGTGATCGGAATCTTTATGAAAAACTGGGATGACACGGATGAATCCGGACATTGTACCGCGACGGAAGATTTCGAAGACGTACGCAGTGTCTGTGATCAAATCGGCATTCCGTATTACTCTGTTAATTTTGAAAAGCAATATTGGGATAAAGTATTCACGTATTTCTTGGATGAATATAAAAAAGGCCGTACGCCGAATCCGGATGTAATGTGTAATAAAGAAATCAAATTCAAGGCATTCCTCGAGCACGCCAAAAGTCTAGGTGCCGATTATTTGGCGACTGGACATTATGCACAAGTCGTAGAACGCGAAAACGGTGTAGCGATGCTCCGTGGTGTAGACAATAATAAAGATCAAACCTACTTCTTGAATCAATTAACGCAAGAACAACTTCAGCAAGTACTGTTTCCTCTAGGTCATATGGAGAAAAGCGAAGTCCGTGAAATCGCCGAACAAGCAGGACTCGCAACAGCAAAGAAAAAAGATTCAACAGGGATCTGTTTCATCGGCGAGCGCAATTTCAAGGAATTCCTTGGCGAGTACTTGCCTGCACGTCCAGGTGAGATGCAGACAATGGCTGGAGTGAAGATGGGTAAGCATGACGGACTCATGTATCACACAATTGGCCAGCGTCATGGTCTAGGCATCGGTGGAGCTGGAGAACCTTGGTTTGCGGTCGGTAAAGACTTGGAGCGCAACGTCTTGCTAGTTGAACAAGGCTTCTATCACGACACATTGTTCTCAACTAGTTTGCAAGCGACTGACATGAATATTTGTTCACCGAAAGAATTACCCGAAACATTCACTTGTACAGCTAAATTCCGTTATCGCCAACCGGATACTAAAGTAACTGTGCAATTATTGGGTGATCAAGCGATCGTCACTTTCGATGAACCTGTTCGCGCAGTCACACCAGGACAAGCTGTTGTGCTGTATGACGGTGACGAGTGCCTCGGTGGCGGCACGATCAATGAAGTATATAAAGACGGTAAAAAACTGACGTACGTAGGATAAGGAGGCAACAGCATGTCGATTCATCAAGATGCAATTAAAGAAATGCAAGAAGGCAATTATGAGAAAGCAATTGAGCTTTTCATGAAAGCAGTAGAAGAAAATCCGGCAGAGCCTACAGGCTATATCAATATTGGAAACATTTTTGCGTCTCTTGGAGATGCTGAACAGGCGGAACCATTTTTCCAAAAAGCGTTGACGCTTGATGAAAATGCAGGAACCGCTTTTTATGGACTGGCGAATCTGTATTACAATCAAGAGCGCTTTGAAGAAGCAGCAAAATTATATGAAAAAGCAATCAATACAGGATTGGATTCTGCCGATGCCTATTTCATGCTCGGTAAAAGCATTGAACAAACAGGTAATGACCGTTTAGCACTGCCATATTTGCAGCGTGCTGTTGAATTAAATCCGGATGATCAGGAAGTGGCATTGTCCTACGGAATTTTACTAGCTAAGCTTGAATTATTTAAAGAGGCTAAGCCGGTATTCGAATCTATTTTGGCAGTAGCTCCTGATCATGCGGATAGCCATTATAATTTGGGTATTTTATATGCAGTCTCCACAGAAGACAAAACAAGTGCGCTATCACACTTAGAGCAAGCCTTCACTTCGGAACCTGAGCACACACAAGCGCGTTATTTGTTCGATATGATCAAGCTCGGCGAACAGGGCGAGTAATCCATTAGGTGAAAAAGGAGGGAGACCTAGCGATGAGTGAAACAGAACCATATTTAATCGGTAGGCCGGTCGTGACAATTTTCCATAATACGACGAATCTATTTTCCATCGTCAAGTTGAAAGTCACTTCCACCAATACCGATTACCGCGACAGTGAAATAGTGATCAAAGGGTCATTCCCTCCTTTAGTTGCGGAAGAAGATTATAAATTTACGGGTCGACTTGTTACCCATCCTGTACATGGACAGCAGTTTGATGTGCAGACGTTTTCGAAAGAGTTACCTGCGACGGAGGCGGGTCTGATTCATTATCTTTCTGGTGATTTATTTCCTGGAATTGGGAAGAAAACGGCGAGTGATATTGTCAAAACACTCGGCAATAATGTCATTCAGAAAATTCTTGAAGACCGCAGTGTTCTTGACCAAATCCCACGTTTGAGCGACGAGCGGAAAGATACGCTCGTTTCGGTGTTGCAGGAAAATCTAGGTCTTGAGCGTACAATGGTGCAACTCAATGAATGGGGCTTCGGTCCACAAGTGGCCATGCGTATATATCAAGCGTATCAAGATGATGCGATCACCATTCTGACAGAAAATCCATACCGTTTAATTCAGGAGATCGAAGGAATCGGCTTTCAACGAGCAGACGATCTCGCAAAGCAACTGGGGCTCGTCGGGGATCATCCCGCGCGTATTAAGGCAGCTGTTTATTACAGCGTACATAGTGAAGTACAGTCTGCAGGACATGTCTACGTAGAATCGGAGACGATCTTGCCACAAGCGAAGCTGTTGCTTGAATCGAGTCAGGCTCATATCATCTCGTACGAATCGATTACCCAAGCAGTGATTGAACTCGTCGAAGAAGGTGCACTGTCTGCTGAAATGCAACGTCTTTATTTACCCTCTCTTTATTTTTCGGAAATCGGTATTGCAGCAAAAGTAAATAAAATTCTTGAAAATGAAGTTGCTGATCAATTTCCTGCTTCTGAAATTAGAAAAGCTATAGGTGAAATTGAGGAACGTTTGGAAGTGCAATATGCCGAAACGCAAGTCGAAGCCATCGAGCGCGCCCTTCATTCTTCACTGCTCGTGTTAACGGGTGGCCCAGGGACGGGGAAGACCACTGTGATTAGAGGGTTGGTTGAGGCCTATGCAGAACTGCATGGTCTCTCACTCGACATCGAAGAGTATGCACGGAAAAAAGAACCGTTTCCAATCATTTTGGCAGCCCCTACAGGACGCGCTGCGAAACGTATGTCTGAATCGACCGGATTACCTGCGATGACGATCCACCGTCTACTCGGTTTTACGGGTCAGGAAGCTGAAGAAGAGACTGAACGAGAAGTGGATGGCAATCTCATCATCATTGATGAAACATCCATGGTGGATACTTGGCTCATGCATCAGCTGTTAAAAGCTGTCCGCAACGATGCGCAGTTATTGTTCGTTGGTGACCAGGACCAACTACCTTCCGTTGGACCTGGGCAAGTGTTGCATGACTTCATGCAGTCTGGGAGAATTCCGGTTGTTGAACTGACTGATGTTTTTCGACAAAGTGAAGGCTCGACAATTATCGAAATGGCACATATGATCAAGCACAAAGAATGGACGCTGGATGTCACAAAGAAAACATCGGACCGTTCATTTATCAAAGCATCAAGTGATCAAATACTGCCTGCGGTCAAACAAATCATTGAAAATGCGACATCAAAAGGACATTCCATTAAAGACATCCAAGTACTGGCACCGATGTATAAAGGTCCAGCAGGTATAGATGGCTTGAATAAAATGATCCAAGAAGTAACGAATCCACCTGCAGAGGGTAGAAAAGAAATGGTTTTCGGTGAAACGACGTATCGCATAGGAGATAAAGTACTACAACTCGTCAACCAACCTGAAAGTAATGTCTTCAATGGGGATATGGGGGAAGTCGTTGCGATCATGTTAGCGAAAGAAACTACTGACAAAAAAGCGATCATGGTGGTTTCCTATGATGGCAATGAAGTGCAGTATGAGCGAAGTGATTTGAATCAGCTGACACTTGCGTATTGTTGTTCTATCCATAAATCCCAAGGCAGTGAATTTCCGATTGTGGTCATGCCGATCGTGAGAAGTCAGCGGAAAATGTTGCGACGTAATCTCCTTTACACTGGGATTACGCGCGCTAAGAACTTCTTAATACTGTGCGGTGAAGCGGAAGAATTTAAGGCGGGTATTGCGCGCACTGACGAAACAGAACGACAGACGACGCTAAAAGAACGCATTACGGGGGAAACGCAAGAAAATCTAGCAATACATCACAAGGAACCCATCTCAGTCGATGAAGCACCCGCAAAAGTGACGGTTGAACCACAAGACACGGCACCGGCAAAGTTAACGATGGACAATTTTACTGGAATCGACCCGCTCGTGGGCATGAACAATGTGTCACCATTCGACTTTCTTGAAGTGACGGATTGACAAAGCGAGAGAACTTTCCTATAATTCGTTTAGAAATAATCAAAACGTTGAAGGAACAAGTACCTGTTTATTCTGTGTCATAGAAAAGAGCTTCTTGGCTGAAAAAGCTCCCTCAGATCTACAGCGAACGCTATTCCGAAGTTGCAGGCTAATCCCTGCCGTCTTGCCGCGTTAAGGCAACTCGAGATACCGCGTTATGCGGTAATTAGGGTGGTACCGCGATCAATGAAACCTTCGCCCCTTTATACAAGGGGTGGAGTTTTTTTAATTTTAGGAGGAGTAAAACGATGAGAAAACTCACGGCATCTGAAATTCGCCAAATGTTTTTAGACTATTTTAAAGAGCACGGGCATAATGTAGAACCATCAGCAGCATTAGTGCCAGTTGATGATGCATCACTATTATGGATTAACAGTGGAGTCGCTACATTGAAGAAGTATTTTGATGGACGAGTGATTCCTGAAAACCCGCGGATTGCTAATGCGCAAAAATCTATCCGCACAAACGATATTGAAAATGTCGGCTATACAGCACGTCACCATACGTTCTTTGAAATGCTCGGCAACTTTTCTATTGGTGATTATTTCAAAGAAGAAGCAATTATTCGTGCGTGGGATTTCCTGACAAATGAGCAATGGATCGGTTTTGATCCCGAACGCTTATCCGTTACTATCCATCCGGAAGACGAAGAAGCGTATGCTATCTGGAAAGATCAGATTGGTATTCCGGTTGAGCGCATCATTCGCCTCGAAGGCAACTTCTGGGATATCGGTGAAGGCCCAAGTGGTCCAAACTCTGAAATCTTCTACGACCGCGGACCGAGTTATGGCGACGATTTCTCCGATCCTGAATTATATCCAGGTGGAGAAAACGAACGGTATTTGGAAATCTGGAACTTAGTATTCTCTGAGTTCAATCATAATCCTGATAACACGTACACACCGTTACCAAAGAAAAACATCGATACAGGAATGGGTCTTGAGCGCATGGCATCCGTTATCCAAGATGTGCCAACAAACTTCGATACAGACTTGTTCTTACCGATCATTGAAGCAGTTGAAAATGTTTCAGGCAGAAAATACGGTGAAACTACTCAGGCAGACACGGCATTTAAAGTCATTTCAGATCATATCCGCACAGTAGCATTCGCTATTGGCGACGGAGCACTTCCATCCAATGAAGGCCGTGGCTATGTTCTGCGTCGTCTATTAAGAAGAGCGGTTCGATTCGCGAAACAATTAGGTATTGACAAGCCATTTATGTACATGCTGGTACCTATTGTTGGGGATATCATGAAAGACTTCTACCCCGAAGTCCACGATAAACAAGCGTTCATTATGAAAGTCGTGAAAAACGAAGAGGATCGTTTCCACGAAACATTGCATGACGGTATGGCGATCTTAACGACGATCATTGAAAAGGCTAAAGCTTCAGGCTTACCAATTGTTTCAGGCAGTGATGCGTTCAAACTCTATGACACATACGGCTTCCCGTTTGAACTAACAGAGGAATTTGCCCTCGAAGAAGATGTGGCAGTCGACCGTATCGGATTTGACGAAGAAATGGCTGCACAACGAAACCGTGCGCGTGCTGCGCGTGCGACTTCAGACTCTATGCATATTCAATCGGGCGTTCTTGGTGAAATTCATGAAGCGAGTGAATTCATCGGCTATGGCCAACTAGAAACAACTGCGATCGTCAGTGTCCTGGTTCAAGACGGTCAACGTATCGCACATGCATCTGAAGGAGAAACGGTACAAATTATTTTGGATCAGACTCCGTTCTATGCAGAAAGTGGCGGTCAAGTAGCTGATAAAGGAATGATTACAAACGAGTCGTTCACTGCGGAAGTTCGCGACGTCAAAAAAGCGCCAAATGGACAGAACTTGCACACAGTCTTCATCAGTTCCGGTGAATTGAATGAAGGCGTATCAGTTAGCGCGAAAGTGGACGAGTTCTCACGCAAGCTGACGATCAAAAATCATACGGCTACACACTTATTGCACCGCGCATTGAAAGATGTTCTTGGTGAACATGTCAATCAAGCAGGTTCATATGTTGGTCCCGATCGCCTTCGCTTTGACTTCTCCCATTTTGGACAAGTCACAAAAGAAGAACTCGAGCGCATCGAATTCCAAGTCAATGAACAAATTTGGGCAGGTACATCTGTCCATACGATCATTTCACCAATTGCTGAGGCGAAAGAAATGGGTGCGATGGCATTGTTCGGCGAGAAATACGGCGATATCGTTCGCGTTGTTAAAGTCGGAGACTACTCTGTCGAGCTTTGTGGAGGGTGTCACGTTAACAACACGTCCGACATCAACGTATTCAAAATCGTTTCTGAAAGCGGTATTGGAGCGGGCACACGACGTATTGAAGCCTTCACGGGTGGACAAGCATTCCGTTCATTTAAAGAAGACCAAGCAATCATTGATCAAGTCGCAACAACTGCAAAAGCTACTCCGAAAACAGTTGTCACAAAAGTCGAATCGATTCTTGCTGACTTTAAAGAACTTCAACGTGAAAATGAATCATTGCAAGCGAAAATGGGCAACAGCCAATTGGCCAGTATCATGGAAACGGCTCAGCAGATCGATGACGTCACAGTCATTTCTGCAAATGTGGAAGTGAAAGACAATAACGGTTTACGTCAATTGATCGACGAAATGAAACAAAAAACTTCCAAAGGCGTCATTGTACTTGGTACAGTAACGGATGGAAAAGTTATGTTAGCGGCTGGTGTTACCGATGATTTACGAGGCGGCAACTACCACGCGGGTAAAATCGTCAACCATGTGGCGTCACTTTGTGACGGAAAAGGTGGCGGGCGTCCAGACATGGCGATGGCGGGGGCGAAAGATGCGTCAAAACTTGATGATGCGCTTCAATCCGTGTATGATTATGTAAAATCTGTTTAACCATTTCAGAGAACGATTCATCATAAATTGTAGATACATGTTACTAGTTAATTTTCATTTGGGTGGCTAAATTGCCTACCCGGATGATTGAACTAGAATGAATACGTGCGGTGATTTAATCACAAATCTATGTACTATGTATATTATGACGGTAGATCGTTACACACATAAATGGAAATCGGAAAGCGGGGTGTCGAGTATGAATTCGTCCGATGAAACGATGAAGTTTAACTTTCCTGAAGAATCGATGGAGGAAGAAGTCAAAACAGTCATGCTCCACGTTTACAAATCATTAGAAGAAAAAGGTTACAATCCAATTAACCAGATGGTTGGCTATTTACTGTCTGGAGATCCAGCCTACATTCCACGCCACGAAGACGCCCGTAGTTTGATTCGGAAACTGGAACGAGACGAAATTCTAGAAGAATTAGTTAAGTTCTATATCCGAGAAAACAGAGGTAAAACAGAATGAGAATTATGGGATTGGACGTTGGCACGAAAACCGTTGGTATTGCGATAAGCGATAGTCTCGGTTGGACAGCCCAAGGAATCGAAACCATCAAAATTGATGAAGCGGTAGGTTCTTTCGGGATGAAGCGAGTCAAACAATTGACAGAAGAGTACGAAGTGACGGAGTTTGTCGTCGGGTACCCTAAGAATATGAATAATACAATAGGGCCCCGTGGAGAAGCATCTGAACAGTACGCTGAGAAGTTACGCGAGAAGTTCGGTTTACCTGTCGTTTTATGGGATGAGCGATTAACTACTATGGCTGCTGAACGTGTTTTGATTGATGCGGATGTCAGCCGAAAAAAACGTAAATTGGTCATCGATAAAATGGCAGCTGTCATGATTTTACAAGGGTATTTGGATTCACAAAAAAACTAGAGGTGATTAAACAATGGAACACGGACAAGAAACAATGACAATCGTAGATGAGAACGGCGAAGAGCACGTATGTGAGGTAATTTTAACATTTGATTCAAAAGAATATGAAAGATCGTATGTGCTTTACCATATTTTAGATGGCGAAGAGACAGATGATGACGAGGAAGTTGAAATTCATGCATCCGCATTTATTCCGACTGAAGAAGGAGAAGATGGCGGATCACTTCTTGAAATTGAATCCGATGAAGAATGGGATATGATCGAAGAAGTGCTGAACACATTCCTTGATGAAGAAGACGAGTAAGCGATAATATCATGTGACGGGCGGAATGGTGCTGACCGTTCCGTCTTTTTTAATGGATTTATCTATAGCGGAAGAAGAGGTGAGGCTTGTGGAAAAAGAGCCCCAAAGAAAAAAAGATGTCATGTTTGAACGTATGTTAGAACAGAAGGAAGAAGTGAGAACCGTTAGAAAAATAGTGCTTTGGATTGTAGCAGTTGTATTGGTTGTAGGGATAGTTGGAGGTTTTTCGGTCTATACATACATAAAAAGTGCGTTAGAGCCTGTTGATCCGGATTCAGAAAAAGTCGTAGAAGTAGAAATTCCGATCGGTTCAGGTTTGGATATGATTTCAGAAAAACTAGAAGAGTCGGGTATTATCAAAAATGCGCGGATTTTCAAATACTATGCAAAAGTAAACAACGAAGCAGATTTCCAAGCTGGCACGTATGGATTAACACAGTCCATGACGCCAGATGAATTGATTAAGAGCCTGAAAACAGGTGTAGTCTATCGCACACCGGCATTTACACTAACGATTCCAGAAGGGTTAACGATTGATCAGATTGCAGAAAGAACAAGCAAAAAGACCACGATTACCAAAGAGCAGTTTATGGAATATGTGACGAATGAACAAGTCATTCAGGAATATATGGCCAAGTATCCAGATGTTATAACAAAAGAAATTCTTAATGAAAATATACGCTATGCACTGGAAGGTTATTTATTCCCAGCTACTTATCCGTTCTTTGAGGAAAAGCCTACTGTCAAAGAAGTGGTCGATACGATGGTGGATGCTACTGTACAGAACGTCACCCCTTATAAAGCATACTGGGCCGAGGAAGGCAAAGACCGTTCAGTTCATAAAATGCTGACATTTGCTTCCTTGCTAGAAAAAGAAGCAACAGGCCAAGCAGATCGTGAAACGATCGCAAGCGTCTTCAATAACCGTATTGAACAAGGAATGCCGTTACAGACAGATCCAACAGTTTTATATGCGTTAGGCGAACATAAAGCCCGCGTCATGAATGAAGATTTGAAAGTGGATAATGTCTATAATACGTACAAAAATAAAGGATTACCGCCAGGGCCCATCGCGAATGCCGGAACTGCTTCTCTCCAGGCGACTGTCGAACCCTCCAAGACTGGATACTTGTTCTTCTTGGCAGATAAAGATGGCGTTAATCACTTTGCTAAAACCTATGAAGATCATCTGAAAAACAAAGCGAAGTATATCGACAGCCAACATAAATAACACGTCGTAAAGGGGAAGTAGATATGACGGACTACACCACGTACATTAGCCGCTTTGCGGAAGTAAAAGAGCCGCTTATCCTAGAGATGGAGCACTACGCCGCAGAGCGTCGTGTGCCCATCATGGATGATACGGGCTTGTATACGTTAATCGGACTGCTACAAATACAGCAGCCGAAACGTATTCTTGAAATTGGAAGCGCGATCGGCTATTCGGCTATTCGATTGGCGAAAGCTTTTCCTGACGCCGTCATTTATACAGTCGAGCGCGATACAGAGCGGTATGAGAAAGCGGTCGAGTATATTGTACGCAGTGGATTGCAAGAGCGTATTATCATCATTCATGATGACGCACTCGAGTTAGATGAAACGAAGTTACCACAAGAGCCTTTTGATGCGCTGTTCATTGACGCAGCAAAAGGACAATATCGAAAGTTTTTCGACAAATATAGCCCGCTGGTCGGTCCTGCAGGTGTAATCTATTGTGATAATATGTTCATGCATGGTATGGTGCTGTTGGAAGATGCAGACATACCGAAACGCAACCGCACGATGATACGAAATTTGCAACAATTCACGAGCTGGGCGATGCAAAACGATCACTATGACACATCTCTAGTACCAATAGGTGACGGCATTTTACTAGCTGTAAAAAAATAATAAACAGTAGATCGCAAAAGGGGAATCACTGTGAAGAAAAAACCTGTCGTAATTGGTATTACCGGCGGTTCTGGCTCCGGTAAGACAAGTGTCACAAAAAAGATACATGAAGTATTCCAAGGTCATTCAGTCGTCGTCATTGAACAAGATGATTATTATAAAGACCAATCACATCTAGTATTTGAGGAAAGATTAGCAACGAATTATGATCATCCTTTAGCGTTCGATACCGACCTACTGATTCAACATATCCATCAGCTGATCAATAGACAGGCAATCGAAAAGCCCACTTATGATTACACATTGCATACACGTTCAGCTGAAAAAATACCTGTAGATTCACAAGACGTCATCATCCTTGAAGGGATCTTAGTATTGGAAGATGAACGATTGCGAGATCTTATGGATATCAAGCTGTTTGTTGATACGGACTCTGATATTCGCATTATTCGTCGGATTTTACGGGATATTCATGACCGTGGACGTACGGTAGATTCTGTCGTCGAGCAATATGTAAAGGTTGTGCGTCCGATGCATAATCAATTTATCGAACCTACAAAAAAGTATGCTGATATAATCATTCCCGAAGGCGGAGAAAACGCGGTCGCAATCGATTTGATGGTAACGAAGATAAAAACAATTCTTGCTTCTGTTGACGAAGTATAATATGATGATGACATAATTTTAAATTAATTCAGCATCTGCGAGAGTTTGTATAGAAAAACCTAGGATGCACGCAAGATGAGCAAGGACTTTTTTTCGTCCAAATCAGAATAGCGAACGGAAAAAGTGTAGTCAAAACTAAAATAGTTCTGCTATGTCACATAATTAAAGCTAGTGTGACATAGTATTTTTTATGAACAGACATTTGAGGAGTGTTATTACATGGTTTCAGAAAAGAAATTTCCAATGACAGCTGCAGGAAAAGCAAAGTTAGAAGAAGAACTAGAGTATTTGAAAACGGTGAAACGTGTGGAAGTAGTAGAACGCATCAAAATCGCGCGTAGCTACGGTGATTTATCGGAAAACTCCGAGTACGATTCAGCGAAAGAAGATCAGGCATTTGTCGAAGGGAAGATTTCTTCTATTGAAGGAATGATTCGTAATGCGGTCATTATTACTGAAGATGAATTGAATACGGATGAAGTACAATTAGGTAAAACAGTTACATTTAAAGAAATTCCTGATGGTGAAAAAGAGACGTATACGATTGTTGGTTCTGCAGAAGCTAATCCGTTAGAAGGTATGATCTCAAACGATTCGCCAATTGCGAAAGCATTAATTGGTCGAAAAAAAGATGATAAAGTAAAAATCCAGACTCCCGGCGGTGAAATGTCAGTAGAGATACTTGAGATAAAGTGATACACGTACCGTCTTCTCGCTAGCAGAAGACGGTATTGCTAATTTTCATTCCAACCGCGGTATACGCTTTCCATTTCATAGTAAAGGAGATGTCTGAAATGGCAGATCAAGATCCAAAATATTCGAGAACGTCAAGAAAACAAGGCAGTAAAGCAAGCAAAGTGAATAAAGCATTGAATATTTCAATTGGTGTAGTAGTTTTTCTTATTGTAGTTGTTGCCGTAATTTTCATCACGGGTGATGGCGATCAGAAAGAAGTGGCAATCGACAAGCCTAAGGAATCCACTCAGTCCGACACAGCTCCAATTGAACCTATCGTTTTAGACGATGAGGACGAGATGGACAAGCCTGAAACTGAAGATGATGTGCCAGAAGATGCAGATGAACCAGAAGTTCAGGACCAAGAAGAAAATAACGAAGTGATAAATGAAGTAGTTGAAGAACCGGAAGCGCCAGTGGTAGAAGACCCTAAAGTAGAAGAACCAAAAAAGGATAAACCGAAGAAAGAAACTTCATCGGATTCTAACAAGAAAGTGGTTGTAAATCCTGACTGGAAACCTATTGGAACAAAACAATCAGGCGAGCATGTCTCGAAATACGATGGTCAGTCCGATGACTGGTATGAAAAAAAGAAAGCCATATCCTATGCAACCGGTTTGTCTGAAGATCAATTGTATTTTGATCGTATTCAAAATGGCGGTAGTCCTCAAAAATCAGAGGGTATTGTAAGAAGTAAGGACAATTCCAAAAAATACAAAGTATATCTTGAGTGGGTTGATGGCCAAGGTTGGAAACCTGTAAGAATGGATGTATTGAAATAAGTGAATCGAACTACTGATGTGCTGCCTATCGTGCAGCACATTCTAGTAAGTAGAAAAGAGGAGAGGACATAAATGAAAGTAGCAATCGTTGGTGCAATGGAGGAAGAAGTCGAAATACTTCGCAGAGAAATTGGACTTGGGAAAATCACAACCATTGGAAACTGTGAATTTATTGAAGGCAAAGTAGGCAAGCATCAAGTGATTGTGACGAAGAGTGGCATTGGAAAAGTAAACGCTGCCATGGCAACAACAATCCTTTTGCAGAACTTTAAACCTGATATCGTGTTGAATACGGGTTCTGCGGGTGGAACTAACCCTGAACTTGAAGTGGGAACGATTGTAATATCTGATTATGTCCTGCATCATGATGTGGATGTAACTGCATTCGGCTATGAGCTAGGTCAAGTGCCGCAACTTCCTGCAAGCTTTCCTTCAGATCCTAATCTAATAGAATTTGCTAAAGAAGCTGTAATGGAGTTAGATACATATGAACATGCGGTAGGAACCATCGCTTCAGCTGATATTTTCATGGCTGACCCTGAAAAAGTCCTACAAGTCAAAAATAGATTTCCGCGTGTAATTGCTGTGGAAATGGAAGCTGCTGCTGTTGCGCAAGTCTGTTATCAGTTTAACACGCGATGTGTGGTGATCCGCGCCCTTTCTGATATTGCCGGAAAAGAATCGACAGTCAGTTTTGATGAATTTTTACCGCTGGCTGCCAAACACTCGTCACAGATTGTTTTGCGTGTCATCTCGAAACTTTGAGTGTTCTATGATAAAATGTCTAAGTAGACAGATTAGCAGTTCGTTTGGTTGAGAGGAGGGACAATTAATGGAATTCTTAATGGGTGGAGTATTTATCGTCACAGCATTATTGGCAGCAATTATTTTACGCGAGGTTAAAGCTGACTGAGAAAAGAAACAAAGCGTTTCCGATGTGCGGGGGCTGTGGGCCTCTGTTGCACAATCGGAAACGCTTTTTGCATTATTGATATTCATGCTTAAATGATTGATATAATTTGACGATTGCTCGTTTCTCGATACGTGAAACATAACTCCTAGAAATATTCAATTGCTCAGCAATTTCTTTTTGTGTCATCGGCTGATCATCCAGCAAGCCGTAGCGTCTTTGGATGATTTCCAACTCGCGTGAGTCGAGTTTATCCAAATGACGGTAGAGCCGCTCTTTTTGTTCATTTTGTTCTACGGTTGTTTGTGGAGGTATGTCGTTTGTTTGAAGGAGGTCTGCGATTTCTAGGGATTGGCCATCTTTATCCATGCCGATTGGTTCGTAGAGGGAAACATCTTTTTGCACCTTTTTCTGTGTTCGTAAATACATAAGGATTTCATTTTCTATACAGCGTGCAGCGTACGTTGCGAGCTTGGTTTTTCGATCTGGCGTAAAGCTGTTGACTGCTTTCATCAGACCGATCGCTCCTATGGAAATATAATCATCAAGAAGTTCGTGCTTCGGCTGGAACTTCTTGACGATATGGGCGACCAAACGCATATTGTGTTCAATAAGTTCATTACGTGCACTTTCATCACCTTCAGCTAATCGTCTCAGGCACTCTGCTTCTTCTTTTTTGGACAACGGACGAAGGAAAGCTTGCCCTCTGATATAACCGATTAGCGCGGGGATCTCTAACCATAATTGCATGACGGCCAGGAAAAACCCGCTCATGTGACCACCTCCGATTATTAGTAGTTTACTCTATGCAAACGGCGGAAGGTCTATCACTGATAAGAAAAGCGATAAAATCAGACATAGTTGTGCGTGCATGCCGCACAACTATGTTATAATCAGACAAGAATTTGTTGTAGGGCGGAGAGGATAATGTGTTAAATCATTTTTTACCAAGTGCTTATGTAAAATCCGTTTTGTTGATTAAACCGGAAGACCTTCTTGAGAATGGTTTTAAGGGCATCATTACAGATTTAGATAACACACTTGTTGAATGGGATCGTGCGGATGCTACGCAAGATATTATGGCGTGGTTCAAATCTATGCGCGATGCTGGTTTGCAAATTACAGTTGTTTCCAATAACCATATTGAGCGCGTCAGTCACTTTTGTGATCCACTAGGCATTCCGTATATTTGCGAAGCCCGTAAGCCGATGAAAAAATCATTTCATCAGGCACTTGCTACGTTAGGTTTGCCAAAAAAAGAAGTCGTCATGATTGGCGATCAATTGTTAACGGATGTCTTGGGTGCGAATCGAGTGGGACTGCAGACGATTTTAGTCGTCCCTGTGGCAAGTTCCGATGCGACGATTACGAAGTTCAACCGTGCGATTGAACGACGGATTATGGCAAGGTTTAAAAGAAAAGGATTACTTACGTGGGAGGACTAAATTTGGAATTGATCAAGTGTATTGGATGCGGAATCACGATCCAAACGACGGATAAAACAATGGAAGGCTATGCGCCACCAGCTTCATTAGAAAAAGAAGATGTCATATGTCAACGTTGTTTTAAATTACGAAACTATAATGAATTACAGCCAGTATCCCTATCAGGAGATGACTTTCTAGCGATTTTAAACGGAATCGGTGAAAAACAAGGCCTGATCGTGAAAGTGGTGGATATCTTTGATTTCAACGGTAGTTGGATCAATGGCTTGCATCGCTTTGTAGGCAAGAAAGATATATTATTAATTGGCAACAAGGCAGATATCCTTCCGAAAGCGATTAATCCGCAACGTGTGAAAAATTGGATGAAGACAGAAGCTGCAAAGCTAGGTCTGAAACCAATTGACGTATTGCTTGTGTCAGCTGTAAAAGGCAACGGCATGAGTGAAGCACTCGACGCGATTGAGAAATATCGTAAGGGTAAAGATGTCTATGTAGTTGGCTGTACGAATGTAGGGAAATCTACGTTCATTAACCGTATCATCAAAGATGCCACAGGAATGGAAGATGTAATTACGACGTCTTATTTCCCGGGAACAACTCTTGATGTAGTGGAAATTCCATTGGATGACGGAAAAATGCTGATGGATACACCAGGGATTATCAACGATCATCAAATGGCTCATCACTTGGATCCACATGATTTGAAGTTGATTACACCGAAGAAAGAACTGAAGCCGAAAGTCTATCAGCTGAATGCTGAACAGACATTATTCATTGGCGGACTTGCACGTTTTGACTTCATTCAAGGTGGTCGCTCATCTTTCAACATTTATGCAGCAAATGGTTTGCCAGTTCACCGGACGAAGTTGGAAAATGCCGATGAGTTGTACAAAAACCATCTCGGTGACATGCTATCTCCGCCGGGACCTGCATCACTTGAAAAGTTGCCGTCACTTGTACGTCATGAATTTTCGATTAAGGACGCAAAGACGGACTTAGTAATTTCAGGCCTTGGTTGGATTACGATTCAACACGCTGATGTACAAGTGGCTGTACATGCGCCAAAAGGTGTGAATGTCGAAATCAGACCTTCATTGATTTAAGAGGGACAGGAGGAAAGACCAAATGAAAAAATGGTATGCGGTTATAGGCGATCCCATCGCGCAATCGATGTCACCGGTCATGCATGATCAGTGGTTTAAAGAAAACGCTTTGGACGCAACGTATATACCGATTCATGCAACAGTGGGAAGTTTAGAACAAACGATAAACAGCTTGCGTTCACTTGGATGCTCCGGCTTCAATGTGACAGTACCCCATAAGCAGGCGATTCTTCCTTTCCTCGACGAAGTGGACGAGTCAGCAACGGTTATGAATGCGGTCAACACAGTTTATCAAACAGAGGATGGTAAACTACTCGGTGCCAATACGGATGGAGCGGGGTTCGTGAAATCGCTAGAAGAGTTTTCAGATTCAGTGAATGGCTCGGTATTACTTATTGGAGCTGGCGGTGCGGCTAGAGGCATCGCCTTCGCGTTGCAGTCAGCTGGCTATGGGCCTCTTTATTTCACGAATCGGACCGCTTCAAGAGCTGCAGAACTAGCGACAGATATGATGGATGGTCATGCGCTTTCTATTGAAGACGCTGAAGCTCGTCTTGGCGAGTTTGGACTTGTAGTACAAACGACATCTGTCGGTATGAACTTTGCACAAGAAGGACTACCGCTCGATCCAAAGAATGTCGCAGACGGTGCAGTAGTAGCGGACATAATTTACAATCCGCTTGAAACAGAATTTTTACGACAAGCAAAACAAGCAGGCGCCAAGACGATGAACGGTATAGGAATGTTCGTCCATCAAGGTGCTCTCGCTTTTGAAAAGTGGACAGGCGTCTATCCTGACACAAAAAAGATGAACGATATGATTACAATGAAAGTTGGCGGGTAAACATGTTAACAGGTAAACAAAAAAGATTTTTACGCAGCGAAGCACATCATTTGGATGCATTATTCCAAATTGGGAAAAGTGGTTTGACTGACGCAATTCTCGTGCAAATTGACGAAGCACTCGAAGCACGTGAATTACTTAAAGTGAGTGTCCTTCAAAATTGCGATGAAGATAAAAAGGAAATTGCTGAAAAGATTGGTGCGTACAAAGGTATTCACGTAGTCCAAATCATCGGTAGCACAATTGTTTTATACAGAGAATCGACAGAGAAGAAACGCATACAATTACCGTAAGGAGAATCAGATGAAACAAATCGGCATTTTGGGCGGAACTTTCAATCCGCCACATACTGGACATTTATTGATTGCCAATGAAGTGCGCTATGCACTACAGTTAGATGAAGTATGGTTGATGCCTACTGCCGTTGCGCCACACAAGATTGCGACAGGTGATGCGTCGGCTGAGCAGCGCCTGCAAATGGTGAAACTAGCAGTAGATGAAGTGGAAGGTTTGCGTGCGTCATCATTTGAAATTGAGCGTGGCGGAGTATCTTTTACATATGATACGATGTCGCAGTTAATACAAAATGAAACAGATGTTCATTTTCATTTCATTATTGGCGGAGATATGATTGATCAGTTACCGACATGGTACCGAATTGAGGATTTACTCGAAATGGTTACGTTTATCGGTGTAAAACGTCCAGGTGCTGATAACGCTTCTGCAATCCCGGTACAATTGGTAGAAACACCACAACTTGATTTGTCATCCACATTGATCCGCCAACGTTTTGTAGAAGGTGGAACCGTGCAACTTTTGATTCCCCCGGCTGTCGAAGCTTACATTCGAGAGGAGAGATTATATGGATCTTCAACAAGTTAGAAATGACCTAGAACAACGATTACCGAAAGCGCGTTATGAACACGTACTGCGAGTCACGGAAACAGCTATGAAATTAGCTGAAGAGATGGGTGTGTCAGTAGAAAAGGCTGAAATTGCCGGTCTCTTCCATGATTACGCCAAGTTTATGGATAAAGATGAATTACTCGAATTACTAAAACGGGACGAAGAGTATGACCTCTATGCACAGTATCACTCCGAATTGTGGCATGCCCCGGTTGGCGCTATGCTTGCGAAAGAGCGGTATGGCGTAGAAGATCAAGATATCTTGCAAGCCATCCGTTTTCATACGACGGGACGTTCGAAAATGAGTGATTTGGAGAAAGTGATCTATATCGCTGATTTAATCGAACCAGGAAGAAAATTTCCGGGTATCGAAGAGCTACGCCAACGTATTGATGGAGAAACGCTGGAAGATCAAATGACAGAATGCATCCAGCATACATTTAAATTTTTAGTTCAGCGATACGCAGTCATTTTTCCACATTCATTTGACTGCTATAATGAACATGTACGTAGAAGAAAGGAACAGTGAAATATGCCAACATTATTAGAATTAGCTTATGAAGCAGTAGATAGTAAGAAAGCGGAAGACATCGTAGTATTAAACATGGAGGGCATTTCACTAATTGCTGATCAATTCATCATTTGTCATGCTAACTCTGAACGACAAGTACAAGCCATCGCGCGTGAAGTGGCAGATGTGGCTTCAAAAGAAGGGTACACAGTGAAACGTTTGGAAGGATTCGATGCGGGTCGTTGGATTTTAGTAGATCTTCTGGATGTAGTCGTTCATGTATTCCACAGAGACGAACGCGGATTCTATAACTTGGAAAAGCTATGGGGAGACGCACAACTACTAAACGTTGAGGATGAAGTATGAGCTCATCCTATTCAGCGTTCGCATCAATTTATGACGAACTAATGAATGATATTCCGTATGACGCCTATGTCGAGTTACTCGATTTGGCGTCTGCTGGCGTTTCAGGGAAAAAGGTATTGGATATAGGGTGCGGAACCGGTTTGCTTTCTGCGAAACTCGCGAAAAAAGGGGCATATGTAACTGCTATTGATCTTTCCGCTGATATGCTGGAGGTCGCTTCACATCGTGCACAGTCCCTTTCTCTAGATATTCAGTTTATCGAACAACCTATGCAGCGACTAGAAGTAGAAGGTACATTTGATGCCGCCATCATCGCAATCGATTCACTGAATTATGTAATCCAACAGCAAGATGTCGTGGAGACGTTCCGACGAATTTATGGAGCGCTTGCTAGAGGTGGCGTGTTGCTATTTGATGTGCATTCATTATGTAAGATGGATGAGATCTTTCTTGAAGGGCCTTTTGTTTTTGATAATCGACGTATTGCGTATATATGGCAGACGGCTCCTGGAGATGAGAATCACTCCATTTATTCCGAGCTGGCGTTTTTCGTAAAACAAGAAGATCATTCCTATCAACGTTTTGATGAAGTACATATGCAACGATCGTTTGCAGTACCGGAATATGTTCAAATGCTGGAAGAAGTTGGATTCCACATTGAAAGAATTTTTGCAGATTGGGAAGATGAAGCACCCGAAGAAGAGAGCGAAAGAATATTCTTTCAAGTTCGAAAATAGGGCTACCATAGTAATTCGGAATCGGGTATAGTTAATAGGACTCCATACGGTGCTGAAAGAAAGGATGGTTGCTTATCCGTTCATTCCTTACCGAAAAATGGCGTACATTGATCATTCCTATTGCAGCATTCGCTGTACTATCCACCGTTTTGTTCTTTCCCCCAAGACCGGATCAACTTTCCGAAGAACGTGGACAATCCCTATTTGAACCAATTGAATCTATTGAAATCGCTGAACAAAATAAAGAACTGGAAGCACCTGTTGAATTAGTCGCTGAAGCGGTCTCTGTTACTATTCTCGTAGACGTTAAAGGCGCTGTGAAACATCCTGGACTGTATTCGATGCAAGATGGCGATCGCTTGCTTGATGCGGTCGACAAAGCAGGAGGCTACACAGAGGCCGCTGATACCAGGCTATTGAATCACGCTCAAAGACTGCAAGATGAATCTGTCGTCTATGTACCGATCGCAGGAGAAGAGCCTCCCGTATACGAGCAGCCGGCTACAGCGTCATCCTCATCAACGGACAGTTCCACTTCAAAAGTCAATATCAATACTGCGAATGAAAGTGATTTTCAGACGCTTCCTGGCATTGGCCCGGCAAAAGCTATGGCGATTGTCCAATACCGTGAAGAGCATGGACCTTTTTCGCAATTGGATGGAATAAAGAATGTGTCAGGTATTGGTGACAAAACATTTGAAAAATTAGAACCAAATATTATTCTTAATTGATGGAGGCAACCGTATGGAGCGAATTACTTGGGATCAGTTCTTCATGGCGCAAAGTCATTTGCTGGCGATGCGCAGTACATGCACACGACTCTCGGTAGGTTCCATTTTAGTACGCGATCAACGCATTATTGCTGGCGGCTACAATGGTTCGATATCGGGCGGAGACCATTGTATTGAACATGACTGTTATGTCGTGGATAATCACTGTGTTCGAACGATACACTCGGAAATGAACGCATTATTGCAATGTGCTAAATACGGCATACCGGTTGCGAAAGCAACCATTTATGTCACACACTTCCCGTGTTTACAGTGTAGTAAAGCATTGATTCAGGCGGGGATTGAACGCGTTAAATATGCGGAAGATTATCGGAACAGCGAGTATGCACTCGAGCTATTTGCTCAAGCAGGTGTAGAGATTGAAAAAGTGCCTTTTGATGAGCGTTCGATTGACTTCGCTAGTGAAGAGAAATTTTCATTATTCAACGAGATGTTGACTAAAATGCAGGAACTTGGCGCTGAACCTGAAGAACTGGATGCCCTTTTGCAAAGGGTGAATCATTTATTTGGCAATTAATCCGATCGATACGTTGGATGTATATAGCGATTCCTGTTGCGATTTCTGCGTTTGCAGCTGAGCTTTCAGGATCGCTTTTATTTTTGAATGCATTATTCCTCATACCGTTCTACTTTTTACGCAAAGATTATTTACACCTCCTTCTTTGCACACTTCTTGCAAGTCTCTCTTTTTTCTATTTCTCGAGTCAATCCACAACTCTTCCTGACGCTTCGGTCGTGACATTTCATTGGAAAGATCAAGTGAAAATCGATGGTGCTAAAGTGAAAGGTTTCGCTACACTGACTGATGGCACAATCGTCTATATGATGTATTCATTTCCTTCTGAAGTGCAAAAAAGTCAATTTCAATCTGCACGATTAGCGACCTATCAGTTCACGGCTGAAGTAGAGCCAAAAGAATTGGAACCGGCAGCTCATGATTATTCGTTCGATATGGCACGCTATTTACGAATGAATGGCGCGGCGGGAGTTCTAGAAGCCACTCGTATAACCTCGAGCGTACCACTCGCCACAATTCGTTCACGACTCTCTCACTACCGCTCTACAATCAAACAACATATTCACGACCGATTTCCACCCTCACTTGTTACAGAAGCTGAAGCGTTATTGATTGGTGACCGTTCGGGGATGGATCGTATCTTGCAGAAAGAGTATCAGACGCTTGGTATTACGCATCTCTTTGCGATATCTGGGTTGCATGTCGGTTTATTAACGTTTTTCTTTCGAGCTATTTTGCTACGTATCGGTTTCCGCAAAGAATGGGTGACCTACGGATTACTCATGTTTTTACCAATCTACGCATGTATTGCAGGTGGAGCACCGTCTGTCTGGCGTGCGGTGACGGTGACAATGATTGTATTGCTTGCTGTTTCAGGAAATTTTAAATTGCGCCTAGATGATGCACTTGCTATAAGTGCATTATTTTTTATCGTAATGCAACCATATATCGTCTTTCAACCGGGATTTCAGCTATCGTATTTAGCTGCATTTTCTTTATTGTATTCGTCAGCTATTCTTAGCCAAGCGAAAAATGGAATGGTCGTTTCGTTCCTTGTTACTGTCATCACGCAAGTCGCGCTTTATCCTATTTTGCTATATCACTTCTACGAGTTGTCGATTTCTTCTTTTATTGCGAATTTGTTCTATGTTCCGTTGTATTCTATATTTATTTTGCCTGCTAATTTACTGTTGCTGATTTGTACGTACGTAGCACCACCATTGGAAACTTTCCTATTCATTATTTATGAACCCGTGAGGCAATGGATTGGTAGTATGACGACATGGTTTGCTTCGTTCCCCTACCAAATGTGGACACCCGGACAACCGGATGGGGTTGGGGCAGCGCTTGCCGTCATTGGTATTCTCATCTTCCTTGTCTGTCTGGAAAGGAAGAAGTTCGTCGTGTTCGGTCTTATTTGCTTACTACTCCCAGCACTCTATCTGGAAATTAAGCCGATGCTTCATCGTGATGTGGTCATTTCCTATATAGATGTCGGGCAAGGGGATAGCACGATAATCGAAATGCCTTATCGTAAAGCGGTGTATGTGATAGATACAGGTGGAGTGGTCCGCTTTGGCGAAACGGACTGGAAAACATCCAAGCAGCCTTTTGAAATCGGACGAAATATTGTCGTGCCCTACTTAAAAGCAAAAGGGATCATGAAAATTGACCGGCTGATCATATCCCATGCCGATTTGGATCATATGGAGGGTGCCGACGAAGTCTTGGAAGAGTTAAAAGTACAGGAAATTCATTTGTCGCCTGGAAGTGAACAAGAGAATGCAATGGAGGAAATGTTGCCACTGGCAAAAAAACAGAGCATTTCAGTGCAATTAGTCGGAGAAGGCATGAATTGGAAAATAGGAGACTATCAATTCCAATATGTAGCACCTGAAGAGCGTATATATGACGGTAATGATAGTTCATTAGTACTTGTGATGAAGGAAAAAGACCTTCATTTCATCTTTCCAGGAGATCTCGAAAAAGAGGGGGAGCAACGATTTTTAGAAAGATATATGGCCGCAGATTTTCAACGAGTCGTACTAAAAGCCGGCCATCATGGAAGTAAGACGTCGAGTACGGAGCCGTTTATTCGTTTTCTTAAGCCGGAGTTTATTATTGTATCAGCAGGGAGGAATAGTCCATACGGGCATCCGCATGCAGAAGTGACTGACCGTTTCCGTGAACATAGCATTCCGTTTTGGTCAACTGCTGAACAAGGAACTATTGAATTACGTGTGAAAGACGGAGTGTATACTGCCACTTCAAGTCGATAGAAAAATAAATAGACACATCCGCCAGTTTGGTGGATGTGTCTATTTTATACAACAGTTGATTAGAGAGCGACGATATCGATGATCGTAGCAACAACAAAAATTGCAGAAAAACCGATAAACGCTACTATAAAGCCGATGCCACTGTCAATCGCATCATTACGTTTGGATTGGACATCATGTTCAAATTCATTCATTGCTACACCTCCTAATTCCATACTAAGTATAGATGAAAGTGAAAGAAAAATCCATTAAAATCGCAGTTTTTAGGAGTTGCAACGTATGTTGACACAAATTGTTCATAGAGTAAGTATGTTGTAAGTTACAAGAGCGGAGTTGCTTATAGCAAACTCCACCTCATCTTAGAATTAATAATATTTGTCCTTTTCTGCTGTCTCCCGATGGTTCGGAGTCATCGGTTCCTGTTTCGGCGCTAAATGTTCGAGTTCTGTTAACTCAAGTGATATTTCCTCTTTCTCTACAGGCTTCGAATTTTTATGAGAATTTGTTTTTAGACGCTCAGACTTTTTCATTAAAAAACCTCCTTTACATGCTAGTATGGAGAAAGGGTTGATTTTCATGTATAGTTATCACAGGTTTTTATTAGCAAGCAATCGGTAATTGAGGTGAAAAAAGTGATTACAAAAATTTGGAGTCAAATTGAAAAAGGTGATGTGCAACCAGTTTATCTACTAACAGGCACAGAGCAGCACTTATTGGACGAAACGATTAAGAAATTAATCAAAGCAATCCCAGGTATGACAACTTCTGAAGTGAATCGTTTTGATTTAGAAGAGATTCCCATCCAAGCCGTACTTGAAGTGGCGAATGAATTTCCATTTTTAGTCGACCATAAATTAATCGTCGCAAAAAACTGTTCATTCTTGAAAGCGACGGATCAATCGAAGGAAAAGCAGAACCATCAACTAGAACTATTGGAAAAATGGCTTGAAAATCCATCACCTACTGCTACCGTAGTTTTCGTGGCACCATATGAAAAATTAGATGCGCGGAAGAAAATTACGAAAAAAATAAAAAAGCATGCAGTTATTGTAGAAGCGGTTGCTTTACAAGGGCAAGATGTATCCACGTGGGTTATGCAGCAAGGTAAGGATAAAGGTATTGAATTCGATAAAAAGACAGCTGAATTTCTTATGGAGATGTCTGGAACCGACTTACTGACATTGTCGACAGAAGTGGACAAGCTCGCTGGCTACTTAGCGTTTAAAGGTACGGTGGATACGAATACGATTGAGCAATTAGTAGCCAGGACACCTGAGATGGATGTATTCCGCCTAACAGATTCATTCGTCAACAATAAACGAGCGGAATCAATCGCGGTCTATCATGATTTATTACGTAATGGTGAAGAGCCAATCATGCTGGCATCACTCGTTGCGAGTCAAGTACGTTTAATGATTCATGTGACGAATTTACGTAAAAAGGGTTATCAGCAACAACAAATTGCTACAACGCTTCGGATCCACCCGTATCGTGTTAAATTGATGATGCAACGTCAGCTACCTCCTTTGCAAGTGTTGCTGAAAGCGTTGGATGATTTAGCGACTATTGATCTGCAACTTAAAACAACGAGTGGTAACCGTCAGCGTAAATTGGAATTATTTTTAATGAATGGATTATAAGAACGCAAAAAAAGACTGCCGTCACGAAGAGGCAGTCTTTTAACATATCATTATTGAGCTTTTTTAGTTAGACGTGATTTTTGACGAGCAGCAGTGTTTCTTGGGATAAGACCTTTACGGGCAGCAGTATCCAATTGTTTCACAGCATCTCTCAAAAGTTCTTCAGCGTTCTCTTCTTTATTAATAAGAGCCGCATCCGCTTTACGGATTGCAGTACGCATAGAAGCTTTTACGTGAGAGTTTTGCTCGTTAGCAGCAGCACTTTGCTTCACGCGTTTAATAGCACCTTTAATGTTTGGCATTTCATTCACCTCCAGCTTTCAGGTAAGGCAAGAGTGTTTCCACAATCATCCGGATATCTCTTTACAACAAGCATAATTTTATCAAAGCTACCGCCAGATTGCAAGAAAAAAAGTAAAGTGATTCAACTTTACAGTAATCTATTTGAGAATAAACACCGATAAATTGCACAAACTTACTAGTAGAGGTGAAGAAAATGAGCAAAATCAACTATTACCGCACAGATTTAATTGATGAAAGTGATGAGTTTGTCAGACATCAGACCGAGCAAGAAGAAAAAAAATTGAAGGAAATGTCCGGAATATGTGTCGAAGAACAAACAATCGGTCGAATTAAGGCGACAACTGTAAAAGTGACAGCGGAAGGGGAAGAAGAAATCGGAAAAGCGAAAGGTACATATATTACGCTGACGATTCCGACACTTGCTGTTCACGAAATTGATGAGCTCCAAGCATTATGTGAACTTGTGGTGGAAAAAATGGACACATTGATTAAAGAAAAGTTACCGGGTGACGTGAAAAAAGTATTGTGTGTCGGTCTCGGCAACCGAGAGATTACACCAGACGCTGTTGGACCCGCCGTTATGGATTATGTGAAGGAAGTTATACCAGATTATTACGAAGCAGACGAGAGCGGTGTAATGGTGTATGCGCCGGGTGTAACCATTCAGACTGGTTTGGAAACTGCTTCATTCGTTAAAGCGATTGTGGATCAAAGTAAGCCCGATTTATTGCTGGTCGTCGATGCGCTTGCTGCAAGGAGTAGCGCAAGGCTTTGCCGCACGGTTCAGCTGACGGATACCGGTATTCATCCTGGTTCAGGTGTAGGGAACAGCCGCAAAGAGTTATCGGAAAAAAGTCTTGGTATCCCTGTGATTGCAATAGGTGTACCAACAGTAGTGGACGGACCTGTATTGGTGGCAGATGCTATCGATACGATGTTCGGCTATATTGCAGCTAGAATAGAAGAAGAGAGTATGCCTTCGTCTAAACTTTCAACGGGTCGTTTCCCCCAACGTTCAACAAAAGATGCGGATCGTACAGCGCTTGGCCCTATATTTGGTGATTGGTCATCGTGGACGCATGAAGAACGAATCCAATTATTTGAAGAAGTACTGACAAATCAGGAGTTGGCGACATTTATTTCTCCAAAAGAAATTGATTCATGGGTGGCAAATTACGCAATTGCATTATCCTCTTCATTAATTACCTGGATTCACAAAGTAAATGCATGAACTAGTCATTGACCTTTTTTCTTCCGCATAGTGTGGAAGATGGAGGGATTACTATGAAAAAAACTTTGCAAATCTGGATGAGCGTTATTTTTGTATTGTTCATCTTTCCTGTTGTATTGCAGTACATTCCCAAACAGCCAACCATTTCCACTGCCCTCTCGTTAAAGGAACCGAGCACAATTGTCTACGCATCCAATGTGTTGGAAGAAGATATTCGACCGAAGACAGAAGGAAATGTGTTGATTTATTCGACTCACTCACATGAAGCGTATGAACCTATTACGCAAGCGGCGAATGGAAAAGTGGCGGTATCTCATCATTCTGAGAATATTTTAAAAGTGGGCGAGAGGCTAAAAGAGAATTTAATTTCACATGGCCTTGCAGCAGAACAGCTCGATATCGATATTGTGAAAATCATGCAACAAAAGAAGATACCGTATCATCGCTCTTATGCTGCGATTAGACCCTATGTGGAAAAGAAGGTTAACGAGCAATCTTATGACTTAGTCATCGACATGCATAGAGATTCGCTAGGGCCTTCAAAAACGACGATAACACACGCCGGTCAACGCTATGCAAAAGTAGCATTTGTAATTGGAAGAGACCACCCGTATTACGAACGGAACCTGGCCAAAGCAAAACAATTGAAAAACGAGATGGAAAAATTAGTGCCTGGCATTACACGGGAGATCATTATTAAAGGTGGACGTGGTGTCGATGGTAAATACAATCAAGATCTAAATACAAGCATCATTTTACTCGAAATGGGTGGGGTGGGTAATACAGAAATGGAGATCAACCAAACGATCTCTGTTATTGGTGAATCTGTTTCTGCTATGATGATTGTGCAATAATCTTTCAAATATTGAAGTCTGAACCGTTCACTGCTATAATTCAAGTAGCTTAAATAGGTACGTACATGTAGGAGTGAACAGTGATGAATCAAGAGCAGAGAGCAGCACGTCAAAAAAACATTCGAAATTTTTCTATCATTGCCCATATCGACCACGGGAAATCAACGCTGGCGGATCGGATATTAGAAAAAACAGAAATAGTGAAAACACGTAACATGAAGGCCCAATCATTGGATTCGATGGACTTGGAACGTGAACGCGGTATCACCATTAAATTGAATGCCGTTCAGTTAGTCTATACAGCATTGAATGGTGAAGACTATACATTCCATTTAATCGATACACCAGGACACGTAGACTTCACATATGAAGTATCAAGAAGTTTAGCTGCTTGTGAAGGGGCTATTCTTGTAGTAGATTCTGCGCAAGGCATCGAAGCGCAAACATTGGCGAACGTTTATCTGGCGTTAGACAATGATTTAGAAATATTACCTGTTATTAATAAAATCGACCTCCCGGCAGCGGATCCGGATCGTGTGAAAAGAGAAATTGAAGATGTGATTGGATTAGATGCATCTGAAGCAGTTTTAGCTTCTGCGAAAGCGGGAATTGGAATTGATGAAATCTTAGAACAGATCGTAGAAAAAGTGCCAGCACCTCAAGGAGATCCGGAAGCGCCATTGAAAGCGTTGATCTTTGACTCTCACTATGATCAATATAAAGGTGTTATTGTCAATATTCGTATCGTAGAAGGAAAAGTAAAGCCTGGCGATATGATTCGCATGATGGCAACAGGTAAAGAATTTGAAGTACTGGAACTAGGTGTTTTCACTCCAAGTATTTCTCCACGTGACGAATTGACAGTTGGAGATGTAGGATTCTTATCTGCTTCCATTAAAACGGTAGGCGATACTCAAGTGGGGGATACGATAACACTTGTCAATGATCCTGCAGAGGAAGCATTGCCAGGTTACCGTCGTATGAATCCGATGGTGTTCTGTGGACTGTATCCAATCGATACATCCAAATACAACGATTTGCGTGAAGCGCTTGAAAAGCTCGAACTGAATGATTCTGCACTTGAATATGAGCCAGAGACATCTCAAGCGTTAGGCTTCGGTTACCGTTGTGGTTTCCTTGGACTGTTGCATATGGAGATCATTCAAGAACGAATCGAACGTGAATTCAACATCGACTTGATCACGACAGCGCCGAGCGTTATTTATAAAGTAAACTTAACGGATGGTTCGACGATGAACGTCGATAACCCGTCGATGATGCCTAGTGCACAAAAAGTAGACTTTGTTGAAGAACCATATGTTAAAGCTTCCATTATGGTACCGAATGATTACGTAGGATCCGTCATGGAGCTCTGTCAGCGTAAACGCGGAGATTTCATGACAATGGATTATATGGACGCATCCCGTGTCAATATCATATATGAACTGCCATTAGCTGAAATTGTTTATGACTTCTTTGACCAATTAAAGTCTAGTACAAAAGGGTACGCCTCCC
The DNA here is from genome assembly GCF_002743155.1 of Sporosarcina sp. P1. Lineage (NCBI taxonomy): Bacteria > Bacillati > Bacillota > Bacilli > Caryophanales > Caryophanaceae > Sporosarcina > Sporosarcina sp. P1. Next base: position 428,996 of record NZ_PDYS01000001.1, read on the forward strand.
TAGATTATGAATTGATTGGCTATAAGCGATCGAAACTCGTTAAGATGGACATTTTGTTAAACGGGGAAACTGTCGATGCGTTGAGCTTTATCGTGCACAATGACTTTAGCTACGAACGTGGGAAGGCAATCGTTGAAAAACTGAAGTCGTTAATTCCAAGACAACAGTTTGAGGTTCCTGTGCAAGCAGCAATCGGGCAGAAAATCGTTGCACGTTCAACTATCAAATCGATGGGGAAAAACGTTTTAGCAAAATGTTACGGTGGAGATATTTCTCGTAAGCGTAAACTGCTTGAGAAACAAAAAGAAGGTAAGAAAAAGATGAAGCAAGTAGGCTCAGTGGAAGTTCCACAAGAAGCATTCATGGCGGTTTTGAAGATGGATGAAGATTAATTAAATTCAGCGAAAAGGGGGCAAATCGCCCTCTTTTTGCCGTTTACATACTTACACAAAGGAAGTGACTGCATGCGGGGAGTGTATATCCATATACCGTTTTGCCAGCAAATTTGTCATTATTGCGATTTCAATAAAGTATTTCTAAAAAACCAACCAGTCGATCAATACATCGAATCGATTGGCAAAGAGTTTTATTATATGAAAGAAGCGGGTTATTCTTTTGATGAAGTGGAAACCGTTTTCTTAGGCGGTGGCACACCGACAGCACTCAACATCGCCCAGCTCGACCGGTTACTGACGATCGTTTCACAGTATATCGATGTCGAGGCATTGAAGGAATTTACAACGGAAGCAAATCCGGATGATTTATCGGAAGGGCAACTTTCTATATTGAAGGAAAAAGGTGTGAATCGCTTGTCTATCGGTGTGCAAACCTTCAACGACCGATTACTGAAACAAATTGGACGCACGCATTCCAATGAAGACGTAGAGAAAGTTATTAAGGCTGCGCGTAAAGTTGGCTTTGAAAACATTAGTATCGATTTAATGTACAGCTTACCAACTCAGACAGTGAAGGAGTGGGAAGAAACACTCGATCGTGCATTAGCGCTTGACCTGCCTCATTATTCCGCCTATTCATTAATCGTGGAACCGAAAACGGTTTTTTACAATCGCATGGTCAAAGGGAAACTACCGTTACCGGGGGAGGATATTGAAGCAGAAATGTTCTCCATGGTGATCGAACGCATGAATGCGGCAGGCCGCGATCAATATGAAATCAGTAATTTTGCAAAAACTGATCATCCTTCGTTTCATAATCTGATTTATTGGGAAAACTCTCACTATGCAGGTATTGGTGCAGGTGCGCACGGTTATATAGGAAAAGAACGTTATGCGAACGTCGGACCGTTAACACATTACATTAATCTATTGGAGGAAGGGAAGCTACCTCGTAAAGAAGTACACGAAGTAACTCTTGCTGAATCAATGGAAGAAGAAATGTTTCTAGGTTTACGAATCATTGAGGGAGTTTCGATGCGAGAATTCGAGCAGAAATTTCAGCGGCCGATTGATAAAGTATTCAGCAAACCGATAGAAAAAATGCAACAGCAAGGGCTTCTAGAAATGGATGGAGACCATCTTCGCTTGACTAGAAAAGGTGTTTTTCAAGGGAATTCGGTATTTCAGGAATTTTTATTAGGAGATTGAGTTTGATTCGTTGACATATAAAATAGAATTTGATAAATTATGAGTAGTATTAGCACTCGAGGTTAATGAGTGCTAACAGGAGTGATGATCATGTTGACAAACAGACAATTGCTCATACTACAATTGACAGTGAAAGATTTCATCGAGTCTGCACAACCGGTTGGTTCCAGACAACTGTCGAAAAAGCCGGAAGCGCCATTTAGTTCGGCAACAATTCGGAATGACATGGCGGATCTGGAGGATATGGGTTATTTAGAAAAGACTCACACATCATCTGGAAGAGTGCCTTCCGAAAAAGGCTATCGGTTCTTTGTGGACCATTTATTGCAACCACAAGCTCTAGGCCTGGAGGACAGCTTGCAGTTGCGTACAGTGTTTCAGGAGAGAGTTGGAGAGTCGGAAGAATTAATTCGGAAATCCGCAACCATTCTATCTGACTTGACGAATTATACGTCCATCCTACTTGGACCTGACACATCTACACATGCCGTGAAGAAATTCTCTATTGTTCCATTAGATCAACAACGAGCAGTGGCGATTATCGTAACTGATAACGGACATGTGGAAAATCGGATTTTTGATGTTCCACCTGGTCTTACTGCTTCGGAAATTGAGAAGACGGTAAATATTTTAAATGACCGCCTAATCGGCACATCGCTTGTGCAGTTGCAACAAAAATTGCAACTCGAAGCGAAGTATGTTTTTGAACAGCATATTCACCAAGCTGAACAATTATTCAGCTCCTTGCAACAAGCAATGGCAGTGGAGCCGGAAGAGCGATTGTATTTTGGTGGGAAATTGAATATGTGGAAACAACCGGAATTTCACGACTTCCAGAAGATGCAATCATTTTTTGAGTTGATAGAGAAAGGCAATCCTGCCATGGGGCTTTTCCAAAAAAACGAACAAGGTATTCAAGTTCGGATTGGTTCTGAAAATAATGTGATTGATATGGAAGACTATAGCGTGATTACTTCCACGTACTCGGCAGGAGAGAATATGGAAGGTTCCATCGCAATTATCGGTCCGAAGCGGATGGATTACGGAAGAGTCATTACATTGCTCGATATACTAAGCAGTGATTTATCTTCTGCACTTCATCGGTTAACCATCGGAAAAGACGGGAACGGGAGGCAAGACAAGTGAAAGAAAACCAAGAGTTTGAAGAGCAACTAGATGAAAATCTTTCCGAAAATGAGCTAGAGCAAACGGAAGCGACAGAACAGCAAGATGTTGAAGAAGTCGTCGAAGAGCTCACTAGAGAACAAGAACTTGAGAAAAAAATAGATGAATTAACGAAAGCTCTTGAAGAAGAAGAGGGTAAGAAATTACGCGTATTGGCAGACATGGAAAACGTTAAGAGACGAGCTTCACTCGACTATCAAACGTTGCAAACATACCGTGCGCAAAACGTACTGGTTAATGTGTTGCCTGTACTGGATAACTTTGAACGCGCACTTTCTGTTGAAGCAAAAGAGGAAGAGACGAAAGCACTTTTAACAGGGATGGAAATGGTCTACCGTTCATTAGTAGAAGCTTTGAAATCTGATGGATTGGAAGAAATCGAAGCCCTTGATCAAGAATTTGATCCGAACTTCCATCAGGCAGTGATGACAGGCAATGAAGAAGATAAAGATTCTGGAATTGTTTTGGAAGAACTGCAAAAAGGATATAAACTTAAAGAACGTGTACTACGACCGTCAATGGTTAAAGTAAACGAATAAAAAATTACAGCATTCACATTATAGGAGGAAAATTACACATGAGTAAAATTATCGGTATTGACTTAGGAACAACAAACTCGGTAGTAGCAGTATATGAAGGCGGAGAAGCGAAAGTAATTCCGAACCCTGAAGGTAACAGAACTTCACCATCTGTTGTGGCATTCAAAAATGGCGAACGTCAAGTAGGAGAAGTAGCTAAACGTCAATCCATCACAAACCCTAACACAATTATGTCTGTTAAGAGACATATGGGTACGGATTATAAAGTAGAAGTGGATGGCCAAGAATATTCTCCACAAGAAGTTTCTGCTATGATCCTTCAATACATGAAGGGCTATGCTGAAGAATACTTAGGCGAAAAAGTAACGAAGGCTGTAATTACAGTTCCTGCGTACTTTAACGATGCACAGCGTCAAGCAACAAAAGATGCTGGTAAAATCGCTGGTCTTGAAGTAGAGCGTATCATCAACGAGCCAACAGCAGCAGCACTTGCTTATGGTTTGGATAAAACAGAAGAAGATCAAACTATCTTAGTATATGACCTAGGTGGCGGTACGTTTGACGTATCCATTCTTGAGCTTGGTGACGGAGTATTCCAAGTGCGTTCAACAGCAGGTGACAATAAACTTGGTGGAGACGACTTTGATGATATCATTATGGATTACTTGGTACAGGAATTCCGTAAAGAGAACTCCATTGATCTTTCTAAAGACAAAATGGCTATGCAACGTTTGAAAGATGCAGCTGAAAAAGCGAAGAAAGACTTGTCTGGTGTAACGTCTACTTCAATCTCTCTTCCATTCATCACAGCTGGAGAAGCAGGCCCATTACACATGGAAATCACATTAACTCGCGGTAAATTCGATGAGTTGACTGCAAACCTAGTAGAACGTTCTATGATTCCAACTCGTCAAGCATTAAAAGATGCAGATCTATCAGCATCTGACATCGACCGTGTCATCTTAGTTGGTGGTTCTACACGTATTCCAGCAGTACAAGAAGCAATTAAAAATGTAACAGGCAAAGAGCCATTCAAAGGCGTAAACCCAGATGAAGTAGTGGCAATGGGGGCAGCAGTTCAAGGTTCCATCCTAACTGGAGACGTAAAAGACGTTGTACTTCTTGACGTAACACCTCTATCATTAGGTATCGAAACAATGGGCTCTGTTTTCACAAAACTAATCGACCGCAACACGACAATCCCTACAAGTAAATCACAAGTGTTCTCTACAGCAGCTGACAACCAGCCAGCAGTAGATATCCATGTATTGCAAGGTGAGCGTCCGATGGCAACTGACAATAAAACATTAGGTCGTTTCCAATTGACGGATATTCCACCAGCACCACGGGGTGTACCACAAATCGAAGTAACATTCGACATCGACAAAAACGGTATCGTAAATGTTAAAGCGAAAGATATGGGTACACAGAAAGAACAGAACATCACGATCCAATCTAGCTCAGGCCTTTCTGATGAGGAGATCGATCAAATGGTTAAAGATGCAGAAGCGCACGCTGAAGAAGATAAAAAGCGTAAAGAAGAAGCAGAACTTCGCAACGAAGCGGATCAGCTAGTATTTATGGCTGAAAAGACACTTAAAGATATAGAAGGAAAAGTGGATGAAGCGGAAGTGAAAGAAGCAGAAGCGGCGTTGGAAGAATTGAAAGCTGCTAATGAATCTGGAGACCTTGATCAAATTCGTACGAAGAAAGAAAAACTTGACGAATTAGTCCAAGCTCTATCTGTAAAACTATATGAGCAAGCTGCTGCAGAAGCACAAGCTGCTCAAGGCGACGCACAACCAGGTCAAGAAGACGACGGTGTAGTGGATGCAGATTTCGAAGAAGTAGAAGACGACAAAGACAATAAATAAGTAAATTGAAATAGCTATTGACGGAAAAGTCAAAGTCCGAAATTCCGGCTTTGACTTTTTCGTTTGTTAACTTAACAAAATTCAATATCAACGTGTTACAATGGACAACAGGTAAAATGCGATGAGGGGTGCAATGATGAGTAAACGAGATTACTATGAGGTGCTGGGCGTATCTAAATCCGCTACGAAGGAAGAGATCCGCAAAGCATACCGTACACTTTCTAAGAAGTTCCATCCGGATTTAAATAAAGAAGCGGATGCGGAAGTGAAATTTAAAGAAGTAACAGAAGCATTTGAAGTGTTGAGCGATGAGAACAAAAGAGCCGAATATGATCAATACGGTCATAATGGACCGGGTGCAGGCTTCGGAGGATTCGGTGGCGGAGGTGCAGATGGCTTCGGCTTTGAAGATATTTTTAGTACGTTCTTCGGTGGCAGTGCAAGAAGAAGAGATCCAAATGCTCCGCAAAAAGGTAATGACTTGCAATATACTATGACAGTCGAATTTATGGATGCAATTTTCGGTAAAGAAACAGAAATCGACATCCCGCGCGAGGAAGAATGCGATACGTGTGACGGCACTGGTGCTAAAAAAGGTACAAGCGTTAAAACATGTACGGAATGTAATGGTGCGGGTGAGGTTTCATTCGCTCAAAACACACCATTTGGTCAAGTTGTCAACCGCAGAACATGCCCTACATGCCAGGGTACAGGGAAAATTATTCCTGAAAAATGTGAAGCATGCCGTGGTAAAGGTCGCGTAACGAAAAACAAAGTCATCAAAATAACGATTCCTGCTGGTGTAGATCAAGGACAACGTTTACGGGTAGGCGGTCAAGGTGAAGCAGGAATTAATGGAGGACCTCCTGGAGACTTGTACATCGTCTTTAATGTTCGTCCACATAAACGTTTCATTCGAGAAGAAGATGATATTATATTAGAGTTGAACTTGACGTTCCCACAAGCATCATTAGGAGACGAACTCGAAGTCCAGACGGTGCATGGAAAAGTGAAGTTGAAGATACCGGCGGGTACACAAAACGGCACAACTTTCCGCCTCCGTGGAAAAGGGGTTCCAAACGTACACGGTCATGGAACAGGCGACCAACATGTCATCGTCAAAGTGATTACACCGAAAAAGATGACGGAGCGCCAAAAGGAATTACTGCGTGAGTTTGCATCCATTGAGGGTGAATCACCTGATGAGTATTCTAGCTCATTCTTCGATAAAATCAAACGCACTTTTAAAGGTGAATGAAAGGATTGACTAACTGTGAAATGGTCTGAAGTTTCCGTGCACACGACACATGAAGCAACTGAGGCGGTAGCGAACATCTTGCATGAAGCGGGTGCGAGCGGAGTTGTAATTGAAGACTCCGAAGAACCTGGTAAAGAACGGGTAGACCAGTACGGTGAAATATATGCACTAGATAAAGGTGACTTCCCAATCGAAGGTGTCATTATAAAAGCCTATTTGCCTGTCACTAGCTTCATCAATGAAACAGTTGAAAATCTTGAATTGGAAATTGAAGGCCTTCGTCAATTTTCATTAAATCCTGGACGCTTTACTATAGGCATCACAGAGGTGGATGAAGAAGATTGGGCTAACTCGTGGAAACAATATTTCCATCCGGTGAAAATATCGAAACGTTTTACAATTGTACCTACATGGGAAGAGTATACACCAGTGGAATCTGATGAGTTGATCATCGAATTGGATCCGGGAATGGCATTCGGTACGGGTACACATCCTACGACAGTCCTCTGTTTACAAGCATTGGAGAAATACCTTCAACCTGATCAGATGATCGTCGATGTAGGAACAGGTTCAGGAGTACTAGCAATCGGTGCTGCCTTACTTGGAGCAAAGCACATTACTGCACTTGACTTGGATGAAGTAGCTGTACGTGCTGCACAGGAGAATGTGACGTATAACGATGCAGATGATCGCATTACCGTCTTGAAAGGTAATCTTCTCGATTCGATAGAAGAACCACCAGACATGATTATTGCGAATATACTAGCGGAAGTTATCATGTCGTTTTCCCAAGATGCATATCAACTCGTTAAACCAGGTGGACTATTCATTACATCCGGTATTATTGGTGCGAAACGGGACGAAGTGCGTAACGACCTAATGGCGCAAGGCTTTGAGATTTTGGAAACGGTTCTCATGGAAGATTGGGTAGCGATCATTGCGCGTAAGGGTAGTGAATAATCATGCAACGTTATTTTCTGGATCAACCATTTAATGAGCAGCGTCAAGTAGCAATCGGCGGGGATGATTATAAGCATATTGTCAAAGTGATGCGCATGACGCCGGGTCAGGAAATCCTGACTGTCTATGATGGCGAAGCTTCGGTAGCAATGATCGACAGTATTTCTGAAGACATCGTTACCGTTTCGCAGCAGAGACAACTGGATAAAGATAACGAGTTACCGATATCTGTAACGATTGCCTGCGGGTTGCCTAAAGGCGATAAACTTGATTTGATAACGCAAAAAAGTACCGAACTGGGTATGAGTCGATTGATTCCTTTTGCTGCAAGTCGTTCTATCGTCAAATGGGATGCTAAAAAAGGCGATAAACGTATAGAACGTTTGCAAAAAATTGCTAAGGAAGCTGCTGAACAAAGTCATCGTAACCGAGTACCGGAGATTTTATCCGTCCAAAGCGTCAAGCAACTGATCATGTATACAGATTCCTTTGATATCAAATTGTTTGCGGATGAAGAAGATGCGAAAAGTGATATGCCGCATAAGATTGCGGACCGTCTGAAAAACGTGTATCATGGACAATCGATAGTAGTTGTTTTTGGACCGGAAGGCGGATTAGCGCGGGAAGAAGCTGCTCTACTCCAAGATGCAGGTTTCCTCCCCGTGTCGTTAGGACCTAGAATCCTACGCACGGAAACAGCACCTTTATATGTATTGTCCGCTATGTCTTATGAATTTGAATAAAAGAACTGAACAACTTATGTCTTCAGTTGCTTTTCATACACCCGGCTGTGGGACTGTACACATATATATATATATGATTGCGTAGGAACTCAATAGCACCAAGGCTTCAACTGCTTGGCAAAACTCATCTGAAATGACGGTTTCAGGTGAGTTTTTCTCTTTATGCACAGCGGGTTAGAGTAGACTGGTCTGTTTTTATACCAAGCTGACGCTCGATCAATTCGGCCAATAAAGAGTAAGTGCCCTCGCGCGTAATGTTGGTCGTCCTCTTCAAATCAGCACGTGAAGTAAGTCCTTTTTGTGTTAAATGCTCAAGTACAGCGTCCTTGTATTCTCCACACTGCATCTTGGCCGGTGCAGCGCTCTTACTATCTGTGAGTGACTTGTAAGCGAAAGTGTGCGTGATGCCGTTAACAAAAGTGATGGATGGTACACACTTGTCCATGAAAATGATATTATCGACGAATGCATCGCTTGTTTTCACTTCGCCTGTTTGTTGTAGCGCATTGATATCTATCTCGATTTCCTCCAACCGCACTTGAATAGCACGTTTTCCGAAAAAATCATTCTTCTGACTGATTGCATCCTCACTGAATAGATACAAACCTTCTAAACACATACGGATAATCACTGAATAAAACATGGCTGAGTAATTCAGTGATTGTTTAGGACCAAAACGGGGTTGTTTATTACCACATCTAGGATAGGATGGAAATCGATAACCGATAAAATGGAATTAAATCGTTGGGTAGGTTCCAAGTCAAATAAAACCTGTATGTCAATCAGGCTTTCTTGTCGTGTCCTAGTCATTGAGCATTTCTCCAGTCTGTTAATGTGTGTGTCGTAACTCCCATTATACAAGATTTGGAGCGGTGCTCTATTTTATTGTTGATTTACACTTAGAGCCGTAAGGGCTCGGAGATATGAAATGGATTCATATAAAAGGAAAGAAGTGAACTTTTCAAATACAGAGAATAAAAAAGTATTGCGTCGCTTTTAAATCTCATTTATAGTAATTGATATAACGTATATTTCGTTAAATATACGTAAAATGAAACAGGAAGTTCTGAAAAAGGAGGTTTCTCTATGGTTTCTGTGAAACAGAGGAATATAATTTTGTTATTACTTTTCATTGGATGGGCGATTGGGAATTTCGATCGGTATTTTATTAACTATGCAGTACTGTCCATAACAGAGGATTTACAATTAAATCCTACCAGTACGGGATTGATTCTTAGTAGTTTTTTTGCAGGGTACGCGCTCATGCAAATTCCCGGCGGCTGGTTGGCTGATAGATTGGGGTCAAGAAGGGTCCTTATTGTCTCCGTTCTAATGTGGTCGATCTTTACGGCTTTGACTGGGGCAGTGTGGTCATTGACTTCGATGATGATCATCCGTTTCTTATTCGGAATTGGGGAAGGTGGATTCCAGCCATCAAGCTCGAAATTGATCTCACAAACGTTTCCCATCGACAAAAGAGCTTGGGCTATGTCGATCATGCTGTCATCGGGAGGAATTGTGGCGCTGATCGTACCGCTTCTTTCCGCCTATATGCTGACGACGATAGGTTGGCGTATATCGTTCTTGATCCTCGGTGGTATTGGAATTCTCATCACGATCCTCTTCTGGATCTTCATCAAACCGCCTGCTGATCTTAAAGATGAGGAGACGAAACCGGCAGGGAATTCCCAGGCAGGAATTTTCAAACAAATAATAAAAACGCCACTCATGTTGAATCTGTTTATCGCGTATTACAGCATTTACGCCATTAACTGGGGCTTGGCGACATGGCTGCCGACGTACCTCGTGAATGTCAGAGGACTTGACTTAATTTCACTTGGATGGGCGCAAACAATTCCAGGTTTCGCGATGATTTTTGCGATGTTTTTAGCTGGATATGTCATCGACAGACTTCCGCTTGGCAAGGAAAAAGTGGTTGGCGCAATTTCTTGTATTGTTGTCGGTATCCTCCTATATCTCATGTACAATGCGCCAAGTGTGACAATGTTCGTTGCATATCAGACGATTGTGATTATCTTTATTTCCTTTGTTATGCTTCTGTTGCCGGCAATTATTTTGAAAAGGCTTCCATCCTCCGTGACGGGGACAAGCATGGGTATTGCGAATACAGGAGGTCAGCTAGCCGGTTTTATTACCCCGCTTGCTATCGGGTTTATTGTGCAGACATTTAACGGTTCATATAATGCGGCTTTTTGGATGCTAATCATTTTCGCCATCATCTGTATGATTTCACTTTTAACGTTGAATTTTCGGAAGGGCGAGCTAGTTCAAGCTGATGCATAAACGCTAACAGCCATTCTTGTAGAAAAGGAGAGGAAAACGATGGAACCAATGAAAACGATTTCAGATTTAATTGAACAAAAAAGGGATAAGTTCATTGCGTTAAGCGATAAAATTTGGGAAGTACCCGAATTGTATTTCGAAGAACATCAATCATCCGCCTACTTAATTGGGGCGTTAGAAGAAGAAGGGTTTCAAGTCGAGCAGGGAGTCGCGGGTCTTAGCACCGCTTTTGTCGGGAGTTTTGGAACGGGGAAGCCGGTCGTCGCGATTTTAGGTGAATTTGACGCTTTGCCAGGTCTCAGTCAGAAAAAAGGACTTTCCCATCATGATCCGGTCGTTGAGGACGGAAATGGGCATGGCTGCGGCCATAATCTTCTTGGGACAGGCGCCTTTGCAGCTGCTGTCGCTGTTAAAGAGTATATGGAACAGAACGGTTTGCAAGGGACGGTCCGTTATTATGGTTGCCCTGCAGAAGAAAATGGATCTGGTAAAGCCTTCATGTCGCGGGCTGGTCTGTTTGACGATGTAGATGTCGCGTTATCTTGGCACCCTTGGGATGTACCAGGACTCATGAATATGAAGACACTTGCCAATTACTCTGCGCGCTTCAAGTTCAAAGGGAAGAGCGCTCACGCAGCAGCAACGCCTCATTTAGGTAGAAGTGCGCTCGATGCAGTGGAGTTAATGAATGTCGGTGTCAATTATTTACGAGAGCATATGGTGCCGGACGCAAGAATTCATTATGCGGTTACGGATACAGGTGGCACTTCGCCGAACGTGGTTCAGGCGAATGCCGAAGTCGTCTATTTGATCCGGGCATCGGAAAAGGATGAAGTGGAATCGCTTTACGAAAGGGTTCATGACATTGCACGCGGCGCTGCATTGATGACGGGGACGACGTTTGACGTTGAATTTGTAGGAACTGCGTCCAATCTGATTCCTAATTCTGTCCTTGCTGATGTAATGTATGAAAACTTAGTGAATGTCGGGGTTCCTTCCTATGATGAAACGGATATGGAATTTGCGAAGGAGATCCGGAATACGTTGTCAGCAGAAGATCTGAACAATGCCTATGCAGGACGGGACCGGGAAACAGTGAAAAAGCTGAAGGAAAAGGTTATTGCCGATCTGATTCCGCCCCATTCCTCTACGGAAGCCACTTTATCAGGCTCAACGGACGTAGGGGATGTCAGCTGGGTCGTGCCAACGATGCAATGTCTCACAACTTGTTTTGCTTTGGGCACTCCGCTCCATACATGGCAGGTCGTGTCGCAAGGAGCGACGCCGATTGCGCATAAAGGAATGCTACAGGCGGCGAAAATAATCGCATCCACCGCGCTGCAAGTTATGGAAAACCCGACAATCATTGAACAAGCGAAGAACGAGTTGGCAGACCGCTTGGACGGTAAATCTTATAATTCTTTAATTCCTAAATCAGTAAAATAAATTATTGACAAAAGTCTCAAGTGGACACACTTTCGAGACTTTTTGTTATTTTATTTCGGCTGAAATTACGAAAAATTTCCTTCATTTGAAGCTTACCGATAGAATGGGCGTATTGGCGTTGAGAAAGTAGGTAATTGTATGTACAAAGTAGCGGTTGTTGGTCCGAATCAATCGGTCGACAGAATTCTAACGTTGGCAAGAGAGATTGAGGAGGAATTAGAGTTCGTTCCGTATATTTATTCGAAAACGAACGAAGTAAAAGACTTCGTACTGAATCCGGACATACCGGTGGACTTTTGGTTGTTTTCAGGCTATATCCCGTATCAAATTGCAGTCAATGCGACGGGGACGAACGAAACATTTGTGTTTATCGATTCAAGCGAATTGAGTATTTATAAGGGAATCTTGAAGCTTTCCAATGAGATTGGTAAAATTCCAGAACGGATTAGCGTAGATATGGTTTCGTCATATCATTTTGATGAAGAATTTACCCAGTTGGAAAAAGAGCTGGGGAAGGCATTTATTAAACAATTCGATGTGGAGATTAAGGCGGAAGAATTGTTTGATTTTCATTACGGGTTGTGGAAAAAGAATGAAATTGAAGTGGCGTTAACATGCTATCCGACTGTCTATGAATCCTTGCGGGAAGCAGGTGTACCGTCATATTGGCTATCACCTTCACGCAATGAAATCTATCAGACCATCCGGATGTTCTTCGAAAAGATTAAAACATCATACTACAAAGACACACAAACTAGTGTCAAAATGATTGAAATCGTGAAGTATGATGCGATAAAGGAAAAAATGAAGGAATCCTACCAACTGGAATATTTGGAGCTGCATTTAAAGAAAACACTTATCCAACTGTGTGAAACGTTGAATGGCTTGCTAATTGAACAAGGAAATGGACGGTATATGATCTTTAGTACAAGAGGAGCAGTGGAGCGGGAAATCGGAACACTGAAGGAAAAAGTGAATTATCTCTCGCTTGAAGCGGACTCGACTGTTGCAGTCGGAATTGGTTTTGGCCAAACTGTCTTTACAGCTGAGGTAAATGCAAAACGCGCCATTCGGGAGTCGAAGGATAAAGGGAAGCAAGAAATTGTCATTATTCAAGAAGATGGCACGATGATTGATGCAGTGGGGAAAGATGAAGAACTCTTTTATTCCTACCGTACGGACGATAATGAATTCGTGAAGAAACTACAAGAAGGAAAAATCAGTGTTAAGACATTTAAACGAATTGAGTCGCTCATTCGGAAAATGGATTGGGCCCATTTCACAACGAAGGATTTGGCGACCCACTTGAACATGAGTGAGCGTAATGCCCAGCGGATTGTTTCCGATTTGTGTAAGGTGGATTTAGCTGTATGCGTCGGGGAAGAATCCCATTATTCAAGGGGAAGACCGGTGAAAGTGTACCAGTTGACATGATTAACGTCATCATGTTCTAACGGATAGCGTTAGAATGTGGTGACGTTGTTGGTTGCTCCGCGCGTTTCGAATTCAAAGGAAAAAGCGTCCATGCAGCGGCCCGAAATAAGTTGATTCATTATTTATTCGATGGCAGGCCAGTCTTTTTTAGAGTAGTAGTCTGTGCGCAACACTACCTGGACAATCTTTTTCTATTCAAGATCATAGTTTTCAACGTCTATCCTCATCATTTAAAAAACAGATACTCCATGTGATATGCTTTTGAGCTAAAATAGTACTGCACCCAAAATAGATTGTCCGTTAGTTATTGCAGTTTAAAGAAGAAAGGTCCTTTTAAAAGACAAAGCAGGAAGCGCACGTTAACATGCTCCCTGTTTTTTTGATTTGTTGAAAAAGGGCGATGCATTAGTCAATGAATCAATTTTTATGTATTAATTTGGGCTTGTTGAAAACATTCCTTTTCGTATCGACTAACAAGCAGGAATTTTTTGAAGTTTGCAGACCGTTTTTTCTTTCTAGTAAGGTTGCGTTATGCCCCTTATGCACGATTGTGATATTATAGTTTAAGTCGTGTTTTTTATTGAGTGTAATGAAAGGATGAAAAATAAATATGAGTAACAATGAGCTTACGAAAACCGTAGCTTTTCATACGCTAGGTTGTAAAGTGAATCATTATGAAACAGAAGCTATTTGGCAACTGTTCCAAGAAGCAGACTATGAAAGAGCAGAGTTTGATCAGAATTCTGATGTCTATGTTATTAATACATGTACCGTAACGAATACCGGTGATAAAAAGAGCCGACAAGTGATCCGACGTGCTATTCGTAAAAATCCAGACGCAGTAATCTGTGTAACGGGTTGTTATGCGCAAACATCACCAGCAGAAATTATGGCGATTCCAGGTGTGGATATTGTGGTAGGTACACAAGATCGTTCAAAACTACTTGGGCTGATTGACCAATTCCGTGAAGAGCGCCAACCGATTAATGCGGTGCGCAACATTATGAAAAACCGTGTCTACGAAGAACTCGACGTACCGTCATTCACTGATCGCACACGTGCTTCGTTAAAAATACAAGAAGGTTGTAATAACTTCTGTACATTCTGTATTATTCCGTGGGCTAGAGGATTAATGCGCTCACGTGATCCTGAAGAAGTGATCCATCAAGCACAGCAACTTGTCGACGCAGGCTATCTTGAAATTGTCCTAACAGGTATTCATACAGGTGGTTACGGTGAAGATCTAAAAGGCTATAACTTAGCTCGTCTGTTACGTGACTTGGAACAGCAAGTAAAAGGATTGAAACGTTTACGTATTAGTTCAATCGAAGCGAGCCAATTAACAGATGAAGTAATCGACGTATTACGCGATTCTGATATTGTTGTACGCCACTTGCATATCCCTATTCAGTCAGGTTCAGATACTGTACTAAAACGGATGCGCCGTAAATACACAATGGAGTTCTTCTCTGATCGTTTAACTCGTCTGAACGAAGCGTTGCCTGACCTTGCTATTACTTCTGATGTCATCGTAGGCTTCCCTGGTGAGACGGAAGAAGAGTTCATGGAGACGTATAATTTCATTCGTGACCATAAATTTTCTGAACTCCATGTGTTCCCTTATTCGAAAAGAACTGGCACACCTGCTGCTCGTATGGAAGATCAAATTGACGAAAGCGTGAAAAACGAACGCGTCCACCGCTTATTAACGTTGAACGATCAGTTAGCGAAAAATTATGCTGCTCGTTTTGAAGGCGAAGTACTCGAAGTTATTCCAGAAGAAATCTTTAAGGACGACACTGAACAGAATCTCTATGTAGGCTATACAGACAATTATTTGAAAGTAGTCTTGCCTGCAGATGAAACGATGATTGGACAAATTGTAAAAGTGAAAATCACGAAAGCGGGCTATCCTTACAATGAAGGTCAACCGGTTCGTGTGCTTACAGAAGAAAAAATCATGATTTAATTTGGACCACCTGTAATGGGTGGTCTTTTTCGTGCAACAAAATGTAAGCTTTGTTATACTGAAAAAAACGGTACGTAAAAAAGGAGCGCTTTCATTGACTACAAACTATGCCGCTTATATCGATCATACGCTGTTAAAGGCAGAAGCAACAAAACAGCAAGTACTGGCATTATGTGAAGAAGCCAAAAAATATTCCTTTGCTTCAGTCTGTATTAATCCGACTTGGGTGAAAACAGCTGCAGAGGCTTTACAGGGTACGGAGGTAAAAGTATGCACCGTGATCGGTTTTCCTTTAGGTGCAAGCACACCCGAAGTTAAAGCTTTTGAGGCTAAAGACGCGATTGCTAACGGTGCCACAGAAGTGGATATGGTGATCAATATTGGTGCATTACAAAGTGGATTGCTTGAACAAGTGCAAAATGACATTGTAGCCGTCGTGGAAGCAGCAAAAGATCAGGCTTTAGTAAAAGTGATCATCGAAACCTCATTGTTGGACGATATCCAAAAACGCACGGCATGTGAACTTGCGGTGCTCGCAGGAGCGGACTTTGTCAAAACATCGACTGGATTCTCTACTGGCGGTGCAACTCCGGAAGACGTGAAGCTGATGCGTGCTGTAGTAGGTCCGGCAATTGGAGTTAAAGCAAGTGGCGGTGTGCGCAGTGCAGAAGACGTAGATCGTATGATGGAGTCGGGTGCAACACGTATTGGTGCGAGTTCGGGTGTTTCCATCATGCAAGGCCTATCGTCATCGAGCGATTATTGATCACTTTAAAAGAGTAATTCATAAAACTTCTCATGATATTCTAATAGTTTTTATTGACCAAACAGAAAATATACGATATAATTTTATAGTACATAGCAAAGTGCTATGTTTCGAAGTGTGTGTTTGGAGGGAGGGACAAGAGATATGACTAAGACAGTCGTTCGCAAAAATGAATCACTTGAAGACGCTCTTCGCCGCTTCAAACGTACTGTATCCAAGAGTGGTACAATACAAGAGAGTAGAAAGCGTGAATTCTATGATAAGCCAAGTGTAAAACGTAAAAAGAAATCAGAAGCTGCTCGTAAGCGCAAGTTCTAATTTCTGCCTACATTGAATTTTGATATTACCTACTAATGTAATTTCTTATAAACCGAAAATCCATCCTTGGATTTTCGGTTTATTTTATTGTCTGGAATTTACTAAGCCATTTATAGGAGTTGTTGGCGAAGGTCTAGGGGTGGGGATTGGCACTTCGGAGGGGACGCTTCCTGAGGGTTCGCGGCGAGCCAACCAGTCACAAGCTCCCTTGGTTGTCTCGCCTGTCGAACTGATCCCCTGGGAGCCCTCCTACGCGCCACTCCCTTGCAATGTAAATGGATGATACTTTTTGTTGTGCATTGAGGTTATGTTTATAATCTATTTTGAACTTGAACTTGAACTTGAACTTGAACTTGAACTTGAACTTGAACTTGAACTTGAACTTGAACTTGAACTTGAACTTGAACTTGAACTTGAACTTGAACTTGAACTTGAACTTGAACTTGAACTTAATTAAGTTTAGGCACAAAAATAATTCACTCACTAGCTCCGATGAATATTCTAAGTATCTCCACTCAATAAGTAGGATGGAAGCGGAAGCTGGCGGTGACTCCCGATGGATCAGCCTGATCAGGTGAGACAACTAAGAGAGCGAGAGCCGTCACAAAGAACGGCTTTTGCGAGTAAAAGCGAAGCGTTAGGAGCATATCTTTGCACTTGCGAACAGTTGATTCACCGAAGGCCCATGGGAAAGCGTCCGCCATCTGGAGCTTCCATCCTTTCATAGACACTAATTCAGTCTTCTAATTCAACCCCCATCCTCTACAACTTTAAACAAGGCTTCAACTATTTGCTCATTTTTATTTAATTACCGACAGAAGACTCCCGCTTCAAGGAATGAATCGAGCACGGCTCAATGAGTAAGCGGGAGATGCATGTCGGTTGGCGCTAGCCAAAGAGTGTATCAGTCTGCTATAATGAAAACATACGTTCCCTACGATGGAGGTGCACTTCATGCTGATTCACAAAGCGTTTCGGTTCCGAATCTATCCAACGAAAGAACAGCAGGTGTTGATCGCCAAAACCATTGGTTGCAGCCGGTTTGTCTTTAATCACTTCTTGTCCAAGTGGGAACACACTTTTAAGGAAACCGGCAAAGGGCTTTCTTATGGCATCTGTTCTGCTGAATTAACGCAATTAAAAAAGCAAGAAGATACGATTTGGCTGAAAGAAGTCGATAGTATTTCTCTTCAGTCTTCCTTGAAAAATCTAGCGGACGCTTTTGAAAGATTTTTCAAAAAACAAAATGCTATACCGCGCTTTAAATCGAAAAAACATCCTGTTCAATCGTACACAACCAAACAAACGAACGGCAATATCGCCATTGTCGGCCATGCGATTAAACTCCCGAAGCTCGGTTTGGTAAAGCTCGCCAAAAGTCGGGAAGTAGATGGACGAATCATGAATGCGACCATCCGACGCACTGCCACTGGAAAATATTTTGTGTCCGTCCTGGTGGAAACCGTAATGTCCGAACTGCCCAAGACACACTCTGTCGTAGGGATAGATGTCGGATTGAAGGATTTCGCTGTCTTGTCTGACGGAACGGTATACGAAAACCTAAAGTTCTTTCGCTCGATGGAGAAAAAATTAGCGAAAGCAGAACGGATTCTTTCAAGACGGAAGGAATCGGCTCGTAAAAGAACGTGCCCATTGAGCGAGGCGAAAAATTATCAGAAACAACGGATCGTAGTCGCGCGCATCCAAGAAACGATCGCCAATAAAAGAAAAGATTACTTGCATAAACGATCAACCGAAATCATCAAAAACCACGATGTCATCGGAGTCGAGGATTTGCAAGTAGCGAAACTGCTTAAAAATCCCCAATTGGCGAAAGCGATCAGCGACGTGAGCTGGTCACAGTTTCGTTCCATGCTGGAATATAAGGCGAAATGGTATGGCAAACATGTGGTAGTGGTCGGAAAAACATTTCCTTCCAGCCAGCTTTGTTCGGGATGTGGGGCTAGAAACCAAGACGTGAAGCATCTTGCCTTGCGTGAATGGGACTGTCCGAATTGCGGATGCCATCATGACCAGGATCTGAACGCAAGTATAAACCTTAAAAACGAAGCCATAAGACTTCGAACCGCAGGGACTGCGGGGATCGCCTAATCCATAACTAGTGGTTACGCTGGTGTTCTTAGGAATCTCCCCCTTCTAAACACAGTGAAAGTGGGAGTAGTTCAACCATATATAATCCATATACTAACAAGCTATGACACAACAGAAAGAAAAACTTTTATTTAATTACGATTAAATGAAACCAAATGCTTCTTCAAACGTAAATAGTAAGTATAATAGGCAGTAGAGAGAGGTGAGAAAATAATGTCTAAAATGATTAGGTCAGTTTTTCTGCTCATTTTATTCATCGGTACAATCGCATTGCCTTTTATACACTCAGATGCAGCTGAAACAAAAGTATATCGAGTACCCCTTCATCAAGAAGTAGAAAAGGGGCTGCATGCTTTCCTACAGCGTTCATTCAAAGAAGCCAAAGCTGAAGGTGCAGAGACGATTGTGCTGGATATAGACACTCCAGGAGGGTTTGTAGACGCTGCTGATCAAATCGCAAAACTGATGGAAACAACGGATGATGTGAAAATTGTTGCTTTCATCAACGATCGTGCACTATCTGCCGGAGCTTTCCTTGCGCTCTATGCAGATGAAATCTACATGACACCAAACGGTTCGATCGGTGCTGCACAAGTCATCGATGGTTCTGGAAATGCAGCAGAAACGAAAGCCAATAGTTATTGGTTGGCGCAAATGAAAAATGCCGCAAAGCACTCAGACCGTGATCCACAATATGCACTAGCAATGGCAAATCCTGAAATTGATCTGCCGGACTTGCGTGCGCAAAAAGGGGAACTTCTGACTCTCACTGCTGACGAAGCAGAACAGGTACAGGTAGGGTACAGTGAAGGTACAGTGGAGTCATTTGATGAGTTACTTAAGAAGCTAGATTTGGAAGACGCGCAAGTTATTTCTACAACGGAAACATTTACAGAGAAAATGGCGCGATTCATCACCAATCCGGTCGTTGTACCGATTTTACTTTCTGTTGCAAGTCTCGGACTGATTGTAGAATTATATTCACCAGGCTTCGGTGTGCCGGGAAGTATGGGGTTAACAGCTCTGTTTTTATTCTTCTATGGACATACAGTAGCGGGGCTCGCGGGTTATGAAACATTGTTATTATTCCTGCTCGGCGTTGCACTCATTATTGCCGAATTCTTTGTAGCGGGGGGAATAGCGGGTATCTTCGGGATCTTGGCTATCATAGGAAGTATTTTATTGGCAGGCACAAACTTGGCATTCATGGCAATCTCGGTGCTAATTGCGATAGCCGTAGCATGTATAGGAGCAGTGGTTATTATGAAATTCTTCGGTAAAAAACTTCATCTGTTGAATAAAATCATTTTAATGGATACGATGGATACTGAAAGCGGTTATGTCTCCAATAAAAATCGTAATGAATTGTTGCAGAAAGTTGCCACAACCATTACACCACTTTATCCATCGGGTGTTGCCGAGTTGGACGGTGAACGAATCGATGTAGTATCAGAAGGTCGGTATATCGAGAGTGGTAAAAAAGTAGTTGTTGTAGCAGTAGAAGGCTTTAGAATTGTAGTTAGAGAGATGAAAGAGGAGGAACAAGGCTTATGATGGGACTAGGAACAATCGGACTGGTAGCTGCAGTCTTCATTATCATCATCGTACTGGCGGTATTCTTTACATTTGTGCCAGTCACGCTATGGATTTCCGCAATGGCGGCAGGTGTACGAGTAAGTATCTTCACGTTAGTCGGTATGCGTTTACGTCGGGTTATCCCAAGCAGAGTAGTTAACCCGTTAATTAAAGCACATAAAGCGGGTCTGACAGTATCGATCAACCAGCTTGAAAGCCATTACTTGGCAGGTGGTAACGTAGACCGCGTTGTGAATGCATTGATTGCTGCACAACGTGCGAACATTGATTTGACTTTCGAAAGAGCGCAAGCAATTGACTTGGCAGGACGTGACGTATTGGAAGCAGTTCAAATGTCCGTTAACCCGAAAGTGATCGAAACACCATTTATCGCAGGTGTTGCGATGAATGGTATCGAAGTAAAAGCGAAAGCCCGTATCACAGTCCGCGCAAACATCGACCGTCTCGTCGGTGGTGCAGGTGAAGAAACTGTCGTTGCCCGTGTTGGTGAAGGTATCGTATCGACAATTGGTTCTTCTATCAGCCACGCAAAAGTACTGGAAAATCCGGATATGATTTCTCAAACCGTTCTAAAAAAAGGTTTGGATTCAGGTACTGCGTTTGAAATTCTTTCGATTGATATTGCCGACGTGGATATCGGTAAAAACATCGGCGCGGAACTTCAGACTGAACAAGCGATGGCGGATAAAAACATTGCCCAAGCAAAAGCGGAAGAACGCCGTGCGATGGCTGTTGCGAATGAACAAGAGATGAAGGCGAAAACTCAGGAAATGCGCTCGAAAGTTGTGGGTGCAGAAGCCGAAGTACCTTTAGCTATGGCAGAAGCTTTGCGTTCAGGAAATATCGGAATCATGGATTATATGAATTATAAAAATATCCAAGCAGATACAAGCATGCGAGATTCTATCAGCAAAACAGGTTCGGATCAACAACCAAAGAAAGATCAATAATAACGAGATGAATTCCCGGGAAGGGGATGCATAATGGAACAACTGATAATTTTGGTCATTATGCTGGCTCTGGGATCTCTATTCGGTAAAAAGAAAGACCAAGAGAAACCAGATCGACAACCGAAGCGACCGCCTAGTCAGCAATGGCCAGCTCAACCAACTCAACGCCAAATGAATCAAAGAGAAACTCCGCGGACTAATGCAACTCCAGAAGAAAAGCCGCGTTCGTTGAAGGAGTTATCTAGGAACCTATTCGAAGATATTCAAAAGGAATTCCAAGATCTCCAACAAGAAACGAAGGAACCTGGACAGCCTGTAAAGTCGCAGGCGCCTCAGTCGGAAGTCTTCTATGCAGAACCTAAGAAACCGGCTAAACCCGTTTCTGCGTCACGTCCGGAGCGTCAAACGGGCAGAGGTAGACTGCACGGAGAGAACCAGTCCATCATGTTAGAAGATGAACAAATTTTGCAAGAAGACTTGATTCCAAGAACACCTCAGCAGATCATGCAAGGAATCGTCTATGCAGAAATTTTAGGTCCACCAAAATCAAAACGGTAATCATGCCGCCCCCTGTCTTTTCATAGGATGAGACAGGGGGTTTTTTCATGAAAAAATTATTCGCACTTCATCCATCCATTATTCTAGATGAATTCAACTCATTGCGGATTACTGGCAACTATCGCTTGCTCGCATTAAGCGAACAATCCGTATCCTTTCAAACGAATGACTATGTCATGACTGTTAAAGGAGAAGATGTAACGGTTCTAATGCTGACTGAACAACACGCCCATATATCGATCGATGAACTACAGGAAGTGA
Source organism: Sporosarcina sp. P1 (assembly GCF_002743155.1). Lineage (NCBI taxonomy): Bacteria > Bacillati > Bacillota > Bacilli > Caryophanales > Caryophanaceae > Sporosarcina > Sporosarcina sp. P1. Next base: position 450,873 of record NZ_PDYS01000001.1, read on the forward strand.
CGGTGCGTTTTACGCCTGAAGAAGGAAACAGCCATGAGTCCTAAACGATTTGAAGTTCAGGTGAAAGATGTTCGTAACGGTTCTGTTTTTCTAAGTAGATTGCAGAGAGAGCATGTCAAGATCAGCAGCTTGTATGTCTCTGGAAGTGCTATGTTTTTTGAAACGGATTCAAAAGGAATTCATATTATCCGTCGTTACAGAAGAAAGTACCGTGTGAAAGTACAAATCAGGCGTAAAGGTCAGGATACTGTTCAGCATCGGCTATTCGCATCATTCTTGTTTTTAATCGTCTGTTTCATCCCACTAGTTGCCTCGCTGTTTCTTTGGAATATCACGGTGGAGAGTGATGTCCCAGAAATTGCGCAACGAATGGAAACCAAGATGAAGAAAGCGCGAATTACTGCGCCTACTTTATTATCCAAATTACCGGAGGAAGATGAAATTCGTCGACTGTTGATGCAAGATGAACCCTCGCTATCTTGGATCCGGTTCTCAAAGGCAGGTACTTCGTTAACGGTTTCACCGATGCTTGCACCACTGTCCACTGAAGTGAAAGAAGAAGTGAAAGAAAAGCCCTCCCATCTAGTGGCAAAAACAGGAGGAGTAATTACACGCTTTGCATTAACAAGAGGAGAAAGAGCGAGTATCATTCATCAGACCGTAAAAAAAGGTGATATGTTGGCAACAGGTATTCTAGAACAAGGAGAGAAAACGGCAGTAGTAGGGGCGGATGGAGAAGTATTTGCTGATTACTGGTTAGAATGTCATTTTGAATTACCCCGGACGATTAGTTATTCGATTCAAGGAGAAGAAAACGTGAATATCAGTTGGCAAAAGCCGTGGATAGGTAACCAGATAAAAGATATAAGTATTAGAAATCCTATTATTATTGATAAGGTGAAAGAAAATCACATTCAGGAAGTATTTCTGAAAAAAGGAATGGAAGAGACCATCATATTGCCATTGATTAAGTACGATTTATTGTCAAAGAAAACAGATGAGCGCATAATTAAGGAAGAAAACATTTTACATGTATCCTTCACTAATGATAAAGTGAGTGGGACTATACTATTTTTACTTAATGAAAACATTGCTGAAAAACGACCTATAACTCAAGGAGACTGAAAATATTGAGCGAACATTTACTTCAACTTCATATTGAAGAACCGAACGAAGCGATTATGCTTCTTGGCATTTCCGATCAGAACATGAATTTAATTGAAGAGGAATTGAAAGTTTCAATCCACACTAGAGGTGAAAATATCTCGATCAGTGGAGCGGAAGAACAAGCGGTAGCTGCGAAAACATTGCTCGAGCAGTTATTGAAAGTTATCCGTAAAGGGATTAATATCAATTTACGCGATGTGGCAACAGCGATCGAAATGGCGAAAAACGGCACGATTGAATATTTCTCTTCATTATACGAAGAAGAAATCGCACGCAACACAAAAGGAAAGGTCATTCGTGCAAAGACGATCGGCCAAAGAGAATACGTCCAGGCAATTCGTTCAAGGGATCTAGTGTTTTGTATCGGACCTGCCGGAACAGGAAAGACGTATCTCGCTGTCGTGATGGCTGTGCAGGCAATGAAAACAGGGTCAGTAAAGCGAATTGTGTTGACCCGACCTGCTGTTGAAGCTGGAGAGAGCTTAGGATTCCTTCCAGGCGATTTGAAAGAAAAAGTCGACCCATACCTTCGCCCTCTTTACGATGCGTTACACGATGTGCTGGGAGCCGAACATACAGAACGTCTTATGGAACGTGGCGTCATTGAAATTGCACCATTGGCGTACATGCGTGGCAGAACGCTTGACGATGCATTCGTTATTTTGGACGAAGCTCAAAATACAACGAAAGCTCAAATGAAAATGTTTTTAACTCGTCTCGGTTTTGGATCAAAAATGGTCATCACAGGTGATAAAACGCAAATTGATTTACCTCGCGGTGTAGATTCCGGTCTCAATGTTGCAGAACATATTTTGAAGAATGTGCAAGATATCCAATTCATGTATTTGGAACAAGGTGACGTAGTCCGACATCCGATTGTAGCGAAGATCATTGATGCATATGAGAAAGAGCAGTCAACTAATTAATTGACTGCTTTTTTTGAATGATGAATATACATAGTTACACCATCATGTGAGGAACATTTGCTGAAAGGAGGCAACTGCATGATAGCTTTAAAGGAACTACTTTCACAACTAAGAAAAGTGAAATTTACATTTCTTTTGCTTCTTGTCGTCTCTCTTTTAAGTATCTTATTATTTTTTCTGATGTATGGCAGCACGCAAAACGAAACGTACGAAATTTCAGCTTTTGAAATTTCACCGAAAACTATACGTTCACCTAAAACAATAGAAGATATCGAGAAAACCGAACTTGAACGTGTACGGGCAGAACAGGCGGTACCTAATTCCTATCGTTTTTCAGAAGATGTCATGAAAAACCGCCAAGCTATCCTCGGTTCAATCTTTACTGCAGTGAGTGATGTCAAAGTCGAAGCGAAAGAAGATCCAGACATGACCCTGGGATCTAAAATGAAATTGCTCCAAAAGAAGTTGGAAGGACTTGAAAAAGAACAGACTTTTTTACCTGTTACAAGTGACCAACTTAAACGGCTGCTCTCGGCTGAACAAGATGATCTAAATAATTTGCATGAATTATTGACACTTGTAGTGGGAAGAGAATTATCGAAGCCGTTTAAAGCTGAACAGGTGCCGATGCATCGCTATGAAGTGGAGCGTAGAATTCGAGAAACTACTACACTGCCAAGAGATTTGCTTGATGTTGCACTATCCCTAGGACGAATGGCGGTAGTGGAAACGGAAGTAATCGATGAAGAATTGACAGTCAAAAATCAGGCGGATGCGCGAGCTTCAGTTGAAGCCATCCGTATTTTGCAAGGACAAGTCATCGTACGTGAAGGACAGTTGATCGATCGTGATGTGTATCACCAACTAAAGCTTTCTGGAGTCCTTAATAATCAATCTTCACTTAAACCGACGTTCGGAACGGTGTTGTTTATTTTGTTTGTGTCAGGTTTGATTGCTATACACTTCGGCAAGTCCAAAAGAGATGAGGCATTTAAAAAGAAAGCTCTGGTTATTTTCTGTATTATTTTATTACTGGCGGTCGTATTAATGAAAATCGTCAGCTACATCGATTATGAGTTTGATGTCCTCATTGCATTTTTATTTCCAACGGCTCTCGTACCGATGTTGATCAAGTTATTGATTAATGAGCGTTCAGCAGTACTTGCGACGATTATTACTTCTGCGACAGCTGGTATCATGCTGCAGGAAGGCTTGGCTGCAATCATGCAAATGGAAGTAGCGCTGTATATTTTATTTGGTGGGATTGTGAGTATTTATTTACTAAGTGAACATGGCAGACGTTCAACGATTCTGCAGACGAGTGTTGGTGTTGCGGGATCAAATAGTATGTTCATTATATTTTATTTGTTAATGACGCAGACTAGTTATACAACGCCAGAGCTGATTTTCTATGCCGTGGCAGCTATCACATCTGGCTTGTTATCTGGAGCTTTGACAATGGGATTATTGCCGTTTTTCGAGTCGAGTTTCCACTTGCTTTCTAATATGCGTTTAGTGGAGCTTTCGAATCCTAATCATCCGCTACTAAAGAAAATTTTAGTGGAGACGCCGGGCACATATCATCACAGCATTATGGTTGCGAATATAGCCGATGCGGCGTGTGAAGCAATTGGAGCCAACGGATTGCTCGCGCGTGTCGGCAGTTATTATCATGATATTGGGAAAACTATACATCCGGGATTCTTCATTGAAAATCAACATAATGATCGTAATCTACATGATGCACTGACACCCGAGAAAAGTCGTGATATGATTATAGCCCACGCGGAAGATGGCGCGAAAATTTTGGAGAAGCATCGTATGCCAAAAGAGCTTATAGCTATTGCAAGACAGCATCATGGAACGAGTAGCGTCCGGTTCTTTTATCAGAAAGCGAAAGAAATTAATCCCGATGTGAATGAAGACGATTTTCGCTATCCCGGCCCGAAACCGCAAACGAAAGAAAATGCGGTCATTATGATTGCAGACAGTGTGGAAGCGGCGGTGCGTTCTATGAAAGAACCGACTCCTGAAAAAATTGCTACGCTCGTCAACGCGATTGTACGAGGGAAATTAGAGGATGATCAATTTGACGAATGTGATTTGTCGTTAAAAGAAATTAAATTAGTGAAACAAGCAATTAATGAAACGTTAAACGGGATATTTCATAATCGTATTGAATACCCCGATAAGTAAAGGAGCAGAGCGACTATGATAGATTTTTATTTCGAAGATGAAACAGAAATCGTGGAACCAAGTTCGGAAACATTGATCAAGGATTTGTTGACTCACGCGTCCATAATGGAGAAAATGGAAGGTCTGTATGAGTTGTCTATTACGTTTATGGACGATGAATCCATTCAAGCTGTGAATGCTGAATACAGAGGCAAAGACCGTCCAACTGACGTTATTTCATTTGCGCTAGAAGAGTTGTCTGAAGGAGAAGTGGCGATTGTTCATGAAAGCGATATGCCTGTTGTGCTAGGGGACATCTTGATTTCCATCGATACTGCAAAACGTCAGGCAATTGAGTACAATCATTCGTTCGAGCGGGAACTCGGGTTTCTTGCTTTACATGGATTCTTGCATCTACTCGGATATGATCATCTCGATGAAGAACAAGAACGTGAGATGTTCGGCAGACAGACAGAGATTTTAACTGCATTCGGTTTGGATCGGCAGTGAGTCTATGCAAAATTTCTTGAAATCTTTCATCTTTGCGTGGGAAGGCATTAAAGACGGCTTTAGGCAAGGCCGGAATATGAAAGCGCACGGTTTGTCAGCTATGATCGTGTTGATTGCAGGCTGGTTCACTGGCCTTTCACAAATAGAATGGATGATCATTTTTATCGTCATTGCAGGTGTAATGGCACTTGAATTAATGAATACTGCAGTGGAATACGTTGTGGATCTTGTCACAACCGAATTCCATCCGCTAGCTAAAAAAGCAAAAGATATTGCAGCTGGTTCCGTTTTCGTGTTTGCCATAGCCAGTGCAATCATCGGCTGTATAATTTTCTTTCCAAAATGGTTTGGATAATAAGATCGAATGAAGAGGTGGTAATTAGATGCAAGTAGAACAATTAATGAATGAAGCAAAGCAAGCGATGAAAACGGCCTATGTACCTTATTCAAAATTTCCAGTAGGTGCTGCATTAGAGGCAAGCGACGGTACTATTTATCATGGATGCAATATTGAAAACTCTGCGTATGGCTTATCTAATTGTGCAGAGAGAACAGCTATTTTCAAAGCGGTATCTGAAGGTGTCACGTCGTTCAAGTCGATCACAGTAATTGGCGATACGGAAGGCCCAATCGCGCCGTGCGGTTCTTGCCGCCAAGTCATTGCAGAATTTTGTGCGCCGAACATGCCTGTATACTTGACGAATTTGAAAGGTCATATACAAGAAACAACAGTAGACCAGCTATTGCCGGGTGCTTTTTCCAAGGAGGATTTAGATTATGCAGAAGAACAACTTTAAGTCAGGCTTTATTTCCATCATCGGACGTCCCAATGTAGGGAAATCTACATTTATCAACCGCATGGTCGGTCAAAAAATTGCGATCATGAGCGACAAGCCACAAACAACACGAAACAAAGTACAGGGAATCGTCACAACCGATACGTCTCAGATGATTTTTATAGATACACCAGGTGTCCACAAACCGAAACATCGACTTGGCGACTTCATGTTGAAAGTGACACGCAGTACGCTGAGCGAAGTCGATGTGATCATGTTTATGGTCAATGCGGATGAAAAAATCGGAACAGGTGACAGATTTATTATGGAGTGGCTCGTGAAATCGGAGACGCCGGTATTTTTGGTCATCAATAAAATCGACTTGGTGCATCCTGATCAATTATTCGAGATCATCACATCATATACAAATGAAATGAAATTTGCAGAAGTCGTTCCAATCTCTGCACTAAATGGCAATAATATTGAACGATTGGTGGAAACGCTAGAAAGTTATTTAGATGAAGGTCCACAATTTTATGATGCAGAGCAAGTAACGGATCACCCAGAGCGTTTCATCATTTCCGAAATGATCCGTGAAAAAGTATTACACACAACGCGCGAAGAAATTCCGCACTCGATTGCGGTGGCGATTGAAAGTATTGAGCAAGATCCAGTAACCGACAAAACGCATATCCGCGCGACCATTATAGTGGAACGAGATTCACAAAAAGGGATTGTCATCGGTAAAGGTGGAAAGCTCCTAAAAGAAGTCGGTGTGAAAGCAAGAAAAGATATCGAAATGTTGCTGGGCCATAAAGTGTATTTAGAGCTATGGGTGAAAGTCCAAAAAGACTGGCGTAACCGTCCAAGTCGTTTGAAAGAGTTTGGATTTAACGAGGAAGACTACTAAGCTGTCTGTCCTGCTAAAGGAGAGAGCGTGTTGCTGAATAAATTGGAAGGCTATATTATCAAAAGTATCCCTTACGGAGAATCCAATAAAATTGTGACGATCTATACGAAAGAAGCGGGGAAGATCACGGCGATGGCAAGAGGTGCGAAAAAGCCTGCGAGTCGCTTAGCAGCCATTACACAAACCTTTACTCATGGCTATTTTCTTGTTCGTGCAAGCAGGGGCATGGGGTCGCTTGAGCAAGGTGAGCTCATCAGCAGTGTTCGGCACATTCGCTCGGATCTAGAGACGACGGCATATGCGGGGTTGATTGTAGAATTGCTTGATCGTCTAACAGAATCTGAACAGCCAAATGCGAGCATATTTCGTTTGCTTGACGAGTCTTTTAATGCTCTGGAAGAGGGCTATGACGCGGAAGCCATATCACTTTTCGTTCAGTGGAAGATGTTGCCGGTTGCAGGAATACATCCTATCCTTCATGAGTGTGCAAGTTGCGGCGCTACAGAAGGAGAATTCGCTTTTTCTTTCCAACAGATAGGTTTTCTCTGTCATCGTTGCTTTAACGTCGATCCGTATATCATTCGTCTATCCCCTACACAAATCAAATTGATCCGAATGTTTTACAATGTTCCACTCGATCAGATTGGTAAACTGACGTTGAAGAAACCGACGAAGACGTTTATGGCGAAGCTTGTTTCAACGATTTATCAAGAACAAACAGGAATCTTTCTGAAATCCAGAAAGTTCATTGAGCAACTGGAACGTACACCTGAATTGCAAAAACCAAAAGAACGAACGAAAGAAAGCCCAGAAGAGGAAGGCTGATGCCAACTTCTTCTGGGCTTTTTTATAATTAAAATTGTAGGTGTTTTTGGATATATGCTGTAACGTCTTCAATAGGCATGCGTTCTTGCTCCATGGAATCACGGTGACGAACAGTCACTTGTTTGTCTTCCAACGAATCAAAGTCAAATGTAATACAGAATGGAGTTCCGATTTCATCTTGACGACGGTAACGACGTCCGATGGATTGAGAATCATCATATTGTACTGGGAAATGCTTTGAAAGCTCTGCATATACTTGTTGTGCATCATCCGCAAGCTTTTTGGATAATGGAAGGACTGCTGCTTTGATTGGCGCTAATGCTGGGTGGAAACGAAGAACAGTACGTGTATCGCCGTCTTCAAGTTCTTCCGTATCGAATGCGTCACATAAGAAAGCCAACGTTACGCGGTCCGCACCAACGGAAGGTTCGATACAGTAAGGTACGTATTTTTCATTCGTAATTGGATCTTGGTAATGGAAGTCTTCGCCTGAATATTCCATATGACGGTTCAAATCGAAGTCCGTACGGTTAGCGATCCCCCATAGCTCTCCCCAACCAAATGGGAATTTGTATTCGATATCCACAGTTCCTTTAGAATAGTGGGATAGCTCATCTTCATTGTGTTCGCGAAGACGAATATTATCTTTCTTCAAACCAAGTTTCAATAATAATCCTTCAGACTGGTCAATCCAGTACTTATACCATTGCTCATCTTCGCCTGGTTTACAGAAGAATTCAAGTTCCATTTGTTCGAATTCACGAGTACGGAATGTGAAGTTACCCGGTGTGATTTCGTTACGGAAACTTTTTCCTACTTGTGCGATACCAAAAGGTACTTTCTTTCTCATAGAGCGTTGAACATTCTTGAAGTTCACGAAGATTCCTTGTGCCGTTTCAGGACGTAGGAAAATTTCGTTCGCAGAAGAATCTGTTACGCCTTGGCTTGTTTTGAACATTAAGTTGAATTGACGGATTTCCGTATAATCCAACGCACCACATGTAGGACATTTGATTTCGTGTTCTTGAATCAAATCGAACATTTTATCAAATGGTAGGCCATCGACGACCATTTCAATTCCCTTTGCATCCAATGCTTCTTCGATTAATTTGTCTGCACGGTGACGGGTATTACATTTTTTACAGTCGATCATCGGATCATTGAAGTTTCCGATATGACCGGATGCTTCCCAAACTTTCGGGTTCATCAGGATTGCGGAATCAAGACCTACGTTATAAGGTGATTCCTGGATGAATTTCTGCCACCAAGCGCGTTTGATATTGTTCTTTAGTTCGACACCTAGAGGACCGTAATCCCAAGTGTTTGCCAAACCACCATAAATATCAGACCCTGGGAATACGAACCCCCGTTGTTTTGAAAGATTGACTACTTGTTCCATAGATAACATTCTAAACGCCTCCAATTAAAATAAGCACACGTCTCCGGACATAGATCATGTCCGGGGACGAGTGCATGATAACCCGCGGTTCCACCCCGATTGGTTTTTCAACCCACTTTCATAATGAATGTTTCAACTCCCGGCTGCCGTTTTCGTGTAGGTACAGGCTTTCACTATCCCTGTTCGCTCAAAATATACACTACTTATTGACCGTTCTTCGTTTACTTGATTCAAAATTAGTTTAGCATGCTTCTCCTTTCTTCGCAATAGCGAGCGTGTTGATATATAATTAGACAGTAAATACAACTTTGAAGTCTGAAGGCGGTGACATGTTTGGAATTAAATACACGTCAGAATGAAATCCTCGACATCGTCAAAGGAAACGGTCCGATTACAGGGGAGCAAATTGCTGAGCGTTTACATTTGGCGCGCGCTACGATCCGGCCGGATTTGGCAATCTTGACGATGGCTGGATTTTTGGATGCACGACCGCGTGTAGGTTATTTCTATTCTGGCAAGAAACCTATCAAATCCGTTGCAGATGGCATGGTGGATATGATTGTAGCCAATTACCAATCGAGGCCAGTCGTCATCACTGAAAATCTATCTGTCTATGACGCGATTTGCCAGCTGTTTTTAGAAGATGTAGGTACGCTATTCGTGGTGGACCAACAGTCGTTATTGACAGGCGTTGTGTCACGAAAAGATTTACTGAGAACGAGCATCGGAAGAACAGAATTAGAAAAGATACCCGTGCATGTCATTATGACAAGAATGCCGAATGTCACATATTGCAAAAAAGAAGACACACTTATTTCTGTTGCCAAAAAAATGATGGACAGTCAAATCGATTCATTGCCTATAGTTCAAGAGCGTGAAAAGGGACTAGAAGTAATGGGACGGGTGACGAAAACAAATATTACTGCCGCTTTTCTTTCATTAGTGGAAGATCAAGATGTATGAGGAGTGACTGCATGACAAAATTCACATTATTCATTGTCTCCGATTCCGTCGGGGAAACTGCAGGTCTTGTGACGAAAGCGGCTGCGAGTCAATTTCGTCACGATTTGGAGACGGTTTCAATAAAAAGATTTTCATATATAGAAGAGAATTCACAATTGGAAGAGATTGTATTCTTAGCAAAGCAACAGCAAGCATTGATTGTCTTTACCTTAGTCAAAAGCCAGATGAGGGAGCAGCTACATCTACTTTGTGAAGAATTGAAAGTACCTTTCGTAGACTTGCTCGGTCCATTGATTGAGAAGATGGGAGACCAGTTGAAACAAGAACCATTTGAAGAGCCCGGTCTTGTCAGGAAGTTGGATGATAATTATTTTAAGAAGATTGAAGCGATCGAGTTTGCAGTTCGCTATGATGACGGAAGAGATACACGTGGCATATTAGAAGCGGACATGGTCCTAATCGGTGTTTCGCGTACATCCAAAACGCCGTTATCTCAATATCTTGCGAATAAAGGTTTTAAAGTGGCCAACGTACCGCTTCTGCCGGAAGTGGACCCGCCGTCAGAACTTTTTTCCATTGATCCTGCAAAGTGTTTTGGCCTATGTATTTCCGTTGAGCAATTGAATTCGATTCGGAAATCTCGCTTGAAGACATTAGGCTTGAAAGATGATGCAAACTATGCGAAAATAGCACGTATTCAACAAGAGATTGATTATTTCAATGAAATTACTACACGTGTCGGTTGTGAAGTCATCGATGTGACGAATCGCGCGGTAGAAGAGACAGCCAATACGATTCTTAAAGCATTTTTAGCAAGGAAGGCCAACTGAAAGAACCAGTTGGGTCTTCTTTTTTCTGTCTGTCTCCACTCGACTAACATGTCATAAATGTGACATAAATGCAGATACTGAAAATATTTATAGCAAAAAATGTCGATAAAGAAGGATTTTTGTGAGGCGTCTAGAATTTATGTATATAGAGTGGAAATGGTGATAGAATGACAAGAATATCTGATGATACAATTGAGGAAATCCGTTCAGGAACCGACATCGTCGATTTGATCAGCGAATATGTCCAATTAGCAAAAAGAGGTAAAAACTGGTTTGGACTTTGCCCGTTCCATGAAGAAGGCAGTCCGTCTTTCTCTGTTTCCGAAGACAAGCAGCTTTTCCATTGTTTTGGTTGTGGTGCAAGCGGGAATGCCATCACGTTCATGATGGATATGGAAAACCGGTCATTCATCGACTCCATCGTCAAACTAGGCAGCCGAATGGGATTAGAATTGGAAAGTTCCCAAACAGACAACCAAGCGTCAAAATCCTCGTCTAATCAAAAAATGCTGAAAGCCTACACACTGGCTGCTAATTTTTATAGCCATCTGCTCTTAAACACCATAGAAGGCGAAAAAGCATTAGAATATCTAGAAAAAAGAGGATTTACGCGTGACGAGATAGAACAGTATGAAATAGGATGGTCTCCCATTCAATCAGATGCCTTATCGGCACTGCTAAAGAGACAAGGTTTTGATATGAAGGAAATGGAAACGGCAGGTCTTTGTTTCCATAAAGAAGATGGCTCAGGTTATTTTGACCGTTTCAGAGGAAGGATCATGTTTCCTATTCAGGATGATAATGGTGCAACAATCGCATTCTCCGGCAGAAGGTTGGAGGATTCTTCTTCTGACGCTAAATATATCAATAGTCCAGAAACTCCCGTCTTTGAAAAGAGTAAGGTTTTGTTTAATTTTCACCGTGCACGTCTTAATGTTCGAAAAACGGGTAAAGTAGTATTATTCGAAGGTTTCATGGATACGATTGCAGCAGATCGTGGCGGAATAGGAAATACAGTGGCTGTTATGGGTACTGCATTGTCCGCGCATCATATCGTGAAATTGAAGCGAATGGCAAAAAAGATAGTCATTTGCTGCGATGGTGACTCAGCTGGCTGGGGGGCTGCCAGACGATTTGCTGACCAATTAATGGATAGCGGAATGGATGTACTGATTGCCACCTTACCTGATAAAATGGATCCTGATGATTATATCAGTCAGCATGGTTCAGAAGTATTTTCAGAAAAGGTGCTTGATCAAGCGTTATCTTATATTTCTTTCGTAGCGGCCTACTATAGAAGAGATAAGAATTTATCCGTTGATCATGATATCAAGCAATATGTACACGAAGTATTTGACGAACTGGCTCACCGTTGTTCTCCTATCGAGAAGGATTTATTGATCCAGCAACTCCACAATGAAACACATGCTTCAAAAGAGTCACTTGGTCAAGAATTCACCAAGTCGATTGCTAAGAAAGCGAAACAATCACGAGATACAAGTCCTGATGAAGGCAGAACTGTACAAGTTACGAGAGCCCCGGTGAATCGTGCGGAAACAGATCGTGCGGAACAATTACTTCTTGCGCATCTGCTGATGGACGCTGATCTATTCGAGGAAAAACGACTGGAACTTCAAGATTTATTTGTGCGAGATGATATCATCAAAATATTCTTTAAGTTAGCAGCGTTTTATGAACAATATGATTTGCCAAACTATCAGCGATTTGCAGAAACGTTGGAAGACCGGCAACTAAAGAAAGTAGTCATGGAAGCCATCTTAACTGAACGTTCACAGGAGCATATTACACAAGAAGTGAATGACTGTATCCGTCATTTGAAAAAAAATCAAATTAAACGTCTAATTGATCAAAAACGACATGAATCAAAAGAAGCAGAAAAAAGGAACGACCTACTGAAAGCAATGGAGTTGGCCTCGGAAGTAATCCAGCTTGTGAGATCGTTAAAGGTTCTGTAAGGAGGTATAGTCACTATGACAAAAGAAGAACAAACGGGAGAAGTAGAATTGACTCTTGAAGAAGCAAAAGCAGCTATTATTGAAGCAGGTAAAAAAACAGGTGAACTAACACTAGAGGATGTAACAGAGAAACTGGCATCCTTTGAAATGGAACCAGAACAATTTGAAGAGTTTTTAGATCAGATTGAAGCGCAAGAAATCGAAATGGATAGAAAAGAAGAAGTTGATCCCAAGGCTGAAAAAGAAGAGCAATTCGACTTAAATGATTTAAGTGTACCACCTGGCGTCAGAATCAACGATCCAGTCCGTATGTATTTAAAGGAAATTGGACGGGTGGATTTATTGACAGGTAAAGAAGAAGTAGAATTGGCGATTCGGATTATTGATGGTTTAGCTGCTGAAGCTGAGCTTGAGGAAACAGGAAAAATGACACCTAAATTAGAGACAACTATTATTCGTGGTGAGAATGCCAAAAAGAAATTGGCTGAAGCGAACTTGCGTTTAGTTGTCAGTATCGCAAAACGCTATGTCGGTCGCGGTATGCTATTCCTAGATTTGATTCAAGAAGGAAATATGGGCCTGATTAAAGCTGTTGAGAAATTTGACCATACGAAAGGCTTTAAATTCAGTACGTACGCAACTTGGTGGATCCGTCAGGCAATCACACGCGCAATTGCGGATCAGGCGCGTACCATCCGAATTCCTGTGCATATGGTGGAAACGATCAATAAATTGATTCGTGTTCAGCGTCAATTGCTTCAAGACTTAGGACGAGAGCCTTCACCTGAAGAAATCGGTGAAGAAATGGACTTGACTCCAGAAAAAGTTCGTGAAATCTTGAAGATTGCCCAAGAGCCGGTATCATTGGAAACACCAATTGGTGAAGAAGACGACTCCCATCTTGGCGATTTCATTGAAGACTCAGAAGCGCAGTCTCCTTCAGACCATGCAGCTTATGAATTGTTAAAGGAACAACTTGAAGATGTTTTAGATACGTTAACAGATCGTGAAGAAAATGTATTACGTTTACGTTTTGGTCTAGATGATGGCCGCACACGTACGCTTGAAGAAGTGGGCAAAGTATTTGGTGTTACGCGTGAGCGTATTCGTCAGATCGAAGCAAAAGCACTTAGAAAGTTACGCCACCCATCACGCAGCAAACGACTCAAAGACTTCTTAGAATAATAGGTGCATCGGCTGGAAATAGCCGATGCTTTTTATTCTTTATTTTAAAAAAGAAGATTGATACTATTGGAGGAGAAAGGATGGCTATAGATAAGAAACAGATCATCATTTCTGAAATCCGATATTGGAAAGCCAATAAACTTCTTCCCGAACATTATTGCGATTTTCTAATTACTTTGTATGCGCAAGGGGAAGATCCCGATGAAGTGGCAGAGAAAGAATCTTCCACACTTCAAAGTGAACGCAGAAAGTTACGTGCCAAACAATTTATGATTTTGCTTATTAGCTTATTGCTTGCAGGTATAGCATCAGTGGCTATGTTTGTACTAACGGAATATCCAATCGCTACATTGATTATTGCGACTGGATTGGCTATAATTTTCCTAACGTTCGTGTCAGGAAAAACGTTCATTAAGAAAGGTTTTGCACCATTTCTCTACATATCGATGGCTTTTCTTTTATTGATGATGTCATTGAAGATTTGGACTACATTTTTCGATGGAGACACGACAGTATTAATCGGACTCCTCGTGTTGAATTGCGGTTTGTGGTTATTTACTGGAAGAGTATTAAAGTTACTATACTTCACTATTTCAGGCTCACTAGGTCTATTGACAGTAGTCGCATTTTTAATATTATCTATATAACCGGACGGAATGTGTTGCTACATTCCGTCCGGTTTCTATATACTGTCATGTAAGGGCTTACAAATTCATTGGAAATAGAATCGTATACGTGCAGAGAGGATGATCATGATGAACTTCGATTTAACTCAAGAACAGCATATGGTGAAAAAACTAATGAGAGATTTTGCGAATGAGGAAGTAGCGCCAGGTGCAGTAGATCGTGATCGCTCAGGAAAGTTCCCAGTGGAGATTTTTAAAAAGCTCTCAGAAATGGGCATGATGGGCTTACCATTTCCCGAGAAATATGGTGGAGGTGGAGCAGACACGATCACATTTGCAATTGTTACGGAAGAATTAAGCCGTGCATGTGCCTCAACGGGCATTACGTATTCCGCTCATATTTCACTAGGCGGTGCACCTCTAAACTTATTTGGAACGGAAAAGCAAAAACAGAAGTACTTAACGCCAATCTGTGCCGGCGAATCATTGGGTGCTTTCGGTTTGACAGAGCCTAATGCTGGATCTGACGCTGGCGGAACAGAGACGTCTGCTGTGCTTTCTGACGGTCAGTATACGATCAACGGCTCAAAGGTCTATATTACCAATGCCAGCTACGCTAAACATCTAGCATTGACTGCTGTGACGGGGCGTGCAGACGGTAAGAAAGAGATTAGCGCAATCGTCGTACCGACCGATTCAAAAGGCTTCAAAATTATGGATAACTATGAAAAGATGGGCTTGCATGCTTCCAATACAACAGAATTATTGCTTGAAGATGTAGTAGTTCCGGAAGAGAATCTACTTGGCGAGAGTGGTAAAGGATTCCAGCAATTCCTTGTAACGCTTGACGGGGGGCGAATCGGTATCGGTGCTATGGCAGTAGGTATTGCACAGGCAGCTTACGAGCGAGCTTTGAAGTATTCAAAAGAACGTAAACAATTTGGGAAGACGTTATCTTCTTTCCAAATTACACAATTTAAACTCGCTGATATGGCGATGAAGATTGAACTTGCACGAACTATGGTTTATAAAGCAGCATGGTTGAAAGACCAAGGCAGAAAGTTTACAAAAGAAGCCTCGATGTGTAAATTATATGCTTCAGAAATTGCGATGGAAGTTGCCAATGAAGCAATCCAAATCCATGGAGGCTATGGCTATATGCGTGAATATGAAGTCGAACGTTATTTACGAGATGCCAAGCTTCTTGAAATTGGAGAAGGTACTTCAGAAGTACAGCGGCTGGTCATCGCTAGACAACTAGGTTGCTAACCTCGAATTATGGCGATTCTGTCACAAAAGACGAAAAGTCACTCAATAACGCTTTCAGTTTTCTTATAGATACAGTACAATGTTAAGTGTATACTGTATCTTTTACAGAATAGATTCTGGTGAAGGAGGGTAATCCAATGAATAAAAATCCTGTTGTACCATTTTTTCTAATTTTCGCACTTGGAATTGGACTGATTTTCTTCATGTCGCTTTATGGTCTAGATCAAAAAGAGGAAATTGCTGGAGCTAACGAAGAAGGCACTGAGCAAGGAACTGAAGAAGAAAGTGCAAACACTGGCGAATTTGATGCAGAAGCAGTTGCTCAGCAGAAGTGTATTAGTTGTCACGGTGACGGCTTGACTGGCGGAATGGGGCCAGCTTTAAATAGCTCACTTGACGCAAAAGTAGCACATGATGCAATCAAAGACGGTGTTGCTGGAACTGCAATGCCAGCTGGACTAGTTCCTGATGAGAACATAGATGAAATGGTTGATTACATTTTATCATTAGACTGATTGTCTACTTAATTTAAAGAGCCAGTAAGCCGGAGTAACTCTCGGTTTACTGGCTCTTTTGCATTGCATGAAATGAGTGGCGATTATACAATAGATAAGAATGAAAGGCGGGGAAAGATGAATACCAACCAATTATCGGAACGTCTGGCGATGGTGGCCAGTTTTGTTCCGAATCATACTGTGCTTGCGGATATTGGTAGTGATCATGCCTATCTACCATGCTATTTGATGAACAAAGGCAAGATACGTAAGGCCATTGCAGGAGAAGTAGTGAAAGGTCCCTTTGAAGCAGCGACACGCAATGTAGATCTTCATGGCTTTGCGGACCGTATTGAAGTGCGTCTAGCAAACGGTTTACAAGCGATAGAAGATGCAGATAACGTCGAAACCGTAACGATCGCAGGAATGGGTGGTACATTGATAACATCCATCCTAGAAGCAGGTAAGGATCGTCTGAAGTATGTACAGCGAATCATCGTACAACCCAATTTGCACGCGATCGCGATTCGAGAGTGGGCCGTAGCGAATGGTTTTTGCATCATAGACGAAGAGATTTTGCAAGAAGATAGTAAAATTTATGAAGTTCTAGTGTTAGAAAAAGGAACGGCCGATTATTCGAAAACGGATTTACTCGTTGGTCCAGTTTTACGACGTAAACTATCTTCTGTGTTTCGAGCGAAGTGGGAGCGGGAAATGCTAGAATGGCAACGGGTCATAAAAGCTCTTGATCATGCAGAACAAACAGAAGAAATTAAACAAAAAAGAGCAAACATACGAGAAAATATAGAATTAGTCGGGAAGGTGTTAGCACATGAAGAAAAGTAATGGACATCAGATCATTGAACTATTTGAAAAGTGGTCACCGAAGCGACTTGCATTTGAAGGGGATCCAATCGGACTGCACATCGGTCAATTGAATCGTTCCGTAGATAAAGTTCTTGTTACGCTTGACGTCAACGAACAAGTGATTGATGAAGCAATTGAAAATGGGGCAACTCTAGTGATTGCACACCACCCGCCATT
Source organism: Sporosarcina sp. P1 (assembly GCF_002743155.1). Classification (NCBI taxonomy): domain Bacteria; kingdom Bacillati; phylum Bacillota; class Bacilli; order Caryophanales; family Caryophanaceae; genus Sporosarcina; species Sporosarcina sp. P1. The sequence goes on from NZ_PDYS01000001.1 coordinate 467,948, forward strand.
GTTCCGTCCTGTTAAATCTATTATGACTGATACACCACAAGGGAAAATGATTGAGAAATGTATCAAGCATAATATTGCGGTCTACGCTGCTCATACCAATCTTGATATTGCAGCAGGTGGTGTCAATGATATGTTAGCGGAACGTCTCGGCATACAAGAAACGGAGCCGATCGATATTACAAACTCTGAACATTTGATGAAACTAGCGGTATTCTGTCCGTTAGAAGATGCTGATGCATTACGTCAGAAATTGGCAACTGCAGGAGCTGGTGCGATTGGTGATTATCGGGCATGCAGTTTTAGCTCACAAGGCACCGGACGATTCATACCGGTAGCTGGAGCGAATCCGACAATCGGCGAGATAGGCGAGCCGACGCTCGTAGACGAGGAGCGAATTGAAGTCGTTTTTGCGGAAAGTCAGCAAGTTAAAGTCATCAAAGCAATGTTTGCCGCGCATCCTTATGAAGAACCAGCATTTGATATAGTTAAAATGCAGCAAAAAACGAATGAGCAAGGGATTGGGCGTATCGGACAAATCGCAGAAGAGATGACGCTGAAGGAATTTGCACAACATGTAAAAGACGTATTCGGAGTTCCTGCATTACGTTTCGTAGGTGATCCGGAGAGGAAAATTCATAAAGTGGCAGTTCTTGGCGGTGACGGAAATAAATATATTACGGCTGCAAAGAGAAAAGGAGCCGATGTATTAGTGACAGGGGATATGTATTATCACGTCGCGCAAGACGCGCAGGCACTCGATCTCGCCATTGTAGATCCTGGTCATAATATCGAAAAAATTATGATTGCTGGTGTTGCGAATAAAATGACAAATCTTTGTAAAGAAAATAAATTACCTGTTGAATTTATTGAATCCAAAGTCATTACAGAGCCTTTTCAATTCCTATCGTAAACAAAACCGTCGAGCGTACTCGACGGTTTTTCCTATACTTATGGTTCGATCCGGATCACAGGAGTCGGGTTTTTGACTTTCGGCAAGATTTTCTCAAGCTTAAACTTTCTTTCCGGATGATGTGTTGTAGGATCTTCTTGATCAAATTCGTTTAGGAACGCTATAACTTCTCTAACGATTATTGTAGGTGTAGAAGCACCTGCTGTGACCGCTACTGTCTCAATGTCCATTAACCATGCTGGATCGATTTCTGAGACGTCTGAGACCCGGTAGGAAGGTGTGTTTGCGATTTCTACAGATACTTGTGTTAAACGGTTGGAGTTATTACTTTTTGGATCCCCAACAACAATTAGCAACTCTGCCTCACCGGCTTGTTCTGCTACAGCTTCTTGGCGAACTTGTGTAGCCAGGCAAATTTCTTGATGAACTTCGATATGAGGGAATTTACGTTCCAACTCTTCCATGAGATGTGCAACATCCCATTGACTCATCGTTGTTTGATTCGTAACCAATAGTTTGTCATTGGTAATCTCTAGATTATCAATGTCTTCAAGACGTTCAATTAAATGAACAGAATCGGGGGCTACACCGATCGCGCCTTCAGGTTCCGGGTGGTGCTTCTTGCCGATATAAAGAATGTCATAGCCTTCAGCTACTTTTTCTTCAATTAAGTCGTGTGTAACGGAAACGTCAGGACATGTGGCATCGATTGCGACCAGCCCTTTTTCTTTCGCTAATTGGCGAACTTCAGGTGAAACACCATGTGCCGTATAGATAACAGTTCCCTTATCTACTTTACGTAAAATTTCCAGACGGTTTTCACCATCCAACGTAATGATCCCATCTTCTTCAAACGCATCTGTAACGTGTTTGTTGTGAACGATCATGCCTAATATATAAATGGGTCTCGGCAGGGTAGGATCTAGCGCAGCATTCCTCGCAATGACCATCGCATCAACTACACCATAACAATAACCTCTTGGTGATATTTTGAGTACTTTCATTTATTCCACTCCACTCCTCTACTAACTTCTCTTTCATTATAGCGGAGATTCGTGAACGATTCAAAGAGTTCAGAAGGGAGGTTGGAAAATTCGCGGTATAGATGGCTGATTAGTGGCTTGGGAAGATGTAGGACTAGGTGTTTGCGGGCCACTTGGATGTGGAGCAGAAGAGACTGACGGCGCGTCCGGCATAGATTGTACCCCTTTATATAATCTCCACATAGCAGGTAAGTTTTGGACAAGTGGTGCAAACTGCTGAACTAATGGTGCAAATTGTTGGGCGGTATTAAAAAACCGATTGGCGGTTTGCATGTATTGATCAGCCCGTGAAGGACCGGTTTCTTGCATGCCTGCTTGCTGTTGAGGAGCACCGCCGCGCATTTCCCGGGGACCTCTGGGATTACCTTGCATGCCTTGGGGAAAGGGCATGGGCGCTCTGTGTTGAATAGGCGGAGTGTCAGGTGTCATCCTAGGCTGAGGTGGCTGATTGCTGAACGGATAAAATGATTGATATCTCATCACGAACTCCTTTCTAATTTTTTAGTTTCCCCTATATCCTATGCGAAAAAAACCACTGATGGCACCGAATCATGGTACAATAAGAATTATCTAGAGGAGGAACGATATGTCTAAATTTACTGATTACCAATTCAAACCATTTTTGAGGGAAGCCATTCAAAAATTAGGGTTTGAAGAACCAACACCGATTCAAAAAGAAATGATTCCATTGATCATGAAAAATACAAGTGCAATCGGACAAGCCCATACAGGAACAGGAAAATCCCACAGTTTTCTAATTCCACTTGTTGAAAAACTCAAACCGGAGCGCGACGAACTGCAGACGGTTATTACAGCACCTACACGTGAATTAGCAGTTCAGCTTCATGATGAATTGAAAAAGTTAATCGAAGGAACGGATATTAAAAGTGCAATCTTGATTGGCGGTACAGATAAAAAACGCTCTGCTGAACGATTGAAGAGCACACCGCACATCATCGTCGGTACACCAGGACGTATCCAAGATATGTCGGAAACCGGCGCATTACCGATCCACACGGCTACTCAGCTTGTCATTGATGAGGCGGATCTTGCGTTTGATATGGGCTTCATTGAAGACATTGATAAGTTTGCTTCCAGAATGCCGGAAAAGATTAGCATGTATGTATTTTCTGCAACGATTCCTGAAAAACTAAAGCCATTCTTGGCGAAGTATATGAACTCACCTGTTCACGTGCGGATGGATGATAAGAAACCATTGACGGAGAATATGCATTATTCATTAGTTCCTGTCAGAAGTATGGATAAAAATAAGAAATTACTACACGTGATGGATGCTCTTCAGCCGTATCTTGCAATTATCTTCACGAACACTAAGCAAAACGCTGATCGTCTCGCTACTTATTTAGCGGAGCATGGGCATAAGCCTGGTAAAATCCATGGTGATTTAACGCCTCGTGAACGTACACGTGTTATGAAGCAAGTGCGCGATCTAGAATACCAATACATCGTGGCGACTGATTTGGCAGCAAGAGGGATCGATATTCCTGGTGTCAGTCACGTCATTAACTTCGAGTTACCAGATGATCTGGAATTTTTCGTTCACCGCGTAGGACGTACAGCACGTGCAGGCATGCAAGGGCATGCGATTACATTGTATGAACCTTCTGATGAAGATGCAATTAATCAAATTGAAAAGCTCGGTATTCCTTTCGTTCACGAAGATGTCAAAAATGGCGAATGGATTGAAGTGAAAGAGCGTCAAGCGCGTAAGAAACGTGTACGTGAAGTAGATGAAATTGATAAAAAAGCAGATTCTTATATTCGCAAACCAGATAAAGTGAAGCCAGGCTATAAAAAGAAGATGGCAGAACAAAAAGAAAACTTTAAAAAGAGACAAAGGAGAATAAAGAAGAAATCATGACACAAAATGATATCCTTCTAGGTTCTCACGTATCCATGAGTGGTAAAAAGATGCTGCTTGGCTCAAGTGAAGAGGCTCTTAGTTATGGAGCCAATACATTCATGATCTATACGGGAGCACCTCAGAACACACGACGTAAACCAATTGAAGAATTGAATATCGAAAATGGTATACAGAGTATGGAGGCAAACGGTCAATCTAATCTCGTCATCCATGCACCGTATATTATCAATCTTGCGAATACCACCAAGCCTGAAACGTTCCGCCTAGGTGTAGACTTTTTGCAACAGGAAATCCAACGCACTGAAGCGCTTGGTGCCAACCAAATAGTCCTTCATCCAGGAGCGCATGTGGGTGCAGGAACAGAAACAGGTATCGAAAAAATTATTGAGGGCTTGAATGAAGTGTTATCTGAAGACGCAAATGTTCGCATCGCACTTGAAACGATGGCCGGTAAAGGAACAGAGTGTGGGAGAAGTTTTGACGAAATTGCCAAGATCATCGACGGCGTGAAGTATAACGAACGACTATCCGTTTGTTTTGATACATGCCACGTCCATGATGCAGGCTATGATATTGTTAATGACTTCTCAGGCGTCTTGGAGCAATTTAACAGCATAATCGGATTAGACCGAATTTCGGTCATTCATGTGAACGACAGTAAGAACATTTGTGGCGCTGGAAAAGACCGCCACGAAAATATCGGCATGGGACATATCGGTTTCGAACCGTTGGCTTATATCGTTCATCATCCGGTGTTTAAAGACATTCCAAAAATTTTGGAAACGCCATTCATCGGGACGGATAAAGCGAATAAAAAAGCACCGTATGCGGTGGAAATTGAAATGTTAAAAAACCATCAATTTACTCCTGCTCGATTGGAAGAATTGCATAACTGAAAAATCTAAGCGTTGCGCAGCCGCAACGCTTTTTCTATTGTAATTTATAGTGCTCCAAATACAGCATGGTTTTCTCATATCCAATGATCATAGTGATTTTTTCGATAAATGCGGACGGGATCCCTGTAAATAGCCAAGTGAATGAAACTTCATCCAGTAAAGGACGTAACTGCCTCACTTCTTTAGTAGATAACTCTACACCATAACTTGCCGCGTAACGTACAGCTTCCTGATCAGGCAATTGTTTAATTTCCTGAATTAACTGAAGTAAATCCATCTTCATCAATTCCTTTCAATTGGTTGTATCCCTCCACGTCTTACTATATAATTCATAAAGTAATCGGAATGATTCCGAATTAAAGGAAGGGATATGTATATGACAAATTCCATTATTAAACTAGAGCATATAACGCATAAATTTAACCATTCCGTTGCGCTTTCTGATGTTAGTCTAGAAGTGAAACAAGGGGAGTTTTGGGCTTTAATTGGTCCAAATGGTTCAGGTAAATCCACATTATTAAAGATCATATTAGGGTTGTTAAAACCGTCACAAGGCACGATTGAACTATTTGGCGGGCCGATTGACTCTTTTAACCAACAGCAAAGAATCGGCTACGTTTCTCAAAAGTCCAATGCATTTACGACGAAGTTCCCAGCTACTGTATTGGAAGTCGTGAAAAGCGGGTTGACGAGTAAAAAAGGACTCTTTAAGCGATTCGATAAAGAGGATGAACAGCGGGCGATTGACGCGTTACATGTTGTGAAAATGGCAGACCGTAAAGATGAGAGTATAGGAGATTTGTCTGGAGGTCAGCAACAGCGTGTCTTTATTGCGAGAGCTCTCGTGAGCCATCCCGATTTGCTAATCATGGATGAGCCGACAGTCGGAATTGACAGACAAAACGTTGAATCCTTCTATTCTATGCTTAGCGAATTGAATCGTGAGTACGGAATAGCGATTTTACTCGTGACACATGAAATTGATGTCGTGACGAAGCTTGCAACACATATTGCGTGCTTGAATCGTTCCATCCATTTCCATGGCGTCCATGCAGATTATGAAAAAATGAGTGACACGGAATTGTCGGGCTGGTACGGTCATCCTATTCGTCGGCTCCATCAAAAAGAAACGGAGCCGGTTAAATGATTGAAGCTATTTTCACTTATGAGTTTTTACAAAATGCTGTATTATCTGGGCTGATTATCGGCTTAATTGCTCCGATGCTCGGATTGTTTATCGTAGTGCGCCGTATGGCGATGATTTCAGATGCGCTTAGTCACGTAGCGCTTGCAGGGATTGCAGGCAGTCTCTATTTAAGTCAGCAAGTATTATTCTTTGCAGCGCTTAATCCCGTATATTTAGGAATGGCCGCAGCGGTAGTCGGCTCGTTATTGATCGAGCGATTGCGCAGAGTGTATAAAAGCTTTGAAGAACTGGCGATTCCGATTATTTTATCTGCCGGAATTGGATTTGGAGCAATATTCATATCACTTGCTAAAGGATTTGGTACAGATTTAGTTGGTTATTTATTTGGATCCGTATCAGCTGTGAGTCGGCAAGATCTATACATTGTAATGTTAATTGCTATTATTGTGATCGCATTTATATATTTCTTATATAAAGAGTTATTTTCATTGGCATTTGATCCTGAGTATGCGAGGGTATCTGGGATTAATGAACGCGTCATTCAGGCGGCTTTTATGATCATCACAGCACTAGTCATCGGTGCATCAATGCGGATCGTCGGGATTTTGCTTGTATCTTCGTTGATGACATTGCCTGTGGCGGCGGCTATTCAAGTAGCTAAAAGTTATAAGGGGGCACTCGTGTACTCCATAGTGTTCGGGGAAATCGCGGTAGTCATTGGATTGATATCTGCGTATTATTTAGATATCGCGCCTGGTGGGACCATTGTAGTTACGTCGGTGTTTATTTTACTGTTAGTACTTTTCTGGAAAAAAGTACGGTCATGAGAAGCAGGAAAGGTGGCGTTATGATATGTCGATAGATGAAGCATGGAGAATTCTATTGAAATATGATTATAAACGAACAAAAAATCGAGAGATCTTATTGCAGTTTTTTGATCAAGCAGATCGCTATGTAACTGCTATGGAAGTTCGCGTGGCGGTGGAACAGGACAATCCAGGCATTAGTTTTGATACGATCTACCGGAATCTTGCAATGTTCTCGAAGCTCGGAATTTTAGATGAGACGGAATTGAATGGTGAGCGACTTTATCGGATGCAATGCGCAACAGATCATCATCACCATCACTTTATTTGTACAACATGTGGTGGCACGAAATCAATTCCGATTTGCCCGATGGATAGTGTGACCGTAAATTTGTCGGAGTATGAGATAGAAGGGCATAAGTTTGAGGTGTATGGTAGATGTCCGAGTTGTAAAATAGGGTAGTCTGAATAGATCAAGAGGGCGGTACATCATGAATAAAATGATGTACCGCCTTTGCTGTGGGGAATATTCAAATGCAAGGAAATATTATATCAATCGCGTGCCGCTCATTAATTTGGTTGAGTGCTCATAGTACTACTCTAATTGCTCTATGGTATGTTGTTTCAGCTCTATCTTCATCATTAATCGCTCTAAGGAGATGCGTGAGCGCTCTATCAGCCTCCGCAACCGCTCATTAGCCCCGTCCTTTAATTCACAAAGTAAAAAAGCACCGCAATATGCGATGCTTCACCAATCACTTATTCTTTATCATTTCCGTGACATGGAACAACTGCCTAACATACTGATCGGCTTGTTTCCAATTCGCTACACGTATAACACCTTCTGGAATCGGGTCCTGGTTATAAGGTGTATCAAACAAGAACACGGGAATATCCAACTCTTCGTGGATTCCTACCGCATTGTCATGCTTGTCCTCGAAAAATACATCTACGTTAAATTGCTTAGCGGCCTCAATTTTATAATGCGTGCCGATCAACTCTACGTGGTCGTAAGGTATTTGTTGCTCGTGGAACCAGTTCGTTGTAGATTCGAGTACATTCTGGCCACGTGCAGAAATATAATACAACTCGAACTGCTTCTGCCAATTCGTTAATACTTCTTTTGCAAACTCTTGAGCAGGGGAGGTCTGATAGATCAATTCCTCCGTTTCCTTGTACCATTGCCCAAACTGAATAGGGTCCACATCAAACGCCTTCGTCAAGTCATATTCTTTAATATCATCAAGTGTTAGACTGGAGCCGAAATGTTTGTTGATATGGGGCAGAAGAGCTGTCGGGGTAGTTACCGTTCCGTCAATGTCGATTCCGAAACGAATACTCCTCATTCAGAAACGCTACCTTGTGCTGCAAGTGCTTCTTCTTGTCTTTTCTTCTCAAAATATTCTTCAGCCAAAATGTCGATTTCTTTTTTCAATTCCTCGACCATTGTCTTTTCGGGAACTTTTCGCACTGTTTTACCATGCATGAAGAGTAATCCTTCACCACGAGCTCCAGCGATACCGATATCTGCTTCACGTGCTTCGCCTGGGCCGTTTACCGCACAACCAAGAACAGCTACTTTCAACGGTGCTTTAATGTTGGAGATATACTCTTCCACTTCATTAGCAATCGAAATTAAGTCAATTTCGATTCGGCCACATGTAGGACAAGAAATTAATGTTGCAGAGTTAGATGATAAACCGAATACTTTCAGCAACTCTTTCGCTACTTTGATTTCCTGAACTGGATCTGCACTTAACGATACACGCATCGTGTTACCAATACCAGCTGATAGAAGGGAACCGAGTCCTGCTGCACTCTTAATCGAGCCCGCGAATAACGTACCGGATTCTGTAATGCCTAAGTGCAATGGATAATCGAATGCTGCTGCTGCAAGCTTGTACGCTTCGATCGCTAAGTTCACATCAGATGCTTTAAGTGACACGATAATATCGTGAAAATCCAAGTCTTCAAGGATTTTGATATGATGCAATGCACTTTCGACCATGCCTTCTGCTGTAGGGTAGCCGTACTTTTCAAGAATTTTTTTCTCTAATGAACCTGCGTTGACACCAATACGAATTGGAATGCCTTTCGCCTTTGCGGCATTGACAACAGCTTCTACTTTTTCCTTACGGCCGATATTGCCTGGATTGATACGGATTTTATCTGCACCTTGTTCAATTGCAATCAATGCTAATTTATAGTCAAAGTGAATATCCACCACTAGCGGAATATTGATCTGCTTTTTGATTTCACCAATCGAATACGCTGCACGCTCATCGGGACATGCTACACGTACGATTTGGCAGCCTGCATCCTCCAAACGTTTAATTTCTGCAACTGTTGCTTCGACATCATGTGTTTTTGTCGTCGTCATGCTTTGCATAAACAACTCATTGCTTCCCCCTATAGTCAAATTACCGACTTTTACGGGACGGGTATTGGAACGATGAATCATTTCAGTCATTATGTCTCTCTCCTTCAAATGAGTAAATACCATCGAAATTCGATGGAATATAAAATTATCCTTTTTCGCTTTCTTCGCAAACCGATTCTACTTGTTCACCGATAGGCAACTTAATTTGTTCGCCAGCTAGAAATTGTTGGCGTTCGAGATGAGGGTTCATGGAATAAAATTGCTCCAACCTCTCAAGAAAGTTTTGTGTTGAATCTGGATATAATGCGAATAACGATTCTATTGTATCACCTTCAACCACTCGAATGACAATTGAATGATTTGGAGTTTCCTCTATACAGGACGATTCATCTTCAAAAAAGGCTGCAAGAGGGATTGTCCCTTCCGTTAAATCCATTCGAACAAAATGAACTGTGCAGAATACAGCAAGTGCGATCAGTAAAATTCTCATCATGCATCCCTCCTGCACTACACTATGCAGACAAGAGGAAGTCTATTCATCGTGGTTGTTTTGGATAATAGACTGCTGCCCTCCATACGTAGAGTAAATGGACTAAAGATGCGATCCACAAACTAGACGATTGCATGGCTGGAACAAATTCAAATACCATCGTCAGCAAGATAGGTAATGTGGCAGCAATCGCTGCTGTTCGCCACATAAAACGGAATTCGCCACGGCGACGCAATAGTTTCAATAGCAATACCCCTATGATAGCAAAAATACTGATGCGAATAAATAAATACGACGTAATAATGACCAATTGCAACACAAACGCGATTGGATAGATCAAAAAGCCGATCGTTTCGCCAATTTCCGCTAATTCAGGAGATGATTGGAACAGTGTATGATCACCTATTACAAATTGAAAAAACGATACACTGGTGTAAAGAAAGATAAACACAAATATGTATTGAATGACTTTACCGATTGATAACATGCGAAACGCCGCAAGTTTTTTCGGTTCATGTAAAGAAGCTTTAAAAATTTGATGGAATTTCACTAAGCCGGCCTCCCTTTCTCCATACAGTCTACCATTTATTTAAAACATACTGCTTTGCAGAAATTTCGACATTCTTATGACATTTTATTGCTACATTGTTAAGGTGATGTAAAGATTGCATTAGGATACTTTACAATTGACGTATATAACTCTCATAATAGGTTGAAACTTCACAACAAATTTAAGTAGTGAAGGGCTGTTAAAAATCATACATAAAAAGTTTAATGGAGGTTGACAATTCAATGGAAGTGAACTGGCAGGAAGTAGTGTTCCAATTTCTTGGGGGATTAGGAATTTTCCTATTTGCAATTAAGTATATGGGAGACGGATTGCAAAAGGCTGCAGGGGACAGACTTCGTGAAATCTTAGACCGTTTTACCACTAATCCATTTATGGGTGTTCTAGTTGGTATTATCGTAACCGTGTTAATCCAATCTAGTTCTGGAACAACTGTTATTACAGTCGGTCTAGTAAGTGCTGGATTCATGACACTTCGTCAGGCGATTGGCGTCATCATGGGCGCCAATATCGGTACGACAGTGACTGCATTTATTATTGGTCTAGATGTAGGCGCATATGCATTACCGATCATGGCATTTGGTGCCTTCCTGATTTTCTTCGTCCGTAAAGCTAAAATCAAGAACCTAGGAGAAGTCATCTTCGGCTTCGGAGGATTGTTCTTAGGGCTTGAATTAATGAGTGACGGTATGAAACCATTACGTTCATTAGAAGCATTTGCCGATTTCACTCTCGCAATGAGTGAACATTCACTGCTTGGTGTCATAGCAGGAACAATTTTCACACTGATCGTACAAAGTTCCAGTGCGACTGTCGGAATCTTGCAAGGTCTCTTTGCTGAAGATCTGGTAACAATGAAAGCCGCATTGCCAATTCTTTTCGGTGATAACATCGGTACGACTATCACTGCGGTACTTGCGGCACTTGGTGCATCTGTTGCAGCAAGACGAGCGGCAGCTGTACACGTACTATTTAATGTTGTTGGAACCATCATCTTTATGATCCTGCTCGTACCATTTACGGCATACGTCGAATGGATTGCTGGTGTATTGAACTTAGAAAGTAAAATGCAAATTGCATTTGCGCACGGTTCGTTCAACGTTGCCAATACAATCATTCAATTTCCGTTCATTGGTGCTTGGGCTTATCTAGTCACGAAGATGATACCGGGCGAAGATGTGACGATCGAATATAAACCGAAACACTTAGATCGTCGTTTCATCACGCAATCCCCAGCCGTTGCGATAGGACAAGCTAAAGAAGAAATTATCCGCATGGGTGATTTCAGTGTCCGTGGTCTTCAGGAATCATTCGAGTATTTGAAGACAGGCCAGAAAAAACATGCTGAAACGGCGTATCAGATTGAAGATGCCATCAATAATCTCGACCGCAAAATTACAGACTATTTAGTTGAAGTATCTGTAGTAATCGTTTCACCAGCTGAATCCGGCCGTCATGTATTATTGATGGATTCTGTTCGGGATATCGAGCGAATTGGCGACCATTTCGAAAACATTATCGAGCTGATAGATTTACGTGAAACGAATAAACTGAAGCTTACAGACGATGCGTTGGAAGATTTAACAGAAATGTTCACATTGACAATCGAAACTGTACAAAAAGCTATTGAATCGTTAGACCAAAATGATACAGATCTAGCGCGTATCGTTTCAGAAAAAGAAGATTTAATCGATAATATGGAACGTAGATTCCGCAAAAATCATATCGTCCGTTTGAATGAAGGACATTGTAGTGCACAAGCTGGTATGGTATTCGTCGATATCGTTTCAAACCTCGAGCGAATTGGTGATCATGCAGTGAATATTGCAGAAGCAATTTTAGGCAAGCACGCATAATCAATTAAAGGAGTGACAACTATGTTATGGATAGGTTGGACATTGGCCATTCTCATGTTTGTGATCGCGTTTGTCGGATTGATCTATCCAATCATTCCATCCGTTGTGTTTTTATTAGTAGGCTTCCTGCTTTACGGTGCATTTGTTTCATTTGAAGAGTTAACGTGGTTGTTTTGGGTAATCCAAGTATTATTCGTTTTACTATTATTTGGAGCGGATACGATCGCAAATCTCGTCGGTGTCAAACGTTTCGGTGGCAGCAAGGCAGGAATGTGGGGAAGTACGATTGGACTGCTCATTGGTCCATTCGTCATTCCGGTCGTGGGTATTCTAGCCGGACCTTTCCTTGGTGCAATCCTTGCAGAACTAATTTTTACTCGATCTGGGATCAAACAAGCTTTCCGCACCGGAATCGGCTCTGTTGTTGGTTTTCTGACATCAGTTGTTGTAAAAGGTACCATTATGTTGGTTATGATTGTCATATTCCTATTTTTTCTCCGTTAACAGTCCATTTTCTTTGAATGCTGACTCATATTTTGATAATGTGAAGTGGTAGGGCAAAACAGAGATAATTTAGAGGAGGAATGGAAAATGGCTTATACATTACCAGAACTACCATACGCATATGATGCGTTGGAGCCACACATCGACAAAGAAACGATGAACATCCATCACACGAAACACCACAACACGTACGTAACGAACGTGAACAACGCACTAGAAGGTCACGAAGAACTTCTTAACATGCCTGTTGACGAATTAGTTGCAAACTTGGACAAAGTTCCAGAGGACAAGCGCACAGCGGTCCGCAATAACGGTGGTGGGCACTCTAACCACTCATTGTTCTGGACAATCCTTTCACCAAACGGTGGCGGCAACCCAACTGGAGAAGTTGCACAAGCAATCGACAAGAAGTTCGGTAGCTTTGACGCTTTCAAAGAAGAGTTTGCTAAAGCTGCAACAACGCGCTTCGGTTCAGGTTGGGCTTGGCTTGTTGTAAACAACGGTGAAATTGAAGTAACATCAACTCCTAACCAAGACTCACCTTACATGGATGGTAAAACACCATTGCTAGGTTTGGATGTTTGGGAGCATGCATACTACTTAAACTACCAAAACCGTCGTCCTGACTACATTTCAGCATTCTGGAACGTAGTAAACTGGGATGAAGTTGAAAAGCGTTACCAAGACAATAAGTAATTGAAACCTGACACACATCTAGTTCGTCTAGATGTGTGTTCTTTATTATTTTCATGCTATAATTCTTATACATAAACTTCCTGAGAAAGGAGATTCCTGTTGAAGAGAAACCAAAAAAAGACGGAGCCGCCAAAAACGGGTCAACGTCAACATATTGCATTTCGAATGAATTTTTTATTTGTAGCGATTTTTGTCCTTTTTTCCTTACTCATATTCCGTTTAGGTTATATGCAAATCGTCAAAGGGGAAGATTATGCACGCAGTCTTGAACGAACGGAGGAAATTGCAGTCAACACGAGCACACCGCGGGGAAGGATTTTCGACCGTACAGGGAAAGTGCTCGTAGACAATGAAGCGAAAAATGCCATCACGTATACGAAAACTTCCTCCACGACGACGAAAGAAATGCTTGCGCTTGCTAGGAAAATTGCGAAGTTGATCGAACAGGATACACAACGTGTCACGATGGGCGATAAACGAGATTTCTGGATTTTATTGAATCCTGTTAAAGCAGCTGATAAAGTACCCAAGAAAGAACAAACCGAACTCAGTAAAGATGAAAATAAATCTCAGAAAGATATTCAACGAGAAATTAACCAACTGACGCGCGACCGGATCACGGACGAAGAGCTAGCTACATTATCGGCGGAAGATTTGGAAGTACTCGCAATTTATAGAGAAATGATGGCAGGTTATGCCTACTCACCACAAATCATCAAAAGCGATGGTGTGACCGATAAAGAACTAGCTGTTGTATCTGAAAGATTGGATCAACTACCGGGTGTCAATACGACTACAGATTGGGATCGTGTCAAAAAATCTGATAGTGCGATTCTCGGTTCTACTACAAGTCCGGTAGAAGGGATTCCGCGTTCCCACTTAGACTACTTCCTGGCAAGAGATTATTCGCGTAATGATCGTGTAGGAAGAAGTTATTTGGAATCGTATTATGAAGACTTACTGAAAGGTCAGAAGACGATTGTGAAAAACGTCAAAGACCGCACAGGAAAAGTCGTTGAAACGAAAACGGTGAAAGAAGGACAGCCAGGTAAAGATCTGGTCTTAACTACAGATACCGATTTGCAGAAGGCGCTCGAAGATGTCGTGTCCAATAAATTATTGCGTTTAAAACAAGGCCCGAATTCAGGCGCGTTGGAATCAGCGTTCCTGGTTATGCTGGATCCGAATAACGGAGAAATTCTATCGCTTGTCGGTAAGAAAGTAGCAAAGGACGAAACGACGGGACGATGGGCAATACAGGATTACACATTCGGTACGTTTACTTCAGCGTATGAAGTCGGCTCCACAGTCAAATTAGCGACAATGCTTACAGGTTATAATGAAGGAGCCGCAAAAATCGGTGAAGTTAAGATTGACCAACCGATCAATATTGGCGGCAGATACAAACGATCATTGTTTAATCCAAATGGTCGGGTGGCATTAAACGATATTGCTGCTATCGGTCGTTCTTCCAACGTGTATATGTTCCGAATTGCAATGGGATTAGGAAACGCAACATACCGACCGGGCCAAGGATTACCAATTGACAAGAAAGCCTTTGATACATTCCGAGAGAACTTTGCGGCGTTCGGATTAGGTGTCAAAACAGGCATCGATTTACCAGGCGAATATACTGGTGTTACGGGTACGGAAACGATTCCCGGAAAACTCCTCGACTTTTCAATTGGTCAGTTTGATACGTATACTCCTCTGCAAATGGCTCAATATGTTGCAACCATTGCAGCGGACGGTAATCGAATAGCACCAAAAATTTTGAAAGAAATCCGTGAACCTTCTCCAGATGGGGAAGTACTTGGTGAATTGGTGGAGGAAACACCTGTGAAAGTGTTGAATCGCTTGAAAAACTCACAATTGGAAATCGATCAAGTGAAGAAAGGTATGCATTATGTTTACTATGGTGCGAACGGCACTGCTTCTGGATTACTAGCAGGTGCACCATATACAGGAGCTGGAAAGACAGGTACTGCCGAGTCGTTTTATTATACAGGTAATAAATCCAACCCTGTTATTCCGACGATCAACTTGTCTCATGTAGGATATGCACCTGCAGATAAACCTGAAGTTGCGTATTCAGTAATCATCCCATATATTTCAACGAATACGAAACGCTATCCATCCGCCACGGCAAGTGAAATAGCTAAAGAAGCACTTGATGTATTCTTTGAACAAAAAAGACAGAGAAACTCAAAGGCTGACAACGCGTCTCCGGACGTGCAAATACAGAAATAACACGGGTTGATCAATACAAAAAAGACGAAAGCCATATGGTTTTCGTCTTTTTTATTATAGGCGTAAAAAGATTTTAGCAATCTCAGGAAAACGCATATCAGAGCGTAATTCATATGTACCGGTTTTGATTTTTCGTGTGTAATCATTTTCAATTATATATAGTTCAAATTCTTCGGCGCTTTTTATTAATTTTTCATTTTCTAATTCACGTGATAACTCGGCAGGTGTAATGCCTGCTTTAACTGTGAAACTCTTCGCGACGATTTCTTCCGCTTCATTTTCCTCTGGAATCGTATCTTGTTCAGATTCTGGTTGACGAATAGCATCTTTCCGCGACAATGTCTGTGCAATCGCCAGCTCTTTTTTAAGAATAGCTATATCTTCTTTTGAATCAGCTAATTGCTTTTGCAAAGTCCCTTCGGATGTCTGTTGCTGTACAAAATACACAATGCCGCCAGCTATTAAACAACCAATTCCAACAGCACGCAATATTTCCTTGATCATGACAACCGCACTCCTTTAGAATGTAGCACTTCCGTTACTTCTTTTTCACTAAGTGAAGCGCGCTTTGCAATCTCAGGGATCGTGTAGCCTTGTTTGTGAAGTGACGTAATTTGATTGACAATAATTGCGTGTATCGTTTTTTGTGGTGCTGGTGCAGGGGGCTCTGAAGAAGGGGATGCAACCATCAATTCTTCTTCAAGCAAACGAATTCTCTTCTTGAGATTACTTGTTTCCTGATGGAGACTGATCGAAATATTTTCCAGTTCATCATCCATAGCACGCGTCTTATTTCCTACAAAAAACGAAGTAATGACAGCCAGTACACCAATACTGAGTAAAATTAAGGGGATATCCATACTGTTTCCCTCCAAAATAACTAGAATTTCCTTCATAATACCATAAGCACATAATGAATGATATTTGAAAGTTTTTGCTGTACAATGAATGAATCCATGGTATAATATATTAGTCGTATAAATCATGCTCATGTTTTACTTATATCTATAGCTATTGAGTGGGAGGGACAGTAATGCGCGTAAACGTAACACTCGCTTGTACAGAATGTGCAGAGCGTAATTATATTACTAAGAAAAACAAGCGTAACAATCCAGAACGTATTGAAATGATGAAATATTGCTCACGTGAAAAAAAGCAAACTTTGCACCGTGAAACGAAATAATCATTAAAACCAAAACCTGCTTCGGTTTTGGTTTTTTCTTACGGGAGGTAGTGCAGTGGAAAAGCAGCATCTTCGAAAACAGGTTATACAGCAATTACATCAATTAACTCCATCTGATCACGAACGGAAATCCGCTATTATAGTAGAGAAAGTTCTTGCTTCGGATGAATTTAAGTATGCAAAGACCATCGGAATCACATTATCGAGATTTCCGGAAGTGGATACGCATCGTTTGATAGAAATCGCTTGGCAATCCGGGAAGCGAGTTGCGATTCCACGATGTATTTCTTCTACGAGGGAAATGGATTTTCGTTTGATTGATTCATTTGATCAGACCGAAGTAGTCTATATGGATTTAAAAGAACCGAAAATAGAAGTAACAGAGTCTATAAATCCACAAGAAATAGACTTGCAAATCGTACCAGGTGTCGTGTATTCAGAGACTGGATACCGGATTGGATTCGGTGGTGGGTATTACGATCGTTATTTGATAAATTTTCCATTTGAAACGATTTCACTGGCATTTGATTGTCAAATCCGCCATAATATAGCTAGGGAGCCGCATGATATTCCGGTGTCCTATATTTACACAGACGAACATATTATAGATTGTCAGAAAGCACGTGAAGCGAATGAATGAATTTTATGACGTGATGAAATTGCTTAAACGTTTTGGTGTAATCATTTATACGGGAAATAAAAAACAGGACAGCATGGTAATGGAGTCCGAAGTGAAAGAACTGTATGACCATCAATTTATTGACCAACAAACATATATTCAAGCATTGCTTGTTTTGAGAAGGGAACAAACTAGCTAACCACTAGTTAATACTATACGAACTACTCATTCCTCGACTCATGTGAAACTTTTCACGCATTCAAACGTCTAAATATATGATGACTATAAAAACAGTATCTAAACGAAACGAAAGGAAGAGATGGAATGAGAAAATTTTCATGGCCTAAGCATTCCGTACTCATTATCGCCGTAATCGCAACTTGGTTGACTACCTACATCGGGTATTTCACCAGTTTCAATATGAAGATCGATAATGCTATGCAACAGTTTATCTTACTAATTAACCCTCTAGCATTTATATTGTTTGTTTATGGGGTTGCGCTATTTATTAAAAAGACGAAAACACGTAACCGATATATTTTAGCGGTTAGTTTCATCACATCTTTTGTCATGTTTGCCAATGCGGTGTTCTATCGTTTCTTTACAGACTTTATTACACTGCCACTATTGTTCCAAACAAGTAACTTTGCGGATTTAAGTTCTTCAATTACAGAGAATTTGAGACTTCTTGATCTATTCTTTTTCTCCGATGTTTTGATTATTTTAGTGGCTATACGTTTCTTCAAGCAAGAACCAGTTCAAGAGTCCAACCATAAAATGGGACGCAAAGTGTATTTTGCGGCGGCGGCTACGTTGATGATGTTCAACTTAGCGCTTGCAGAAGCTCAACGTCCACAGTTATTGACAAGAAGTTTCGACCGTGAATTGCTCGTTAAAAACATTGGTACGTATAATTATCATCTATATGATTTATTTGTCCAATCCAAATCCCATGCTCAGCGTACATTTGCTGATGGCACGGAATTGACCGAAATAGAGAACTATGTCAAAGCGAACCACGCGCAGCCGGATCCGAAAATGTTCGGTACTGCAAAAGGTAAAAACGTAATTCTCGTTTCACTTGAATCGTTACAAAACTTTGTTATTAATAACGATATGAATGGACATGAAATTACCCCATTCTTGAATGAATTAACAAACGATAAAGATACATTTTACTTTGACAATTTTTATCAACAAACTGGATTAGGGAAAACGTCCGACTCCGAGTTTATCGTAGAGAACTCATTATATGGACGTAACGGTAGTGCAGTATTCTTCACACACAGCGGTAACACATATAACTCACTTTCAGAACGACTAGGTGAGAATGGTTATGCTACAAGTGTCATGCACGCCAACAGTAAGAGCTTCTGGAACCGCGACATTATGTACAAAGCGCTTGATGTGCAGAAGTTCTATGATGTAGATAGCTACACAATCGGTGAAGATGAAGCAGTTAACTGGGGAATGAAAGATATCCCGTATTTCCATCAATCTGTTAATTTGATGAAAGATATGAAGCAACCATTTGCTACACGAATGATTACACTAACAAACCATCATCCGTTTGATTTGGATGAACAGGATAAATTAATTCCTGAATACACATCAAATTCCAATACGTTGAATAAGTATTTCCAAACAGTTCGATATATGGACGAAGCGGTTAAGGAATTCTTTGACGACTTAAAGGAAAGTGGTTTGTATGAAAACTCAATTATCGTCATGTACGGAGATCACTATGGTATTTCCGAAAATCACAATAAAGCAATGAGTATGTATATGGACAAAGAAATTACACCATTTGATAATGCGGAACTTCAAAAGGTTCCATTGTTCATTCATATGCCTGGGTCTGGTGAAGGTAAGCAAATGCATGAGCTTGGCGGACAGATAGATATCCGTCCTACTATTCTTCACCTACTGGGAATTGATACGAAAGCAGATATGCAGTTCGGTTCGGATTTATTCTCACCGGATCATGAACCATTTGTTATTTTCCGTGACGGTCGTCTCGTCACAGACAAAAACATTTATGCACAAGAAGTTTGCTATGACATCGAAACTGGGGAACCGTCAGAAGATGAAACGCAATGTGAGCCGTATATTGAGCGTGCTAATACTGAATTGAATTATTCAGATACAATCATCAATGGTGACTTGCTGCGATTCAAAGAACGACCAGATGGCAGTCCTGAAATGAAAGAAAGCAAATAAGTTGATGAGCTGCGCGGCTGCCTATGCCGCGCAGCTTTTTTAAAACCAAAAGAAGAGGAAGTGAAAAAGTGAAGAGAATATTGATCCCAGTAGTATGCGCATGTATTTTAATAGCATGTACGCCATCTGAAGAAGTTGAAAACGAAGAACAACGAGTAGAAAATGAAACAGAGCCAGTAGAAACCCTTACAGCTTCTAAAGAAGATATTCGTTTTGTTGCAGGTTGGTTGAATGAAACGGCAATTTTGTTCGTCGATCACAAAGATGATGAAGATCGGTTACTGTCGTTTGATTTAAAGACAGGAGACATACATACCTTATTTACGTCCACTGCAACGATCTCTGAAGTGCAAGTTCATCCTAGCGCTTCGCAATTACTAGTCAAAACAGCAGACGACTCAACGGAGGCTATCATACATATACTTGATCATGCAGGTACTCTACTAAATGAAGTGTCGATAGAATCCTCGGAACTTGAAATTCAATGGAATGATATCGACGCTTCACAATTACTAATCACCGCTTTCTCTGATGATTGGAGTTACGAAATCATGCGCTATGACGCGAATGACGATACATTGGTAGCAGTAATGCTCCCTGATCCATTTTCTAGTTGGCTAGGTGCAGAAGAATTGGTATATATGGAAGACCTAGATGTAGTAAAACAATTACTCTCTACAGGGGAAAAGACTACGCTTGCGAATAATGCCAACCAATTCCATTCAGCTACAGATCAGGTATTGATTGAATCATTTGAAGGTGAGCGGATACGATATACAGTATTAAATGCAATCGGAGAAGAGAAGTACTCTTGGTTTGTTGAAGATCATTCATTCGTGATGGAACAAGCTGTATTTTTAGATGAGAATACATTGATGATGACTATTACCGATCAAACTGAGATGAAGCCAACTAGTTTTCTAGTGAAGATACAAGACGGTGAGGAAGTAAAGCGCCAAAAGTTACCAGAAGGCGGTTCTTTAGATTGCAAAGGCGACAAGTGTTTAATAGGGTATAGTCTAGATACTTGGATTAATATAGAAACCGGCGAGAGGGTAAAGTGGTTGGAAATTGAACCGCTAGAATAAGCTTTACTTATAAGTGGTGAATTACTATCTAGGAGGAGTTTGAAACGCCAGCTGGAATGCGTTCCGCCGAAGTATCAATTCTACGTATATCGATGAAAACAATAAAAAATAAGGACATCCCCTGTGAAAGGGTGTCCTTATTTTTTGGAACTTATTTGTGTAGTTGTGGCGGGTATCCAGAATATATGACAGTAGCGATCGTAAATCCTCCGATAACTACAACCGTTACCACATTGAATACTATACTTAACAGATTCCGCTCTTTAAAAGCTTGGACCGTTCCAAAGACTGCTAAGATTGCAATCAATCCAAAAATGATGACTAATAAATTCATTGAGTAGACACTCCTTTCAACATTGAAAAAATGAATGCCATAAAGCGATATTCCTCCTCTATTGTACTGTTAATGAATCGTTTTGTCGAGATTAAATAATGACGATTATTTGAAGTTTGTGTCCACAATCATTAATATTAGACATAGAGGTGAGGTAAATGAGGATACATATACATCCATTAGGTCCAATTCAGACAAATTGCTACATAGTGGAAGATGAAAAGAAAAATTGTTTAGTATTCGATCCAGGCGAAGATGGAGAGGCGTTACTATCAGAATTGCGAAAGTTATCTCTGAAGCCTGTTGCCATTTTGCTGACACATGCACACTTTGACCATATCGGGGCAGTAGAAAAGATTCGAACTGCTTTTGATATCCCTGTGTACTTGCATGTGGCGGAAAAGAAATGGCTTGCGAATCCTGAGTTAAATGGTTCAGCCAAATACCCCGTATTGCCTGACGTCATTTGTAACCCTGCTGACGTGCTACTTCATGATGAAAAACATTTGGAAGTGGGGACGTTTAAGATGGAGACGCGTCATGTGCCAGGACACTCGCCAGGAAGCGTTTGTTATATCTTTGAAGATGAAGGATTCGCAATTGTAGGGGATACATTGTTCCAAGGTAGCGTAGGCCGTACCGACTTGCCAGGCGGTGATACGGAAACATTGCTCAAAGCGATTCACGAACAGTTATTGACGCTAGACGACGAGATGTTACTTTATCCCGGACATGGGCCTGCGACAACACCTGGAGTCGAAAAAGACCAAAACCCGTACTTACACGGATTTTGATCAAAATCAAGCAAACAAAAAACAGCTTTCCGTTGAGGAAGCTGTTTTTGTTTGTGCGGATTAGTGTCCTCCACCAGGTACATGAATGAAAATAGAATAGTAACTAAAACCAACCATGAAGATCATCAGGTATGCTCCGAATAGGTAAACATACATACGCTCTGAAAGCTTCAAGTATCCAAGTAGAACAAAGAAAATTGTGCCTGCTACCATAAGTAAAGCAGCTGGAACCATATTCCCAACATAGAACATTACCGCAAAAATACCTGACCAGAATCCTAAAAGTTTAAACATATTATCCATCTAAGAATCCCTCCTTCACAACATTACAATAAGCTCTTATCCATTATAATAGAACGTCAGCCTAAAAGTAAACTCCAATCGATTTCACATTGTGTCAAAAGAGTGTACTTGTACGAACAGATTCAGATAGTAGCTGATTACAGTATAACAGAACCTACAATGAAAATAATATGAAAATTGATTTTTGATATTGAATTGACGTAAAGAACTGAATTTTGACCCAATATCATGATGAAAAAATGAATTAACATAAATGTAGTGCATTTTTAAACAATTTAATTCCCATATATACTTCTTTCTAAGATAAAAAGTGGTCTTTTGTCGAATAGAGAAAGGAGAGAACTATGGAAATTGAACAGAACCCTATAGAAAAAACGTGTTTACAGTTGCTTGAGAAAGCAATTCATTCTGAAGCGACAGATATTCATTTTGTACCTACGATAGAAGGATATGACGTGACAATTCGCAAGCACTCTTATTTTTCGAAAATCGGTCAATATCCTCATACATTAGGCGGTCGGTTAATTTCATTTTATAAATTTTTATCTTCTTTAGATATTAGTGAACAACGACGCCCGCAAAGTGGTTCCTTCCACCGGTCTTTCTTAGACTGCAACTTCTCTTTTCGCGTCTCGACAATCCCATCTATCCAATTAAAGGAAAGTGTCGCGATCCGCATTCAGAAACACGATAAAATCGTTCCGCTCAACCAGCTATGTCTCGATCCTGACTGGACACAGCAATTGGCTGAAGCTGCTGCTTATAAGCAAGGACTGTTTCTCGTCACCGGACCAACTGGTTCTGGTAAAACGACCACATTATATTCATTGACTTCTCATTGTGTATCCGAACTCAAACGTCATGTCATTTCACTTGAAGATCCTGTAGAGAATAATCATAGTCATCTGCTACAAATTCAAGTGAATGAACGTTCTGGTATTACCTATTCTGCTGGATTAAAAGCGATTTTACGACATTCACCCGATGTCATCATGATTGGTGAAATACGTGATGCTGAGACAGCCAAAATTGCAGTTGAAGCTGCGTTGACAGGACACTTAGTTCTTAGCACAATCCATGCGAAAGATCCTGTGGGTTGCTTGTATCGTTTACTAGACCTCGGTATTCATGTAGAAGAGCTAAGACAGACCATTATCGCGATATCTGCTCAGCGTCTTATTACACAACAGTCAGGAGAGACGGCAGCAGTTTTTGAAATATTGCAGGAGTCGGATCTACAATTAGCTACGGAATCAATGGTGAATGGCCTACGGTTTACGATTCCTGTTAATAAGAAAATCGAAGTGCAGCAAGCTTTGTATGAAAAGGTGCTATATGGAACGGATTAAATTTTTCGGTCCATCCTCCAATAAAAAAATTATAAAGCCAGCGGAGTTTCTAGTACGACTTTCGGTGTTATTACAAGAAGGATATACCTTTCATGAAGGTCTCATTCTAATATTGCCCTATCATACGAAAGAGTATGAGGAAAAACTTCGACAAGTAGAAGAAGAGTTGAAGATGGGGTATGGTGTTTCACATATTTTGAAGAGTTTAGGTTTTGGCAAAAGTACGATGTTGCCGATCGTTATTGCGGAAGTGGATGGCAATTTGATACGCGCCTTGAAAGAAGTAGCGGATCGTGTCAATCGAAAGACGGAGAAGCAAAAACAAGTTCGTAAACTGTTGGCGTACCCAAGTGTCCTGTTTTCCTTCTTATTGATTTTGTTAGTCGCTTTTCGGCAATTTTTCTTACCGAATTTTGAAGCATTGACTGTAATGCGGGCGGATGACAATGGAGGAATCGTTCACTTATTACCAAAACTCGTTTCATCTATACCAGATCTCTTATTGTCCATGGCTATTATATGTGCTGTTGGTTTTCTTTTAGTTCGAATGTGGTTAACTAGATTGTCCCCGTCTGAAATTTTACGCCATATATTAAAAATACCTGGAATCAAAACATTCTACGGTGAAATGAAAACTAGAGATTTCGCCAGTGAGCTCGGAAGTTTGTTGCAGTCTGGACTTTCTATGCAAAGCGCATTAGCTGTTCTAGCGGAGCAGACAGAGGATCCTATATTAGCGGTCATCACAAACGAATTAAGTGAACATGTCATTTATGGTGAATCATTGCACGAAGCAATCCGTTTAACAGATGGTCTATCGCCACGTCTCGCAGATTTTGCAAAACACGGGGCTGATACGGGATACTTACCGAAAGAACTTATGCTATATAGCGAACATACGAGTGAACAATTGGAGGAGAAGGTTAATCAATGGATAACGATTTTACAGCCTGCCTTATTTGGTGTTTTGGCGGTTTGTATTTTATTGTCCTATTTATCTATTTTATTGCCTGTTTATAAAATGATCGACAACATTTAAAAGGAGGGAAAGTGTTGCTGAAGAATGAAAAAGGTTTTACGTTGATTGAAATGATGATCGTGTTGCTAATAATTACTGTTTTAATCTTGATTGCAATCCCGAATGTTACGAAGCATTCTAAATCGATTGATGAAAAGGGCTGTGAAGCGTATGTCAAAATGGTAGAAGGCCAAGTGCAGGCATACAAGATGGATAAAAAAACGATTCCAACGATTTCATCACTAACTACAGAAGGGTATTTACCAGCTGAACCTGCGTGTCCGAATGGCAGTGCAATTTCGATCGATATGGAAGGAAAAGTAAAGGCTGCAAATAGTGGAGGTTAAGCGTATTTTCAATGATCAACATGGATTCACCTTTTTGGAACTCTTGTTGGTCCTATCCATCATGACGATATTGACAGCCATCATTCTTCCTTTTAGTGAAAAACACCTGGAAAAAGAATCCGAAAAGGATGCACTGAAGCAATTCATTGCGTCTGTTCATGAGATGCAGCTATATGCAATGACACATAAAGAAAGTGTTGCTTTGACATTTGGTGAAAGTGGAGCAACTTATAAGGCGGAAAAAATTGATATGAAAGAAACGCTAATACGTGGAATATTTCCTGAAGGCATGTACAGGACTAAACATTCTCCGCTTAAAAGAATAGAGTTTTCTGAAACAGGATACATGGTGAAAACAGGAAAGATGTATTTTTCTACACAAAGCAAAGGTGAAATTTTTATCTCGTTTCAGTTTGAGAGAGGAAGGATGATAGTCAATGAATGAAAAAGGGCAATCGTGGCCGGAAGCTATGTTGTCGTTACTCGTTGCCATGGTGATATTTGGATCTCTAATACCGATGGCCAACATATTGACATCGTCCGCCACCGGAAAAAAACAAGCGATGATTGCCAGTCAAACAGCCTACCAAGCAGCTATTCTAAACAAAGCATCGGGACAAGTGACAGGGAGCAGATTTCACGAAGATCTACAGTATGATTGGATCGTTAGCGATAGTCGAATTTGTGTGGGCTATGAAATACAACAAGTCGCAAATCATAAATGTGTGAGTCTATGATGCAGTTGAATGAAAAGGGATATTCACTAGTTGAGAGTATCATTCATCTACTTATATTCATGATGCTAATTCAATTAACAGTTTTATTTTTCTACTGGAAAGCACCCGTAGATAATGTTTACCACGGAGATCTGCTTGGCGAGTGGGAGTTATTTTCTTTGGAATTACAGGAATTATTGGAAAAAGTAACTGTAGTGGAGGAAGTGAAATCTACGCTCATTACGTTCCATACCCAAAAAGGAAGCATTACTATACAGCAATACGATAAAATGCTTCGTAAGGTTGTGAATGGAACAGGTCATGTCCCTTTGTTGATGAATGTGAAATCCAGTAAATTTACTGTGAAGGATAGCGAATTGAAGCTTGCTGTCGAAATGAAGGATGGTATGCGTAAAGAAAGGACGTTTGCTATTGGATTATATCAAGAATGAGAAGGGAGGATCATTTATTTTCGCGATTGTTTTATTATTTTTGGTAAGTCTCTTTCTTTTCTCCCTCGTTTCATGGCATGATAGTATCTACAGAATATACGACTGGCTCGAAATCTATTATGAGCGTAAAGCAGTTGAATTAATGAAACGGGATGGATGAAAATGAAAAGGATTTATTTAGTGGGATTCATGGGATGTGGAAAAAGCGCAATCGGTAAACGGCTGCATACGTTAACAGGCATTCCGTTCTTTGATATGGATCATGAAATTTCAGAACAAATGCAAATGACGATTCCTGAGATATTCGATCAGTACGGAGAGTTGTATTTCCGGCAGTTGGAGACGGAATTCCTCGAAAAATTTCCAGAAGAATTTTGTATTGTAGCCACTGGTGGAGGCGTGGCGGTAAAGGAAGAAAATATACAATTGATGCGTGAAACGGGCATCGTATTTTTCCTCAATGCATCATTCCGCGATATTTGGCGCAGAATCTCGACTGATGTCAATCGCCCTATTGTACAACAATCTTCGCGGCAAGAATTAGAAGCGCTCTATAAAAAACGTAAGTCGAAGTATTTACAGTCTGCTCATTTCACTGTGGAGACTACGGGCAAATCTTTAACGGACATTGCAGAATATATTATCTTTCAAATTGAGAGATATCAATAATTCGTTGAAAAAGCGAATGATTTGGTTTATAATCAAAATATCATTCGTTTTTATGCCTTCTTAATAAATAGATTGCGCTTACTTCTATGAAATGTTAAGATATCAGTGAAGAAAAAATTAACTCAATAATGCGAATGATTGTATGGGGAGAGCGCGCATTAGGCGCCGCCGAAGGAGCAAGTAACGAATGTTATGAATCTCTCAGGTAACAAAACGCATACATGACGCATCTCTGGAGAGTGCTGAGCAATCAGCGGCCGAAGAAAGTATGGAAACTGTAAAGCTTTCAGGCAAAAGGACAGGGGTTCTCTTTTATAGGAGACCCCTGTCCTTTTTTTGATGAAATACATACTGATCGTTCTTTGATCAGAACAAAAAGGAGGAAACAGTTTGACGAATCAATTATTGCGCACGCCGTTATTTGAAAGTTATAAAGAGTACGGAGGTAAAACAATCGATTTTGGCGGCTGGGAGTTGCCTGTGCAGTTTTCTAGTATTAAAGCAGAACATGAAGCCGTTCGGACAAAAGCAGGTTTGTTTGATGTCTCGCATATGGGAGAAGTGTTTGTTAGTGGTAGCGGAGCACTCGACTATTTGCAGAAGCTCGTGACGAATGACGTATCCAAACTAACGATTGGCCAAGCACAGTATACAGTGATGTGTAATGAGCAAGGTGGAACGATCGATGACTTTTTAATTTATAAATTAGAGGAAGAGCGCTATTTATTGGTAGTCAATGCATCGAATATTGAAAAAGATGTAGCTTGGATGGAAAAACAACAAATTGACAATGTCGTCATTGATAACCAATCTTCCAATTACGCTTTACTTGCACTGCAAGGACCGGTGGCGGAGTCGGTATTACAGAAACTGACGGATGAGTCGCTTAAAGAAATCAAATTTTTCCGTTTTAAAGAACATGTTCAAGTGGGCGGAGAAGATGTACTTGTTTCACGTACGGGTTATACAGGAGAAAATGGGTTTGAAATCTACGGTACACCTGAAGCAATCCAGAACCTGTGGTCAAAAATTTTACAAGAAGGCAAAGAAGACGGTGTGGTACCTGCAGGCCTTGGTGCACGAGACACATTGCGCTTTGAAGCGGGACTCCCTCTTTACGGTCAAGAACTGAGAGAGGATATTTCTCCATTAGAAGCAGGCCTTGGTTTCGTCGTAAAAGTGAAGAAAGAAGAGGATTTCATTGGTAAAGATATTCTTGTGAAGCAAAAAGAACAAGGGATAGAACGTAAGCTTGTCGGACTTGAAATGATCGATAAAGGAATTCCGCGTACTGGTTATAAAGTGTTTGAGGGTGACCGAGAGATTGGCGAAGTCACAACTGGTACGCAATCTCCTACATTAAAAAAGAACATCGGTTTTGCGCTTCTATCTACAGAATTTGCGGAACTTGGCACGGAAGTAGAAGTCGAAATCCGCGCAAAACGTCTGAAAGCAAAAGTCATTGCAACACCTTTCTATAAAAGATCATAAGTGAAAAGGGGTAAAAAATTATGAAGCATCGTTATCTACCTATGACGGAGCAAGACCAGAAAGATATGCTCGAAACAATCGGCGTTTCTTCCATTGATGAACTTTTCTCGGATATTCCGGAAAAGGTACGTTTTAAAGGCGAATATCAAATTAAACCAGCCAAATCCGAAACATCTCTTCTAAAAGAACTGGGGCGTTTGGCTGCGAAAAATGTCAACGCTCAAGAGTATGCATCGTTCCTAGGAGCGGGAGTTTATGATCACTATCGTCCGATTATCGTAGATCATGTCATTTCACGTTCTGAGTTTTATACAGCGTACACACCATACCAGCCCGAAATTTCACAAGGTGAGTTACAGGCGATTTTCGAATTCCAGACGATGATCTGTGAATTGACAGGGATGGAACTAGCGAACTCTTCCATGTACGACGGAGGAACGGCACTTGCAGAAGCAGGAACACTTGCTGCAGGGCATACGCGCCGTAAGAAGTTACTTGTGTCCGCTACTGTTCACAATGAATCACACGCAGTCGTGAAATCATACGCTGACGGACAATACATTGAAGTCGTAACGATCCCACATACAAACGGTGTAACGGATATCGATAAGCTAAAAGAACTGATTGATGATGAGACTGCAGCAGTACTCGTTCAATATCCGAACTTCTACGGACAAGTAGAGGACCTTCAGGCAATCAGCGATATTGCACATGACAATGGTGCACTATCGATCGTCTCAGCAAATCCACTTGCACTGGGGCTATTGACACCGCCTGGAGCGCTTGGAGCGGATATTACAGTTGGAGATGCACAACCATTCGGAATCGCAGAATCATTCGGTGGACCACATTGTGGATATTTCGCAGTATCGAAAAAGTTGATGCGTAAAGTTCCTGGCCGTCTAGTTGGTGAGACGAATGACGATCAAGGGCGTAGAGGATACGTACTGACATTGCAGGCGCGTGAGCAACATATTCGTCGTGACAAAGCAACATCCAATATTTGTTCGAACCAAGCTCTGAACGCTCTTGCGGCATCTGTTGCGATGACAGCTCTTGGTAAGGAAGGAATTAAAGAAATCGCATATCAGAACATCGCGAAAACGGCCTACGCGAAACAAGCATTTGAAAAAGCTGGATTCGAAGTGAAATTTGGTTCTGCGCATTTTAATGAACTTGTAGTGGATTGTAAATCACCTATTAAAGATGTCAATAAACGCCTGCTTGAACAAGGAATTATTGGTGGATATGATCTAAGTCTAGTAGATGAAAGTCTAGCGAATCACGCACTGATCGCTGTTACAGAACAACGTACGAAAGAAGAAATCGATGCATACGTGCAAGAACTGGAGGCTATCCATGCATAAGGACAATCAATCACTCATTTTTGAACTATCCCAACCTGGCCGAATCGGTTATAGCTTACCTGAATTAGATGTACCTGAAGTAGATGTTACATCCATTTTATCTCAAGGTGTAATTCGTACGGAAGAAGCAGAACTGCCCGAAGTATCTGAGTTGGACATCATGCGTCACTATACTGCATTGTCCAATCGTAATCACGGTGTCGACACAGGATTCTATCCATTAGGTTCTTGTACGATGAAATACAATCCGAAGATCAACGAAGCAGTAGCACGTTTCCCAGGATTCGCACGCGTTCACCCGCTGCAAGACGAATCTACTGTACAAGGTGCACTTGAAGTAGTGTACGATTTGCAAGAACACTTGGCTGAAATCACGGGTATGCCACAAGTTACATTACAACCTGCAGCAGGCGCGCACGGAGAGTGGACAGCATTGATGATGATTCGTGCTTTCCATGAAGCGAATGGTGATACGCAGCGTACGAAAGTACTTGTACCCGACTCCGCTCATGGAACAAACCCGGCTTCTGCAACGGTTGCTGGCTTTGATACCGTGACAGTGAAGTCGAATGAAAAAGGCTTAGTAGATCTTGAAGATTTGAAATCAAAAGTAGGTCCTGACACGGCAGCGTTGATGTTGACGAATCCGAACACGCTTGGTCTTTTCGAAGAAGATATCTTAGAAATGGCGGCAGTGGTTCATGGAGTGGGCGGAAAGCTGTATTATGACGGAGCGAACTTGAATGCGGTTATGTCTAAAGCACGCCCTGGCGACATGGGCTTTGATGCGGTTCACTTGAACTTGCATAAGACGTTCACAGGCCCTCACGGTGGTGGCGGACCAGGTTCAGGTCCAGTTGGAGTAACGGAGGAATTGGCTGCTTTCATGCCAAAACCTGTTGTTGAAAAAGTAGATGATCGCTTCATATTGAACTATGACGTGCCACAATCCATTGGTCGTGTGAAGCCGTACTACGGAAACTTCGGTATTTACCTACGTGCATATACGTATATTCGTTCAATGGGTCCAGACGGCTTAAAAGCGGTTACGGAATACGCAGTGCTTAATGCCAACTATATGATGCGTCGCCTAGAACCATACTTTGATCTTCCCTATACACAGCACTGTAAACACGAATTTGTTTTATCCGGTCGTCGTCAGAAGAAACTTGGCGCACGTACACTCGATATGGCGAAGCGTTTGCTAGACTTTGGTTATCATCCGCCAACAATCTATTTCCCTTTGAACGTGGAAGAAGCCATGATGATCGAGCCGACAGAAACAGAATCAAAAGAAACGTTGGATAACTTCATTGAAGCGATGATTCAAATCGCCAAAGAAGTAGAAGAAAATCCTGAAATCGTTCAAGAAGCACCACATACAACAGTCATCGGCCGCCTAGATGAAACAAAGGCAGCACGTAAGCCGGTGTTGCGTTATATAAAAGAACAATCACCAGTAGAAGAAACGGTACAATAATAAAATAGATTGAATGGAGCGCCGCTAAAAGTTAGCGGTGCTCTTTGAATTGCAAATAATTTAACCATTTAATAACTCTTCTGTTATACATGTTCCGTTTGAAGAATACTATATTAAGAGTGCATAGTTAGTTGAAGGAGAATTAATGATTCGATTTATATATGTGATAAACTTCATGAATCATGGAGATATCCTGCAATATGTGAAGCCTACATATCAATACTATTAAGACTAAAACTAGTTCTAAACACAGTCTTGTAAAATCAAAATCGTATATTATACGATAAACAAATGATCCGTGTCAACCGTAAATTTGAGAAATTTCTAACAATGTGTTATACTGTATATGTACAAGTAATCAGGACGGCTGTAACAATCCTGCGCAACTTATTCCAGCAAGGAATGAAGGGCGCATTTTTTTGAATTCGAAAAATGGGTTGTTCCATTTCAATGAAATAAAGTGTGAAAACACAGAATGTTTTAATTAGATTTGCTGTAAAGTATTTATCAAGGAATTTATAGGAGGAGATTGGCTAGTGAATTTAATTAATGAAGAAATTACTCATAACGTGTTTGGTGAGGGAAATATTGTGGAACACGAGGAGTCATTCATCACTGTTGATTTTAATAAGGATCTTAAAAGATTTGTCTATCCCGATGCATTCGAGAATTTTATTACGTTAAACAATCGAAGTATGGCAGAGTCTTTAGAGAAGGTCTTTGTGGAACGAAAAGCAGAAGAAAAAATATTGGAAAAGAAGCGTAAAGAAGAAAAGGCTATCCAGGTGCTTGAGCAGCAGCGTAGAGAAATATTAAAGAACCATAAAATTCATGAAAGTTCACAAATTGTTTTCTGGTTAGATAAAGAAAGACAGTCAGAAGTACTTGGCGACTGGGAGATATCGACTGGAAGTATACAAAGTGGGAAGAATAAAGGATTACCTAACCCGGTGACTCGTTTGCGTCCGAACAGTGCAGGTGTTCTAACTGTTAGAACCGCAGATCAAGCAGAAACTGAAAGAACTATTATTGGTCTCTTCATGGTTGGTGATACGTTTACTGGAAGTATCGGTGAGGATGGTTTGGTGCCTACCCACCCTGAATATAGAATTCAACTTACTGAAGAAGAAGCTGAGAAAATGCTTTTCTGGAATTACTATAAAAATAAGAACTATCCTGATCGTACTTCATGGAATTCAGGTACATTCCGTTATTTTGATAATATTTGGACTGCTCAAATTTTAAACGATATTATTGCATTAAAAACGGATGAAGAGCAAATCAAAGAAGCGCAAGAGTTTATGAGCTATTTCTGTAAATTGAACGCTATTGACATGAATAATATTCCGGAAGCAGAAGGCTCTTTACGTTAACAAGTAAAGTCACTTTAGCCGAAGTGCTTTAGAAAATTACACATAAAACTGCCAGGTACGAGCACATGAGGACTGTGTTGGTACCTGGCAGTTTTTCATCTTTCAATTATTCTGTTGATATAGCATTTAACAGGCTAACGAGAACGTTTCAAGTGATTAGAAACTTACAGTGTATAGAATAAAAAGTGGCTATAAGCGAATACATTGCGGATCATCATTTTCAGTACCATACAATTTCTATAAAAAGTAAACGAATTGTTAGTGTGAACTAGCCACTAAAAAGTTTCATTTTAAATCTTTGAATATATACTATATAATTTACTAAATTGAATAAAATAAAAAACAGTATTGAGAATAACACATAAAATTAAAATCATTGCAAAGGATTGAATTAAATGAGAGAAACGGTAACGGCGATGGATGTTGCTAAGCTAGCGGGCGTTTCACAATCGTCGGTTTCAAGAGTATATTTTGAAGGTGCTTCTGTTTCGGCTAAAACTAGAAAACGGGTTCTTGAGGCAGCGGCAGAGCTCGGCTATCGTCCCAACGTATATGCCAGAAGTCTAATAACAAACCAGTCTAAAATTATTGGACTTGTGATGAAAAGTGTTCACAATCCATTCTATACACACGTATTAAAACGATTTAGTTCAATCTTCAAACAGCAAGGTTATAGCATCTTATTTGTCTCCACTAATAATGATGAAATTCAAGAGGAAGATGTGGAAACATTACTTAACTATAATGTAGCGGGCGTAGTTGTAACAGATGCTACGATATCAGAAACAGTTGGAAATGAATTCAAAAAGAATCACATACCTCTTGTTTTTTTTAATAGAAAGCCTAAGACTGAAGTTTTTCATTCAGTAAGTTGCAATAATTTAGAAGCTGGACGTTCTATTGCTTACTTTTTAATTGCAAAAGGGTCCATGGAACTAGTATTGATCACGGGAAATGAAGATACCTCTACAAGTATAGAACGTAAAAAAGGTTTTTGCGAAGTCTTGGATCAGCAAAATATTGTGTATCGCACGTATAGTTCGGACTATACGTATGAAGGGGGATATAACACAGCTACCACTCTGATTGAAGAGAATCAATTACCATCTGCTATATTCGTGGCGAATGATATTATGGCACTAGGGGTATTAGATGCACTTCGCAAACATGAAATCCGAGTACCTGAATACACAAGGGTAGTTGGATTTGATAATATCGGTATGGCTTCTTGGCCTGCATACGAATTGACGACATGGGAACAGCCTATTGAAGAAATGATTGAAGCAACCGTAACGTATTTGCTGGAAGAAGTGACATCTTATACAGGATCTGTGCAAACGATAGAAGTGGATGGCAAATTGATAGAAAGAAAAACTACATAAAGTTGTTGACTTTGACGAATATTTAGACTATTATTTTAACGTAGAGTTATTTGCATACGTATGCAAAACGGAATTCGCATACGCATTCTAAATATTACCCAAGTTAGTGTGTAGATCAAACAAAATGTAAGCGTTTAAAAATAGGAGGCAAAATCATGGTAAAAGTAATCAAAGCGGGTAAAACACAAGAAGAAGTAGTAGCAAATGATACGAAGGTATCTGAAATAGTTTCTGAGGCGTTAAAAGCAGTGGAAAATCGTGGAGATCAAGCGGTACGTGAACTTTCGGAGAAATTTGATAAATGGTCCCCAGAATCCTTCAGACTTAGTGAATCAGAAATTAAAGAAATTGTTGCGCAAGTGCCTGACAGTGTAATCGAAGACATTAAATTTGCTCAAACTAATATAAAAGCGTTTGCAGAAGCGCAGCTTGCTTCTTTGCACAATGTGGAAGTGGAAAATATTCCTGGTGTTATTCTAGGACATAAAAATATTCCAGTAAACAGCGTAGGTTGTTATATACCGGGTGGACGCTATCCGATGGTTGCATCTGCACATATGAGTGTATTGACTGCAAAAGTTGCAGGAGTGAAGCGGGTCATTGCCTGTACACCACCAATCAATGGCGAAATTCCAAAAGCGACCATTGCGGCAATGTATTTAGCAGGTGCAGACGAAATTTATTTACTTGGTGGCATTCAAGCGATGGGGGCAATGGCTATCGGGACAGAAACAATTGAATCTGTCGATATGATTGTCGGACCGGGTAATGCATTTGTTGCTGAAGCGAAGCGACAATTATACGGTCGCGTAGGAATTGATTTGTTTGCAGGCCCAACAGAGACACTGGTTGTAGCAGACCATACAGCAGATGCAGAAATGATTGCAATTGATCTTCTTGGTCAAGGAGAGCATGGACCTACTTCTCCTGGAGCGTTGATTACGACTTCAGAAGAACTTGCACACGAAACAATTAAAGAAATTGAACGTCAGTTGGAAACACTTCCAACAGCAGACGTAGCAAGTGTGTCTTGGGAAGATTATGGTCAAATATTGGTTGTGGATTCTATTGAAGAGGCACGGATCGAAGCAGATCGCCTAGCATTCGAACATGTGGAGATTTTAACAGAGAATCCCGATTACTTCCTAGAGCACATGACGAACTACGGCTGCTTGTTCTTGGGACCGGAGACGAATGTAGCATACGGAGATAAAGTAATTGGAACAAACCATACTTTGCCGACTAAGGGAGCTGCTCGTTACACAGGCGGATTGTGGGTTGGAAAATTCATCAAAACGGTCACTTATCAGAAGGTAACTCCTGAAGCCTCTGCATATATCGGTGAGTACGCAGCACGCCTTTGTCTTCTAGAGAACTTTGAAGGACATGCTAGACAAGCGCAACTACGTGTAGATCGTTATAGCAAATAATAAAGTACGTAATAAAGGAACAAGGTAATTAGGAGGAATGAGTATGTTAGGAATGATCGGCCTTTTTGGGGGACTTGCGATCTTGATTTATTTAACAATGAGAGGTATGAACCTTCTCATTGCGGCACCCATTACCGCACTGTTGATCGCAATTATGAATGGCATCCCGCTTTTCCCACAGTTGGCAGAAGAAGGCGCGGTTAATTTCTTAACCAACTATATGGGTGGATTCACAGGATTTATTGCTTCCTGGTATTTAATGTTCTTAACTGGAGCTATATTCGGTAAAGTTATGGAAGATAGTGGTGGTGCCGATAGTATTTCAAAGTGGATTGTCAGTAAAATTGGTATGAAAAGAGCAGCCTTGGCGGTCGTTATCGCTTGTGCAGTGTTAACGTATGGCGGGGTAAGTTTGTTTGTTGTTGCGTTCTCGGTCTATCCGATGGCGTTAAGTCTGTTTAAACAAGCTGATTTGCCAAGAAGATTCATTCCAGCTGCACTAGCATTTGGTTCTACAACATTTACGATGACATCTGCAGGATCTCCTGAAATTCAAAACTGGATTCCAATTGAGTTCCTTGGCACGAGTCCATATGCGGGATGGGAAGTCAGTATTCTCGTAGCAGTCTTCATGTTCTTGTTCGGCTATTGGTGGCTGAAGCGAATGATTTCCAAAGCTGTATCCAAAGGGGAAAGGTTTGTTGCAAGAGATACGGATAAGGAAGTAGATATGCAAAGAGCTCTTCCGAATCCAATACTGAGTATGATTCCATTAGTAGTAGTTCTTGGAATCACGTTATTATTGCACAAATCTCTCGGAACCTCGGCACTAATTATCTCTTTAAGTGGCGGTATATTAGCAACATTTATTTTGAATAAAAAGTACTTCCAAAATTTTGGTCATGCAGTAGGAGAAGGTGCGATGGGTGCAGTTATTGCTATTGCTAATACAGCTGCAGTCGTTGGTTTTGGCGGGGTAGTCAAGGCGACACCGGCTTTTGATGCAGCAGTAAATGTCATGACAGATATTCCGGGAAGTCCCTTAATCGGTGGAGCGCTTGCGGTAGCAGTCATTGCTGGATTAACCGGATCATCGTCAGGTGGACAAGCAATTGCTTTGCCACTATTAGCACCACACTATTTAGATCTAGGCGTAGATCCCGAAGCATTGCATAGAACGGTATCCATCTCTTCAGGATCGTTGGATTCACTTCCTCAAGGGGGATATGTTGTAACAACAATTCGATCTATTGCTGGCGAAACACATAAAGACGCATATCCGGCATTTGGAGCTTTGTCTGTCGTTGTACCAATACTAGGCGCAGCCTTAGCAGTCATTCTGTTTTCGATCGGACTATAAAATAAAGACCTAACGAATCAAATATATAGTTCATCTAGACTCTTAATTTCCCAGGTAATGAAAAGCACGACATATGTAAGCGCAAAAGGCTTAAGGTTTCTATCTTTTCGTAAATGACAACGTAATCTTATTAATATGTTGTATTTTGAAAGAAATAATAAGGGATTAGAATATAAAGAAGCGTCACTCATCATTCAGAGTGACGCTTCTTTCCAGGAAGAATTAGTAAATATCTCGTTTCCAAAAACGTTGCTGGGTAATAGCGAGTATAAAATCATCGTTAAAAGTAGCGTTATTTTCCGCAAACACAATACCAGGTCCCTTTTTTGCGTCAGATGCTGTGAAAATAGCGTTTCCGCTTTTGGCAACGCTAATCGGTTTATAATGTCTGAATGCCTCATTGATGAAATAGACGCTATCCGAATTGAACTTTGCTTGATCCGCTGCGTTTCCGCCTACTACATAAAGAGAATCGAATAAAACGGGGGCTGTAGTCAAAAACGTTTCATTGACATGAATCTCCAGGCCGTTCTTTCCTCTCACCGTACCAAGTTTTTCACCAATTGTATATACCCAAACTCCATACTTTGCTAGATGTTCAATTGTCGATTTCACTTCCTCGTCAGAAAATCCGTCACCAATGAGAATACCGACCTTCAAACTGTATGGGTAGCGGGGAGTATTTTCCTGGCTCAGCGCAGGGGATGACGCTGTAACTTTGACTTGTTCACCAGTTGGTTTATTAACTCCTACATTGTTTGCGATTATGGTAGCCATTTTCTGATCAACGTTAGCGAACATATCCACTACTTGTTGTCTAATACTTATACTATTCACTTTTCCAATTT
Organism: Sporosarcina sp. P1; assembly: GCF_002743155.1. Classification (NCBI taxonomy): domain Bacteria; kingdom Bacillati; phylum Bacillota; class Bacilli; order Caryophanales; family Caryophanaceae; genus Sporosarcina; species Sporosarcina sp. P1. Next base: position 505,202 of record NZ_PDYS01000001.1, read on the forward strand.
CAAAACTAAACGCGTTAATAATATGTTGTTTTTCGGGCGGTGACATACTATTCCAGAAAAGTCGGGCTTGAGAAAAGTGATCCTTGAATGATTCGCTCCGTGCTTGAATGATGCGCCCTTCCACTTTTTCAGCATAGTGAACAAATCCGCCTTCTTTTGCTGTGGAAGTGGCAGGCGTATTATCAGCCAAAGAATTTTTATGATAACTTACTTTGCCGACATCAATGCGCTGTCGGTTGAATCCATTTCTCTGATTGTTATGGAATGGACAGACTGCACGATTAATCGGTATTTCTGTAAAGTTTGGTCCACCGAGACGGTATAGTTGGGTATCGAGGTAGGATAAAAGTCTGCCCTGTAAAAGTGGATCATTAGTGAAATCTATTCCGGGCACTACGTTACCAGGATGGAAAGCGGCTTGTTCGGTTTCAGCAAAGACGTTTGTTACGTTTTGATTTAACGTCATTTTCCCAATGATTTTAACAGGCACGATCTCTTCGGGCCACAGTTTTGTTGCATCGAGAATATCAAAATCAAACATGAATTCATCTTCTTCTGCAATCAATTGAACGCCGAATTCATATTCAGCAAAATATCCTTTATCAATACATTCCCATAGATCTTTGCGCTGGAAATCTGCATTTTTTCCAGCGATTTTCTGCGCTTCATCCCATACTAATGAATGCACGCCGAGTATTGGTTTCCAATGAAATTTTACGAAACTAGCTTGACCTTCACTATTAATCAGCCGGAATGTATGGACACCAAAGCCTTCCATCATTCGCCAACTTCTAGGAATGGTCCGGTCTGACATTTGCCACATCACCATATGGGCGGATTCTTGATTGTTAGCTATGAAATCCCAAAACGTATCGTGAGCTGAAGCCGCTTGGGGCATATCTGTGTCCGGTTCAGGTTTTACTGCATGAACAAGATCGGGAAATTTCATGCTGTCTTGAACAAAAAACACAGGTAAATTATTTCCCACCAAGTCGTAATTTCCTTCTTCTGTATAAAACTTCACCGCAAAACCTCGGACATCCCTTGCTGTATCAACAGATCCTAAATTTCCTGCTACGTTAGAAAAGCGTGTGAAAACAGGTGTCTTCTGTCCTGCTTTCTGGAGAAAGGCAGCTGTTGTATAGTCTTTCATTGATTCATATAACTCAAACTCACCGTGTGCTGCATATCCTCTCGCATGAACAACCCGCTCAGGAATCCGTTCACGGTCAAAGTGCATGAGTTTTTCTTTTAAATGAATTCCTTCCATTAATGTAGGCCCACGTACTCCTGCTTTCAATGACTCTTCATCATTGGACACTTTCACTCCTTGATTGGTCGTAAGCTTTTTCCCTCTATTGTCAACTTTAAATTGTTCCAACTGCTGAACTTTTCGATTCTTTTCTCTATTCATATTTTCGTTTGCCGATTCATCTTTCAAGAAATTCCCTCCGTTTATTAGTATATGATGATGAAAACTTCACATCTCACTTATACTGTATGTATAAGTGATGATAAAAAGCCCGCTCATTTACATTAAGGAATAAAAAAGAATACATTTTAGTGGAAGGGCTCAGAAAGGATTTATAGTAGTATAGCTTTTTTGACATGTGATTCGGTTAGTATAGTAAAATGCCAGGCATGGAGACATTTTCAAATTGTCTCTGTGCCTGGCATAAAAAATTATCTATTATCTATCTTCTCGGGATATATATCATGTTGAAAAAGTCTTTCTTTAGCCATTTGTTCGAAATACGTTCCAGGTTTTCCGTAATTACAATACGGATCAATGGAGATTCCGCCACGCGGAGTGAACTTGGCCCACACTTCAATATATCGTGGTTCCATTAAATGAATTAAGTCTTTCATAATCAGATTTGCGCAATCTTCATGAAAACCTGGATGGTTTCTGAAACTGAACATGTATAGCTTTAATGATTTACTTTCTACCATTTTTACATCAGGAATATAGGATATATATATGGTAGCAAAGTCAGGTTGGCCAGTGATTGGACAAAGGCTAGTGAATTCAGGAATGTTAAATTTAACAAAGTAATCATTGCTTTGATGTTGATTCTCAAACGTTTCTAAAACGTCTGGATCATATTCATAGTTATATGTTGTCTCTTGATTTCCGAGTAATGTAAGGCTGTTTTTACTGTTTTCTGGCATTTTCCAAACTCCTTTTAATGTGCTTCTGAAATATTTGGTTCATATATATTTAACTTAATCACAACTTGTCTAATCCCGCCGGCAACGATCAACTGCATCAACACTTTCGCTATCCATTGTCCGAGTATTGCATATGGAACTAACTCCCATGGGACGAAGTTAAGCCCTAGTGGACCAATTCCAATAATTACAAATAAACTTGAGTCTAAAAAGCCAGCTACCACACCCGAGAACAGTACTCTTTTTACAAAAGGTAATTTAAAGCGGGTATAAATTTCAGTATCTGCTGTTTCTGAAACAATAAAACTAAGCGTACTTGCAAAGACGATCCATAATTGATCTCCTAATAAATGACTGGTAACAGCGGATAATAAGAGTGCGACTGCAATCAATATGTATGTTTGACGTCTTCCGAATCTGTTTTGGACCATATCTCTCATGACAAGTGTTAATCCAATGAACAAAGTACCGTAGGGGATAATTAATGGACCAAGTTCAAGTGGAGCAAATCGTGCTGTAATTACATTGGCAAGAATGATAGATAGTAAATAAATCGTAATTCGGATCATGAGACGTGCTGTCCTTGTAAGTATTTCGCTAACCCATCATTTCTCAACTGGCAAGCGGGGCATTCCTTGCAACCATCTGCAATAACCCCATTATAGCAAGTTAGCGTGTTCTCTCGAATATATTTCAGCCGTCCCATTTGATCGGCCATTGCCCAAACTTCTGCTTTGTCTTTCCACATTAAAGGAGTGATCAAATCAAATGGATAGTCCATTGCTAAATTCAAAGTCGTATTCAATGAACGAATAAACTCATCTCGGCAATCAGGGTATCCACTGAAATCTGTCTCACTTACACCGGTAATAATCGCTTTTGCCCCAACAGTTTTGGCATAGATTGCCGCAAATGAAAGAAATATGTGATTCCGTCCCTCTACAAATGTATTGGGTACACTTCCTTCTTCTACTTCGATTTGCATACCATCTCGGGTCAATGCGTTCGAAGTTAACTGATTGAGAACGTCCATTTGAATAATTTTTTGTTTAACACCTAAGTCTTTCGCGATTTTTGTAGCGCAATCAACTTCTGACTTATGTCTTTGCCCATACAAAAATGTGACGGTTTCTACTTCGTCGAATTCTTCCATTGCCCATAACAGGCAAGTGGTAGAATCTTGTCCGCCACTAAATACTATAACTGCTTTACTCACTCTACATTCCTCCATAGTTTTGTTTTTAGAGGGGATGGTTACGAACCCTCTGCAATAATCGAAGTGGCTTAGTTATATATTCCTAAGACAGCTATGATTATTAGTAGTTAAAATATACACTTTAATCGTCCTTTCCACAAGCGGATTGAGAATGCTACCTGTTACTGGTATCTTTAATAAAACATAATGAAAGATGAAACATTATTCATGTTAGATAATCTGTTTATAGACGCGACGATTAGGAAAGTGCTTGTAAAAAAGATTAATTTTTCTGGTATTTAAATAATACAAAGGCATATGTGTGATACTAACGTCAACGGGACGACAGTGCGATGACGTTTCCATAAAATCAATAGACGATACCAGTGCTGTAATCAGTCGTCCTTTCTGGCATTATGATCTAGAAATCAATATGAATTTCGCGCAAACCAAAAAATAGTAGAATGGAGATAATTCAATGTACGAATTAAAAACTAAAGAAACCGATAGTAGTGTTATTGAATTTATTGAGAACATTGATCAACTTAGAAAGCGTGAAGATGCTTTTAGTTTACTGGATATCTTCACCGAGACGACGGGGTATAAAGCGAAAATGTGGGGACCGAGTATTATAGGTTTTGGCAAATATCATTACAAATATAGTTCTGGTCATGAAGGGGACGCGCCAATCGTAGGTTTTTCCCCACGAAAAGCTAAAATCAGTTTATATGTAACGCTTGAAAATGAACAGCGAGAGAAACTGTTAAAAGATTTTGGGAAACACACAACAGGTAAATCTTGTATATATATCAACAAAATCGCGGATATTGAAATAGAGATACTAAAGAAATTAATAGAACAATCTGCGGACTTTATTAAAGAAATCTATCCAAATACAGAAAAACTATAGAGCGGAGTACGTGTACTAGATATACTTTGCCTAATTTAGCAATACTGTTTTACAAAAGAAGAGGAAAGGTGGAAGATTTCTTTGACGATATATGAGATGAAAAATGATTTATCGATTAAAGGGAGAAATGGGATCTCATTTATCCTATCTGCTAGTGTGATTTGGTTGATTATTACCATTATATTTATGCAGTCATTAGAAATAACGCAGAAAAATATCGGGATGCTTTTTTCGACAGGTTTAATGTTCCCTCTCTCAGTTGGTATTTCATATATACTAAAGGCCGATTGGAAATTTAAAAATAACGCCTTAGGTAGTCTAGGGTTATATTTGAATCTAGCACAGATTCTCTATTTTCCGATACTTTTTTGGAGTATGTTAAAAAGTCCGCAGGATGCAATTATGATATTTGCCATTATTACAGGGGCGCACTTTTTTACGTACGGATGGTTTTATAATGCAAAACCTTATTATATATCGGCTCCAATGATTGCGATCGGCATAATGTTTTTAGGCCTTTATACAACGGCAGACAATCTATGGATGATTCCTCTCTCAATGGTAGGTGTATTATTGCTATTAAGCTTTGCACTCCATATGGATTATAGAAAGGTAGTAAAGCGAATATAACTGGTATTTACTAAACTATTTTCCTTCACGCAATGGGCAGCCTAGCGATTTCCAAAAAATCAAGTGATCGTGAATGTCGGATTTTATAGAAGTGTTGAATGACAATGTTTCAGACAATACAAAAAGACAGTTCCAAAACGGGAACTGTCTTTTCTTTGGAACTATTATTGATACTATAGATGTAACTTCAATAGTTAAGAATAAATTCCTTGTACTCTGTTCAATAAGCTATCTAGTCGTTGGCTGCTTCTTACAACGCTCGGATGTGCGATTCCTAAGAATTCAGCTTTCTTATACATGATAATTCTTTTTACTTCAATTCTAAACAATAGTAAGTTTCTTTCAATAGTTTTAATCATTTTTTCCTCCGTAATATATATTACGCTTCACGTCATGTAGCGGTTAACTTGCTAGGTTGGAAGCAACTTTCTTATCATATATAAAGCGAATTGAAAAGTGTGTCGCTTTTTGACTGACTCCTATATTGTTTATAGATTATGGCATAAATGTGTATAATGATTGAAAATTCAATTACATTGGGTAGGATAAAATAATCCTTGAATCGACACGTGTGTTGTTTTATTTTTAAATCTTCGTGAATAAAAGAAACGTACTATTAGATATTTGTCATAATAAATAATTGCTTAATATACAAATTATGACAGTCCTTAAAGGCAATGAGCTTCTATTTGGCGCGAAGGTAGGGGCTTATAACAAAATAATAGTAGCCCTGACGAAAGCTAGAAGTAGCTGGATAAAAATCAATAACTAGAATGAGTGACTTTGCGTAAACCTATTCACAATCAAGCAAAAAAGGTTGCCTTGAAAGATTCAAGGCAACCTCTTTTGCGTCTTAATAACCAATTGTTGAATCGGTTTCCCAGTCATGTCGAGTAGTTTGTCTATGTTGCTTCTGCAACTGACGGATTCGTTCTTCATATTGAATATTCGCCTCATAATGGTAGGTGAGCGCAATTGACATATATAATTCATTCAACTGTGATACAGAAAGGCCTTTTGTCTGCTTGGCTATTTCCTCCACTTGTTCTAGAGAAAGTATCTTTTTGCGATCCAGTTTTTCCATGTATAACCTACGGACTTCCAGTGTCGGAGACTTGATTTCATATGTGCTGTCAAAGCGGCCTGCACGGTTGATGAGGGCAGGGTCGATGCGTTCAGGGTAATTAGTCGTCCCGATGATGAATAAACCATCACGGACATGTACGCCATCTAGGATGTTTAGAAATGTGCTTCTCATATGTTCCGGCATGGAATCGATGTCTTCGATTACAAGGATAGCGGGTGCGAGCCGTTCGACTATATTGAACACTTCTTGTACGGAATGACTCCCTGTGAATTCCGTGATTTGCCAATAGACAACAGGTGCGTCAGTTGTTCCGGTAATGGAACGTACGAGTGTCGTTTTACCGTTACCGGGAGATCCATACAGCAAGATTCCTCTTTTATATGGTAGTCCGTATTCTTTAAAGAAAGCCCCGCCATCTCGGAAGAATTCATCGATAGAACGAAATAGATCATTCTTCAAACTTTCATCCAGCAGAACGTCACTGCGCTCAATTTGTGCGCCGGCGCCATACGTCTTTTTTTCCATGCCTTCTTCGGTATCCACTAAGTACGTAATATTCGTTTTCATCGCGTCTCGTTGAAGTTGATTGAGCACTTCGATGAAATCTTTGACGTGACTGGCCGATGGCGCGAATACAGTATGTTCTGACCAAGTAGAGCCGGTTGCGACATAATAGCTAATGTTGGCGATGGCAATTTGATGTTCAGGAAAGAATAGCAACTGATTGTCGATTGTTTCAGCACCTTGTAAGGAAAAAGCATCAGTTGATACGTCTTGTTGAATTTTTTGTGTCGGCAATGTGGCGTAAATATGACTAAGTGATTCGTAAGGCAATTGTTTACGATGAATCAACTCAGGAAGCATGGTTTCTGTATAAGAGGAAAACTCATCCACTTGGATAATTTTCCAATCAGCCGGTGAACGTTGTTGAAGTGCGTCTAGAATCGCTTCAATGACGACGCCATAATATTGATAATGTGTCAGCTTCTCGTATTGTGCGGACTGTAGTGGAATTAAAAAAGATGATTTCATTAATTTAACACTCTCCCTATAAATAAGTAGATCCTCCTTAAAAAGGAGGATCCGCAATGATTATTTTGTTTTGATTTTACCTGACCACTTTTTAAATCCACCGCGTAGCTGGTAGATTTCTGTACAACCTTTTTTCTTCAAGAATAACGCAGCACGGCCTGTACGGCTTGTGTTTTGGTCATAAAGATAAACGGGTTTGTCGGGGCGGATTTCCTTATAGCGCTGTGAGAACTGTGTAAATGGAATATTACGCGCACCTAAAATATGTCCAGCATCGAAATCTTTTGGTTCGCGCACGTCGATCAATTGTGCTTTGCGATATCCTTTAATAAACTCTTCTTGCGTTAATGTAGTCAATGCTTTTCCGACACGTATGTATGTGATGACGAAATACAAAATGACCGCGAGCACAGCTGCTCCTAAAATATAATAACTCAAAAAAACTTCCCCCTTCATCAATATCTCTATTATAAAGATTATCTGGCATCAGTTCAATCCTAATGATAAAATGAAATGCGTTATTGTTTTTTTCATTGATGACTTCCTATACTATAGGTGGAGTATTAACACGAAGGAGAATAGATTATGACAAAAGCCGTATGGCATTATGTAGACTCTGGGAAATGTAGTCCTTCCTTCAATATGGCGCTCGATGAAGCGCTTCTTGACTTACATAGCCGAGGAGAAATCGGGCCAGTTCTACGTTTTTATGAGTGGGAACCCGCTACATTATCTATCGGGTACTTCCAACGTATTGAAAAAGATATCGATATGGAAAAAGTAAAAGAACTAGGGCTCGGATTTGTCCGAAGACCAACAGGTGGCCGCGGTGTCTTGCATGAACATGAGCTTACATACAGTGTCATTGTGAGCGAGCAGTATCCCGATATGCCGGAAACAGTAACCGAAGCATACCGTGTGATTTCTGGTGGATTGCTGCAAGGCTTCCGTAATCTCGGACTTCAGGCAGAGTTCTCGATTCCAGATCAAGACGTTACGGAGCAATTGCGTAGCCCAAAGAGCGGTGTTTGTTTTGATGCACCGAGCTGGTATGAACTCGTTGTCGAAGGTAAAAAGGTTGCGGGTAGTGCACAAACGCGTCAAAAAGGCGTGATTTTGCAACATGGAGCAATTTTGATGAGCTTAGATGTCGATAAATTGACGTCTATTTTCACGTATTCATCACCCGCATTGAAAGAACGTGTACGTAAAACATTACCAGACCGTGCAATTGCGATTGACCGATTGACGGACCGAGAGATTTCAGTGGAGGAATGCAAACAAGCCTTTTCTAAAGGGTTTGAAACGTCGCTCGATATTTCATTGGAACCTCTAGAATTAACGCATGAACAGCTCGCTTTAGTCCGCCAAATCGAGAAAGATAAATATGCGAATGATGACTGGAATTTTAAAAAATAAAATTGGTACTTTGGTTTTATTTTTTTTGTCGAAATGTCGTGATATCAATGATTTTATGTTTTTGAAGAATAAATGTCGATTGATATACTATTCAATATGTAGTAGATTATTTAATAAGACAAACACTATATATAGTGTTTGTAGCGTTATGAGGAGGATGTTATATGGTTACGATGTCGAAGCAAGGCGAACCGATGCTCGATAAACAACAATTGAATGAGGATATTGCGAAGTTCCCTCAAGTTCACCCGGTTACGGAGGATATGAAGCTAACACATAGTGGAGTATCGCGTCTAGTAATGATCGATCGATATTCATTTAAAGATATGGAAAAGAAGACACTGAAAGAAGGCGATTTTGTCGTTCTAACAGTGAGAGAAGATCCAAAGTTCCCCGCTCGTGGGTTAGGGTATATTACGAAACTTGATCAAGCGAACGGGAAAGCGGAGATCTGGATCGAACCAGAATATCGTTCATCAATCGACGATATGGATGAGCAGCAAAAAGGTGTTATTACACGTCCCCTTGAAGTGCTTGAGAAGCCACTAGAAGTGTTCTACGAGCAGATCGCAAAACGTAATGCGACCGGACTTGCTTCTGTTGAAAAGACGGAAGATAGAAGAACGCAGTCGTATAACATGTTTTATGATCAGTTGAAGGCATTGAACTTCATTCCGGCTGGTCGCGTGCTGTATGGCGCAGGATCAGACACGGATGTCACGTTCTTTAACTGTTATGTAATGCCGTTTGTGCCCGATTCCCGTGAAGGGATATCCGATCACCGTAAGCAAGTGATGGAGATCATGAGTCGTGGTGGCGGTGTAGGAACGAACGGTTCGACATTGCGTCCACGCAACACATTGGCGCGTGGTGTCAACGGTAAGTCATCCGGATCGGTTTCTTGGTTGGATGATATTGCAAAATTGACTCATTTGGTCGAGCAGGGCGGATCAAGACGTGGGGCACAGATGATTATGTTATCAAACTGGCACCCGGACATTTATGAATTCATCATCTCCAAAATGCAGAATCCGCGAATTTTGCGCTATTTGATAGAAAACACAGAAGATGAAATGATCAAGAAGCTGGCCGATGAGAAATTGAATTTCAAACCGTTGACAGCACAAGAAGAAGCGATGTATCAAGGCATCACAAACTATAAACAAATTCCAGGTCAAGGTGGTTTTAACGCAGCGATTATCCGTGACGCTGAGCTGAAGCTGCAGGATGGCGGAACGTACACCGTTCATAATCCAGAATTCCTGACAGGAGCGAATATTTCCGTAACCTTAACGGATGACTTCATGAAAGCGGTGGAAGAAGACGCGAATTACGATTTGCGTTTCCCGGCAGTCGAAAATTATTCCCCTGAACAGATGAAGTATTATAATGAACAGTGGCATGAAGTTGGCGATGTACGCGAATGGGAACGTCTAGGTCACGAAGTTCGTGTGTATCGTACGATTAAAGCCCGCGCTCTATGGGATTTAATTAATATTTGTGCAACGTATTCAGCGGAACCAGGCATTTTCTTCATTGATAATGCAAATGACGACACGAATGCAAAAGCGTACGGACAGCAAGTTGTAGCAACAAATCCGTGTGGTGAACAACCACTTGCACCATATTCTGTCTGTAATTTGGCTGCTGTCAATCTTGCTGAGATGGCAGACAAAAATACGAAGACGGTTAACTTTGAAAAGTTGAGAGAGACGGTACGGACTGGTGTACGTATGCAAGATAACGTCATCGACGCTACACCGTACTTCCTTGAAGATAATAAAGTACAAGCCCTTGGAGAACGCCGTGTAGGTCTGGGTGTGATGGGGCTTGCTGATCTTCACATCTACTGTGAAAAAGAATACGGCTCGCCTGAAGGAAATCAATTAGTGGATGAAGTATTTGAAGCAATTGCGACAACTGCTTACCGCGAATCGATTGAATTGGCGAAAGAAAAAGGAAGTTTCCCATTCCTTATTGGTCAAACGGATGAAGAAACGAAAGCATTACGTCAGGCTTTCATTAATTCTGGCTTTATGAAGCGCATGCCGGAAGATATCCGCGAATCGATTTTGGAACATGGAATCAGAAACTCTCACTTATTGACTGTTGCGCCAACTGGATCCACTGGAACCATGGTAGGGGTTTCAACTGGATTAGAGCCTTATTTCTCATTCACATATTACCGTAGCGGACGCTTAGGTAAATTCATCGAAGTAAAAGCGGCGATTGTAGAAGAGTATTTGCAGGCTAATCCTGATGCTGATCCAAATCAATTGCCTGATTGGTTTATTTCTTCAATGGAATTAGCACCGGAAGCGCATGCGGACGTGCAATGTATCATTCAGCGCTGGATCGACAGTTCGATCTCTAAAACAGTTAACGCACCACGCGGCTATACAGTGGAACAAGTTGAAAGTGTGTATGAGAGATTGTATAAAGGCGGGGCGAAAGGCGGTACAGTATACGTCGACGGTAGCCGCGATGCACAAGTACTGACTCTGAAAGCGGAAGATAATATTCCGGATACAGAAGAAGTAGTTGAAGTGACAGATCAGCCGAAAGTTGTGCTCGTAAATACGATCCAAGCATTGCGTTCGACAAACGTCACGATCGGTTCAGAAGTGGGCGACACATGTCCAGTTTGCCGACAAGGTACAGTAGAAGAAATAGGTGGATGTAACACGTGTACCAATTGCCAAGCGCAATTGAAGTGCGGATTATAATTTAATACTAACGAAACCCCGAATGCTTATGCATTTGGGGTTTCGTGCTTTCATAGGTAAAATTTCACAATCTTCTTTTAGAAGTAAATGTAGTAGGAAAAAAAGTTAAATTATTCTAAAAGTCTATGTTGATATAATTTTCAAACTATTATATACTAGAAAAAATTGTTTGATTCATTATTAATCAATCAGACAAATATATTAAAAGACGGGAAAGTAGGGGTTGCATGCTGACATTTTTATCATCCATCGTCTTGCTAGTTATAGGTTATCTAACGTATTCAAAAGTGGTCGAAAAGGTATTTGTGATTGACGATGCAAGGAAAACGCCCGCCTATACACAGGCTGATGGGATGGATTACGTGCCGATGAGCTGGTGGAAAGGCTGGCTCATCCAATTACTGAACATCGCAGGTTTAGGTCCGATATTCGGGGCGATTGCAGGTGCGTTATATGGACCTGTTGCATTCATTTGGATTGTGTTCGGTAGTATTTTTGCAGGAGCTGTCCATGATTATTTTTCTGGAATGTTGTCACTGAAACACGGTGGTGCTCAATTCCCTAAAATTGTGGGAGAGTATTTAGGTGATATCGCCAGACGTTTCATCAATGTGATTTCAATTGTTTTAATGGTTCTTGTAGCGGCTGCCTTCACTGCGGGGCCGGCGCAACTTATTTCATCCATTACACCGCTCTCATTTATCGTGTCATTAATTATTATATTTGGTTACTTCGTGTTGGCAGCTATTTTGCCAATCAATAAAATTATAGGTCGTTTATACCCGGTGTTTGGAGTAGTGTTGATCGTTATGGCAGTTGGGATTGGTGGGGCTTTATTATTTGGACCTGAGAAAATCCCGAATTTAACTTTACAGAACTTACATCCTGGAGAGTTGCCAATTTGGCCGTTGTTAATGGTGACGATTTCTTGTGGAGCTATTTCTGGATTCCATTGTACACAAAGTCCAATTGTTTCTAGAACGATGAAAAAAGAGTCGGAGGGCCGGAAAGTATTTTATGGCGCAATGATTGCGGAAGGTATCATCGCAATGGTATGGGCTGCAGCGGGCATGACATTCTTTGGTGGTACGGCAGGATTACAAGGCGCTCTGGCTGCGGGTGGTCCAGCAGGTGCAGTAAATGAAATTTCGAGCACATTACTTGGTTCGTTTGGTGGAATGTTAGCTATTTTAGGTGTTATTATTTTACCGATTACAACAGGCGATACAGCTCTTCGTTCAGCACGTATGATTTTTACTGAAGCGACTTCCAAGTGGTTGAATCCCAATAAAAAGTGGGTGGTTTTGGCTACTACATTGCTATTAGGCGTACCGATGTTCTATCTATCGACAATCGACTACTCGTTCTTGTGGCGTTATGTTGGCGGTACGAATCAATTAGTAGCAGCGGTCATGCTTTGGACGGCAACATCTTTCTTAATCAGAGAAAAACGAGCCCATTGGATTGCGGGCATTCCTGCAATGTTCATGACCGCTGTTGTCGTGACGTACTGGATGTATGCTCCTGAAGGTCTGCATCTCGACTATGCCGTATCTGTAGGCACGGGAATTGCAGTTTCAGCTGCGATCGGTGTGTTTTACATACTGAAAGTCATTCAATCAAAACAAGTCCCGGCGATTGTAAGCGAACAATAGTGAAAAGGTCCTTAGCGAATGTGCTAAGGACCTTTTTACTGGTGTGCAAAATTTTGTAGAAAAGGTAAGAGCCTCGAATATGTAAAAACACATTCGAGGCTCTTTGTTTAATTTTATGACAGAAGAGGTTTCGGCTCATTGGTTTCTTCTGTTTCTGCTGCAACTTGAGGATGCAACACACCAACTCCATGTTGTTCCACATCTAATAATTTTTCGAAAGAAGCAATTGCAACTTCTACTTGCTTGTCGTCTGGCTCTTTTGTTGTTAGTAATTGCAACCAAAGCCCAGGGTAGCCTAGATAACGAAGTACCGGTACGTTGCGCACCGCATTCGTCAACTGTAATACTTCAAATGATATGCCGAGCACTACCGGAATTAACAAAATCCGATTGAGGACGCGTAACCAAAGTGGATCGGTTGGAACTAAGAAGTAGATGAACATTCCGACGATGACTGTGAACAAAATGAAACTGCTACCGCATCGATAATGCAATCGAGATTGCGACTGTACGTTTTCCACTGTCATTTCCATATTACTTTCGTAGTTATTGATGACTTTATGCTCTGCGCCATGATATTGGAAAACCCGCTTGATTAGCGGTGTCATAGAAATCAATCCAATATACGTCAGTAACAAGAAGAGTTTAAAGAAGCTTTCGATCATAATTTGTGCCGTTTTGCTAGGTGCTACCGATTGAAATAACTCCGCTAAGAAAACGGGAACGAGTGTAAAGACGAACTTACCAAAAATGAACGATAATACTCCGACTGCCGCCACTCCAAGAACCATTACTAGTTTCGACGTCTCTTCTTCTTTTGCATGTTCTTCTTCTTCGCCAGGCATCACATCGTAGCGGTCACTTGCAAACGTCAAATGCTTAGAACCATTACCAGCCGATTCAATTAACGCGACAATACCCCGAATGAAAGGAATTTTTTTTAATTTAGTGCGTATAGGATGTGATTCTCTCGGTACATGGTAGTATTCGATCGTATCATCTTTCCGGCGAATGGCTGTCACCGTATCCTTCTTTCCACCGAACATTACACCTTCTATAAGTGCTTGACCTCCGTATGCTGGAGGAGTTTTCTGTTGGCTCATAACATACCCACACTTTCTGTCGTAAGAAACGATATCCCCATTGTACTAAAAAAAGTGAAATTGCACCATTGAGATGTTTAAAAAAGTGTAAATTGCCCGACACTGGAATGGGAGGTATTGTCATGAAAATTACTTCAACACATTTCTGGACAGCTGTTATGGCTGCGGTACTATCTATAATTTCACTAAAATTCCTACACGTTTTTAAATTTATTAAATGGTCACCAATCGGCTGGACGAAAAAACTTCATATGCTTACGACTTTTCCCGGCTGGCTTAAGTGGGTGCTATTAGGAGTCATTTGTTTTTTGCTATTTTTTATCCTGTACTTTATTGCTCGTCTGACGTTTAAGATTCCACCCACTGTTTCTTCATTGATCGTCACAATTATCGTGATTATCTTCATTGAATGGATGATCCACGTCAAAGCAGATTTGACCATGACACAATTCATAAAAAAAATATCGATACCGTTTGCTTGTTTGTTTGCGATGATTTTCCGTTTCGTCATCGGAACTTCTGTTTACATGAAAAAAACAATAGGCTAGAACAGTATTAGTATGTCCCGCTTACTCATTGTGCTAAAATAGGGAAGAAAAATGAGTGGGGGGGATTAAATGGAACTGTTACTCTTAAATGGCCCAAACTTGAACAGGCTAGGCAAAAGAGAACCGGATATATACGGGGCAGAGACACTTGCAGATATTGAAAGTCGAATTCGGCGTTTAGCGAATGAATCAGATATCGCGTTGTCGTGTTTTCAATCCAATATAGAGGGTGAGCTCATTAACAAGATTCATGATGCAGGGGATCGAGAAATTGATGGCATCATCTTCAATCCAGGCGCATTTACACACTACAGCATTGCGCTTCGCGACGCAATCGCTTCTATTTCTGTTCCTGTAATTGAAGTCCACATCTCAAATATACATACTCGTGAAGAGTTCCGACACACGTCTGTCATTGCTCCTGTAGCGGCAGGACAATTATGCGGTTTTGGAACAGCGGGCTATGATCTTGCCTTCCAAGCGTTTTTGTTAAAACGAGAGGAGAGACTATCTTGAAAATAGAGCAATTAAGAAAATTATTGAAAGAACAGCAACTCGATGCATTAGTAATCACAAATCCGTACAATCGTCGCTACATGACAAACTTCACGGGATCTGCAGGGACTGCAATTGTTTCACAAGTTGATGCAGTATTCATTACAGATTTCCGTTATATGGAGCAAGCGAATGACCAACTAACAGGCTATCGCATTGTCCAGCATACGGGCACGATGATTCAAGAAGTTGCGAACCAAGTAAAAGAAATGAAGATTGATACACTAGGCTTCGAAAAAGAGGATCTGAGCTATAGTCAGTTTGAAGTGTATAACGAACATGTAAAAGCAAAACTAGTGCCTGTCGCTGGTTTAATAGAGAAACTACGTTTAATTAAGACCCCGGAAGAAATCGAAGTGTTAAAGCAAGCGGCAGCCATTGCGGATGCGGCATTCGTCTATATTTGTTCAGTCATCCAAGCAGGGAAAACGGAGTTGGAAATCGCCAATGAATTGGAGTTTTTCATGCGGAAACAAGGCGCGACTTCGTCTTCATTTGACATAATTGTTGCTTCTGGTGAAAGAGGGGCTTTACCACATGGGGTAGCATCTGATAAAGTGATTGAGACAGGTGATTTAGTTACAATGGATTACGGCGCCCTTTATAATGGGTATATATCTGATATTACGAGAACAGTTGCGATCGGTGAGCCTTCTGCTAAACTTCGTGAAATCTATGAAGTCACGTTACGCGCCCAAGAACTGGGTGTAGAAAAGATTAAGCCCGGCATGACAGGTATCGAAGCCGACGCAATTACACGCGACTACATCAAGTCCAAAGGGTATGGAGAGGCATTCGGTCATTCAACCGGTCATGGCATTGGCATGGAAGTTCACGAAGCACCAGCCTTATCATTCCGCTCCGAAACGGTGCTTGTACCGAATATGGCGGTAACAGTGGAACCAGGAATCTACCTTCCTGGTATTGGCGGAGTGCGGATCGAAGATGATATACTGATCACAGAAACAGGTAATGAACGTTTGACAAAGTCTACTAAAGAACTGCTTATTTTATAATCGGTTGAAAATGGAGGAATACGAATGATTTCAGTAAACGAATTTCGTACAGGATTAACAATTGAAGTTGATGGTGACATTTGGCGCGTAATGGATTTCCAACACGTAAAACCAGGTAAAGGGGCAGCGTTCGTTCGTTCGAAACTGCGTAATCTTCGCTCAGGAAACGTGAATGAAAAAACATTCCGTGCGGGAGAAAAAGTAGAAAAAGCACAAATTGACAACCGTAAAATGCAGTATTTATATGCTGACGGAGATATGCACGTATTCATGGATAACGAATCGTACGAGCAGATCGAACTATCTGATAAGCAACTTGAATATGAATTAAAGTTCTTGAAAGAGAACATGGAAGTTCACGTCATCACGTATAAAGAAGAAGTGCTTGGCGTTGAATTACCAATAACCGTTACGCTTGAAGTAGCGGAAACAGAGCCTGGAATCAAAGGTGACACAGCGAGTGGCGGTTCAAAGCCAGCTAAGATGGAAACTGGCGTTGTTGTACAAGTGCCATTCTTCGTTAACCAAGGTGATATGTTGATCATCAACACAGAAGAAGCGGAATACGTTTCCCGCGCATAAGTAAATATGTATCAAGGATGTCCCAGTGATGGGGCATCCTTTTTTTGCGTGGAAATGAGTTCTTAAATTGAAGCGAAACGTAGAAAGTATAATAAGTAAATTAGAGAGTACAAGGGGATTGATATAGCTCGCTCACCGCGGGGCCACGGGAAAGCGTCCGCCTAGAGCGCAAATCCCCACACCGATACAAACTATTCCCTATCTTTTTCAATCCGCAATGTCCGTGATACTTTGATACTTTTGCATATTTAAGAAGCTTGCTTCATAGAGTGGACTATGGAGGAGGCGTAGCGGGATGGAACTGAATGATTTATTGCGCATCGCCGGCGTTGGATTGGTGATTGGGGTACTTCACGTGTTTTTCGAGCAAACAGGCAAGAAGGAGTTCTCATTTTTCCTATTTTTCTTAGCATATCTGTACATCTCGATTGAGCTGCTGATGTTCCTCAGAATATTCTTTACGGAGATCACGGAATTCTTTAGCTGGCTATCCATGGCGATGTAAATGGCGATTCTCTTTCAATTATTTGTCGTGTATCTCTTGCTGCTTTTGCTTTCATTTGCTGCACCTGCCCTGCGTCCCATTCTTCATACCGCGCTATTCTTACTGGTCACAGTGTATGTATTATTTACGGTCCTTGTACCTTTCGGATCGACATTGTTGGAGTTGACGAAGAAGTTACCGTCGCCTTACGCAACGCTACTAGTGGTCAGTGCGGGTCTGTATTATGTAGCGGAGGTTCTGTCGCTTCAGATGAAAGATGAGGGGTACGGGGCATTCGGGCAGTTGTTTCAGACCGGCATGAAAGTAGTCATCATGACATTGTGGTTGCCGTATATCACGCAATTGATCGAGACGATCCACACGTTCATTCCCTGGTGAACGAATCCTAACAAAAATGAATGGACGAGACATCTATGCTGAATTTTCTGCAGGAAAGTATCGCGGGTATCATCGGACCATTTTTCTTGTTGCTCATCATGTTGCTTATCGCTTCTCTTGTCGATTTCTTTCTTCCGACGTTTCAAAAGTGGACGAGGTTTCTGTTACTGATCCTTATTTTAGTATTGCTGATTGAGCCGGCTAGGGAAAGTTTCGAGCAAATCCAAGTCATCACGCACACGATTGCTTCATTATTCCTTGGAATGTATCCACTAATGGCTGCGATGATTTTGGCATCCGGTGCCACGTTCGGCGTCTTGAATTTCCAACCCGCTATGCTGTTATTTGCGCAAGGAGCTGTCGTGTTTGCGGATAAGTTCCTGTTGCCGGTGTTATTAACGGCGCTGTTGTTCGATATCTTTACGCGATTGGTGCCGGAAATTGCCTTCACGCGGATGGCGGATTTATTGCGTACGTCATTGCTTGCGTTTGTTTCTGCCATGGTTGCAGCGTATTCCATTTTTATTACAGCGGGTGGCGCGTTGTCTTGGACGATGAACGGCGCTTTGAACGAGCCGTTAAAAGAGCTGATCAAGAATAATATTCCTGTCATCGGTTCATTATTGACGGATACGCTTGGATCAATTGGTCGTTATTCTTCCGGTGCCACGGCTTATATGAGTATTTGGCTGCTCGTATCAATCTGGACGATCGCGCTATTGCCGGCAGTTAGGATTCTTTGTATGGCCTTTTTATTTAGATGGACAGCGGCAATCATTGAACCATTTTCGCAAAAAGAAGTGTGCGGTTTACTGGATGATATCGGTCGTACGTTGTTTGTTTTATGCGCCATTTCATTTTTGCTGACATTCGCTTTCATCTATACAACGATTTTCATTGTGACGTTCATTAAACTAATGACGTTCGGGAAATGAGGCGAATGTATGGAAGTATTTTTAGTAGGGTTAGCAAACTTGGTAGTCCTAGTCTTAATTATTCAGTTACTGGCGGGGCGTGAAATGGAAAGAATGATCATTCCTTTGTGTAAAGTGGCAATCGGCATTTGGATTTTGCAATATATTCTACAATTCGCAAGTCATAAGTTACTGTGACGCTACATATTATGCAACTGTAGAATTCATTTTAGTCAATTCACGTTGAGATGGTGATGGAACTTGGAAAAGCCCACAGGGAAACCCCGATTGATCATGATCGGTTTGATGGTTATGGTGTGTAGCGTTTTATACATCACCAGTACGGCGAATGTAGGAGGGGAGAAACAGAAAAAAGAAGAGAAGCGCATGCTGTCAACACTTGAAGAAACACTTGAACAAATGGAAGGGTTAGGGGATGTGAAAGTTTATTTTCATTACGATGAAAAAGAAGAAGAGAGTCCGTTAGCAAATTATTTCTCTGCCACGTCCGCTGTGAAAAGCCAATCACCTTTGCAAGGGTTGCTCGTCGTAGCGGAAGGGGCAGAAAATCCGGCTATACGAAACGGACTTTCACAACTCCTAGCCAACGTCCTACAATTGCCTGAACATCGTATCGTCATCGTGGAAATGAAGAAAAGGGGGAATCAACATGAAAGCCAATAAACGAACAGTTTGGTTTTTAACATTACTCAGTCTAGTCGCAGTGATTTCAATCTACTACGTGAAGAAGGAAGCGCCGATGCCATTTGATGGAATTGCGATCTTCACGAAAGAAACAAAGGACGCAACGAATCTACTTGAAAAGGAAGGCAAGTCGGAGGAAGTGAAACCGGTCTTCGCTGAATCGTATATTTTCCAGGATATGCGCATGGAAGTACGTAATGAACGCAGTGAGACAGTGCAACAGTTGACAGAGAAAATGACATCTTCTGATTTTACTGCTGAAGAGAAAAATGAAATTTTTAACGAAATTGCTGAGTTACGAAAAGTCAGTTCGACAGAAGCGTTGATGGAGATGCAAATCGCAGCACTTGGCTATCCAGAAGTGTTTGTACGTGGAGAGGGCGATCGAGTCAACGTAACGGTATTATCGAATGAAAGCCACTCACCGAAAATGGCGGACGAAATTACACAGTATGTCATGTCGAGTTGGGATGGCGCGCAAACTGTCAAAGTCGATTTTGCAGAAACAAAAGAATAACAACAAAAGGAAGTCCATGTGGCTTCCTTTTTTACATAGAATAACTAAAGTTTTGAAATAGGTGCAGCGTGTAATGTGAATTTCACGCTTATAGGTAAACCTATTAAAGGTATGGGATAACACATCGTCGTTTTTTCAAATAAATTGTCACAAAATTTGCAACTAGTGGGCATTTTTCAAGAATAATAGAATAATTTGTGTCTTTGCTATTCCATATTTACTGTAAAACGACTATCATAGTATACGATAGCAAGAAAATTTAGTTAGGAGAATCAGATATGTTGAAAATCCAAGAAATCCGAGAAATTATTAAGCTTATCGATCAATCATCCATCCAGAAGTTCTCATTAGAATCAGATGGAGGGAAGATTAAACTAGAGAAAAATGGTGGACAAGCCGTGACAACGGTTACAGAAGCACCGCAAACACCACAAGCAGCGCCGGCTCCAGTTCAAGCTCCAGTAGCGCCTGTTGCGGTAACACCAGCACCAGCACCAGAAGCACAAGCAGCGCCAGTAGCTGAAGTAGCAACTGACGAAACACTACACAAAATCACTTCCCCTATGGTTGGGACATACTATCAGGCTTCGTCGCCAGACGCAGAAGCGTACGTTAAAACTGGTGATAAAGTAACGGCTGAATCCATCGTTTGTATCGTAGAAGCAATGAAATTATTCAACGAAATTGAATCAGAAGTAAATGGTGAAATCGTTGAAATCTTAGTGCAAGACGGTCAACTTGTGGAATACGGACAGCCTTTATTCCTTGTTAGAGAAAACTAAGGGGGAGTAACCAATGAAAAAAGTATTAATTGCAAACCGTGGAGAAATTGCTGTGCGCATTATTCGTGCATGCAAAGAAATGGGTATTAAAACAGTAGCGGTCTATTCTGAAGCAGATGCAGAGGCGTTACATGTGCAACTAGCAGATGAATCAGTTTGCATCGGTCCACGTCTATCGACAGACAGTTATCTGAACTTCTCAAACGTCATCAGTGCCGCGAAAGCAACTGACTGTGACGGGATCCATCCTGGTTATGGTTTCCTTGCAGAGAACGCGAGCTTTGCTGAACTTTGTGAAGAAGTAAATATCGAATTCATCGGACCCACAGCGGCGGCTATTTCTAAAATGGGTACAAAAGATGTTGCGCGTAATACAATGGCATCTGCAGGAGTTCCAATCGTTCCTGGTTCTGACGGCATTGTGGATGACGCAGATCATGCACTCGAAATTGCAAAAGAACTTGGGTTCCCGGTTATCATCAAAGCAACAGCTGGTGGTGGCGGTAAAGGAATTCGTGTAGCACGTGATGAAGATGAGCTAGTAAAAGGTGTTAAAATCACACAAAAAGAAGCTGCTGCGGCATTCGGTAACCCGGGCGTGTATATTGAGAAGTATATCGAAGTATTCCGTCACGTAGAAGTTCAAGTGCTAGCGGATAAATACGGTAACACGGTTCACTTAGGTGAGCGTGATTGTTCTATTCAACGCCGTATGCAAAAACTGGTTGAGGAAGCTCCATCTCCTGCATTGACTCCTGAACTACGCGCAGAAATGGGTGAAGCGGCTGTAAAAGCAGCTCAAGCGTGTAACTATCGCGGTGCAGGTACTGTAGAATTTATTTTTGATCATATCAATCAAAAATTCTATTTCATGGAAATGAATACACGAATTCAAGTTGAACACCCTGTAACAGAAATGATCACAGGAATTGACTTGATTCAACAACAGCTAAAAGTAGCTGCAGGCGAAGAATTAGCGTTTAAACAAGAGGATATTCAGTTCAATGGTTGGTCTATTGAATGTCGGATCAATGCAGAAAATCCTGAAAAGAATTTCATGCCTTCACCCGGTAAAGTAACTATGTATCTACCACCAGGCGGCTTTGGTGTACGTGTTGACTCAGCAGTGTACCCAGGCTATACGATTCCACCGTTTTACGATTCGATGGTCGCAAAGCTGATCGTTCATGCGGATACGCGTGAGCAAGCGGTCGCTCGGATGAAACGTGCATTAGACGAGTTCGTAGTCGAAGGTGTCCATACGACGATTCCTTTCCACGCGAACTTAATGAATGACGAAATATTCCAGTCTGGAGATTTTGATACAAAGTTCTTAGAAAAGTACGACGTCATGAAATAATTGGAGGAGAAGTGTAATGGCTGATAAAACAAATGCATCGTTTGTCGGAATGACACCGTCTGGAGATGTCGCACTCGGACGAGTTCAACTGGCACCTGAAGTACTCGAAGTCATCATTGGTATCGCCACGTCAGAAGTACACGGAGTGATTGCTACCCAAGGGAACTTCGCATCAGGTGTTGCGGAGAAATTGGGAAAAGTGATGTACGGAAAAGGTGTAAAAACCGAATGGGCAGACGAAGGATTGAAAATCGATGTGTATTGCATTATCGAGTATGGCCATTCCATTCCTACGATTGCAGCGAAAATTCAAAATGAAATTCGCCAAGCGATTTTGAATATGACTTCGCTTCAAACGCATGAAGTGAATGTCCATATAACTGGCATTCATTTCGAAGACTGAGCAGGACTTAGTGAATGACATTATAGCCGAAGACCCGCCTACTAATAGGTGGGTCTTCGGTTTTTTTGTAGTGGAAATGAATTTGATAGTGGTGTTGGATTTTATTTTGAGATATAGGTTAAGATGAATTCGGATGCGGTGGGTAATGAGCGGATACAGGTAGTGATAGAGCGCTTGATGTAAAGTTATGAGCGGGTGCGGGCTTTGATAGAGCGGTTGGAAGAGGTGATAGAGCGGATTCGCATGGACTATGAGCGCTTGGACGGATTTATGAGCGAAACGGACATTGCCTTCACCAGTTATTAACAATTTACACTTCAATAAAAAAGTGATTGACAGTGCAAAAGTCTATAAGAAAGTGTTCTTCTAAAACATGGATAACGATGCTTCCAACTTTATCAACTACCCCTTGTTTAAATATTTATGAACTTATTGACCGAAAATGCAAACTGATGACATAAAATCGCCGGATTCCACTAGTTGTTTTCCTGCGTTTTGTGCTATCATTAGGTTTTGAAGATGAGCGGTAGAGGAGATAACAATTATGAAACGACGAGAAGCACGTGAAAAAGCAATTCAAACACTGTTTCAGCTGGACAATAGTGAGATGAATGTGGACGAAGCGATCGGTTATATTGTGGAAGCACCACTGGATTCATTCTATGAACAACTAGTTCGAGGCACAGCGGAACACCTGACAGAAATCGACAGTGAAATCACAAATAAATTGGAAAACTGGACCATCGACAGATTGCCAAAGATCGATAGAACAGTATTGCGATTGGCTGTCTATGAACTACTTCATAACGAAGAAGTTCCGAATCGGGTCATCATGAACGAAGCGATTGAGCTATGTAAGACGTTTGGTGACGAAAAGTCAGGCCGGTTTGTTAATGGAGTACTTTCTAAATTCCAATAACTGAAATCGTCCCTACTAGTAGCAAGTTTGAGCTCGATAAACTTTCATTACAAATAAAAAAAGTTTGGTGGGAAAATCATGTCTAGTAAAAAGATTGATGGCAAAGCAATAGGACGGGAAATCCGGAATGAATTAAAAGAAGAAGTCGCTTCTTTAGTCGCACAAGGAGTTCAACCTGGACTGGCTGTTATTTTAGTTGGAGAAAATCCAGCATCTGAGACGTATGTGAAAAACAAAGAGAAGTCCAGCAAGGAAGCGGGGATGAAATCTGTGCTTACCAAATTGCCGGAAACAGTATCGGAAGAAGATCTTCTAGCTGAAGTGGAGAAACTCAATGAAGACGATACGATCGACGGTATTTTGGTGCAATTGCCTTTGCCAAAACATATTGATGAAAACAAAGTCATCCGCGCGATTAGCCCTGAGAAAGACGTCGATGGATTCCATCCGATGAATGTCGGGAAAATGTTGATCGGTCAAGAAACTTTCTTGCCATGTACACCATACGGTATCATGCAGTTGCTTGAACGTTCCAACGTAGATATCGCAGGCAAACACGCAGTGATTATCGGTAGAAGTAATATCGTAGGAAAACCGATGGGGCAACTTCTTTTGCAAAAAGATGCAACGGTAACGTATTGTCATTCCCGTACAAAAGATTTGAAGAAATTCACGCAACAAGCGGATATCTTAATCGTCGCAATTGGTATAGCTAAATTCATCACAGGGGATTACATCAAAGAAGGCGCAGTAGTCATTGATGTCGGTATGAACCGTGATGAAAACGGTAAGCTATGTGGAGACGTTGATTATGAATCAGCGGAGAAGCAGGCTAGTGCTATCACCCCGGTGCCAGGTGGAGTAGGTCCCATGACGATTACGATGTTATTGAAAAATACCGTCGAAAGTGCGGAGAAAAAATTAAAAGCACGTACGGAAAATAAGTAATTCTAAACGAGAGACGCTCATCATGAGCGCCTCTTTATACATAAAAGGGCAGGTGATGGAAACATGTCCAATCCAACTTTTTTAACCGTTCAAGCGCTGACGAAATATGTCAAACGAAAATTTGATGCAGATCCACATTTACGAAACGTTTATGTAAAAGGGGAATTGTCGAACGTTAAGCTGCATCCGTCGGGACATATTTATTTTACATTGAAAGACGATAAAACGAGAATTCAGGCGGCCATGTTCCGTTCCCGTTCCAATACACTTCAATTTAAGCCTGAAAATGGTATGAATGTACTGATCACAGGGGATGTGACGGTGTTTGAAACGGCAGGATCGTACCAGCTTTATGTACAAACAATGGAGCCGGACGGTATCGGGGCGCTGTATCTAGCTTTTGAACAGTTGAAAAAGAAGCTTCAGCAAGAAGGATTGTTTGAAGAAAGATTCAAGCAATCTATTCCGCAAGTACCTCAACGAATCGGCCTGATTACAGCCGAATCTGGTGCTGCGCTGCGTGATATGTACTCTACGATCAATAGACGATTTCCAATGGCAGAGATGTATCTTTTCCCGGCTCTCGTACAAGGTCGCACAGCAGTTCCTTCGATTGTCAAAGCGATTGAACAAGCGAACCATATGGCGAATGTCGATGTATTGATAGTGGGTCGAGGCGGAGGTTCCATTGAAGATCTGTGGGCATTTAATGAAGAAGACGTAGCACGTGCTATTTTCACAAGTCGGATTCCGATCATCAGTGCAGTCGGACATGAAACCGATACGACAATTGCAGATTTTGTGGCGGATTTACGTGCACCGACTCCGACGGCAGCAGCAGAAATGGCTGTGCCGGATCAGCTTCAATTATTCCAACACTTGAAAAATCAGCAACGTTCGATTTATCTGGCGGTCCAGACCGTAATTAAACAGTTGAACAAGCGTTTAGAAACAGCTCAAGCTGCCTATCCGCTACAATATCCGGAAAGGTTATATCGGCCTTTCATCGAGAAGCTCGACAACCTCGAAGATCGCCTGCAACGTAGCAGTGAGGCAGTCGTTCAGGGAAAACGGATGAACTACGATCGCTTATTTGCAGGTTTTCAGTACTACACACCGATTCGACGCATCCAGCTCGAACAGCAACAGACGAAGCAATTGGAAATGCGTTTAAATCGTGCTGCAGAACACACTATTCAACAGCGGCAGCAACATTTTGTGGCACTGATGCGCATGATGCAAGCCTTGAATCCGTTACAAGTAATGGAAAGAGGTTTTTCAATCGGTTATAAAAATCATGAAGTCATTAAATCGATCAAAGATGTAGCGAACGGAGATCACGTGACGCTTCAACTAGCGGACGGATCTATTTCCACTATAGTAGAAGAAATCATTCCAAAGGAGGTCGAGTAAGAATGGCAGAAGATAAAAATATGCAATTCGAGCAAGCAATGCACCAATTAGAAGAAATTGTACAGAAGTTGGAGGCTGGTGAAGCGCCTTTGGATGATACAATCACGTTGTATAAACAAGGAATGGAGCTCTCAGCTTATTGCCAGAAGAAATTGCAAAATGCAGAAAAACAATTGATTCGGATGATTGACCAAGAAGGTAACGAATCCCAATTTGATCCAACGGTAGGTGAGCCGAATGAATGAAAAACTACAAGCATTTGTCGATGAAATGATTCCTGAAATTGAACGCGAATTGACGAACCAACTAGCGAAGTCTGACATTCCTGACGTTTTACACGAATCCATGATGTATTCCGTAGAAGCAGGGGGCAAACGAATTCGTCCGTTATTGGTTATGGCTGTTTTATTTGATATGAAAAAGGATTCGGTCGATGCAGTAAAAGTGGCGTCATCTGTTGAATTGATACATACATATTCATTGATCCATGACGATTTACCGTGCATGGATAATGATGATTTTAGACGAGGAAAACCTACTAATCATAAAGTGTACGGTGAGGATGTAGCGACGCTTTCGGGAGATGCGATGCAGGCAATGGCATTTCAAGCGCTTGCAGATCTTCGGGAGACACCACCCGCGGCAGCTATTGAACTTGTCGGATTATTGGCGAAGGCTTCTGGCGCACAAGGGATGGTCAAGGGACAAGTACTCGATATGAAAGGCGAACAGCAATTATTGCCTTTAGCAGAATTGGAAGAAGTCCATATTCATAAAACGGGGGCATTACTCTCATACTGTATTGAAGCAGGTGCTGTGTTAGCACAGGCTACTGATGAGCAGCGAGAGCAACTCCGCCGATTCTCCCACAATATTGGCTTGGCGTTCCAAATTCAAGATGATATTTTGGATGTGACAGCAACTACTGAACAGCTAGGCAAGACAGCGAACAGTGATACTTCAAGCGAAAAGTCGACGTATCCTTCATTGCTAGGGTTAGATGGGGCTCGTGAGCAATTAAAAGCACGACATGAAGAAGCTTTACATGCGTTGCAGTCCATCGGCTTAGGGGAGTCTATGTTGCAATTGTTAGCAGATTACATTATTGAGCGAAATATGTAATTTGGAACCGTTATATTTGTGTCGCACGTTGTTACTGTTATAATGTAGAAAACAAACAGCAACTACTTGGGCTAATGAACAAGAAATAGTGCGAACGTGCAAATAGAAAGACCTACTTACTTGATGAAGGTGTGTGATCATGATGGATCTAACAAAGATTACCAATCCATCTTTTATAAAAGAGCTCGATAAAGAACAGTTAGAATCACTGGCGGCAGATATTCGTCATTTTCTAATTGAAAATTTATCGGTTACTGGCGGGCATATCGGACCGAATCTGGGTGTTGTCGAATTGACGATTGCGTTGCATAAAATTTTCGACAGTCCAACCGACAAATTTTTATGGGATGTAGGACATCAGTCATATGTCCATAAAATTCTTACAGGCCGAGCTGGCGAGTTTGATACTCTTAGAAAATATAAAGGATTGAGCGGATTTCCGAAGATGGCGGAGAGCATACACGATGTATGGGAAACCGGCCATAGTTCGACATCTTTGTCAGCGGCTATGGGAATGGCTGTTGCGCGAGATATTAAAAAAGAAAAAAGTTTTGTCATCCCGATTATTGGCGATGGTGCGTTGACGGGCGGTATGGCACTAGAGGCATTGAACCATATCGGACATGAGAAGACGAATCTGACAGTCATTCTAAATGATAATGAAATGTCTATTGCACCAAATGTTGGGGCATTGCACTCGATTCTCGGGAAATTACGTACAGCTGGCAAGTACAATAACGTAAAAGATGAACTGGAATTCATTTTACGTAAAATTCCAGCTGTAGGCGGTAGAGTCGCAACGGCTGCCGAACGTGTCAAAGACAGTTTGAAATATTTAGTGGTAAACGGGGTCTTCTTTGAGGAGCTTGGCTTCACGTACTTAGGACCGGTTGACGGCCATGACTTTGTGGAATTGGAGCGTTCTCTTCAATATGCGAAGAAAATGGAAGGGCCGGTATTACTTCATGTGATTACGAAAAAAGGAAAAGGCTATAGCCCTGCGGAGTTAGATAAAATCGGTACATGGCATGGTACAGGACCTTATAAGATTGAAACTGGAGATTTTGTGAAATCCCCTGTAGATGGCCCTGCTTGGAGTGCTTTGGTTTCTGAAACGGTACGCAAGCTTGCGCGAGAGGATCGACGTATTGTCGCGATCACACCTGCTATGCCTGTAGGGTCGAAACTTGAATCATTTGCAGCGGAATTCCCAGATCGTTTCTTCGATGTTGGAATTGCGGAACAACATGCGACCACTATGGCTGCGGGACTTGCAGCAACTGGAATGAAACCATTCCTTGCAATTTATTCGACATTCTTGCAACGTGCATACGATCAGATGTTGCATGATATTACGCGCCAGAAGCTCAATGTCTTTATCGGCATTGACCGTTCAGGACTTGTAGGAGCAGATGGAGAAACACATCATGGTGTATTTGATATCGCATTCCTGCGTCATTTGCCGAACTTAGTCATTATGATGCCGAAAGATGAGAATGAAGGCCAACATATGGTGAAGACAGCCATCGATTATGATGAAGGTCCGATTGCACTTCGATTCCCACGTGGCAATGGCTATGGCGTTCCAATGGACGAAGCGCTTCATACGATTCCGATCGGTACATGGGAAGTATTGCAAGAAGGTGAAGATGCAACGATTTTGACGTTCGGGACGACGATTCCCATGGCATTTTCGGCTGCTGAACAATTGAAATCACAAGGCAAAAATGTCGCGATTGTCAATGCGCGTTTCATTAAACCGATGGATACGAATTTATTGGATGAGCTATTTGCTAAAGGTAAACCGATTATTACGATCGAAGAAGCTGTTCTGGCAGGAGGCTTCGGCAGTGGAGTATTGGAGTATGCAGAACAAGTAGGTCATACGGGCACGATTTTCGAAAGAATCGGTATTCCGGATGAATTCATTGAACACGGTAGTGTCGATAAACTACTTGTCGAAATCCATATGACACCTGATCACGTGGCGGAAGTGACAGCAGCGGCTATTCAGCAAGCGGCAGAAAGAGCGAAAGTATGAGTACATCTGTGAAAAAAGAAAGAGTGGATTTGTTGCTGGTAGAGCGTGGATTGACTGAATCCCGTGAACAAGCAAAACGATCCATCATGGCGGGGCTTGTTTACTCCGATACTGCAAGAATTGAAAAGGCAGGAGAAAAAATTGCAGTAGATGCCCCATTGACTGTAAAAGGCCCTGCGATTAAATATGTAAGTCGTGGTGGCTTGAAACTGGAAAAGGCGTTAGGGTCTTTTCCTATTTCTGTGAAAGAAAAGATTGTTCTAGATATTGGCGCTTCGACGGGTGGCTTTACGGATTGTGCATTGCAAAACAGCGCGAAACATTGCTACGCATTGGATGTTGGCTATAATCAACTCGCTTGGAAAATTCGTCAGCATGAACAAGTGACCGTGATGGAGCGACAGAATTTCCGTCATGCGACTGTCGATTTGTTTACTGAAGGATTACCGGAAGTCGCTACGATCGACGTTTCATTCATCTCGTTAGCGTTGATTTTACCCGCATTAAAAAACATCATCGTACCGGGTGGTCAAGTGGTGGCGCTAGTGAAGCCTCAATTTGAAGCGGGAAAAGATAAAGTCGGTAAAAAAGGTATTGTTCGAGATCCAGCAATACATCTAGAAGTGTTGGAAAAAATCGCTGCGATGGCAGTGGCGGAAGGATTTTCCGTTAAAGGTGCTACGTACTCGCCTGTTACAGGTGGAGAAGGCAATATTGAGTTCTTGTATTACTTAGTAGCTGAAGACGGAGCGATCACTGATTTTACAACGGAAGATTTCAAACAATTAGTCAAACAGGCACATACTGATTTAACATAACGCGCAATGAGTTGCGCGTTTTTTAGATGATTAGTATAATTTTGTTTATGGACTCAACAGAATCGGAGTGAATAAAATTGAATAAAGGACAACGACATCTACGAATTAGAGAGATCATTACGAATAGTGAAATAGAAACACAAGATCAGCTGGTCGAAAGTTTGAAAGCTGCTGGGGCCGATGTCACGCAAGCAACGGTTTCGCGTGATATTAAAGAAATGCACTTGATTAAAGTACCTTCACCTTCAGGTAATTATAAATACAGTCTCCCTCCTATTCATCGCTATAATACGGAAGAAAAATTGAAGCGGATGTTAGAAGATGCGTTCGTTGGCATCGATAGTGCCAGTCATTTTATTATGTTGAAAACGCTTCCCGGTAATGCGCAAGCGGTTGGATCACTAGTTGACAACTTGGACTGGGATGAAATGCTTGGAACGATTTGTGGTGACGATACATGTTTGATCATTTGTCGTGAAGAATCTCAAACAGAATACGTAAAAGATAAATTATTATCAATGCTATAAGCGAGGTGAGGATTTCTTTGTTAAGCGAACTTTCTATTAAAAACTTTGCTATTATTGAACAACTTGAAATCGCGTTTGACGATGGTCTAACGGTGCTGACTGGCGAAACGGGTGCTGGGAAGTCCATTATTATTGATGCTGTCCAGCTACTCGCTGGCGGCCGTGGTTCACAGGAATTCATTCGCCACGGTGCGAAAAAAGCTGAGCTTCAGGGACTTTTCACGATCGATAAAAATATTGAAAATGTGATGGGGAAGTTGACTGAATTTGGCATTGATACAGAAGAAGGTATTGTGATTTTACGCCGGGATATTAGTGCCAGCGGGAAATCCGTTTGTCGCGTCAATGGGAAACTCGTAACAATTGCTATATTGCGTGAGATCGGCGCATTGTTGATCGATATCCATGGACAACACGAAAACCAAGAATTAATGAATGAAAAGCGTCATATTCATTTGCTTGATTTCTTTATTGGTGAGCCGATTGAACGTGCGATGGCAACATATACCGAGTTATATGATAAATATAAAAAACTCCAACAACTCATTGCGGCTAAAACGCAAGATGAACAGCAAATTGCGCAGAAAATCGATTTGTACAAATTCCAATTAGAAGAAATCGATGCAGCGAATTTACGGATCGGTGAAGAAGAGGAATTGGAGTCTGAACTTGTAAAGCTGCAGCATTTTAATCGGTTATTTGATCGCTTGAATACTTCATATGAAGCATTGTCTTTAGAGTCGCATGGACTCGATTGGGTTGGTAATTCGATGAGTGATCTCGAAGAAGCAGCTTCGATCGATGAAGATCTTAAAACGATGTCTGAAACAGTTAATTCTTCGTTTTACGCGCTTCAAGACGTTTCACATGATTTAAAAAGGATGATTGATGGTATGGAATTCCAACCAGATCGTTTGGAATTTGTCGAGGATCGATTAGCCTTGTTTTTAACATTGAAGCGAAAGTATGGGAAATCACTAGAAGATATTTTGATTTATCGCGATAAAATTGCTGACGCACTTGATCAATTGGTCAATCGTGACGAAAGATTGCATCAAAACCAAGAATTATTGGCACAATACGTAGAAGACCTTGAAATAGAAGCAAATGAATTATCAATTATCCGAAAAAAAGCGGCTCTTTCTCTTGAAAAAGGAATTGAAGAGCAGTTGAAGCAGTTGTACATGGAAAAGGCCACCTTCAAAGTGCAAATTCACCAAAAACAACCTCGTCAATTCGATGCCAACGGATTTGATGAAGTGGTATTTATGATTTCCACAAACTTGGGTGAACCGCTTAAACCTTTAGTACGAGTGGCGTCTGGTGGCGAATTATCTCGAATGATGCTGGCACTAAAAACGATTTTTTCTCAACATCAAGGTGTCACATCAATTATTTTCGATGAAGTCGATACCGGAGTTAGTGGGCGCGTAGCACAGTCTATTGCGGAAAAAATTTCTATGATCTCCAGCCACTCTCAAGTACTATGTATTTCGCATTTACCTCAAGTGGCCGCAATGGCAGATCATCATTACCTCATCAAAAAAGAAGTGCATGATGGCCGTACAACTACGGCGATTCATGATGTGATGAAAACAGAACGTACGGAAGAATTATCACGCATGCTTTCGGGTGCAGAAATTACGACGTTGACTCTTCAGCATGCTGAAGAACTTTTGGTTTTAGCTGATCAACGCAAAAAGGAATTCCGTAAATAAAGTATGAATTCACAACGTTTTCCATGGGAAAGGGTACTGTTTATTTTACCCTTTCATACTTTCTCTTCGAAAGGACATACCAAAGGTATCTTTCGTTGAGGAGGTGAAACATGGGATGGAATAAATCTTTCAAGACGCTTTTAGCACTCGTCCTGATGCTCTGCCTTGTGCCTGGAATATCATTAGCAAATGAAGAAACGCTCATTCCGATGGGTGACTCCATTGGAATACAAATGGATTTAAGTGGTATTTATGTAACGAGTGACGTCAAGGTAGGTCAGCAGGAATGGTTAAAAAAAGGTGATATAATTCGCCAGTTGAACGGTACGGATACGAAGCAACTCGTTCAATTCGAACGGGCTTTGCAAAAAGACAGCGCTACGATGATACTTGACGTTTTGCGTAATGGGAAGCAAGAAACCATTGAAGCAGATAAGTCGCTCATTAAGCGCGTCACGCCCTTTCTGAAGGATCGAACGGAAGGTACTGGGACTTTGACATATGTCGACCCGGAAAGTGGCACGTATGGTGCGTTAGGGCATCAAATTATTGATAGTACGTTACAATCTGCTCCATCTTTTGAAAAAGGCGCGATTTATTTATCTGAAATCAGCCAGATCAAGAAGAGTTCTCCAGGGATTCCGGGTTATAAAATCTCCTCTATTATTGATCAGAATAAATTTCTTGGAAATATTCAAATCAATAATGTGTATGGAATATTTGGTCATTGGAAAA
This sequence comes from Sporosarcina sp. P1, assembly GCF_002743155.1. NCBI lineage: Bacteria > Bacillati > Bacillota > Bacilli > Caryophanales > Caryophanaceae > Sporosarcina > Sporosarcina sp. P1. The sequence continues at coordinate 537,637 of NZ_PDYS01000001.1, forward strand.
ACGCTTATAATAAAGTGTTGGCCGAACCGCTCGAAATTATGCAGCCGTTTGAATTGATGATCGGACCTGCAGAAATTTATACTACAGTGGAAGGGTCCACTGTAGAGAAATTCACCATCCAAATTACGAAGATAGAAGAAGAACAATTCCACATCCTATTGACTGACCAGAAACTGCTGAGTAAGACGGGCGGGATCCTGCAAGGTATGAGTGGTAGTCCTGTGATCCAGAATGGCAAGTTCGTCGGTGCTATCACGCATATGTTCGTGGATGAGCCGGAAAAAGGGGCCGCGCTTTTCCTAAAGACGATGAGAACGAATGAGAAGTGAAAAAGCAGCCTGTGTAAAGTGCACAGGCTGCTTTTTCGTATAGGTGTTCGATACAAAGAAAAGGGAATAAAGTCGAAATAGGTAGAAAGCATCGTTCAGAAGTATCATTTTGCGTGAATCTTTAAGTAAATGTAGAAATCACCAAATATATGACTTACGATAATAGGAGAGAAACAGCGGGAGAAAGAAATCGATGTCCGATCTTAAATCAGGGGGAATGTGTAATGGAAAATGTAAAAGTAGCAATAGTTGACGATAATAAAGAACTAGTGAAAACGATGGTGTCATATTTTGAGAAGCACGATGAAATAGAAGTGATTTGGACAGCGAATAATGGGCAAGTGTGCTTGACGATGTTAGAAGAAGAGCGTCCAGATATTTTATTGTTGGATATTATTATGCCGCATCTTGATGGTATTGGAGTATTAGAGACCCTGAATGAAACGAATAATATGGGGAATATGCAAATCATGATGTTGACGGCTTTTGGACAGGAAAACGTTATGTCGCAAGCCGCAAACCTTGGCGCTTCGTACTTCATGTTGAAGCCATTTGAATTTGACCGCTTGATCGGGCAAATCTTTAAAGCAGCCGGAAAACCAAAAAATACGGCGCCTTCTTTTGTCGTGCAGGAGTCAGCCCAACAGACAGGCGTTGTTACTCAGAAAGTACTTGATACGGCAATTACATCGATGATCAAAGAAATCGGCGTGCCTGCTCATATTAAAGGCTATGCGTTTTTACGCGAAGGAATTCAGATGGTCTATAGTGATGTAGAGTTGCTTGGATCGGTTACGAAGATTCTGTATCCGGATATTGCGAAAAAGTATAATACCACTCCATCCCGTGTGGAACGTGCAATTCGCCATGCGATCGAGGTGGCGTGGAACCGTGGGAATTACGATTTGATTTCGAAGACGTTCGGCTATACAGTCCATCATCTAAAAAGCAAGCCGACGAATAGCGAGTTCATCGCCATGATCGCGGACAAGATCCGTTTAGAGCATATGGTGAGCTGATTGACGTGATAAAAGGATAAAGAGTGTATGCAAACCAACTAATCGGGTGTATTAGTTGGTTTTCGTTTGTACATAGGTAAAGTAGGATACGTTAAGGAGCACGGTCTTGGCGGACGCGTTCTGGTTGTTTCGTTTATTAGTTGGAAAAGTGAATAATGTGAATGCTAATTCATTTGCGCTCATTAATTCGTGTAAGTGATCATACTTTTTCTGCCACCGCTCTTAACTTCCCGTAAGCGCTCATACTTCATTGGCGTCCGCTCTATATTCAACTCCAAGCGCTCATACAGGTTGTATAACCGCTCATTCCATCACTTTACCTCATGTGTTGTTGGACATACTTTGCGCTAACGATGTATGTATAAACAATGCAATAGACATACCATAGGGATAAAGTCAGTTTTTACTTTGCACGATATGAAAATCGGAGAATGCTGTGAGAAAATGCTTATTTACGCGTTGTAATCACAAAAAGAGCTACCTCTAGTGCTTTGCAATCTTCTATACTAGTAATTAAAGAGGGAGGGATTTCGTTGTTAGTTGAAAATGAATATTTTGAACTTCGAGAAGAAAATAATAAAATTATCATGAACACGAAAAAAGTAGGATATCCGCTAAAGTCATTTGACGCGCTGGCTTCTGATATTCCTAGATTGAAACTGAATTCATTCAAGGAGCTGATGAAAGCTCTTCAAACGGAAGGCCAGCATGATATTGGGTCGTACTCCGCTCCTTGTGAAGTATATATATCACCTAGTAAAATGAAGGTAGAATTGTATATTCATGCAACAAACGAAGAGTTTCTTGCTAATAAAGAGCAGTTTCTGAAACAGGCGGAAGAAATGCTCGATCAGCGAGAAATTCGCTACGACAAAGAAAGTCTATTGAATTTGGCCTATCTCCCAAGTAATCCAATTATTATTGCGGTAGGTAAAGAACCTATTCAAGGGGAAAGTGCACGGGTCGAGTATATTGCGATGCCAGATCGCAAACCTATTCTTCGAGATGACGGCTCTGTCGACCATTATGAGTTGAATTTCGTGACGCCGATTGTGAAAGATGAATGGTTGGGTGAAAAAACGCCTGCTCAAGAGGGGCTCGAAGGCTATAATGTCTTTGGTGAACCGATAGCGGCTAAAAAAGGTGAGGACATTAAACTGGTCTATGATCGAAAATCGGTCGGGGAGTTTGAGGAAGATGGCAAAATGGTCTTACGCGCTTTGCATGGCGGTGCACTCGAAGAACTGAACGGCGCCATCAGTGTCGGCAAGCAATTGATCATTCCGGACGACGTAGGTACGAAAACGGGATCGATTACGTTTGATGGTTCAGTGCGTGTGATGGGAACAGTTTCTGCCGGCTTTTCTGTCAATGCGACAGGGGATATTTCTATCGAAGGAAAAGAAGGTATAACAAATGCTAAAGAAATCTACTCTGAAGAAGGCGATGTCTATATTAAAGGCGGCGTGTTTGGTGGAGGAGAAACCATTATTAAAGCGAAGAAAAACGTTTTCGTAAAACATGCGAATAACTGTAAAATCTACGGGGAACGAGTCAATATCGGTCTCTATTCACTTGGATCTGAATTATACGGTGATCATATTTGTATCGATAAACATAAAGGTCGAATCATCGGTGGCGTGGCGGAAGCGATGTTTTCCATCGAATGTGCAACAGTTGGCAATAGCCACGAACGTTTGACGAAACTGATCGTCAAAGGAGTAAATAAAGAACTGGAGCTCGAAGAAATTCAACGCCTTGCGGAAAAACTTAAAGCGGAGCATGCGGAACTGAAGAAAATTGAGCAGACGCTAGATAAATTGAAGAGCGTCAATGCAAGTCTTCCCGCTGGACAGTTGAATATGCTAGAAAAGACATTGCTTGCTAAACAGCAAGGAATTGTATCGCTTGATCAGACGATCAAAAAAAAATTGCAACTTGTGCAAGTGGCTAGCGCACCTACAATTGAAATCACGCGCGAAGCCCATCCGGGTGTCCATCTTGTAATAGGCAATAAAACTAGTATGTTGAGTCGTGTGACAAAAGGTGTTTTCGAACTAACGAGCGAAGGAGTATTAAATGTCTGAGAGTAAAATATTTGCCCACCGTGGTGCGTCTGGACATTATTTTGAAAATACGATGCGTGCTTTTTTAGGGGCTGTGCAAAAAGGTGCGGATGGAATCGAATTAGACGTGCAACAAACGAGCGACGGACAGTTAGTTGTTATTCACGACAATGAATTAGCACGTCTCGCCGGAATTGATCAGCATATTGATCAATTGACATCAAAGGAACTGCAGCACATCAAAATTGGTAAGAACAGTTACAGGCGAATGTTTGGTCATACCATACCTGTTTTATTTGATGTGGTTTCTTTCTGTTCTGAACATAATTTGGCGCTTAATGTCGAATTAAAAGAAACGGTGTATGGGCAAGTTGCTGCGCTTGAGCAAATTTTACATTACGTTGAACCGCTATCTACCGTACATCTTTCTTCGTTTGATTATGAGACGATGCGGATGGTAAAAGAGCTGGACTCGGATATGGAAACCGCATTATTGCTTAGAAAAAAAACGATTGATTGGCAAAATCTTGATGTATATGACGTCGATGCCTTTCATTTTCATAAGCGATTGTGGAAAGATCCGTTTAAACGTCAATTGCTCGAAAGTGGTAAGATATTACGAATGTACGGGGTAACTGGGGCGGAATCTTTTTTATCTGATACCCCCGAAGTGACAGGTTGGATTACGGATTATCCGAAGCGTGTACGCAAAAAAATAAAAGGATCAAGGTAGTGTACCTTGGCCCTTTTATTTCAAGTCTTTTTTAAATCTGTCAGCTGCCCGTCCAGATCGGCGGTCTCGGCGTAATAAAAAGCCTGCAAAGAATCCCAGACCTCCGGCGAAAAGTATGAAACCGCCTAAAAATTGCATCCAAATGAATGGGAATGGCGAAAAAAGATGCCCAAACAATGAATCTCGCATTAATTTTATTCCTAGGGCCGCTGCAATCCCTGGAATCAACAGTACAATAAACGCAGCAAGACGTACCATATCCTTCAACCCCTTACCAATTTAATTTTACCGTGTGGTCATGGATTGTCAAGGACTCTGCCATCATGTACGATATAGGTAGATTGTTTACAAAACTCGCAGCGAAAGCAATAGCCAAAATGTGTCAAATTTGCATTTTCGTCGTGAGAAATTTAGAATCAGTACCATACGCATGAATCTTTATAATCTTTTACTAGCCTGGAGGGATACTTATGGAATTGTTTACGTACATGGAAGATCACGACTATGAGCAACTGGTGCTTTGTTATGACAAGACATCTGGATTGAAAGCGGTTATCGCAATTCACGACACGACACTAGGACCGGCACTTGGTGGCGCCCGCATGTGGACGTATGCTAGCGAAGAAAATGCGATTGAAGATGCATTGAGACTAGCTAAAGGAATGACGTACAAGAACGCTGCAGCAGGTTTGAATCTTGGTGGCGGCAAGACAGTTATAATCGGAGATCCGAAAACGGATAAGAACGATGAACTGTTCCGCGCCTTGGGTCGTTACATAGAAGGGCTAAACGGACGTTATATTACAGCGGAAGATGTTGGGACTACTGAATATGATATGGACTTAATCCATTTGGAAACAAATTTTGTTACAGGTATCTCTTCAGGAGAAGGTACGTCAGGAAACCCTTCCCCGGTTACTGCACTCGGTATTTATAAAGGAATGAAAGCGGCTGCGAAAGAAGCATTCGGTGATGATTCACTTGACGGTAAAACCGTTGCGGTTCAAGGTGTTGGAAATGTTGCCTATACACTTTGCGAATACTTGCATGAAGAAGGCGCAAAATTGATTGTTACGGATATCAATGAAGCAGCAGTAGAACGTGCAGTAGAAGCGTTCGGGGCAACGGCTGTTGCGACGGATGCAATTTACTCACAAGAAGCAGACATCTTTGCTCCATGTGCTCTAGGTGCAGTGATCAACGATGAAACGATTCCACAATTGAAAGTAAAAGTCGTTGCGGGTTCTGCTAATAACCAATTGAAGGAACCAGAACATGGCGATCGCTTGCATGAAATGGGTATCGTCTACGCTCCAGACTACGTGATCAACTCAGGTGGAGTCATCAATGTGGCGGACGAATTGATTGGTTACAATAAAGAGCGTGCACTGAAGCGAGTAGAAGGCATTTACGATACGATCCTAAAGATTTTCGCTATCTCAAAACGAGACGGCATTCCATCCTACCAAGCTGCAGACCGTTTGGCAGAAGAGCGAATTGCAAGAGTTGGTGCAACGAGAAGTACATTCTTGCGTAATGAAAAAAGTATTATATCAAATAAATAATTTAGTAGATGAGTCATAGCGGTAGGCAGGGTCATCTGTCCACCGCTACACTCGCCTGTCTAAAATTATTTGAATACTGTAAGCGAAGGGAGTCCTTTACGTTGAGTAAAGAATATGACGTAGTGATATTAGGTGGCGGAACTGGTGGATATGTAGCAGCCATTCGCGCGGCTCAATTAGGTTTGACAACAGCAATTGTAGAAAAATCCAAACTTGGCGGTACATGTTTGCATAGCGGGTGTATCCCGAGTAAAGCGATGCTAAAAAGTGCGGAAGTCTATCGTGTAACACGTCAAGAAGCGAATGAGTTCGGCGTGAATACGGGAGATGTCACATTGGATTTCTCACAAGTACAAAAACGTAAAGGGAAAATCGTCGATCAATTACATGCAGGTATTGAAGGGTTGATGAAAAAAGGTAAAATCGATGTCTATCAGGGGACAGGTAGAATACTAGGAGCTTCTATTTTCTCTCCAATGCCTGGAACTATTTCCGTGGAAATGGATAATGGTAATGAAAATGAAATATTGATTCTAAAAAATCTCGTGATTGCTACTGGATCAAAACCGAGATCATTACCTGGACTCGAAGTAGATGAGTCGTCTGTAATGACATCCGACGGAGCTTTATTAATGAATGCGCTTCCATCTTCGATTACGATTATTGGTGGCGGTGTAATTGGTATCGAGTGGGCTTCTATGCTAGTAGATTTCGGTGTGGATGTAACAGTCATGGATCGTCTAGAGCAGATATTGGCAACAGAAGATCATGAAGTTGCTGTTGCCATGTATAAAGCACTCAAAAAACGCGGTGTAAAGTTCATATTAGGTGCAGAAATTTTGACGCAGTCGTTGCAGAAAAATGACAATGAGGTCACGATTTCTTATAAGTTAGGTGATGATGAACAGTCCATCACGAGCGAGAAGATGTTGGTGTCTGTTGGACGCGCTCCAGTTATCAATGACATCGGTTTACAAAACACCGATATTCAAGTCGAAAAGGGTTCGATTCAAACGAATGCGCATTATCAAACAAAAGACGATCATATTTATGCAATCGGTGATGTAATTGGCGGCCTTCAATTGGCGCATGTAGCGGAACATGAAGGATTGCATGCGATCGAACATATAGCAGGAAAACAGCTAGATCCGATTGATTACGATCTAGTACCACGTTGTGTCTACTCCTACCCGGAAACTGCGGCAGTTGGCTTGACCGAGCAACAAGCGAAAGATCGAGGGTTTGAGGTGAAGATCGGAAAATTCCCGTTCAAAGCAAACGGCAAAGCGTTGGTTAACGGTCATGCGGATGGTTTTGTGAAACTCATCGTAGATCAGCAGACGGATGATATTATCGGTGTTCATATGATGGGCTCGCATGTAACGGATCTAATTTCTGAAGCAGGCTTAGCGATGGTGATGAATGCAATTCCTTGGGAAATATCCTCGGCAATTCATCCTCACCCGACATTATCTGAAGCGTTCAGTGAAGCGGCATTAGCAGTTGAAGGGCTAGCCATTCACATGTAAAGGAGGAAATGGAATGAGTAATCGGCATATTGAATTGGGTTTGACAGATGAAGACGTGTTGCAAATGTATGAGACGATGCTGATGGCCCGTCGTTTAGATGAGAGAATGTGGTTGCTAAACCGTGCGGGGAAGATTCCGTTCGTCATCTCTTGTCAAGGACAAGAGGCGGCACAGGTAGGGGCTTCATTCGCTTTGAATAATGAAAAGGACTGGATTGCACCGTACTACCGTGATATGGGAGTTGTCTTACATTTTGGTATGACGCCGAAAGATTTGATGTTATCGGCTTTCGCCAAGGCGGAAGACCCGAACTCCGGTGGACGGCAGATGCCAGGTCACTTTGGTCAACGCAAGAATCGTATTTTGACAGGATCTTCACCTGTTACAACGCAATTACCACATGCTGTCGGTGTAGCACTCGCCGCAAAGATGAATAAAGAAGACTTCATTACGTTCGTGACTCTTGGTGAAGGTTCTTCCAATCAGGGAGACTTCCATGAAGGTATGAACTTTGCTGGTGTGCATAAGTTACCTACAGTGATTATGGTGGAAAATAATAAATATGCAATCTCCGTACCTATAAGTAAACAAATAGCTTGTGAGAATGTCTCCGATCGTGCAATTGGTTACGGTATGCCAGGCTACACTGTAGATGGAAGAGATCCGCTGACAGTGTATGAAGTAGTAAAAAAAGCGGCAGACCGAGCTAGAAACGGAGAAGGTCCGACATTAGTCGAAGCGGTATGTTATCGACTGACTGCACACTCTTCAGATGATGATCAACGTCAATACCGAGATGCAGAAGAGTTGGAAGACGAAAGAAAACAAGATCCGTTATTGTCATTCATTCAGTATCTGAAAGAAGTTAACGTCTTGACGGATGAAAAGTATGATGAGATTGAAGAACGAGTGAAACTGCAGGTCGATGAAGCGACAGAGTATGCGGAACTGGCGGAATACGCGAAGCCAGAACATGCACTGCGCTATGTCTATGAAGAAAAGGGAGGCGAAGCATAATGGCCGTTCGTTCATTTATAGATGCGATCAACCTGGCGATGAAAGAAGAAATGGAACGCGACGACCAAGTATTCGTACTTGGAGAAGATGTTGGCCGTAAAGGTGGTGTGTTTAAAGCAACAACTGGTCTATACGATCAATTCGGTGAATACCGTTCGCTTGATACACCTCTCGCTGAGTCAGCAATCGCAGGAGTTGCGATTGGTGCTGCAATGTATGGTATGCGTCCGATTGCCGAAATGCAGTTTGCTGATTTTATTATGCCAGCGGTCAATCAGATCGTCTCTGAAGCAGCGAAAATCCGTTATCGCTCGAATAATGATTTTACTTGTCCTATCGTCATTCGCGCTCCTTTTGGTGGTGGCGTTCACGGAGCTTTATATCATTCACAGTCCGTTGAATCAATGTTTGCTTCAACACCTGGCTTGAAAATTGTCATTCCATCCACTCCTTACGATGCGAAAGGTTTGCTAAAAGCGGCAGTGCGCGATGAAGATCCCGTGCTATTCTTCGAGCATAAGCGCGCGTATCGGTTGATCAAAGGCGAAGTTCCGGATGATGATTATGTATTGCCGATCGGGAAAGCAGATGTGAAGCGTGAAGGAGAAGATGTAACGATTATCACGTATGGACTATGTGTTCATTTCGCACTGCAGGCTGCAGAACGTTTAGCTGAAGATGATATTTCTGTTCATATTTTGGACCTACGTACAGTCTATCCATTAGATAAAGAAGCGATCATTGAGGCCGCTTCGAAAACAGGCAAAGTTCTATTGGTGACAGAAGATAACCTAGAAGGCAGCATCATGAGTGAAGTTTCTGCGATTATTGCAGAAAATTGTTTATTTGAATTGGATGCGCCAATCAAGCGATTAGCAGGACCCGACGTACCTGCCATGCCATATGCCCCTTCTATGGAAAAGTTCTTTATGATGAATCCTGAAAAGGTCGAAAAAGCAGCAAGGGATTTAGCGGAATTTTAACTAAGGAGGCGTAAGGATATGGGCATTGAAAAGATTACTATGCCGAAACTGGGTGAGAGTGTAACAGAAGGAACTATCGAAAAATGGCTTGTCGCTCCCGGTGATACGGTATCAAAATATGATTCGCTTGCGGAAGTGACAACCGATAAAGTCACAGCTGAAGTCCCTTCTTCATTCTCGGGGACGATCAAAGAAATTATCGCAAATGAAGGCGATACGATTGAAGTGGGCGAGACGGTTTGTTTGATTGAAATTGAAGGCGACGTCGAAGAACCTGTACAAGTTTCAGCACCTAAAGCAGAAGCACCAGCTGAAAAACCTGCACTGCAACAAACACCGAAAACGAAGTCACAACCCGCAGCGGGAGGCAAGGCAGCAGGCCGATTTTCTCCTGCTGTGCTGAAGATGTCTCAAGAAAATGGCATTGACTTGTCTCAAGTAAGTGGCACGGGACGCGAAGGACGTATTACGCGAAAAGATATTCAAGCGTTCATTGAAAGTGGCGGAGTACAATCGCGACCAACCATACAAGAAGTTGCTGTTCAAGAAGAGTCGCCACAACAAGTGGCATCTACGGAGAAACAGTCAGCTCCTGAACAATCTGTCTCGTCAAATGTGAAACTTGAAAATGGTGATATTGAAATTCCGGTAACGAGTGTACGACGCGCAATTGCAAACAATATGGTGCGTTCTGTTACCGAAGCGCCACATGCTTGGATGATGATAGAAGTGGACGTAACGGAACTTGTCTTGCTGCGTGATAGCGTCAAAAAGGAATTCAAAGAAAAAGAAGGATTCAATTTGACGTACTTCGCCTTCTTCATCAAAGCCATTTCGCAAGCATTGAAGGAATATCCGGAAATGAACTCGATGTGGGCAGGCGATACGATCGTCATGAAAAAAGACATTAACATTTCGATTGCGGTAGCAACGGACGATGCGTTATACGTTCCTGTCATCAAAGGGACGGATGAAAAGACCATTAAAGGTATTGGTCGCGAAATACATGAGTTGGCTGGAAAAGTACGCAACGGCAAACTGAAATCAACAGAGATGCAAGGCGGTACGTTCACGGTCAACAATACTGGCTCATTTGGATCTGTTCAGTCGATGGGGATTATCAATTATCCGCAGGCTGCTATTTTGCAAGTGGAGTCGATCGTCAAGCGTCCAGTTATTATGGACAATGGCATGATGGCTGCACGGGATATGGTCAACCTTTGTTTATCGCTTGATCACCGTGTGCTTGACGGACTCGTCTGTGGACGTTTCCTTGCACGTGTGAAAGAGTTGTTGGAAGGTATGGCTAAAGATAAAACTTCTTTATATTAAAATTCGACAACCTCCAAAATTGTTTTGGAGGTTGTTTTTGGATGGTAAAGGGAAATTAGTGGTTGGATGCAGATCAATTACTTGTGGAAGTGTGTGAATGATTGCTGTGTTTTTTGCTAATGTAAGTTCAAGTGCAGAGTATGTCCAAGATGACGTGAGGAATTATTGTGGTATGAGCGGTTGGAGAAGCTTTATGAGCGCTTAGAGATGAATATAGAGCGGGTTTGGATGAGGTATGAGCGCTTGTTGGAAGGTAAGAGCGGTTACGGAGAAAGAATGATCGCTTACACGAATTAATGAGCGCTAACGAATTGGCATTCATTCATTATTCACCTTTCCAATTAAAAAACGATACACTGTTGATCAGCGTCGCGTTTCCTTTAACCACTTGCTAAGCGAAAGTCTATAGCCGCGCATAAAAAGTCATCAATTCGTATGAGTATAATAAAATTAGACGGAAACTTCTGATTTTCCTCTTCCTTCATAACGTACTCTGCGATACACTAGAACTATTAATGGTTTTTAAGAGGGGAAGGAGCACCAGTATGCCTATACATGATATGAAAACATTTACTTTTACAGCCCCCAACTTTACTGAATGGAAAGAAGCGGCTGTTTTATCTCTAAAAGGAAAGCCTTTTGAATCGTTATACACGAAAACGATTGAAGGCATTGACCTCAAGCCACTTTACACTAAAGAGGATCTGGACCAATTGGAACTTTCACGCGTCACGAAGCCTGCATTCGGCTGGACTGTCGCACAACCTGTCAGTGCAACAAATGGGGAACAATTCGTAGAGCAGATGAAAGAATCTTTGGCCCGGGGCAATGAAGCAATCGCTTACAATGGACTGAAGCCTTTAGTCTGGGCGGAACAAGACATTAAGCAAGTAGCTGAACTGATTACACACTATCCGATTTTATTCACTGAAATACAAAGCGATGATCCGATATTGCAAGCTTTCAATTATATAGAAGAAACAAAGCGTAAGGACGTTACAGGAATTTGTATTAGCGCGATTCCGTTAGTGCTAGAAGGATTCCCGGGAGTCCGTACAAAGGGCGCCGATTTATGGAGTGTGCATCATGAAGGAGCAGACGCGGTAACAGAACTCGCGCTATCACTTTCAATTGCTGCTGAACTGGCAGAGGAAGCTGCTTCATTTGAAGAATTTACAAACGACTTCTATGCACGATTTGCTGCTGACACACACTTCTTCATGGAAATCGCGAAGTTCCGTGCGTTTCGCGTGTTATGGAAATTATTCAATGAAGCATATGGTGTGGAAAACGCGAAGCAAGTGCCTTTGCTCGGGATTACTTCACTGCGCTCATACTCGAAACTCGATCCGTATGTAAACTTATTACGTGGTGGAAATTCAGCATTCGCGGCTGTTTTAGGTGGAGCGGATTGGCTGACCGTATTACCGCATGATGTATTGACTGGAACGTCTCCAAGCTCGAATCGTTACGCCCGAAATATTCAATTGATTTTGAAGGAAGAAACGCATATCGATCAAGTACTTGATCCGGCGGGCGGTTCCTATTTCATTGAATCGTTAACGACTGAATTAATTCGCAAATCATGGGCAAAGTTCCTAGAGATTGAAGAGAATGGCGGGTATCAAGCCTTCTTGCAGTCTGGTGAATTAAGCAAACTTTATGCGCAACGCCAGAAAGAAATGGCCACGGGTAAGAAGACATTGATTGGTACGAATGTCTACGCGGAGTTGACAGACGTGAATTATGCGGATGAATCGACCGTGACTGTAGCAAAACGATTGGCAGAGCCATTTGAACATATTCGTTCCAAGCAAAAAGACGAGTTGCCGAAAACTGTATTGCTCAACTTCGGTGCGTTGAAAGATTATAAACCTCGTGCAGATTTCGTCAGTGGATTCTTGGCAGTTGGCGGTATCGAAGCGACATGGAGTCCTTCTTTCGAGTCAAACGATCAAGCGCTCAGTTGGATCGACCAGCAACAGCCAGATTATGCAGTAATTTGTGCATCGGCTGCCGATACAGAAGAAGCCGTAACCAACTTCTTAGCTTCCTATAAAGGAAACTGTTCAATCGATACAGCAGGTAAATATCCATCAGAAACAGCGGATCAGTGGATTGCCAATGGACTGAATGGTTTCATTTTCGCAGGACAGGATAAGATCGAAAAGCTAAATACTATTATTATGCAAACTAAAGGAGGTCTTTCCGTTGAGTAAACCTGATTTTCATAAAGTGAATATAGAGCAATCACTCAATGAACTCTCACAGCAAGCATTGTCAAAAGAGAATTTTTTAACGAATGAAGGAATCAATGTAGCGCCTGTCTATACAGCAACAGACATTGAAAACACGGAGCATTTGAAAGACTTCCCAGGCATTGCACCGAACACGCGTGGACCGTATCCAACGATGTATGTTGCGCGTCCTTGGACAGTTCGTCAATACGCTGGGTTTTCTACCGCGGAAGAAAGTAACGCGTTTTACCGTAGAAACTTGGCGATGGGGCAAAAAGGACTTTCTGTAGCGTTCGACCTTGCGACTCACCGCGGCTATGACTCCGATCATCCTCGTGTAACGGGAGACGTAGGTAAAGCGGGTGTTGCCATCGACTCCATTGAAGATATGAAGATTTTATTCGCGGGTATTCCTCTTGATCAAATGTCGGTATCGATGACAATGAACGGTGCGGTATTGCCGATTATGGCATTTTATATCGTAGCGGCTGAAGAGTCCGGTGTAAGTTCTGAGAAACTTTCTGGTACGATACAGAATGATATTTTGAAAGAGTATATGGTACGGAACACGTATATCTTCCCGCCGGCCATGTCGATGCGAATCATTGCGGATATTTTCTCGTATACATCTGAAAATATGCCGAAATTCAACTCGATTTCAATCTCGGGCTACCATATGCAAGAAGCAGGCGCGACTGCGGATATCGAGCTTGCGTATACACTTGCAGACGGCTTGGAATATGTTCGTACAGGTTTGAAGGCGGGTATCGATATCGATTCATTCGCACCTCGTTTGTCATTCTTCTGGGCGATCGGCATGAACTACTATATGGAAATAGCGAAAATGAGAGCGGCACGCAAGATCTGGGCGCAGATGATGCAGTCGTTTGAACCGAAGAACCCAAAGACACTGGCATTGCGTACACACTCCCAAACTTCAGGCTGGAGTTTGACGGAGCAAGATCCATTCAATAACGTAACCCGTACGTTAGTTGAAGCAAATGCCTCATCTATGGGTCACACGCAGTCACTGCACACCAACGCATTGGATGAAGCCATCGCGTTACCGACAGACTTCTCGGCTCGTATTGCTCGTAACACGCAGTTATTTTTACAAGAAGAGACGATGATGACAAAAGTCATCGATCCTTGGGGCGGTTCATACTATGTGGAGAAATTAACGGAAGAGTTAATGGACAAAGCATGGGAATTAATCGGTGAAATTGAGTCACTCGGTGGCATGGCGGAAGCGATTGAAACAGGCTTGCCGAAAATGAAAATTGAAGAAGCAGCGGCGAAGCGCCAGGCGAAAATCGATTCGAAAGCGGAAACGATTGTCGGCGTCAATAAGTATCGTTTGGATACGGAAGATGCGATTGATATTTTGGACATCGACAATACGATGGTACGTCAGAAGCAAATTGACCGCATCAACGATATGAAGGACAAGCGCGATGAGAAAGTAGTTCAAGCTACTCTTACGGCGATCACGGAGGCAGCTAAGAGCGGTGAAGGAAACCTCCTTGCACTGGCTGTAGACGCAGCAAGAGCGCGCGCAACAATCGGTGAAATTTCGGATGCGATTGAATCGGTATCCGGCAGACATAAGGCGGTGATCCGATCAGTGAGCGGTGTATATAGCGCCAACTTCTCAAATGAAGAAGAAATCCAAGAAGTGAAAGATATGACAGATGAGTTCCTGGAAAATGAAGGACGTCGTCCACGTATTTTGGTTGCGAAAATGGGTCAGGACGGACATGACCGTGGAGCGAAAGTTATCGCGTCTTCATTCGCCGATTTAGGCTTCGACGTGGATATCGGTCCTTTATTCCAGACACCAGAAGAGACAGCTTTGCAGGCGGCGGAAAATGATGTGCATGTCATCGGTGTCAGTTCACTGGCAGCAGGTCATAAAACATTGGTGCCAACATTGCGTGAAGAACTAAAGAAAATCAACCGTGAAGATATTTTAGTCGTAGTAGGTGGCGTGATTCCGGCACAGGATTACGATTTCTTGCGCAAGAATGGCGCAGCGGCAATCTTTGGTCCGGGTACAGTCATTCCAGTGGCGGCTCAAAAAGTCATCGAGGAAATTTACCGACAGCTTGGCTATGAGGAAGTGACGGATTGACAGAAAAACAAAACGGACGAGATGAATCAGCAATGCATGTGATGCGCGGAATAGAATCCACACATGATGGATTTGTTGCCTCTTCACGTAAACGCTTTGTTAAGAAAGATCCATCTCATAAAAACTTGGATGTATTGCAACAGGAAATAGAAAATGGCTCTCGTTTGTATTTAGCACGGGGTATTACGTTGCTTGAAAGTACGAAGCCTAGCGATAAGAAGGTCGGTCAGGAAGTGTTGACTAGCCTTCTACCCAAAACGGGCAATTGTATACGTATTGGGATTACAGGTGTGCCGGGTGCAGGGAAAAGTACATTCATCGAAGCGTTCGGTCTAATGCTTGCAGATATGGGCCATAAAGTGGCGGTGCTTGCGATTGATCCGAGTTCTACACTGACTGGCGGAAGTATCTTGGGTGACAAGACGCGTATGGAAGAGTTGGCACGGCATAAGAATGCTTTTATCCGACCTTCTCCATCAGCCGGTACACTGGGTGGTGTACATAAGAAATCTCGCGAAACGATGCTGCTTTGTGAAGCGGCGGGATATGACGTCATTTTGATTGAAACTGTAGGGGTTGGTCAAGGTGAAACGATTGTCCGCGGAATGGTCGATTATTTCTTATTGCTTGTGCTGACTGGTGCTGGTGACGAACTCCAAGGAATGAAAAAGGGGATCATGGAGCTGACGGATGGTATTGTCGTGCATAAGAATGATGGTGCCAATAAGCCGTTAGTCAAAAAAACGGTGCGTGAATATACACGAATCATGCATATGCTGCAACCTGCTTCTCCTGAATGGACGTCGAAAGTACAACCGGTTTCGTCTATAGAAAAGACCGGCTTGGAAGCGGTATGGGAAACGGTTTTGGAATTTGAAAAGGAAATGAAAGAAAAGAATCATTGGGACACAAGACGTCAGCATCAAACACGCGATTGGTTCCATGCGATGATCCGAGATCACTTGATTGATTCATTTTTCTCAGAGCAAGGACGAAAAACGCAGGTGAAGGCACTTGAGGAAGAATTGCTCGACGGTCATTTAACGGTAACTGGAGCAATTGACCGATTGTTTTCTTCTTAATTTCTGCAAGGATATGCTATGATTGAAGAGGATAGTCTATTTATTATCAGCGATGTGTTAAAGCGAAACTGAAGAGGCTGTCACAATTATAGAGTACAAGAGAGGAGATACTGTAAAATGACTATGAACTTTGATTTTTACATGAACGATATGACAAACCAAGCGAGATCCGAAATGGAAGCGAGCGGCTACAAGCAATTGAAAACACCTGAGGACGTAGAGGAAGCATTCAAGCAACCTGGTACGACATTAGTCATGGTGAACTCCGTTTGTGGATGCGCCGGCGGAATCGCTCGTCCAGCAGCTGCACACGCAGTGCATTACGACAAGCGCCCTGATCACTTGGTAACAGTATTTGCTGGACAAGACAAAGAAGCAACTGCACAGGCACGTATGCACTTCGGTGTAGATCACATTCCATCTTCTCCTTCATTCGCTTTGCTAAAAGACGGCAAATTGATCGGTGAAGTAGGACGTTTTGAAATCGAAGGACATGATCCGATGTCAGTCGTTGTCAATCTTCAAGAACAATTTGAAGAACACTGCGAGGAACTGTAATAAACGAAAGCGGAATGCGCCGTTTAGTCTCGACAGACGCTGAAAGGTAATAAAAAACAGTTCGCATATGCAAATATGCGAACTGTCATTAAGATTATAAGAACATGCTGAGACCCATGACCATGGTAGATGCAATCATGGCGATAATCATCAAGTAGACAACTGTTTTTTGGATTTTTTTATTACTCATGCAGTCAAACTCCTTACGCGTTGGAATTGGTTTCTTTCTATTTTAACAGAAATAAGGATTTTCACAACTAGAATGGCTGTTATATGTTCAGGTAGTAGAATCGTAGTAAAAGGGGAATGTGCTATGAACAAAGTAGATCATATAGGGATTGCTGTAAAAAGTATAGATGAATCAGTTAACTATTACATAGATACACTCGGATTGACAGTCATTGCTATTGAAGAAGTTGCTAGCCAAGGGGTTAAAGTAGCGTTCATTGATGCACATAACGTCAAGATTGAGTTACTTGAACCGATGACGGAGACTAGTCCCATTGCGAAGTTTATTGAAAAACGCGGTGAAGGGGTTCACCATATCGCATTTGGTGTAACGGATATTCGTTCAAGAATGAGGGAATTGGAAGAAAAGGGCGTTCAACTACTTTCAGATGAACCCAAACCAGGTGCTGGCGGAGCAGAAGTAGCATTTTTGCATCCTAAATCATCGTATGGCGTGCTCTATGAATTATGTGAAAAGACTAAGGGGGAATAATAGATGAACATTTACGACAAAATTAATGAACTTTACGACAAAAAACGCGAAATCGAGTTGGGTGGCGGCGATGAGCGAATTATGAAGCAGCACGAAAAAGGTAAACTTACTGCGCGTGAACGTATCGAAATACTACTTGATGAAGGTACTTTCGTAGAGTTGAATCCATTTGTTGTTCATCGTACACGTGATTTTGGCATGGACAAGCTGGAAGGACCTGGCGACGGTGTCGTAACAGGTTACGGTAAAATCCACGGACGTCCTGTCTATTTATTCTCCCAAGACTTCACAGTATTTGGTGGAGCGCTCGGTGAAATGCACGCAATGAAAATTGCCAATGTTATGGATTTGGCTGCAAAAAATGGTGCACCATTCATCGGTCTTAACGATTCTGGTGGCGCACGTATTCAGGAAGGCGTATTGTCTCTTGATGGATACGGTGAAATTTTCTACCGTAACGCGATCTATTCCGGAGTGATTCCACAGATTTCTGTTATCCTCGGGCCTTGTGCGGGTGGCGCGGTGTATTCACCTGCGATTACAGATTTCGTTATTATGACGGATAAAACAAGCCAGATGTTCATCACAGGACCAAAAGTTATTGAAACGGTGACAGGCGAGAAAATTACTTCTGAAGATCTGGGTGGAGCGAAAGTTCACAACACGATCAGCGGTAACGCGCATCTTCGTGGGGCAAGTGAAGAGGAAGTATTGGAAAAAACACGCGAATTATTGACCTATTTGCCACAGAACAACACGGAAAAGACACCCATTCAGCCAGTTGAAGAACAAGATGATTATCGTGAAGATTTGGCGGATACGGTACCTTACGAAACGATTCGTCCATATGACGTACGAAAAGTGTTGGAACAAGTAGTGGATGAAGGATCATTCTTCGAAATTCAGCCTGAGTTTGCAAAGAACGCAGTAGTAGGCTATGCACGCATGAAAGGTGAGACAGTTGGATTTGTCTGTAACCAGCCGAAAGTGATGGCGGGCGGACTTGATATTGACTCATCTGATAAAATTGCACGTTTCATTCGTACATGTGACTCATTCAATATTCCATTGATCACATTTGAAGATGTGACAGGCTTCTTCCCAGGTATTAAGCAAGAGCACGGCGGAATCATTCGTCACGGAGCGAAGATTCTGTATGCATACTCGGAAGCAACTGTGCCAAAAATTACTTTGATCTTGCGTAAAGCTTTCGGTGGCGCATATGTCGCCTTGAACTCTAAATCAATCGGTGCAGACTTAGTCTTCGCTTGGCCAAATGCAGAAGTAGCCGTAATGGGTGCTGAAGGGGCAGCGAACATTATCTTCGCACGCGATATCGCAAGCAGTGACGATCCGGAAGCAACTCGTGCTGCGAAAATCGAAGAATACCGTGAAAAGTTTGCGAATCCATATGTTGCAGCTTCACATGGCATGATCGACGATGTAATCGATCCACGCGAAACACGAATTAAATTGCTTCAAGGACTTGAAATGATGCGCAATAAGCACGAAGACCGTCCGAAGAAAAAGCACGGCAACATACCTCTATAATCAAAGGAGTCTTTCATCTTGAATAAACAACGATTACTTCAAGAATTTTTGGAGTTAGTAAAAATTGATTCTGAAACTAAAAACGAACGAAATATTGCAGATATTCTTACAAAAAAATTGCAAGAACTGGGCTTTGACGTAACGGAAGATGATACAGCGGAAAAGACAGGTCATGGTGCGGGTAATTTAATTGCCAACTTGCCAAGTACAGTTGCTGATGCGGATCCGATTTTCTTCACATGCCATATGGATACGGTAGTTCCAGGACAATCCATTCAGCCAATCGTCAAAGAAGATGGCTATATTTACAGTGACGGAACGACGATTTTAGGTGCCGACGACAAAGCTGGAATTGCCGCTTTACTCGAGATGGCGAAAGTAATCCAAGAGTCAAACAAGCCGCATGGTCCGATCCAGTTCATTATTACAGCGGGTGAAGAAAGCGGATTAGTAGGCGCAAAAGCGATGAATCCGGACTACTTACAAGCGAAATATGGCTTCGCGATCGATAGTGACGGAGAAGTAGGCGGTATTGTTACAGCGGCCCCTTACCAGTCAAAATTATGGACGACCATCTATGGGAAAACAGCTCACGCTGGTGTAGCCCCTGAAAAAGGAATTTCTGCGATTTCACTCGCTGCTAAATCGATTGCGGGCATGAAACTTGGCCGGATAGATGAAGAGACGACTGCCAATATAGGTCGTTTTGAAGGTGGAAAAGCAACGAATATCGTTTGTGAAGAGGCTTTCATTTTATCGGAAGTTCGGTCAATCAATCCCGATAAAATGAAGAAACAAATCGACTTAATGGTCGAGAAATTTGCCACGACTTCTGAAACGCTCGGCGGCAAAGCTGAAACGACAACAGAACTCATGTATCCTGGTTTCTCAATCGGAGATGACGAAGAAGTCGTGCAAGTCGCGATGAAGTCCATCCGCAACGTAGGACGTGAACCGAAGATTATGACGAGTGGCGGCGGAAGTGACGGTAATGTCTTCAACGGGATGGGTGTTCCTACTGTGACATTATCTGTTGGGTATGAAGAGATTCATACGAAAAACGAACGCATGCCGGTGAAAGAGTTGGAAAAGCTGACGGAATTAGTACTTGAGATTGTCGGTCAAGCAATCCACACAGTGTAACAGTCTCAACAAAGAGCCTTGAAAGAAGGTATAATTATGCAAACTGTGATTGTGCGGACAGGCAATGAAGAATACGCACTTCCAGTAGAATCGGTGATATCTATCGAGAAATTGGAGTACGTCACGCCGATCCCTCATCTTCCATCGTATTTACTCGGATTGATGAAATCGCGTGGCGAACTGGTGCCAATTCTTGATTTAAGTGAGATTCTCTATCATCAGGCAACACCGCGGGATATTGAATCTCACGTAGTCGTCGTGAAAACGGATCAGTTGGAAGTTGGTTTATTAGTGCTAGATGCAAAAGAAATCCTTGACTTGCCAGAAGATCGGTTAACATCTACTGCACTAAAAGCGTATTCCAAGACACCTTACTTCGTAACAGTAGCAAATCTAGAAGACCGTGTAGTGACGGTTATCGATCCAAATAGTATGGCAGATTCACTCCATGGTATGGATGAAATATCCAGTTACATGAAAGAACAGCAGCAATCAAATTAGTAGGCAAAAAGAACATACATTTGATAAAATGGAAAGAGTGGCAGACTGAAGTCAGTTTGCCGCTTTTTCCTATTACATAATTAATTCCGAGGAAAGATAGGTGTTGACATGGCGGGTCCGATCATCTCTAATCCACGAGTCATTATGCACCTTGACATGAACAGCTTCTTTGCCTCAGTTGAACAAGCTGCGAATCCTAAATTAAAAGGTATTCCTCTAGCAGTCGCGGGCAACCCGAAAGAACGCAGAGGGATTCTCGTCACCTGTTCATATGAGGCAAGGGCATTTGGTGTGCACACGACGATGACGGTAGGAGAAGCTAAACGACTCTGTCCGAATTTAACGATCGTTCCGCCACGGCATGATCTGTATCGACAAATGTCCGAGTCGGTTTTTGATATTTTGCGAAGCTATACCGAATGGGTTGAACCTGTTTCCATTGATGAAGCTTATATCGATACGACCGATATTGGCGGATTGACGCGTGCATACGACTTGGCGCGGGAAATCCAAATGCGTATTTTAGCAGAACTGGATCTACCTTGTTCGATTGGAATTGCGCCGAATAAATTCCTTGCGAAAACAGCATCTGATTTTAAAAAACCGATGGGTATTACCATTTTACGTAAACGAGAAGTGTCGAAAATGCTGTGGCCGCTACCAGTCATTGAAATGCACGGAATCGGTAAACGGACGGAAGAAAAATTGCATAGTGCAGCTATTAAAACGATAGGCGACTTGGCCACTGCTGAAAAAATTACGTTGGAAGCGTTGCTTGGTAAAAATGGTTTGCGCCTTAAACAACGGGCAAACGGAATTGACACACGACCTATCGACCCCGAAAGTGCAGAAGAACGTAAAAGTATTGGCAGTTCCACTACATTGCCTGTTGATCTAACGGAACTAGAAGATTGTATTCCGATTTTTGAACGGCTTGCGAAAAAAGTGGCGGCACGACTGGAAACCAAACGGCTAGCCGGAATAACAATCAGCATTCAAATGCGCTATGCCGACTGGCAAAATACCACAAGAAGTAGAACGCTCCAACAAGCTATCTATCTGGAGGAAGACATTACAGAAGTAGCCATTCAATTATTTCGGCAACATTGGAACTATGAGCCCATCCGCTTGCTAGGTATTACGGTGGCGAATGTCATCGAACGATCTGAAATGGTCAAGCAACTGACATTCGAAAACTTTGAGCAACAACAAAAGGAATACGAAGTGGATCAGTTGATGTCAAGTCTGACGCAGCGTTTCGGAAATGGTATTATTAAAAAAGGATATACGAAGAAATAGCAAGGAGGCCATGTATGTGGATATAGAATTTCTAGGGACAGGTGCAGGGATGCCATCAAAACAGCGCAATACGTCAGCACTCGTTCTAGATTTGACAGATGAGAATAAGGAAAACTGGTTATTCGATTGTGGCGAAGCGACGCAGCATCAATTGCTACATAGCGCGATCAAGCCGAAGAAGATTACGAAAATCTTCATCACGCATTTGCACGGCGACCATATTTTTGGATTACCAGGATTTCTTAGCTCACGCGCATTTTTAGGTGGAGATGATCCGGTTGATATTTACGGTCCTGCGGGCTTGAAAGAGTGGCTACAACATACGTATCAATTAACGGGAACGTACTTGCCTTACAAGTTGAATGTGCATGAAATTCATGACGGCATGATTCTCGAAACGGATGAATTCAAAGTCTATGCCAAAGAAGTTCAACATGTCATTCAGAGTTTTGGCTTCCGTATTGAACAAAAAGAGTTACCCGGTACATTATTGATCGACAAAGCGATCGAGCAAGGCGTTCCGAAAGGACCTTTGTTGCAGCGATTGAAAGATGGTTTTGATGTGGCACTTGAGAATGGACAGACCGTATACAGTCAAGACGTTACGACAGATAAGAAAAAAGGCTTCGTCATTACCGTTATTGGGGATACGTCGTACTGCCAAGCGTCAGTTGAACTGGCACGAGACGCCGATATTTTGATCCATGAAGCGACGTTCACCGATGAGTATGCAGCAGGTGCCAAGGAATTCGGTCATTCAACGATTGTCGAAGCAGCAACCATCGCGAAGGAAGCGAATGCGAAAAACCTTATTGCCAACCATATTAGCGCACGGTTCATGCCAAGTGAAATGCCAGCTTTCATAGCAGAAGGAACCGCTGTATTCGAGGCTATTTCGATTGCAGATGATTTTACGCGTTATCAGTGGAAACACGGAGAATTAATAAAGCTTGCAAAAAATTAAAGAGCTATCCAAGAAGTCGTAATGCCAGTGACTTTTTGTGATCAGCTTTTTTTGATTGTTGTGATTGTGTTAAAGGGGATGAAGTGCTCTATGTTGCCGCGTATTCGCTCTATAAAGCCGGTGGAGCGCTCTATTGGGCAGGGTGAGTGCTCTATCGGGATGCGTATGCGCTCTATCGTGCAGTGTGAGCGCTCTATGGGGATGCGTATGCGCTCTATCCGGAAGTCTAAGTGCTCTATCAGAAAGCCTTGGCGCTCTATCAGGCAGCCTATGCGCTCTATCAAGCAGCTTGAGCGCTCTATCGGGCAGCCTATGCGCTCTATCAAGCAGCTTGAGTGCTCTATCGGGCAACCTATACGCTCTATACAGCCCCGCAACCGCTCATAACGGCCCGTGTCCCGCTCATTAAAAAAGACACTCAAAGAAATCATTTTCCTCGAGTGTCGTATTCCTATATTATTTCACAGCGCCCAATTGACGTGAACGGTTTTCTGCACTGATCAAGCAGTCCGAAATAATGGTCTTGAAGTTGTGATCTTCTAGCGATCGTAAACCTGCCGCTGTTGTACCGCCAGGGCTCGTTACATTTTCCCGCAGTATACTAGGCTCTTCGCCAGTTTTCTTCAACATGGAGGCAGCACCGTAGATCGTTTGAACGATTAATTCGCGTGCATCCTCCGCCTTTAAGCCTTGCGCTACCGCTGCTTCTTCCATTGCTTCTACTAAATAGTAGATATACGCTGGCCCGCTACCTGAAAGGGCTGTGACTGCGTGCAGATGATCTTCTTCGACGACTTTGACGACACCGATTGCACTCAACAAGCTCAAAATAGATTGTTGCATTCTTTCTGAAACTGCGTCATTAAACGCAATTCCGCTTGCTGATTTTCCAATTGTTGCGGACGTATTCGGCATCGAGCGTGCAATCGGACGTTTGCCGAGGCCTTTTTCAAATGTATCGATGGAAATACCTGCGATGACAGAGAGGACTGTCGTATCTTCTCCAAGGTAGGGTGCAATATCCTCCATCACTTTCGCTACATCTTTCGGCTTCGTTGCGAGCACGACTAAGTCGACTTTTTTAATGAAATCTCGGTCTTCGCACACTTTCGTAATACCATAACGCGACTCCAGTTCATCTAAACGTTCTGCATCTGAACGATTCATGACATAGACATTATCTTCATATATGACACGTTTCTTAATAATCCCCGCAATAATTGCTTCTGCCATTTGACCGGCGCCTACAAATAAAATCTTTTCCATGTCTAACATCCTCCCAAAATAAAAAAACGCTCCCGTCCTGTGTTTCAGGACGAAAACGCTCGGTTTCCGCGGTGCCACCTAAATTTGCTGTTTACGACAGCACAACTTCAAGTCTTCTTTATCGCAGAAGGTACGGTCGTGTTTCCACGACAGCTCGGAAGGAGGTTCAAAGGGGAGTGGGATACATGACTTGCAGCCTCGGCCATGCTCTCTTCTATCCATCACCCGTCTACTGATCTTCCTCAATGCCCGTTTCATACTATTTCCATGATTATGTCATGTACTAATTGAAATGTCAAACTGCCATTAGCTACTGGCGAACAAGTAGATGATGAATAAAACGATCAGAATCGAGATGACCAACGAAACGATCTTCATCGTGCTTAGCGGATAATTTCCGGACACTTTCCCCGTTTGTCCATTGACGATAAATTGATAGACTTTTTCTTTGAAATGAAAAGAGGAAATCCAAATCGGCAATAAAATATGTTTATATGTAATAGCGGTATAATCTGTCGAGACATTGACCACTTGTACGATATCTCCGGCAACGCTGTGTTCGATCCCGTTGACGATTCCTTTAGTCATCACGTCCTTTGCTTGCGAAAATCCTTGTTGTAATGAAACGGAATAGCGCTCAGCAAGGAAACCAGACATATATTCCACTTTATAATCGGTCAGACTCGTTAATTGGAAAGGCTGTACTTTCTGCAATAATTTCGGGTCGACAGTGTTAGACGCTTTGATTAGAATATCATCAAAGAATTCACGGTAATTGCCGCTTTCCTGATGCCAACGAATTTTTTGTACTTGCTCGGTTACTTGTCTCGCCTTACCATCCTCATAGACGGTCCGTGTTTCGGTGACATAATAGTAATTTCCGACACGTACGACATAGTGTGACTGTGTTTGACTATCATACGTCCAGTAAGGCAAATAGGCACCAGATATTTTATTCATTCGATACGTTTTTTTTAATGCGTTCGGTGCGAAGAAGTGCCCTTTGATCCAGTCCTTGAACTTCGCCTGTGCTTGTTCCTCGGAAACTTGAAACGGAATCAATAACCCCGGTTGTATGCCGGCGTCGTGATTCGTGACGGATATGTGAGAAGATCCGCAAAATGAGCAGAAATCCGCAACGATATGTGCGTCCAGTACGGATTCCGCTCCGCAGTTATCACAGGAAAAAACACGTTTCTCTTCATTCCATAGATGTTGAAGATTATTTCCCGCTTCCTTGAAATCCAGTTCCACATGATGGTCGAACGTTGCTTCAATCGGCATTTCATGACTACAGAAAGGACATTTCAAGCCCCGTGTTTCCGGATTATATTCTGTGTTGCCGCCACAAGAAGGGCATTTGATATTTTCAGTATCTTCTACTACTGTGTGTTGTTCATCAAATGAAGTCAACGTCCATCCCTCACTTTTCGTCTAACGTCTCACCACATTCTGCGCAGAATTTCGCACCCGGCAGATTGGCATGTGAGCATGCAGGACAAATTTTCTCTGTGGCTTGAGATGTACCGCAAACGCTACAGAACTTCGCGTCTTTTGGAATCATGGTCTCACACTTCACGCAAGGTACTTTATCGGTTTCAACAGATTTTCCGCACTGACCACAGAACTTGGCATCGGCGTTGATCGTAGCCTGACAATGCGGACAGGATTTTGTCGCGGCTTGTGCTTGAGGTTGCTGTTGGTTTTGATTCATCGCATTTGCCATGACTTGACCCATGCCCATACCAGCCCCCATCCCGACACCTGCGCCTGCCATGCCACCTTCATTCTGAGCGGCATCCCGCATCGCTTCAGCCGCCTGATATTGCTGGTATTGCTGCATATTGCCGAGTACACCCATAGAGGTCCGCTTGTCCATCGCTTGTTCTACTTCTTTTGGTAACGATAGGTTTTCGATATAGAGTGATGTGATCTCGAAACCGAATGCAGCGAAACGAGACATCATCTTCTCTTTGCCTTTTTCACTTAATTCGTCGTAATGCATAGATAGATCGAGCGCAGGTAGTTGAGATTCTGCGAATAAATCGGATAATCCAGAAATAATCATTTTCTTTAGATGACCTTCAATAGAATTCGTATCATACGAACTGTTCGTTCCAAACAACTCGCGCAAGAAAATGGTCGGCTCAGATACCCGATATGAATAAATCCCATAACCCCGAAGCCGTATCATGCCGAAATCCGGATCACGCATCATAATGGGATTCGATGTGCCCCATTTTTGATTGACGAATTGTTTCGTATTAATGAAATATACTTCCGCTTTAAACGGCGAATCAAAGCCGTATTTCCAAGATTTCAACTTCGTCAGGATGGGCATGTTTTGTGTATACAAAATATGACGTCCTGGTCCAAATACGTCCGCAATTTCCCCTTCATTGACGAAGACCGCGACTTGTGATTCCCTGACCGTCAGCTCTGCCCCCATTTTAATTTCATTATTATGCACGGGGAACTGATAAACTAACGTATTGGCATCCTGTGCTTGCCACTCGATTACTTCGATAAATTGGTTTTTGAACATATTAAAAAATCCCACTGTAATCCCTCCAACTCGACGTCATTATGTAAATCATGCGATTTCATGTAGTATACCATACGAAGAATAGGCAAAATGGTTTCATTTTGCGCGAAATATCTTTCGGTAAATGAACAATCAAAACGTGACGTACATCGAAAGAAAGAGTACAATAGACTGAACAGTCATTCATTTAATAGGGGGAACAGTATATGATCACAAAAATTAGTACACCTACACCATTTGCGGTAGGTGACGTGAACTGCTTTTTACTAAAAGGCGACACACTGACGTTAGTAGATGCGGCGACGAAAACGCCGGAAGCACGTGAAGTGTTGCAGATGAAATTAAAAGAAATGGGCTATACATTCCAAGATATAGAGCAAGTATTTGTCACGCATCACCATCCCGATCACTGTGGATTGGTCGAGATGTTTGATCGTGCAGAAATTCTCGGTCATCCGTATTTAAACTATTGGCTAACACGCGATAAAGAGTTTTTGGATCGTCATGACCGTTTCTATGAACAATCATTAGTAGAAGAAGGTGTGCCGGAACAATATTTGAAATGGGTGAAACGATTCCGTCGATCCGTCGACTTGATGGGAGGGCGTCCCGTCGATCGCATGATGAATGAAGGTGACGAGCTGCCAGGACATCCAGGGTGGAAAGTCCAAGAGTCTTTAGGTCACGCACAAAGTCATTTATCATTATTCAATGAAAAAGAAGGTATTCTGATCGGTGGCGATTTATTGTTAGAGAAAGTGTCATCCAATCCATTAATTGAGCCACCCTTTAAGAAAGAACAAGGACGTCCGAAGTCGTTGCTTCAATACAATGCGTCACTAAAACGTTTGTTGGATTTACCGGTGTCACTCGTTTACGGAGGTCATGGCAGTGAGATTACCCAAGCCCATGAGCTGATAACCGAACGCTTGGGGAAGCAGCACGACCGCGCCATGAAAGTTCTCGCTATGTTAGACGAATCTAAAACAGTCTTTGACGTGACGAAGCTCCTATTCCCAGCAGTATATGAGAAAGAGTTGGGGCTGACGCTGTCTGAAACCATCGGGCAGCTGGATTACCTAGTGGCAGCAGAATTAATCTCAGAAACGGCCGATTCAGCGGGAGTTCATCACTATGTCCGCATCTAAAACCGTGCTGATCACGGGAGCGACGAGCGGAATTGGGTTTGAACTGGCGAAGCGCATGACAGTGTTGAACAATTACCGCGTCATCGCGACAGGTCGCAATGCGAAGGCGTTAGAAGAGTTACGCGTACTCGGTGCAGAAGGATATTGTGCCGATCTACGAGATACGAAGCAACTCGATTGGCTTGTATCTTGCGTAGGAACACCTGACCTCATCGTATTTTCAGCTGGGGTCGGGAAGTTTCACTTGGCGCATGAAACGACCGATGAAGACACGTATGCGATGCTTGAAACGAATGTACTCGTACCCATGCAACTGACCGCTCGTGTGGTACCTTCTATGATCGAGCGCAAGCACGGTCATCTCGTCTATATCGGTTCACAAGCAGGGAAGGTTGCGACACCCAAAACATCGGTCTATGCCGCAACAAAACACGCGCTAATTGGCTATACGAATGCTGTGCGTATGGAAGTGGCGCCTTATGACGTCAATGTATCCGTCATCCATCCAGGACCGATCGATACACCGTTCATCGAGCTAGCAGACGTCACGGGCGGCTACAAGCAAGCGATGGGCAGCCAGTTGCTGTCGGTTGATACAGTTGTGCGTGCCGTTATGGAAACAATCGAGCGACCTAGACGTGAAGTGAACTTGCCAAAAATCACCGGTCTGACAAGTAGACTCTACGCATTGGCACCTAGCGTAGTCGAAACCATCGGGAAACCGTTTTTCTATAAAAAGTAAGATTGTATGGAGAGCGCTGTTGCTACAAGTCGTTATGATACGACTTGTGGCGGCAGTGTTTTTTGAAATGGGAAATAAAAATACGTTACGTAATAGGACTCACTATGATGCTGGAAAATGGCCGACGTTTGATTCTGGCAACATTCTTTACATGTATTTATCGATAGAATAATAAAGTAGTTGATCGTAAGTGGAAGGCGACTCCCAGAGGATCAGCGTGCGCCTTGAGACCCTGGACGTAGCGAAGCGAAGGAAGCGGCTCAAGCCACGCCCTCGGGAAAGCGTCCGCCTGGAACGTCGATCAACGGTGCCAACCCACTTACTTTTCACCTAGATCCACAAATAATAATATTATGTAAAATAGAATAAACTACTTTATAAAGAAGTTGGAATATTCTATCAGAAATGCTATAGTGTGAATGATAGAGTTCACACATTAGACATAAATGAAAGGCCTCAGAAATGTTACCAAACCTACTACGATTTAACACCCTGACATCACTCTGAGCAAATACCATTACTAGAAAATTTATAATGAACGCTAAAAAGGGTGGGATTTGTATGCTAGCTAAAGAACATGATCAAAACATTTGGAAATACGCATTTGCAAGCGTCGCCGTCACGGTCAGTTCTCTCGGCTTTGGACGGATGTCATATGGAATCATTATGCCTTTCATGAAAGAGAACCTCGCGATGTCTTATAAACAAGCAGGACTGCTCGCCACAACGGTGTCAATTGGCTATTTGCTGATGGTGATTTTTGTAGGATTGCTCGTGACCAAATACGGGGCGAAAAAGCTTGTGATTTTTGGAACGGGACTCGTTTCATTTGGACTGTTTATGTTATCGTTCGTCGCAGGCTATAACTGGACACTTTTCGCCATGCTTCTGCTCGGAATAGGAACTGCATTCACCTATACGCCGCTCATTACGATACTCGTCGGCTGGTTTCCGAGGAAGCGCGGCATGCTGATCGGCTTTCTCGTTAGCGGCATGGGGCTAGGAACGCTGATTTCCAGCGCGTTAATTCCGTTTTTCACCACATGGTTTGGCGATATGGGCTGGCGCTATTTATGGTTCTTCTATGGTGTTGTGTCGATCGTATCTATCATAATCGCGCTGATTATTTTACGTGATCCACCGATACCGTTACTAGCTAAGGAAACGCAGGAACATTCATTTTGGAAGAAAGTCTACTTCAATACACGTGTACTTCGAGTCGCAATCATCTATGGATTGGTTGGATTTGCGTATTTGGTACCACAAAGTTTCTTGTTTAGCTATATTCTCGAAGTCGGGCTGTCTACATTCCAAGCAGGGCAGATCATGGCGATCAGCGGAATCATGGCGATTTTCAGTGGTCCGTTATGGGGCGAAGTTTCTGATCGTATCGGGCGAAAATCTGCGTTGCTCGCGACACTTGGAATTGGTGCAGTGTCACTTATCATTCCGGTTATTTTCCCCGTATATAGCGGGCTCATCGTCAGTCAATTCCTTTGGGGTGCGACAATTGTCGGGATGCTGTCGCTCTGCCAAGCGTTATCTACAGAACAAGTACATCCGACGTATGCACCCGTTGCTCTCGGCTATGTAACGTTCTTCTTCGCGGCAGGACAGTTGCTTGGACCGGGTATCGGTGGTTGGATCATCGACCGCTTCGAGCAAATTCCTCTCGGGCTAATTATGTGCAGTGTATTACTCGCTTTGGCGTTCTTGCTGACAATTCGAATGAACGCGCATGCAGTGGATGATGAGACGGAGTTGGAAGTGAAGCCTGTGTTGGCTACTTTTTGCAAGAAAGAAACTCCTACTAAGGAAGTATAAAAGAGCATGGCTTTAGTAATGTGTATTTTTTAATAAAGTACGTGAGCCTGGCAACAGCAAATATGTAAAAATAAAAGGTATCAGCATCCCGCAAATGAAGGGATCTGGTACCTTTTCATCTCGTTTAATGGTATAATAAGTAAACTTAATTTGAATACTTCAAAATATTACCAAATAGCAGTAAAATATAAAACATGGAGGTGAGAGGTTATGAAAAATGACGTAGAGAGAGTAGTTAAAAACCCACATCTATATACTAAAGACCATATAATTCATTACGTGAGCAATGGATTCCTCGAGTTAACTGGATATGAAGAGTGTGATGTAGTAGGAAAATCCCTTACTGATATAGACGCATTATTACGATCTGAACACCAAATATCTATTCAGGAGATTAAAGCGACAGATTATTTATATATTTTCACTAGTAATAATTTGCCAATGGAAGTTGAAATAAGTATTGAAATCATCAATAAAGAAGACGTTAAAATCTATTCCTTTAAAGAGATAAAAGATTCAGCATTAAAATTCACATTAGATAACTTTATTTGTACTGATACTTATAAACATGGATCTGTAGCAATATTTAGCTATCCGGAGGGTATTCTTCTACAACATGATGAGAACTATATTCATACATTATCCTTAATGAACATGATTTCGGAAAATCCACTAGGTAAACATCCTTCGTTTTCGAATAATATTATAGATTTATTAAAACAAGGCATTTCTCTGCATGAATTTGGGGTAGAATCAATAAGTTCAAATGGAGTACCGACGTATTGGGATATAAATGTAAAAATGATATGTGGAGATCACAACAAGTATGTACTATTCTCTATTTACGATGTGACAGACAGGACCCGTGAAAGAAAACTTACTACTAAACAAAGAGGCGAAATGGAACTATTAGTTAGCCATACACCAGATATTGCACGTACTGTAGATAGAGTAGATAATATGTCAACTATTATACCTGGCATAGATAGAGACGGACGAGCTACCGATATAAATAAAGTCGGCAGGCAAAACCTATCCCAACCTATCCCAGAGCAGGTTCCGGATATACACTCAGTAACTAGTGAAATGGCATATGTGAAAAGTGAATTTTTCACTACTTATTTTGGATGTGATGGAACGCCTAACTATACTGGGCAAGGAAATGTAGACAGTGATATTCCCATCTATAAAAATATAGAAAATATTTATAAGACGAAAGAATATAAAGCCTTGCAGGAAAATGTAGAAGATATTTCACTTTACTATGCGTCATTCTCTAACAAAGACTTCAAAATAACTTATATTAATGATTATGCATTTGAAATCTTTAAAAGGGAAATACCGGAAGTCCATACAGAATTAGATGTATACGGGAAAAGTTTTTTTGATTTTTATAAAACTGATGATGTGGATGAATTGATAAAAGAAATCTATAAATCTATTGAAAACAAATCCTCGTATACACATAAACTTAGTTTTTGTGTAGATGGGACTCCTCACTATACAAAAACCATTTTTCAACCTATGTTCAATCAAAATAATGAAGTAGAAAAGATTATTGCCTTGGGGTTAGATATTTCCGATGAAGAATTAGCTAACAAAAGAATGGAAAAACTTCTTACAGCCCAAGAAGAATTATTCATCAACACATCTCATGAACTAAAGACACCATTAAGTGTAATATTTAGTGGAGCCCAATTACTGAATTTATATTTGGAAAACGATTCCCTGGAAGAATGTAGAGACGATATTTTGAATATTAATAAGACAACAATAGGGAATTGTTTTAGACTAATCAAACTCATAAATAATATATTAGATATTTCAAAAATAGAATCGGGACTAAATGAATTACACTTATGCAATTACAATATTGTGGAGATCATAGATAGCATTGTACAATCAGTTTCAGAGTACACCAAGTCTAAAGATATTCAAATTATATTTGACCCAGATGTGGAAGAACTCTTCATCGCATTGGATGTGTATAAATTTGATAGAATTTTACTCAATCTTATTTCAAATGCAATAAAATTCTCTATTACGGGTAAAGTTATATTTATAAAGCTAGAGGTAACAGATTATCAAACAGTAAGAATTTCTGTAACAGACGAAGGCATTGGTATAGCTCAGGAGAGTATGGGTGCTATATTCGGAAAGTTTATACAATTAAACAGAAATTTAAATCGTATATCTGAAGGCACTGGGCTTGGTTTGCCTCTAGCTAAGTCTATGGCTGAACTTCATGGAGGGAGTCTAACCGTAGAAAGCATTCTCGATAAAGGGAGTACATTTACTATTGAACTTCCTATTAAGACAATAGATACTACAACTAGTAACCAAGAAGATACGACTGATATTGATCGAGTTGAGATAATAAAATATGAATTCTCAGATATATATTAAAAATGAGTGCCTATGTGAGAAACTTACGTGAATGTATAAACATCCATGAAGGTTTCGTGCAAAGGTACTTTTTTTACAATTTCAATAAATATGAAACGATTTCCTACCCTATCCGTATACATAGTATGTAACAAAATCTAGTAACTGGAAAAGAGTGTTGGGTATGTTGGGTTTACTACTATTTTCATTAGTTGTAGGAGTTATCACGAGTGCTATGAT